>NZ_JBDQQQ010000004.1:62132-91869 GCF_039888695.1 Flavobacterium sp. CAU 1735 | reverse complement strand
ATGTTAGATTTTAAATTTTGAATGGTTGTACCGGATTATGTGTGTTGCTAATAAATGTTTACACATGCGGTAATTCTACTGTAAAAGTACTTCCTTCGTTGGGTTCGGAGACGACCGAGATCGTACCGTTATGTAGCGTTATGATCTTCTGAGTGAGCGACAGGCCAATTCCGTTTCCGTTGGCAAATCCTTTGTTATCGCCTCTAAAAAAAGGAGTGAAAATATTCGGCAGGTCGTTCGGGGCAATTCCGATTCCGTTATCCTGAAAACGAATAATCGTTTTGTCTTTAAAGTAGGTGATTGCTATCGTACTTTCTTTTGCTTCCGAAAACTTACAGCCGTTTTCGATCAGGTTCATAAAAGCTACTTTTAATAAATATTCATTTCCTTTTACCGAAATAAAATCATCGTCTTCAATTTCCTTTTCAAAGATGAGGTTGACTTTAAATTCGGGTTGGTTATGCAGCACATCGTTTCGGGCATCCAATAACACTTCGTCAAGTCGGATTTCTTTCTGGACAATTTCGGTCTGATCGTAATTGGCTTTGGCCAAATCCAGTAAACTATTAGACAAACGAACTAGCTTTTGAGCGTCGTTAATCGCATTGTCGATCGATTTCCGGTATTCTTCGTTGGTACGCAGGTTTCCAGCCGATAATTGCAGTTCGGTTAGCATAGCCGTTAAGGGCGTTCGCAATTCGTGGGAAATATTCGAAACAAAATCTTTTTGAGCATCAAATGATTTTTCCAGTCGGTCGAGCATTTGGTTAAACGTAGTGGCCAGTTCGGCAATTTCGTCTTTGTTTTTGGGAAGTTGTACCCGTAAATCGAGATTGGTAGCCGATATTTCCTTTACATTGGCAACAATATTTGTCATAGGCGACAAGGCTTTACGCGAAAAAATGCGTCCCATGATATAAATAAAAATAATGGACGACAAAAATACGATCAGGATGTTCCTTTTGGCAATATAGGTTTTATGATACCCGTTCTGATCGTAGGCGGCAGCCATAATGATATAGTTTTTCCCTTCATGTTCGTACCGCATTCCAACGGCCTGCCATTTGTCGAGGTAAAAACGGATTTCTTTTTTCTTTAAAACCGAATTCAGCATTTTGGTGTTCTCCTTTACGACGTCGATGTCTACATCATCATGGTATAAAAGATTATAATGATCATCATAGATAGCCACTTCGACTTCGTTAATGATCGAACGGTTATTGGTATAAATAGCCTGTAGGGTTTTGGTATCGATTTTGGCTTTAAAAAACAGATTGGCTTTGGTGAGCGCTTCTTTATGAAGCGTTCGGTAAAACGTATTTTCCCTGTTTTTTTCGCTGGTGGCATAGATAATCACTGCAAAAACCAACAATATGGATGCCGTTAGAAAAGTGAACAATAAACTTAGTCGGTTTTGTATGGTCATCTACGTATCGCTTTCCAGTTTTAAAATAAAGCCCATTCCGGATTTGGTATGGATTAGTTTGTTGTCGAAATCCTTATCTATTTTTTTTCGAAGGTAATTGATATATACGTCAATAAAGTTCGTCCCGGTGTCAAAATGGGTGTTCCATACTTTTTCGGCGATTTCGGTACGACTCAGCACCCGTTCGGCATTCTGCATCATGTATTCCAGGAGTTTGAATTCCTTTGGCGTCAGACTGATTTCTTTTCCGGCACGGCGAATGGTTTTGGTGTTGTAATTGAGTTCCAGATCCTGATAGGTGAATTTATCGGTATAATTGGTCGCCGAACTACTTCGTTTGAGTAGCGCCCGGATACGGACGAGTAATTCCCGGAAGTCAAACGGTTTTACCAGATAATCGTCGGCACCGGCATCAAATCCGTCCACTTTATCGTCGGTTGTACCCAAAGCCGTAAGCATGATAATCGGAAGACCGGGATTGTTTTTGCGTATCGAAAGACACAAATCGATTCCGCTTATTTTGGGTAAAATAATATCGGTAATTACCAGATCGTAGGTATTGTACAGGGAGAGCTTTTTCCCCATCTCGCCATCGTAGGCCAGTTGGGTATCAAAACCTTCTTCATCCAATCCTCTTTTGAGTAATTCGGCTACCCGGGTATCGTCTTCAACAATTAAAATTTTCGGCATATTCGTCTGGACTTACTGGTTGACTATGGCAAAAGTAAACTTTTATAGCGATAGAAAACGATGGTGTTAAAAAAAGAAAAGCCTGAAAATGGTATTTTTTCAGGCTTGGTAATGTACAGTTTTATTCAATATTAAATGTCGTCAAAGTCAATATCAGTGAAACTTCCGGAAGATGTTACATCTTCTGTTTTTTCAGAAAAATACTCTTTTTTAAAGTCTTTCTGATGTCTTTCTGAAATTACTTCTTCTCCCTTATGATTTAAAACATACGAAGTCATTTCGTTTAAGATGTCTTTAAAAGCGGCAAAATCCTCTTTGTATAAATAAATTTTGTGTTTCTTGAAATGGAATGAGCCATCATCTTCGGTGAATTTTTTACTTTCGGTAATCGTAATGTAATAATCATCAGCCTTTGTCGCTCTCACATCGAAGAAATACGTCCTTCTTCCTGCGCGTAAAACTTTAGAAAAAATTTCTTCTTTTTCTAACATTTCATTTTCTCTCATAATCCTTCAGTCAATAATTTATGGTGTTAAGTAGAACTCAAAAATCTAAAAAAAAACCAAAAAAACCAACATTTATTGTAATTCTTTTTCCGAAAGTTGCTTAAAGTACAAATCTTTATAGTAACCGTCCTGGTTTACCAATTGATTATGAGTTCCTTGCTGAATTATTTTTCCGTTGTCCAGAATGATGATCTGGTCGGCATTTTTAGCGGAAGACACCCGATGACTAACGATTATTGTAGTTTTATCTTTACAAAAAACCATTAAATTGCTTAAAATGGCCTCTTCCGTCTCCGTATCCACTGCCGACAAGCAATCGTCCAAAAGTAGGATAGGAGCGTTTTTGATAAGGGCTCTCGCAATCGATACCCGTTGCTTTTGCCCACCCGATAAAGTGATCCCTCTTTCGCCTAAAACCGTTTCATATTGGTTTTTAAATTTGATGATATTTTTATGAACCACTGCTTTTTTAGCCGCATCGATTACTTCCTCATCGGTTGCAGCTTCATTTCCAAATTTAATATTATTTTTTATCGTATCCGAAAACAGGAAAGCATCCTGTGGAACAAAACCGATATGGTTTCGCACATCGAACAGATTTAACTCCCGAATATCGTGACCGTCAATTTTTACAGCACCTTCATTGACATCGTATAAACGACTGATCAAGGAAAGTAATGTGGATTTTCCGGAACCGGTTTTTCCTAATATGGCTAAAGTCTGACCTTTTTTGATCTGAAGGTTTACATTCTTAAGAGCGGTAATCGTTGTATCTTCGTAGGTGAAGGTCACATTTTCAAAAGTGATTTCACCATTAACAGGAGTGTGTTCCGGTACTGTATTCTGGATTTCCGGTTTGATCTTAAGGAATTCGTTGATTCGTTTTTGTGAGGCTTCGGCTTCCTGAACCATTGATGACACCCATCCCAATGACGCTACCGGCCATGTTAGCATATTGATATAAAGGATAAATTGTGCGATTACACCGATATCCGGAATACTACCGTTAATATACATCATTCCGCCAACATATACGACAACAAGGTTACTGGCTCCGATTAATAGTATCATTAACGGACCAAACAAGGCATTGGCTTTGGCCAGGCGCATGTTTTTGT
The DNA here is from genome assembly GCF_039888695.1 of Flavobacterium sp. CAU 1735. Taxonomy (NCBI): domain Bacteria; kingdom Pseudomonadati; phylum Bacteroidota; class Flavobacteriia; order Flavobacteriales; family Flavobacteriaceae; genus Flavobacterium; species Flavobacterium sp. CAU 1735. The sequence goes on along the minus strand of NZ_JBDQQQ010000004.1, from coordinate 88,129 downwards.
CTTTACTCTCTTGTGACAAGGCTGTAAAGTCGTCCTGTTTTTCGTTTTCGATGGAATAGGCTTTTATCACGCGGATACCGGAAAACATTTCCTGTGTAAATGTAGACAGTTTGGAAAGGTTTTGTTGGTAGGTGGTACTTCGCTTGTTGATTTCGGAGCTGATTTTAAAAATGCTATACGCCAGAAACGGTAAAGGCAGCAGCGAATAGAGGGTAAGCTCCGGTGAAATAATATACATCTGTACGGTTACTACTGCAAAACGTATAAAGGTATTGATGGAATACATTACGGCCGGCCCAACATATTGGCGGACTTTACCAACGTCTTCGCTGATACGGTTCATCAGGTCGCCGGTTCTGTTTTTTTTGTAGAAATTCTGCGATAGATTTTCGTATTGTCGGAATACTTCGTTTTTAAGATCAAATTCGATATGACGCGACATTACAATTAAGGTTTGACGCATCAAAAAAGTAAGGAAACCGGCGATTAATGTGGTAACGATAACGAGAATGATGTTTTCCATTAAGAGTTGTCGTACCGCATTGGGATCGAGTTTGCTGTTTTCCAGTGCCTTGATCGAATCTCCAACCAGTTTTGGCGTGTATAAGGTGAAGAATTGCGCTACGATTGTGATAATAACACCGATTAAAAATCGGTATTTATATTTGATGAAGTATTTGTTTAAATATTGAAGTTCTTTCATTTTTTAATCCTGTAGGTTGTTTTATTGTTTTGTATTCTGTTAAAATGAAGTTGTTTTTGATAATGATTTACAAAGTTGTTTTTGAAAATAATTATTATTGAATAATTAAAAAAAACGATTTGTGTTGAATTATTCTGAATATAAGTGTAATTTAGCAGTCTATTTTTGAATAAATTTCAACCTCAAAATAAAAAAAACATGATAACAGAAGTTACAAGTGCTAATGAGCTTCATAAAATCGACCCGGTTTTTGGGCAGGTTTCATTTGATAATCATGAGCAAATCGTATTTTGTCACGACAAAGATACTGGTTTAAAAGCAATAATTGGTGTTCATAACACAGTTTTAGGACCTGCTTTAGGAGGAACCAGAATGTGGAAATATACAAATGAGTGGGAAGCTTTAAACGATGTTTTACGTCTTTCCCGCGGTATGACTTTTAAATCAGCTATTTCCGGGTTAAATCTTGGAGGTGGTAAAGCGGTTATCATCGGAGATTCCAAAGTGGATAAAACTCCGGAAATGATCACAAAATTCGGTCAGTTTGTGAATTCCTTAAGCGGAAAATATATTACTGCGGAAGATGTAGGATCAACAACAGCTGATATGGATCTTATCCGTGACGTGACGCCTTATGTAACCGGAATTTCAGAATCAAGAGGTGGTTCCGGAAATCCTTCGCCAGTAACAGCTTACGGTGTTTATATGGGTATGAAAGCGGCTGCAAAATATCAGTTTGGAACGGATAACCTGGAAGGAAAAAGAATTTTAGTACAAGGTATCGGTCACGTTGGAGAAACGCTAGTAGAACTGATCAGCAAAGAAGGTGCTTTAGTACAAATTACAGATATCAACGAAGCGCGTCTACAGGAAGTAGGTGCTAAATACGGTGCTCAGGTTTTTAACGGTGGCGATTTATATAGTGCAGACGTAGATATTTATGCACCATGTGCATTAGGAGCTACGATTAACGATGACACTATCGAAAAAATCAAAGCAAAAGTTATTGCCGGTGCAGCGAATAACCAGTTAGCAGTTGAAAATATCCACGGTGCAAGACTTCAGGAAAGAGGCATTTTATATGCTCCGGATTTCTTGATTAACGCTGGTGGAATCATCAATGTATATGGTGAAATTGCCGGATACGGTAAAGAAGAAGCAATGCGCAGAACCGAAAATATCTTCAATACAACATTGGATATTTTTAACTACGCCAAAGAAAATAGCATTACAACACATCAGGCTGCTATGCGAATGGCACAGGAGCGTATCGATGCCCGTAAAAAAGAAAACGCGAAGTAGTAGTTTTCCAACAATATATTTTTTAATTTTGCGAAGCGAAAGATTGTTCTTTCGCTTCTTTAATTTTTAAAAGTTCTTATCAGCAGGATGTTAAACAGAAGACATATTCGTGTAAAGGTGATGCAATCCATTTATGCAATGCATCAAAACGGTTCCGATAATCTTGAAAAGGAAGAGAAATTCCTATTTCATAGTATCGAAAATATTCAGGATTTATATTTAATTATGCTCTCTTCTTTGGTGGAAATCAAAAAAGCAGAAGAAGATTTTATTGATAAATCGAGTAAAAAACACCTGGCGACTCAAGAAGAACGCAATCCGAATAAAAAATTTATCAATAATGCGGTACTGGATATTCTTTCGGAGAATAATTCCCTGAGTATTGCATTGGAAGATCGTAAGATCAATAACTGGAAAAATAACGACGACTATATTCTGATCCTTTTGGATGCGATCAAGAAGAGTAAGTTGTACGATACGTATATGCGCAACAATGTAAATACGTTTGAAGAAGACCAGCAGTTTGTGGTAGATATTTTTACCGAGATTATCGCACCAAATGAAAAGTTATACGATTATCTGGAAGATCACAAACTAACCTGGATTGACGATATTCCATTGGTGAATACAGCGATCCAAAAACAGTTGAAACAAATTAAGAACAGCAGTGATCCGGACTCATTTTACGTTTCAAAATTATACAAAGATGCCGATGATAAGGAATTTGTACGTAACCTGTTCCGTAAAACCGTTCTGAACAATCCGGAATTAACAAAAGAATTTATCGATAAAACGCCAAACTGGGATGCGGAACGTATTGCGGAAATCGATGCGATTATCCTGAAAATGGCTATTTGTGAGTTTCTTAAGTTCCCATCGATTCCGGTAAAAGTTACAATTAACGAATATTTAGAAATTGCAAAAGAGTATTCTACTCCAAAAAGTAGTATTTTTATCAACGGAATTTTAGATAATCTGGTAAAGGATTATCAAAAAGACAACAGACTGATAAAAACCGGAAGAGGTTTAATGTAAAATTGTAAAAAAATCGAATATGATTAACAAAACTCTTGGAATGTTAGCCATTGCAACTTTAGTGCTAACAACTTCTTGTAAAAAAGAAAATGCATCCGAAAAAATTGATGATGCCAGTGTAGCCGCAGCTGCGAAAAACAATGAAGCATCTGGAAAATTACCGGTAATTAAATTCAACGAAGAAGAACACAACTTCGGAACTATTAATGAAGGGGATAAAGCAGAAACCGTTTTTACAATTAGTAATGAAGGAGAAGCTGATTTGATCATCGTTAACGCACAAGGAAGTTGTGGTTGTACGGTACCGGATTGGCCAAAAGAACCGATCAAACCGGGAACTTCGGCTCCAATGAAAGTAACGTTCGATTCATCCGGAAAACCAGGACAACAACAAAAAACAGTAACCTTAACTACAAATACAGCTAAAGGTAGTGAAGTAGTAACCATTAAGGCTGATGTAACTCCAAAAGCAAAATAATTTATAATATGGAACAATTAGGACAATTCGGAAGTTTTTTACCCATTATATTAATGTTTGTTGTGGTGTATTTTTTAATGATTCGCCCGCAACAAACCCGTCAGAAAAAAGAGAAAGAATTTGAAGGTAATATTAAAGTAGGCGATAAGATCGTTACCAAATCGGGTATGCACGGAAAAATCGCTGAATTATATGATGATTCAATTGTAGTAGAAACTATGGCTGGAAAAATCAAATACGAGCGTTCAGCTATTTCAATGGAATTAAGTCAGAAAGTAAACGCTGCGAAATAATTCTTTTTAAAATAAAAAACAAAAAGGCAACTCATCGAGTTGCCTTTTTTATTTAGTAAAACCTGACAGGTTTATAAGCGTTGTGAATAGGTTTGAGGAGCAGGTTTTATTTGTGTTGCGAATGGAAGCTTATCAGGTTTTAGTGATCATTTTATAAGGTTTGTAATATAAGATAGATTTTTATTTATAGCAAAACCTGACAGGTTTATAAGCGTTATGAATAGAAACCTGTCAGGTTTGAGGAGTAGGTTTTATTTGTGTTGCGAATGGAACCTTATCAGATTTGAGTGATCATTTTATAAGGTTTGTTATATGAGGAAAGATTTTTATTTATAGCAAAACCTGACAGGTTTATAAGTGTTATGAATAGAAACCTGTCAGGTTTGGGGAATCAGTTTTATTCGTGTTGAGAATGGAACCTTATCAGATTTGAGAGATCATTTTATAAGGTTTGCAATATGAGATAGATTTTTATTTATAGCAAAACCTGACAGGTTTATAAGCGTTATGAATAGAAACCTGTGAGGTTTGAGGAAGTAGTTTTATTCGTGTTGCGAATGGAACCTTATCAGATTTGAGTGATCATTTTATAAGGTTTGTTATATGAGGAAAGATTTTTATTTATAGCAAAACCTGACAGGTTTATAAGCGTTATGAATAGAAACCTGTCAGGTTTGAGAAGCAAGTTTATTTGCGTTTATAAATAGCGCATACAACCTCCAAAAACAAAAACATCCGCCTAATGGCGGATGTTCTTTTATAAAATCGAATCAGGATTATTTATTCGTTTTGATTACTCTCTTCGTCGTTTTACCTTGATCGGTTACGATGTTAAAGATATAAACTCCTGCTTCAAGTTGATCAACATTGATGCTGCTTTCCTCATTATGTAAGTTTTGGCGAATCACCTGGCGTCCGTTCATATCGAACACAGTCACACTTGCATTAGAGTAGTTATTCATCATTTTAATGGTTACTGTTGTAACTGCCGGGTTAGGGAAGATACTCACAGAAGCCGAGTTGAAATCAGCGATACCCATTGGAGGAGCAACGACTACAATTGCAGTAGCTGTACTACAGTTTGTGCTGTTGGCAACCTCACAGATTGAATACGTTAATGTATATGTTCCCTGAGCAGAAAGCGCCGGTACGTTTACATTTCCGTTAGCACCGATAGTCACTCCGGTTAAACCACCGTTGTTAACTAAAGTAATCGTAATGTCATTGTCGTTAACCGGTACACCACCTAAAAGGTCATTCGCGGTAACATCTCCGGCAACACCACCTGTAGCATTTACTACTGGAGTAGCAGAGAAGTCATCATTAACAGCAAGGATAACCAGGTTGTTTACTGTTAATGTTCCTGCGTTAGAATTTACAGGGGCACAAGTACCACTAGCAGCAACTGCTCGGAACTGGTGTCCATTGTAAGATGCCGGAACGTTTGTTAATGTCAATGTATTGGTAGTTGCACCAGAAACTACTGGGTTAGTACCACCATTATTGATGTTATTCCAAGTTGTACCATTAGTACTCATTTGCCACTGGATAGAAGCTGCATTTGTAGCAGTTACTGTAAACGTAGCTGTTCCTCCAGCAGTAATTGTACTGTTGCCAGGTGCTGTTATAGTAGTAGCAGCTGGTTGGTTGATTGTAAATGACTGAGTTGCTGTACATCCGTTAGCATCGGTAACCGTAACAGTATAAGTACCTGCAGCTAGACCTGTAGCCGTTGCAGCAGTACCTCCTGAAGGAGCCCATGAATAAGTATAAGCACCTGTACCACCTGTTACACCAACTGAAGCCGAACCGTCATTACCACCGTTACAAGTAACGTTTGTATGCGACGCAGATGTAGCCACTAAAGCAACTGGTTGTGTAATTGTAAATGACTGTGTAGTTGAACACGCATTTGCATCGGTAACAGTAACTGTGTAAGTTCCTGCTGCTAATCCTGTTGCAGTTGCAGCAGTTCCACCTGTTGGAGCCCATGAATACGTATAAGCACCCGTTCCACCAGTTACGGCAACAGTAGCCGAAGCGTTAGTACCACCGTTACAAGAAACGTTAGTTTGAGCTGAAGCAGTAGCCACTAAAGCAGCTGGCTGTGTAATAGTGAATGACTGTGTTGTAGTACATGCATTAGCATCGGTAACAGTAACCGTGTAAGTTCCTGCAGTTAATCCTGTAGCCGTTGCAGCTGTACCACCAGTTGGAGCCCATGAATACGTGTAAGCACCCGTTCCACCAGTTACGGCAACAGTAGCCGAAGCGTTAGTACCACCGTTACAAGAAACGTTAGTTTGAGCCGAAGCGGTAGCCACTAAAGCAGTTGGCTGTGTAATAGTGAATGACTGTGTAGTTGTACATGAATTCGCATCAGTAACAGTAACTGTGTAAGTTCCTGCTGTTAATCCTGTAGCCGTTGCAGCAGTACCACCTGTTGGAGCCCAAACGTAAGTATAAGCACCAGTTCCACCAGTTACAGCTACAGTAGCCGAACCGTTAGCACCACCATTACAAGTAATGTTAGTTTGAGCCGAGGCTGTAGCTACAAGAGCAGTTGGTTGTGTAATTGTAAACGACTGTGTAGCTGAACATGCATTTGCATCGGTAACAGTAACTGTATAAGTTCCTGCTGTTAATCCTGTAGCAGTAGCAGCTGTTCCACCAGTTGGAGCCCAAACATAAGTGTAGGCACCTGTTCCACCAGTTACGGCAACAGTTGCCGAACCGTTAGCACCACCATTACAAGCAACGTTAGTTTGAGCCGAAGCTGTAGCCACTAAAGCAGTTGGTTGTGTAATGGTAACTGATCTTGTAATCTGACAAGTATTAGCATCAGTAATAGTAACCGTATAAGTACCTGCTGCTAAACCTGTAGCTGTTGCAGCTGTACCTCCTGAAGGAGCCCATGAGTAAGTGTAAGGTCCTGTTCCTCCTGAAGCAGTCACTGAAGCCGTACCGTTTGATCCACTGTTACAAGCAACATTTGTAGATGAAGTTGTAGCTGTTAAAGCAGACGGTTGTGTGATTGTAAATGATCTTGTTATTGTACATGCATTAGCATCTGTAACAGTTACCGTATAAGTACCTGCTGCTAAACCAGTAGCTGTAGCTGCTGTACCTCCAGACGGAGCCCATGAATACGTATATCCTGGAGTACCACCTGTAACGTTAACAGTAGCCGTACCGTTAGTACCACCATTACAAGAAACAGTAGTAAACGATGAAGTAGCTGTCATAGCTGTTGGCTGTGTGATTGTAAATGATCTTGTTAAAGTACACGCATTAGCATCGGTAACAGTAACCGTATAAGTACCTACAGCTAAACCAGAAGCGGTAGCCGCTGTACCTCCAGATGGAGCCCATGAATAGGTATAAGGAGCTGTACCACCCGAAACGTTAACCGTAGCAACACCATTTGATCCACCGTTACAAGAAACAGTAGTCATCGATGCAGTTGAAGTTAAAGCTGTCGGCTGTGTAATAGTAACCGATCTTGTAATACTACATGCGTTAGCATCCGTAATGGTAACAGTATAAACACCTACTGCTAAACCAGTAGCGGTTGCTGCTGTACCACCAGAAGGAGCCCATGAATACGTGTAAGGTCCTGTACCACCAGAAGGCGTTACAGTTGCTGTACCATTAGTACCTCCATTACAAGAAACATTTGTAGATGAAGTTGTAGCTGTAAATGGAGCTGGTTGTGTAATCGTAAATGTTCTTGTTAAAGTACATGCATTAGCATCGGTAATTGTACAAGTATAAGTACCTGCCGCTAAACCAGTAGCTGTTGCAGCTGTACCTCCAGATGGAGCCCATGAATAGGTATATCCTGGAGTACCACCGGTAACGTTAACTGTAGCTGTACCGTTTGATCCACCATTACAAGAAACAGTAGTAAACGATGAAGTAGCTGTCATAGCCGTTGGCTGTGTGATTGTAAATGATCTTGTTAAAGTACACGCATTCGCATCAGTAACAGTAACTGTATAAGTACCTGCCACTAAACCAGAAGCGGTTGCAGCTGTACCACCAGATGGAGCCCATGAATAGGTATATGGAGCTGTACCACCAGAAACATTAACTGAAGCTACACCATTTGATCCACCGTTACAAGAAACAGTAGTCATCGATGCAGTAGAAGTTAAAGCTGTCGGTTGTGTAATGGTAAATGATCTTGTTAAAGTACACGCATTAGCATCGGTAACAGTAACCGTATAAGTGCCTACTGCTAAACCAGAAGCGGTTGCTGCTGTACCTCCTGAAGGAGCCCATGAGTACGTATATGGAGCTGTACCACCAGAAACGTTAACCGTAGCTACACCATTTGATCCACCGTTACAAGAAACAGTAGTCATCGATGCAGTAGAAGTTAAAGCAGTTGGCTGTGTAATAGTAACTGATCTTGTGATCTGACAAGTATTGGCATCCGTAATGGTAACCGTATAAACACCTACTGCTAAACCAGTAGCTGTAGCTGCTGTACCACCTGTTGGAGCCCATGAATAGGTATAAGGTCCTGTACCACCAGAAGGTGTTACAGTTGCTGTACCATTAGTACCACCGTTACAAGAAACATTTGTAGATGAAGTTGTAGCTGTTAAAGCAGCCGGTTGTGTAATCGTAAATGTTCTTGTTAAAGTACATGCATTAGCATCGGTAATCGTACAAGTATAAGTACCTGCCGCTAAACCAGTAGCAGTTGCAGCTGTACCTCCTGACGGAGCCCAAGAATACGTATATCCTGGTGTACCACCGGAAACGTTAACTGTAGCTGTACCGTTTGTACCACCGTTACAGGTAACAGTTGTAAACGAAGTAGCAGCTGTCATAGCAGACGGTTGTGTAATTGTAAATGATCTTGTTAAAGTACAAGCATTAGCATCGGTAACCGTAACCGTATAAACACCTACAGCTAAACCAGAAGCGGTTGCCGCTGTACCTCCAGATGGAGCCCATGAGTATGTATATGGAGCTGTACCACCAGAAACGTTAACTGTAGCTATACCATTTGATCCACCGTTACAAGAAACAGTAGTCATCGATGCAGTAGAAGTTAATGCAGACGGTTGTGTAATCGTAACCGATCTTGTAATACTACATGCATTGGCATCCGTAATGGTACAAGTATAAACACCTACAGCTAAACCAGTAGCAGTAGCTGCTGTACCTCCAGATGGAGCCCATGAATACGTGTAAGGTCCTGTACCTCCAGAAGCTGTAACACTAGCAGTACCGTTTGAACCTCCGTTACAAGAAACGGTAGTAAAAGAAGTGGTAGCCGTTAAAGCAGACGGTTGCGTAATGGTAAATGTTCTTGTTAAAGTACATGCATTAGCATCGGTAACAGTAACCGTATAAGTACCTGCTACTAAACCGGTAGCTGTTGCAGCTGTACCTCCTGATGGAGCCCATGAATAGGTATATCCTGGTGTACCACCAGTAACGTTAACACTCGCTGATCCGTTTGAACCACCGTTACAAGCAACAGTAGTAAACGAAGTAGTAGCTGTCATAGCCGTTGGTTGTGTGATTGTAAATGATCTTGTTAATGTACAAGCATTTGCATCGGTAACCGTTACCGTATAAACCCCTACAGCTAAACCAGAAGCGGTTGCCGCTGTACCTCCAGATGGAGCCCATGAATACGTATAAGGAGCAGTACCCCCTGAAACGTTAATTGAAGCTACACCATTTGATCCACCGTTACAAGCAACAGTAGTCATCGATGCAGTAGAAGTTAATGCAGACGGTTGTGTAATCGTAACCGATCTTGTAATACTACATGCATTAGAATCCGTAATGGTAACAGTATAAACACCTACAGGTAAGCCAGTAGCTGTAGCTGCTGTACCACCAAATGGAGCCCATGAATATGTATAAGGTCCTGTACCTCCAGAAGCGGTAACACTCGCTGTTCCGTTTGAACCACCGTTACAAGAAACAGTAGTAAAAGAAGTGGTAGCTGTGAAAGTAGCCGGTTCTGTAATGGTATAAGATTGTGTTTTGGTACACGCATTAGCATCGGTAATAGTTACAGTATAGGTACCAGCTGTTAAACCAGTAGCTGTTGCAGCTGTACCTCCAGATGGAGCCCATGAATATGTATATCCCGGAACACCACCGGTTACAGTTGCTGTAGCAGTACCATTAGCACCTCCATTACAAGCAACATTAGTTTGTGATGGTGTAATTGTGATAGCTGTTGGCTGTGAAACTGTAAAAGTTCGCGTAGCTGTACAACTGTTTGAATCGGTAATAGTACAGGTATAGGTACCTGCTGCTAAACCAGAAGCGGTTGCTGCAGTTCCTCCTGATGGAGCCCATGAATACGTGTATGGAGGTACTCCTCCGGTAACGTTAACAGTTGCAATACCGTTTGATCCTCCGTTACACGATAAATCGGTTCTGGAAGTAGTAACCGACATTGCAGTTGGTTGTGTAATTGTAAATCCTCTTGAGATTGTACATCCGTTATTGTCGGTAATTGTACACGTATAATTTCCTACAGCTAAACCAGAAGCGGTAGCTGCTGTACCTCCAGATGGAGCCCATGAATACGTATAAGGCGCTGTACCTCCTGTTGGTACTACTGTTGCTACACCATTTGAACCACCATTACAGCTTACGTTCGTTTTAGATGAAGTTGCTGTAAAAGTAGTTGGTTGGGTAACCGTTACATTTCTGGTAATCGAAGTACCTTCGTTATCCGTAATGGTACAAGTATAAGGAAGTGCTGTTAAACCTGTAGCTGATGCTGCAGTTCCTCCAGCCGGCGACCATGAATAGGTATAAGGCGTAACACCTCCAGAAGCAACTACAGTAGCACTACCGTTTGAACCTCCGTTACAAGAAACATTTGTAGAGGAAATAGTAGCGGATAAAGCTGCATTGGTTGTGAACGTTAAGTCACTTCCATAAGCCGTTCCAGACGAGTTAATAGCATATGCTCTAAAATGGATAGTCGTCGCAGCTGGTAACGACGAAATAACCGAACTAAAGGTTCCGGTTCCACTTCCAATAATGGTTTTGTTGTCTGAAGTGGTTGGATTGGCTGCTAAAGCCCATACAATTCCTCTTTCAGTAACTGTTGCACCACCATCGGCAGTTACGTTACCTCCTAAAGTAGCTCGTACTGCACCTACATTGGTTGCTGCAGTTGTGGTTACTGTTGCGTTTACAACAACGGTACAGTTTACGTTTGGTGCCGGATAGCCCGCTGGTGTAATACCAAGTGAGGCAGTACCGTTGTGTCCCCAGTTAGCCGGGTTGTTAATGGCAGCTCGTAATGCTGCTGCTGTTCCGGTTAAGGTTCCTGTATATTTGCTATTGGCACTTTCAGGTCCCGGTGCCGGGAAAAGCGAAATACAGTTTACACCGTTTGTAAGTCCTGTAGGAACAATACTTTCAGCTGTACCGGCATCGGCAGTAGCATTCCAGGTTGTAACCGGATCATAGTTGGTATTGTTGTAATCACCATGAACACCTGCAATAAAGATAGGGTTCGCTGGTGCTACACCACTGGTACTTTGGTAAGCCAGAATCTGGTCACCTCCCGATAGGTTAAAGTTAGAACTTAAAGCAATAGTAACTCCTGATGTACCGGTTACGGTAAAAGTATCAGCAGAAGTTTCGATTATAGAAATAATCGTTCCACAGGGTACCGTACTAGGGATAACCCATCGTAAGTGGGTTTCCGTGTTGACGGCCCAGCCTGCTGCTGTCCATCCCTGTTCCGAAAAGTAAATGGTTTCACCGGCCGGAAGGGGTTTGAGGGCGATAAATGAAAACCCATCGACGGTTCCGAAATCATAGCCGATAAAGGCGATGTCTCCCGGACCGAGGGTTTGCGCTTTGGTACTCTGCTGTACAAAGAATGTACAGAGGAATACGAGGGTTGCGAGTAATCTCTGCTTCATGTGAATAATAATTGAGGTTAAATTTTTAATGACATAAATAGGCATTTTGCCATCCACCGATTTTAGGGGGCATATCCTGTTCCGTTACTTCAGTAATAAAGTGTCCTTCGTTTACAAGTGTGTTCACTCGTTCAAATGCCACTTGATCATCTGAATTGCGTTCCAGTTTATAAATGTGATGATCAAATTTTGTACGGTTGGTTTCGGGATCAAATTGTATCGATCCTCGTGGTCCTTCGATTTTTATAGTACTGATATGACGCAACAACGTGCGGGTGTCAGTACTCTCTGCCGTTTCTAATAAACTTGCTAACAAAGCGCCGTTTTCATAACCTAATAGCGCAAATACAGTAGCTGCATCCTCATATTGTTCTTTGAATTGCATGTTAAAAGAACAATCAGAAGTATGGGCAAAATTTTCAAACCAGGAAGCCACCACATATAGTGGAAAGGCCTGAGCTTGGTATTCGCTGATAATACTTTCGTTAATAGCAAAAGGCGTGGTGTAAAAGGTATAGTGTTGGGTTACTTTGTTGGTGCGAATAAAAGAGGCGTTTTCTTCGGCATACAAACCGCTGTAAAACGCAAATACCACTTCAGGCTTGTAGTGGTCTAGAGTTAATTGCATGCATTCGGCTTCGTTTTCCCGAGGATAAAAAGGGGTAATATAATGTCCGGAGAACATCATATTATTTTTGTTGAGGGATGTTTCGATTGCCGATAACATTCCGTAGCCGGAATCGTAATAGGAGGTTGCTGTCGCAATTTTATCATAATTCTTTTCTGAAAAATGATTTCCTAATAAAAAACACGATTCGGTTAGCCCGTAGGAATTGATATAAATACCTTTTTGTTTTTTTATCCCGTAAGGTACGGTAGCACCAATGTCGGAAGCGATTAATAATATGTCGTTATCCGAAGCATATTCATAGACGCGACTCATGTTATGATGTCCGAAAAAACCAATCATAATATTGATTCCTTCCTGAAAATAAAGCTTTTGTATTTTATCAATGATCAATTGTTCATTGGCACCAATTCCAATGCTCTCTACATAGTATTGAGCGTTTAGATTGTTCAGTTTGATACCACGAATAAAATCCCGATCCAACGTTTTATACTGTTTGGATTGCGGGATTAGGATTCCTATTTTAGTTACTGTACTCATTTAAAAAAATAATAGGAGAGGACGAAAATAGATTCTTCCTCTCCTTTACGATTAACTATTTACTTTCGTTAATTACGAGAAGGGAAGATACCGTATAATGCGATACTTGTGTAAATTCCTAAATAAGGGTTACGGATCGAAAATGGTAAGTTGCTTCCTGCAATACCTGTAGTTCCGCTAATAGAAGTAGTGATGTTTCCTACTTTGTCTGCACCTGCAAATGGTGGCTCACTATAAGCGTTTGCAGCAGCTCCTCCTGTACCGAAACTGTTGTTTCCGTTGTCTGATTCGTTGGTTGGATTACCCGTGTTTGTATGGATAACGGTTGCAATGTTTACTTGTCCTGCCCCAGTTCCTGGAACAATCGGGTGAACGTGTGCCGGAATGTTAGAAAGTGACAAGGTAATGTTTTGTGCTCCTCCTGATTCTCCCCACTGAACTGGTGTTAATCCAGGTCCTGATCCTGGGTGAACGATAGAACGTCCTCTTAAGTCTGGTAAGGCAAATGTAGTTTGTCCGTTTCCTCCAAAAGTTGTTCCAAGTAATGAAAATAGAGCTGTGTTTTGTGCAATTGACATGATTTGTCCGTCGCAAAATGCCCACTGTGCAGGTGCAAAACCAAATCCGAAAGCCTGGATTTGTCCAATAATTTGTTCCATAAATATAAATTTTGTGGTTAAGTTTATACAAAACTAGGCAAACGCACAGGATCGATATTAGGTAAAATTACGTGTTTTTGTAAGACAATTGTATTATTGCAATAAAATTAATAATATTTTGATATTTTGTTAAACAAACAAAATGGATATTGTCTTTATCTTAAAGGTTTTAGGTTAATTTAAGAAATCTTAACGATATTTATCATTTAGACCAATGCCAGCTAAGATTAGGGGTTTAATCTTCTCAAACCGACTTAATTTGGTTTTTTCCTGCTTGGCAGTAGCTATATATTCGATAAATTCTTTTTGTTTATAAGGGGTAAATTGAGAAAAAGCATTTTGTAGATTCGCATCCTGTGTTAATTGTTGTTGCAGGTATTCCGATTGTAACGCTTCTCTTTTTTCCGGCTTAAAATGAACACCGGCTTTTTCATTCGCAATGGCTTCCAGAACATACTGTAAAATCAGTTTTTCGTCCATATCGGCTTTCGATTGGAAGCGCCATTGGCGTAAAGCCTTGGTAACGCCTTCCTGGGCGTTAACCAAAACTTTATGCGGATCTTTTAGGAAGATTCCATTGAAAAACCAAATGCCAACATAGGATTTAAACCCGCCAATTCCCAATACGTTTTTGCCGTTATAGGTATAGGTCGGGCCACCCCATTTGGTGGTTTCAACCAACTCGGTTTGAAGCAGGATTGTTTTTAAATAATCCAGTTCTTCTTCCCATTGGTTTACCTTGTCCCATTTGTGTTTTTCATCCATTCGGATTTATTTTTTTTCGGCCGTTAATTCGGCTATTTTTACGATAACGTCTACCGCTTTTTGCATACTTTCTACCGGTACATATTCGTATTTTCCGTGGAAATTATGACCGCCGGCAAAGATATTCGGACACGGTAGTCCCATATAAGATAACTGACAACCATCGGTTCCACCGCGAATCGGTTTGATAATCGGTTTGATACCCAATTCTTTCATCGCTTTTTCAGCTACTTCTACAATGTGGATTACCGGTTCCACTTTTTCACGCATGTTGTAGTAACTGTCTTTAATTTCACAGCTAACAATCGGTCCGCCGAATTGTTTTGCGAATTTTTTATTGATCTTGTCCGCTATTTTTTCGACTGCCTTTTTGCGTTTTTCGAATTTTTTACGATCGTGATCACGGATAATTAATTCTACTTTGGTTTCTTCAATACTACCGTTAATTCCGGTTACGTGGAAGAAGCCTTCGTAGCCTTTGGTTTCTTGTGGCGTTTCGTGTTTTGGTAACTTGGAAATGAATTTGTTAGCCAGTAACATAGAGTTGATCATTTTCCCTTTGGCATAACCCGGGTGAACGCTTTTTCCGCTAAAAGTAAGTTTGGCCCCGGCGGCATTAAAGTTCTCATATTCCAGTTCGCCAATCTGACTTCCGTCCATCGTATACGCCCAATCGGCACCAAATTTTTCAACGTCAAATTTATGCGCGCCACGACCAATTTCTTCATCCGGTGTAAAACCAACACGAATCTTTCCGTGTTTGATTTCCGGATTATTGATCAGGTATTCCATAGCCGTTACAATCTCAGTAATTCCGGCTTTATCGTCAGCTCCTAAAAGCGTTGTACCATCGGTAGTGATAAGCGTTTGTCCTTTGTATTGCAACAAATCTTTAAAATAACCTGGCGATAATACAATGTTTTGTTCTTTGTTTAAGATGATGTCTTTTCCGTCGTAGTTTTCTACGATCTGTGGTTTGATATTCGCTCCGGTAAAATCGGGAGTGGTATCAAAATGCGAAATAAAACCAATAGTCGGTACTTCGTGTTCCACATTACTCGGAAGGGTAGCCATGATATACGCATTGGCGTCAATGGTTACCTCTTCCATACCAATGGCTTTTAACTCTTCAACTAATTGATTGGCCAAATCCCATTGTTTGGCAGTACTTGGAGTGGTATCGGAATTCGGATCAGATTCGGTGTCAACAGTTACATAACTGATAAAACGATCAATAATATGTTGCATTTTAAAATATTTAGATACACAAAAGTACGACTATTTCATTAAAATGAAACGTCGTACTTTTTAGAATAAATTCAAATTAATGGAGGTATACGATTGTATAAATGATAAACAATACCAATACAACCGAGATTAGGAAAGAATTGACAAAAAACAGTATCAAACTCTTTAAATTAGAGATATAGCGTTTTTCTCCGTAAAAAAACCGGTGTGCTTTAAAAAAGTAGGTAAAGCCCCAACCCAGATAAATACAGGTTAGTATAAACTCTAAAAATGTGAGAAAGCCATTATCGCCCAATAGTTTCAGGAACCAGCTCAGTGTTAGAATCAGCATGGTGTTGAGAAGCAGGAACGAAAAGTAATGGAGCGTAAAAATACCGTGTTCAAAATAGTACCATTTCTTTTTATCGTGAAAAAGCCATAACGAAAAAGCAAATAATGGCAGATAGAGGAAAAGTACTTTTGGAAGATTATGAATAAAAGAGTCCTTGAATTTTCCAATGACTTCTTTTGTGGTATATTTTTCGTTTATCTCGGCCATCCTTCTTTGAAATTTTTCCATTAATCCGGAATCCTTTTTTGCCAGAGGAAGTGTCTTTTGTATCGAATCGTATTCTTTTACCGAACTATAATTTCCGATTGTAGGTATTTTTCTACCTGTGGTTGCTTTCATAATCGAATCAGCCTCCTCGTAGTTGTAATCATATTTATGAGCTTCCGCCTTACGCACCTCACGTTGCGTTTCGTTATCGTGATCAATTTCCGGAAGTACCCCCGGAAGGAAAAAGGTTATAAAACTGATAAAAATATACAGCTTAACCGGAGCTACATAGTGTTTACGCTTTCCAGCCAAATATTCGCGGGTAAGGCGTGAAGGGCGGAACAACAAATATTTCATGGTTTTCCAGAAAGCATTGTCATAATGCGTAAAATCTTCTACAAAATGTGTGAACAGATAGTGAAATGACTTTCGGGATTCGGTGTTATCCTGACCGCAGTTCGGACAGTATTTGTCGGTTACAATTTTTCCACAGTTTAAACAATCAATGTGGTCGCGTATTTTATCGTGGCTCATTATTAGGGGATATTGATGCGATAAAAATAGTTAAAAATTGATATTTAAAGGTAAATTTTTTATAAAGTAGCAATTAAAATTAAACCATTTTGAAACAATCTTTATCCATAATGAAAATAACAACGCCATGCATTAACCGATTTTTAAGTTTGCCGCCCAAACGGGAAAATTGAAACTTTAAAAGAGTGTACACTAATAAAAAATCAAAATAAATATCTTTTTTGTGTAATAAATTTCTTAAGAATTAAGCATAAGAAAATTAAAGTATATTAGCCAATGTATTAATAATAGTAAACCACATTTCATGTTCGCCCGTTAACGAGGGAGAAGAAATAAAAAAATAAATAAATGGAAAAAACACAATTTGATAAAGAGTTTCAAAGGCTAACTACTGAAATGGTTGAAGTTGCTTTTGAGTATGTTGGTCGCAATAGTGAAGAGGTTGATCATGTATATATTTATGCTTCGATGGAGTATGAAATATTTTTCTATAATGTCTTTTACCAAATCAACAATATTGTAGTTAAAAAAGAACTCGTGAACAATGTACTACACCAAAAAGCAGATGATTCAGATGATAGGATTGATGCTTTATTAAGTATTGGAGGTCATGCTTTAATGGACCTTTCCGATGTTTTTAGCGATGATGGAAGAGAACTACCGACCTTACTTAAAATGGTTTATTCTCCAAAGACAGGCGGATTTGATTGTGATGTTCTTTATGAAAATTATGGAAACGATCCGGATTGGTCAAATGTAAGTGCACTTGAAAATTGGTATCAAGAAGTAACCAATAAGATGTAATACTAAATTTAACGTATTATAGTGGCAAGGTTTTAGGCTTGCCGTTTTTTATGCAATAGCAGTAAAAGCAATTGGTAGGAATTAGTCTTTATATAATATAAGAAAAATTAACCAATAAAATAGTAAAACTAAAACACTCGAATGGAAAAAATAAAAACATTTTTAGACATTGTTTTTGAAAAAGAACAAATAGCACAGGATTTAAAGAGGGACAAAGATAATATTGAAAAATATAACGAATTTGTAGTGAATGAATTGAATATTTACTGCGAAGATCCGTATGATACTGATCTGAAAAGAAAAGTGGAATTTAATATTATAGGTAAAATGATTGGTCCGCTTTCCGATTGTTTTTATGAGGAGTCCATAAATTGTCCTTACCCGGCTCCCCGTTATTTATTTAAAATAAGTGAATATGATAATGAAAAATATGGTACCGTTTGGGCTTGTTATGTTTCTTTTTCAGATCCTGATGACGAAATAAAAAAAATAAAAGAGTGTTTTTTAGTCGCTTCAATCAATGGGGAATTAAAAATTGTTTCTGATTTTATACTTAGTTCCGATGCGAAACAATGGCGACATGTAGATGGTGATGAAGATAAAAGTTTGCGTTTGAATAATTTGGGGAGACTCATAAAAGTGGAACGCTATGTAGAACCAACGGATGAATGGAGTTTAAAAGCGTATTTAAAAGATTTTTAAAATAGAACAATAATGGAACATAAAATAATAGTGCCTTTTTTTACTGACGAAAAATTTGCAGGAAAACCACTTACACTAGTAAATTGTATTGCCTTTTTAGCGCGTAGAGATGGGAGCCATCTGTTATTAATGTCTCATTTTTCCGAATTGTACCTGTTTAAATATTCAAAAGATTTTGTCTTTGAAAAGGAAATTCCGGTAACTGCTGTTTTAAACGGATTCAGAGAATTTAACGAATCCAGAGAATTTGCGCTGAGCGAAAGTGCTTCAGGGCAGATCATCATTTCCGGCGATGCCAATCGTTGTTTTATTATTGATGAAGACGGAAACATTGATCCGGCTTCGTACACCACAACCGTTGTAAATTTAAAGAGTGATGCGCATGCTCTTTTTCCTCAAAAACAAGAAGCGGCGGCTAAAAATCTGTATTGTAACGCAACTTTATTACCGCAATCGAATAAATTGATTGCTTTAGTCGATAGTGAAATGGGTTGGGGATCTATCGAAGGGAAAAGACGCGGTGATTTTATCGTGATTTCGGAGGCTCCTTTTGACGATGCCACACAACGTCCTCGTTTAAAACTGTTGGTAGCATTAAACCAAAGACCTAGCGCACACTATAAAACAGATTTCCCGGGTATCGAATTGAAAAACGGAAAAACGATTTATCGCGATGATACTTTTGACGATAATTTAATTGCTGCGATCGAAATCAATACTAAAATGCCATTTTTCGATCCGTGGATCGGGAATATTTATCCGCTTACGGAATCGTTGTTATTGGTTCCCGTTTTTGATAAATTCCGACGTTTGAGTGCCAGTGCTTGTTTTTTGTTGGTAAACACCGATGGAACTGTGGTCGGGCAATTGCAAGACTTTGAGCCGAAAAATCTCAAGCTTGGTAAATTGGAAGAATTTCATTTTGCGGTAAATCATCAGGATCAGATCCTTTATTTTAAAGGAGAAAATACCATTTACATATTTGGATTCGATGGTAGCTGTTTGGATAAAATTATATTGGAAGGAACTACAAAACCGTTGGCTGCATTCCAATTGATCGGTCATACCACCAATGGAAATCTGCTGTTTTTCGACAGAAAGAATTTTCATTTCCTACAAATACCACCACTAAAACCGTTGGATAGCAACAATGTAATATCCATTGAAAACGCACTGACGGCTTATAAAAAACACAAACCGGCAAAGCCCAAAACTCCTGTAAAAAAGGTAAAAGATGACAAACACATTTACTTACACAAAGTAGATCATCCGGAGATTATTGAAAGTAATTTCCAGTGGATACAAGGAGAATTTGATTATTCAATTGAAAAATCGAAGAGCAAGTTTCGTTTCTTCTATTATCTTTTCCGGGATGCGAAGCAATTACTACAAATGTCCGTTTTGCAGAAAACAGCATTGGAAACACAGCAAAAATGGTTTCGTTATGGAGTAAACAGTATGAGTGAATATTTTCGTTTGATTCATTTTGAAGATGAAACCAAAGAAGCAACAATAGAGGAGAGCGGCGCTTTTGAAATTTTGGTTGAACCCAGCGGCGAATACGTTAGTACCCTGCCGGCATTGTATTGGGCAGTCATTGCCCGTGATACAGAAAAGCAAAAAATAATAGCCAATAGTCCGATAAAAAACTGGATATACAGAGGAGAAGATTGGGGCAAGAATACGTTTATAACCTGCTTTCTAAAAATAATAAAGGAATACCTTCTCACTGGAAATTTCAATACCGCTTTGTATGACGAAGCACAAGCTGATTTGGAAAAATACAAATCGGAACTTGGACCGGATGTAAAACAAAAGTTTGGATTGTACCGAATAAGTCGCTTTTTAAACGCTTTTAAAAGCTTGACAGAACACAATGAAGCTGAATTTCATTCCAATTTTGCATTGGCACTTCAGGCACACAAAGAAGTATGGAGTCAGAAAAAAGCCTTAAACAGAGGCGGAACACCGCTATGCAGAGAGGACGACGGTTTTTTATCCTGGGATTGTACCGCTTTAGCAGCTATGGCCTATGACAAAGATTGGAAACTGGAAATAACGTCCGATTATGTACCGCAATCGATGGTAGATGGAAGTATTAATTTGAAATAAAAAAAGAAAATTTATTTACAGATCCAATTCTTCGCAATCATGTCCCAAATGGGAAATAAGCGATAGAATTTCAGTGGCTTTTAAGCTTTCACTTTTTACGCGAAGGATCTTATCGCAGTCTTCCAGATCAAAATTAAAATGGAGAATGTTGTTGCTCGCTTCGAAAATACGACTTATGGCTTTGACGTCTTTTTTCTTTTTGACGGTGGTTTTAAAGATATATAACATGGTTGGCATCGGATTAATTTACATTTTTCCACCATTGGGTGAAGGTTGTATTGGCATCGAGATTCATCTTTTCTCCAATCATAGGCGTACAAAGACGTAAGGTAGGATTGTCGTTTAAGGCTTCCAGACGGGAAATCGGTTCGTCCCAATTGTGATTGGCCAGCGAAAATTTACTCCAGTGAACCGGAATAAGTTTTTCGGTATTCAAATCCTCTGCGACTTGTAACACTTCTTCGGGCATTAAATGAATGTATTTCCAGTTTTTATCATACTGTCCGCATTCGATTATCGCCAGATCAAACGGACCAAATTTTTGTCCTATAGCTTTAAAATGATTATCATAACCGCCATCGCCACCGATAAAAATTCTTTTGTCGGGTGTTTCCAATACAAACGACAACCATAACGATTTGTTTCTGGACAATCCTCTGCCGGAAAAATGACGCGCTGGTGTGGTATGTAATTTTGTATTATTGATCAACTCAATAGTTTCGTGCCAGTCTTTTTCGATAATACGGGATTTATCATAGCCCCAATATTCCAGGTGTTCGCCTACGCCTAATCCACAGATAACGGTTTTAACCTTGCTTTTCAGATTTTTTACCGTTTCATAATCAAGGTGATCCCAGTGATCATGTGTGATGATCAAATAATCGATTTCCGGAATATCTGCCGTAGTATAACGATCGCTACCACCAAAACTTTTGGTCGTCATTCGGATAGGAGAAGCGGCACCGCTAAAAACCGGATCGATCAGAAATTTGATACCGTTGGTTTGTAGGAAATAGGACGAGTGTCCAAACCAGATAAAGACGTCTTCATTTGGAGTGATTTTGTGCAGGTCGGTTTTTACAGCCGGTAATTCGGTGGTTGGTTTTACCCGGGTGTTTTCTTTAAATATAAATTCCTTTAAAACCGAAAAATAACTGGCACCTTCGGTTAGATCGGGTGTTTCACTACTATTCTGAAACTGACCGTCGCGGAAGTTCGGTGATTTTTTAATGCGTTCCAGGCGCGCACCCGATGGAAGTTTTCCAAATTTAGGTTGCTGTAAAAATAAATAAACGCCAAGGGTAAGAGATAGGAGTACTACAATAAGGGTTATCATAATTTTTCGTAAAAGCATTGGTTTTTAAAAAGGTTTAGATTGACTAATCACTCTATAGGGTTTAAAAAAAAGGATTAGCTGATCATAATCCAAAGGGTTTCGTAGGAGTTATAAATAACTTCTTTTTTTTCATCTGTAGTCAGTTTCGATTGTCGTAAATATTGTTGTATTCCGAAAACATAATTGTTAACGATTGCAATCAGATAATCGATCGGTTGTTTTTTGATATGATTTTGAGTCATGGCTTCCTCCAGTTCTTCGCATCCTTTTTTGGATAACTTCTGAATTTCTTCATAATCCATCAGCGAAGCATAAGGCGAAAAGTAAAATTGCTGAATAAAGCGGAACTCATAATCGTTTTCCAACGACCATAACATCAGGCCGATAAATTGTTTTTTAAAGTGTTCTTTATATTCGGTTTGCTCGTCACGGTAACTTTCAATATGTTGGGCTACCCGTAACTTGATATCGATATAAAGCGCAATGATCAAATCTTCTTTGGTCTTGTAATAATGGAATAAAGTACCGTTGGCTACACCGGCTTCTTTGGCGATCTTACTAGTCGCTGTTCCGTGGAAACCGTAGTCTACGAATAGTTTTAAAGCAGTGGCAAGGATTTCTTTTTGTTTGTCCATAATTTTAGATCGACTAATCAGTCGGTAAAAGTACACTTTTTTAAATAAGGATTTGGTATTTGACAAAAAATTAACTTTTTGGTAGCAACGGACCATTAAAAAAGCACCTCCTGAAGGTGCTTTTGTTTGCTTTATAAAGGACTAAAATGAGACCGGACTGACTTTCTGGTTTTTTTGTGCCTGTTGTTCGGTAAAAATAAAGAAGACCGAAAGGAGTATACACAACGGAATCGTTAATAATACATAATCGCTTTTTATCTTTTGAAATTCATTGATCAATCCAAATGGCAACAACAGAATAAACAATTGAATCAGAAACAAGCTAATCGTTGCCAGAATGGAATTATCGGAATGCGGATTCGTTTTTTCACAACGCAATTGTAACTCATAGTAATCGGCCAGATGTCCGAGTAACGTTAAATGCTGATTGTTGTCAATAATTTCTTGATCAAATAATTCTTTTATCCGATGCGATTGTAATGCCATAAGTTGTTTGGCACTATTTTTTTGTTTGAAGATATAATCAATCTCATTTTGCGAAATCAATGGTGCTAATTCGGCTCTTATACAAGTAGTTTCATTTTCTTTTTGTGAGTTTAACTGATTGTGAAGTACAATAAGCCATGCCTGATGCCTGTTTTTTAACTCCTGATAGATTTCTGTTTTTACTGCAAAACTGTTTTGCAAAAAAGTAGCCCACGTAGTACTCGTACGAACAATTGTGTTCCAAAGCATATCGGTTTCCGAACGATGTTTTTGTACCTGCATGTTTTTCAGACTAAAAACAAGGAGCGACAACAAACCAATTACTGCAACCGGAATCAATGGCAGTGCTACCCATTTTAAATCAAGATAGAAATATAAAAGCGTTTGAATCACGGCCCAGAAGATTAATACATAACCAATGTTTTTAGGCCAAAATACGAACTTTTTACTAGTTGTTTTGTTTCTTTTTGTATACATAGCATTTGATTTTTAACAATAATAATTGCAAAATGTACTGTTTCGGTAAAATGTTGGGGGGCTTTGTTATAAAATTATACTTTTTTCTTGATTTTAAAATTTTATGCAATTAAAAAAACAAACATATCGATAAAGTGCCATATTTTACCGATGAAATACATAATAAGGCGTATAAATAACAAAAGGATGACTATTAAATAAGGTTACTATAATATAAGATGCAATTGATGTGGTTGTATAGAGAAGGCAAACAAAAGTTGGAATACTATTTTGAAACCAGCCGATTTTATAGATTCATCAGAAAGGATAAAAGACATGATACGGAGATTTAACTTTTTGTTTATATGAAATGGTTAACTTTATAGGAGCTAAAAAAACGATAACTATGAAACTAATCAGAAGAGCCAGTGCCAACTGGAAAGGTAGTGGTATGGAAGGTAAAGGATCCGTATCCACGCAAAGTACAACATTAAACAATGCTAATTTGTCGTTTAAAACGCGTTTTGAAGACGGAGTAGGTACCAATCCGGAGGAGCTGATTGGTGCGGCGCATGCCGGTTGTTTTTCGATGAAGTTAAGTTTTGTGTTAAACGAAGCCGGATTTACAGCCGATAATATCGATACGAATGCGAAAGTGGTTTTCGAAGATGGTAAAATCACCCAGGTGCAATTGGACGTAAAGGCCAGCGTACCGGGAATATCGGAAGAAGCGTTTCAAAAAGCCGCTTTGGATGCCAAAGAAAACTGTCCGATTTCACAATTGCTAAAAGCCGAAATCGTTTTAGCAGCGGCTTTGGTATAATCCATCCGATGAATGCATAAAAAAACTACGGTTGCGGCCGTAGTTTTTTTGTTTTTAAAAGTTAGTACACCTGACCCGTTTCCAAAACGGGTCAGGTGTAATCTTTTACCGCTTCTTCAATACTTATAGCACGGATTGCAAATCCGCGCTATCGGGCTATCGGGTTATTAAAAGTGAATATATTTACAAATTGTGCAATATATTTATTGCATGGATTGTAAGTCCGGACTTTTTTAGAAGAGAAGAAGTTCAAACTACATGGCAGTTGGTATAATGCATTAAAAACAGAAACAATGATTATTGGAAAAATAGCGATCGATTTAGAGCAATTACACTATGGCTTGATACCAGAAGTAACAGAAATTGTGCAACACTATTTAAGCAAGAAGTACGAAATAGAAACCATTAGAAAATTAATTGAGGTAATTACCAACGAAGAATTTATACTGTATATAAATGAAGCGTTTATGTATTTCGATATATATACAAATTGTGAATTTAATCCAGTAACAGCAGCGCAGTTACAGGAATTTATAGCGCATAAAGTGATTGAACCAAATGTACCGAACGCACGTTATTTCTGTAATTTTTATTATGAGAATGGTAAATGTATTGATCCTAAAAATGGAATAGATGCTGTTAGATCATATGAACCTTGTTTAATCGAGTTTTCTCATAATTCCATGATGACCTATTATGTTTTTGATTGGTATCTTGAGGAGTATAGTTTTGAAATCGAAGATTAGATGATTAGTAACATTACACCTGACAGGTGTAACCCGATAGCGCGGATTTACAATCCGTGTTATCACGTAAAAGCCGAAATCGTTTTTAGCGTCGGCATTGTTATAATCAATCCGATTAAAGAATTAAAAAACTACGGTTGTGGCCGTAGTTTTTTTGTTTTTAAAGTTATACACCTGACCCGTTTTTAAAACCTGTCAGGTGTGACTCATAAGTTATTTCTTTTCAATTAACTTTTCCAGGCGTGCCATCATTTCGTCTTTTTCCTGTAGCATACGCTCGAATAAAGCAATCTTCTCTTCGTGTAGTTCTACTAATTTTTCAACTGGATGAAAATGTATAGTGCCAAAGTTAAATGCATTATCATTAAACGTATTGGCAATAATATTCATAGCCTGTTCTTCATTAAAGTTTTCGATCGCTTCTACCGGTATTTTTAGTATTGCGGCAACCTGTGCGAGTATATCGGTTTCGACGGTTTCTTTTTGTTCGAGTAATGATACTTTTTTCTGATTCCAGTCGTCGCCCAGTTCATAAGCCAAACCTTCTTGTTTGATTCCCAACATTTCGCGAAAGCGTTTGATATTTCTTCCTTGATGTATTTTTTTGTCTGGCGTATCGAAGTGTGACATACTAACGGTTTTAAAAATGAATAACAGGGTATAAATATAAATAAAATTATATTTCTAAAGTAGTGGTTGAAAAGGATAACATACTTGTTTAAAGAATAAATCAGATTGACTAAAAAGGCGTGCTTTATACTTTAAGCAGTCAGATTATGAAAAATTCAAGACCTACTAAAAGCC
The DNA here is from genome assembly GCF_039888695.1 of Flavobacterium sp. CAU 1735. Lineage (NCBI taxonomy): Bacteria > Pseudomonadati > Bacteroidota > Flavobacteriia > Flavobacteriales > Flavobacteriaceae > Flavobacterium > Flavobacterium sp. CAU 1735. The sequence continues at coordinate 62,574 of NZ_JBDQQQ010000004.1, read as the reverse complement.
ATGATAAAGAGCGCCTGTCGCAGATACGGCGGATTACAGTATATGGAAAAGCATTTCAGCGCACATACGGACGGTATGTTTACTATCCCGAAATCCGATTGGCCGGAAAATGGCTTCAGGATACCGGGTTTAAAACCAGGATGAAAGTAAAGATAAGCTATTCGTATAAAAAGATTATCATAACGGTTGATACCTGCAAAAATACCTCACTTTATCGTTAGTACGACTTAAAAATAGCTTTGTACGCACACCCGCAGTTTACCCGCAGTACACCTGACAGGTTTCGAAAACCTGTCAGGTGTAACGCACTACATCAACGCTACATCAACGCTACATCAACGCTACATCAACGCTACATCAACGCTACATCAACGCTACATCAACGCTACATCAACGCTACATCAACGCTACATCAACGCTACATCAACGCTACATCAACGCT
>NZ_JBDQQQ010000004.1:0-62032 GCF_039888695.1 Flavobacterium sp. CAU 1735 | reverse complement strand
ACATCAACGCGCGAATGATGATCAAATGATATAGTAAGTTGTTTTTTTGTTTTTAAGGTATTGTAAATGAGTGATTTTTAGTTTTTTTAGGTCAGAAAAAGACAAAAGTAGACAATACGGGAATGTGCTTTACTTTTTACTATTTGTTTGTACAAAATGCGATTTTAATGGTGTTACTTTGGCATTATTAACCATAAAAACTTTATGATTATGGCAAAAAATAGCGGAATTATAAAGATTGAAGGTACGCTGGAAGAGCTGACCTTCTATAAAAAAGACGGCGTTAATTTTGTACGTCGCAAAGCGAGTGTGAGTAAAGCGCGTATTCAAAACGATCCAAGTTATGCACGGACCCGTGAAAACAATCAGGAGTTCGCGCATTGCAGTCAGATGAGTAAAACGTTACGACAGGCGATACATGCGCTGATTTTTTCGGTACGCGACGGAAAGCAACACTACCGATTGCAACAAGTGATGGCAAAGCTTAAAAACCAGGATATGGATTCGGCTCGTGGCATGCGAAAAGTGAGCATCGGATTGGAAACGCCCGAAGGAAAACAATTGTTGAATGGTTTTGATTTTAATACCCAGGCGGTATTGGATCAGATTCTGGCGGCACCCTATACGATCGATACCGACAAGGGAACGGTATCTTTTGCGAATATTTCGCCAGTACAGCATGTTCATTTTCCGACCGGAGCGACTCATGTGGCTTTTCAAAGTGCCGTATTGGCCTTAAACTTCGATACCGGTGTTTCGGATCTGGTGCTAAGTGGAGTAAAGAGTTTGTCGTTGGAAGCTGCTGCTACAACGATTAAGCTAACTGTCGACCGGATACCGGAAGTCGAACATGGTCAGTTAATGTACCTGTTACTGGTTTCTTTTAATCAGGAACTTAACGGCGAACATTATCCGTTGCGAAACGGAGCCTTTAATGCGCTCCGGATTATTGCGGTACCGTAATGATAAAACCCTCTGCAAGCAGAGGGTTTTTTGTTTTATACCTGATAGGTACGCTGAATCGTGAAAAGAAGTAATAGAAATAAAAAAATGCCTTAATATACTTTTTATATCAGGCATTTTTTATTGTTTTTTTATTTTGTGGTTTATATCAAAACCCTTGTATTTACAAGGTTTCCAAAGAGGTTGGAATTGTACTCGATAAAACTACAAAAATTTGAAAGGAATTCACAACCCAGTAAAATAAGGGGTTCCCGTATTTTTTGTTGGAATTGTACTCGATAAAACTACAAAAATTTGAAAGGAATTCACAACTTAGTGTATCATTATTTGAATGATATTCGTGTTGGAATTGTACTCGATAAAACTACAAAAATTTGAAAGGAATTCACAACAGTATCAACATCAGTCAAAGTACCTCGCAAGTTGGAATTGTACTCGATAAAACTACAAAAATTTGAAAGGAATTCACAACTTTCCACCATCAAAGCACAGGTTCGTGAATGTTGGAATTGTATTTGATAAAACTACAAAAATTTGAAAGGAACTCACAACCCAGTACGTCTATCCATGAATATTTGCAATGTTGGAATTGTACTCGATAAAACTACAAAAATTTGAAAGGAATTCACAACATACTTTCTGATCTGGTTATCTGAGGACGAGTTGGAATTGTATTCGATAAAACTACAAAAATTTGAAAGGAACTCACAATCAGGAATTAAAGAAGGAAGTTTTAAAAGCAGTTGGAATTGTACTCGATAAAACTACAAAAATTTGAAAGGAACTCACAACATAAAAAAACAAGGTTATGAATTTTGACGAGTTGGAATTGTATTTGGTAAATCTACAAAAAATTGAAAGGAACTCACAACGCATGACAAACCACGTGCATTTTGAGGTTCGTTGTAACTGTATTTGGTAAATCTACAAAAATTTGAAAAGGAACTCACAACAGCGAGAAAATTGTAAAAAGAATTCTGTAGGTTGGAATTGTATTTGATAAAACTACAAAAAATTGAAAGGAACTCACAACTTCTAACTTGTACAAATTGTCAGACCTAAAGTTGGAATTGTATTCGATAAAACTACAAAAATTTGAAAGGAACTCACAACGATGCAAAAGACCTTGACAAGTGGAATGATGTTGTAATTGTATTCGATAAATACTACAAAAAATGAAAGGAATTCACAGCTGGATGGATACCCTGGATGTATGCCAATTAGTTGGAATTGTATTTGATAAAACTACAAAAATTTGAAAGGAACTCACAACACTGTTGTGGCTACGGTAAATTTTATTACGGTTGGAATTGTATTCGATATAGTTACAAAAATTTGAAAGGTAGTGTACAGTGATTTAAGATTATTATGGAATCGGATACCATAATATATAAAAAAAGCCCCGAAGATAGTCGAGGCGCTAAATGTTTTCACAACGGAATAATCCTTATTGTGAATTCCTTTCGATAGCAAAGTAACTATTTTTTTCGGAAATAACATTACGTAAAACCATAAAATGGTATAGGAATATTTTTTTAAATTTCGGAAAAACAGTTCACTATGAATAAATATATACTCGGATTAGATTTGGGAGTCACTTCAATAGGATGGGCATTGGTGGCAGTTGACGAAAACAACATTCCGGTTCGTATTATAGCAATGGGATCCCGAATTATACCTTTATCATCAGACGATAGGGATCAGTTTCAAAAAGGTCAATCCATAACCAAAAATCAGGATAGGACCAATAACCGAACACAAAGAAAAGGATATGATAGAAAACAGTTGCAAAAAAACGAATTAAAAAAGATTCTCAAGCAATATAATATTTTTCCAACTGAAGAATTGTTGAAGTTACCCATGCTGGATTTATGGAAGCTAAGAAGCGATTCTGTAAATCCGGACGCGGCTATCTCCGGAGCTCAATTGGGACGTATTTTGTATATGTTAAATCAGAAAAGAGGTTATAAATCGGCAAGAAGTGAAGCTAATGCCGATAAAAAAGATACCGATTATGTTCAGGCTGTAAAAGGACGTTATGCAGAACTAAAAGAAAGAAATCAAACCATTGGCCAATATTTTTATGAGGCTTTAAATACGGCAAAAAATACAAACTCGTATTTTAGAATTAAAGAAGCGGTATATCCAAGAGAAGCCTATATAGAAGAATTTGATACCCTAATTGAAGTTCAAAAGAATCAACACGATTTTCTAACAGATAAAGTGATTGAGCAATTGCGGAATGAGATTATTTATTTTCAGCGAAAATTAAAATCGCAAAAAGGATTAGTCAGCATATGTGAACTCGAAGGTTTTGAAAAAAAGGTTCTTGATAAAGAAAAAAATAAGGAAAAACTAGTTTTTGCAGGACCAAAAGTTGCCCCCAGAACTGCACCTTTATTTCAGTTATGCCGGATTTGGGAAGTGGTAAATACGCTTTCACTTAAAATTAAAAATCCAGAAAATAGTAAACACAAATGGAGTGATAGAGTAATTTCTCTGGACGAAAAACAAAAAATTGCCGAGTATCTTTTTTCAAACGGCAATCTTAGTTTTTCGGAGTTACTTAAAATTTTGAAACTTAAAAAAGAAGATGTTTATACCAATAAACAAATACTAAAAGGTATTAAAGGAAATGAAGTCTATGAATCGATTCGTACTATTATTGGAGATAGTGATTTGTTGCAATTTAATGCTGCGGTAGTTTCTTCCAATTGTATAGCTATGCTTGTTGATAAAAAAACAGGTGAAGTACTTGAAGAAAAAGAAGGATTGGAAATAGATAAAAAAGTGGAGCAGGAGCCATTACATCAGTTATGGCACACTATTTATTCCATTAAAGAATTGGAGGAGTGTAAAAATACTTTAATTAAACGATTTGGATTTGATAGCGATACAGCAGAAAAACTTTCTCATTTAGACTTTAATAAACAAGCTTTTGGAAATAAATCGGCTAAAGCCATGCGAAAAATTTTACCCTATCTAATGCAGGGATACGATTATTCGAAGGCATGTAGTCTGGCAGGTTATAACCATTCCAATAGTCTGACAAAAGAAGAAAAAGAGCAGCAACCTCTGGCAGACAGATTGGAGTTATTGTCTAAAAATGACTTACGACAACCGGTTGTGGAAAAAATCATAAACCAAATGATTCATGTGGTAAACGCTATTCTGGAACAATATGGTAGACCGGTTGAAATTAGAGTAGAATTAGCCCGGGAACTAAAGCAAAGTAAGGACGAGCGTAATGATATGGATGTCTGGAATTCGAAAAATCAGAAACTCAATACAGAAATCGGAAGGAGGTTATCAGAGTTAGGATTGCCAACAACGAAACGATATATTCAAAAATATAAGTTTATTTTCCCTTCTTTAAGTAAAAATATTAAAGAGGCACGCGTAAACAACCAATGCATTTATTGTGGTGAAACCTTTAATCTTACGGAAGCACTAAAAGGAGACGCTTTTGATGTAGATCATATTGTTCCAAAGACATTACTATTTGATGATTCTCAAACCAATAAAATACTTGTTCATAGAAAATGTAATGCCAACAAGACCAATCAAACGGCCTATGACTATATGGCATCCAAAGGAAAAATTGAATTAGAATCGTATTTAGAGAGAGTAGACGACTGGCATGGTAGGGGAATTGTTTCTTATGGAAAAGTACAGCGTTTAAAAGCCTCTTATAATGAATATCTGGAACGAAAAAAACAGAAGAAAGAAACGGAATTGGATAGGAAGCTTTGGGAAAACTTTATTGACCGTCAGTTAAGAGAAACACAATATATCGCTCGAAAAGCAAGAATGATTTTACAGAAAGTATGTTCTAATGTAACGGCTACCGAAGGTGGTGTAACGGCAAAGTTGCGGGATCTTTGGGGATGGGACGATGTATTGATGAATTTGCAGATGCCTAAATATATGAGTGTCGAAGAAGCGACAGGCAAAACGTTTATTGGGATAAAAGAATGGACAAGTGATCATGGAAAAAGAAAGCACCAAAAGAAAGAAATAATCAATTGGTCAAAACGTGACGACCACCGTCATCATGCTATCGATGCCTTGGTAATTGCCTGTACCAAACAAGGATTTATTCAGCGGATAAATACTTTAAATGCCAGCGAAACCAGAGATGAAATGAATCGAAAAGTAGAAGAGGCACAAATAGTATTTAAAGAGAAGGCAACATTATTAGAAAAATATCTGATAATGCAGCAACCATTCACAACAGAACAGGTTATGAAAGAAGCAGATAAGATTTTGATTTCTTTTAAAGCAGGTAAAAAAGTAGCCACTATTACAAAATATAAAGCTACAGGTAAAAACAAGCAAACAGGAGTTATTGTGCCAAGAGGGGCGCTTCACGAGCAATCGGTTTATGGTAAAATTAAAGTGATAGAAAAAGAAAAGCCGGTGAAATACTTGTTTGAAAATGCAGATAAAATTGTGAATCCTAAAATTAAAGAGCAGGTATATGAAAGGCTTTCTGAATATAAAAATGAAGTAAGAGCGGCTTTAGCATCACTGAAAAAAGAACCGATTTATTTGAATAAAGAGAAAACGGAAATACTAAATAGAGCTTCATGTTATAACGAAGCTACTGTGCTGAAATATAAACTAGTTGGCTTAAAATCAAAACAGGTGAAAGATATTGTAGACGAAAAGGTAAAGAAGTTGGTAGCTAAACGACTGGCTTTACACGGTAACAACGAAAAAGAAGCCTTTAAAGATACGCTTTGGTTTAACGAAGAAAAGCAAATCCCGATTCGTACGGTTAGATTATTGGCACGACCCGATGCAAATAATTTACAAGTAATTAAAAAGGATGCAAATGGAAAAGAGATTGGTTTTGTATTGACGGGAAGCAATCATCATATTGCTATTTATGAAGATAAAAAAGGTAATATGAGCCAATATAGCTGTACATTTTGGCATGCTATTGAAAGAAAAAAATATCAGATTCCCTATATTATCAAGGAGACATCCGAAATATGGAATGCAATATTAAATAAAGACTATCCGGAATCTTTTTTAAATAAGCTCCCGGCTGATGGCTTACAATTAAAATTTAGTATGCAACAAAATGAAATGTTTGTATTGGGGCTTTCGCAAGAAGAGTTGGATGTTGCATTAAAAAATAATGATACATCTATATTAAGTAAATATTTATATCTGGTTTGGAGTATATCCGATAATAATTATTGGTTTCGACATCATTTGGAGACTAAAAATTCGGAACTGAAAAAAACAGAAGGAGCCAAGGAAAGCAAACGATTTTATAATATCAGAAGTGTAGGAGCATTAATGGCTTTGAATCCGATAAAAGTAAGGATTAATCATTTAGGGACAATAAACAGGATAGGAGAATTTTAAGTAATTAACGATGCTGAAACGAACGATTTATATTGGAATTTGGTAAAACTACAAAAAATTGAAAGGAACTCACAACGCGGATTGGATTAAAAAGCATTTCAAACAGGTTGTAACTGTATTTAATAAATCTACAAAAAATTGAAAGGAACTCACAACTGTAACGAGCCTGACGATTTCTAATCATGAGTTGTAACTGTATTTAGTAAATCTACAAAAAATTGAAAGGAACTCACAACCGTAAAACACGTAGCAATTATCTTTTGTCAGTTGTAACTGTATTTAGTAAATCTACAAAAAATTGAAAGGAACTCACAACCTTAGAGCAATTCGAGAGATTCAACCAAGTGTTGTAACTGTATTTAGTAAATCTACAAAAAATTGAAAGGAACTCACAACCTATTTATTGTTTTCATGTTATTTTGCTCCGTTGTAACTGTATTAGGTAAATCTACAAAAATTTTAAAGAAACTCACAACATAATTCAGATATTAAATCATCGATATTTAGTTGTAACTGTATTTAGTAAATCTACAAAAAATTGAAAGGAACTCACAACCTCTCGCATAGGTTTCACAATCCACTGATAGTTGTAACTGTATTTAGTAAATCTACAAAAATTTGAAAGAAACTCACAACTCAAAAAAGGAATGTATTACAGGCCAAATAGTTGTAACTGTATTTGGTAAATCTACAAAAAATTGAAAAGAATTCATTGTCTTAATAATTGATAGTTTCTACTTTAAGTGTTTTTTATTTTTACCCATTAATGAGATTTTTTATTTTACTACATTCGTAATCGAAATAATCCGCTTGATAGGAATAGAAGAGTAGATAAAACCCAAAAACCAAACCACCAAAAAACTATAAAAAATGGAACAAAAAGAACCAGGAGCCTTAACAAACGAAGAGCTATTACAGGAAATAAAAAAAATGAAAACCACCCGAATTTACGATGCCGGGATTATTGGTTTTTTAATAGGAGTAGCCTTTTATGGCACCGTTAAAGGCGGATTTGGAATATTTACGTTTATTCCGTTGGCGTATATACCTTTTGCTACAAAGAACAACAAAAAATATACTGCGTTAAAAGAACAGCTAAAAGAAAGAGGTTTATAATAAAAACACCTGACAGGTTTTCAAAACGGGTCAGGTGTTTCGATCGCGCGGATTTACTTCGTCTGTTCGGCTAAAACCCAGATCGCGCGGATTTTTAATCCGTGCGTTATATAAACAAAAAAACTACGACATTGCTATCGTAGTTTTTTTATTTTAAATGGAGGTAAAGCTTATTCGGCTTCTACCATCGTATGATATACGTTCATCACGTCGTCATCTTCTTCAATTTTTTCCAATAGTTTTTCCACATCCGCTACCTGATCGGCAGTAAGGGTTTTGGTTACTTGCGGAATACGGTCAAAACCGGATGAAAGGATCTCGATATTACGGTTTTCCAATTCTTTCTGGATGGAACCAAAACTTTCGAATGGCGCATACATCATGATACCGTCTTCATCGGCAAAGATTTCTTCCACACCAAAATCGATCATTTCCAATTCCAGTTCCTCTACATCCTGACCTTCAGCCGGGATTCGGAAGTTACAAGTATGATCAAACATAAATTCAACCGAACCTTGGGTACCCATCGTACCGTTACATTTGTTAAAATAACTACGGATATTGGCTACAGTACGGTTGTTATTGTCGGTAGCCGTTTCGATCAAAATCGCGATTCCGTGTGGCGCATAGCCTTCAAATAAAACCTCCTTATAGTTGGCCGTATCTTTATCGGATGCTTTTTTAATCGCACGCTCTACGTTATCTTTTGGCATGTTGGCCGCTTTGGCATTTTGCATCACCGCACGCAAACGGGAGTTGGTTTCCGGGCTTGGTCCGCCTTCTTTAACCGCCATTACGATATCTTTTCCAATTCTGGTAAACGTTTTGGCCATTGCCGACCAACGTTTCATTTTTCTTGCTTTTCTAAATTCAAACGCTCTTCCCATAAGAGTTAATTGTATTTTGTTTATAGTTTTGTAAAAACAGCGTGCAAAAATAAAATTATTACTGCACTTTAACAAAAAAAGAGACTTTTTAAAGTCCCTTTTCCTGTGATTATTTTTTGTAAAATGGTAATTTCACCACTTTTGCAGCTACATCATTTTTTCGGATTCGGATCGCAATTTCGCTGTCAACTGCCGAAAAAGCAGTCGGTACATAGCCTAAACCAATACCTTTGTTTAGCGATGGCGACATGGTTCCGGAAGTTACAATCCCGATTACATTTCCGTCTTTGTCTACGATTTCATAATCATGACGTGGAATACCTCTTTCGGTTAATTCGAACGCAACTAATTTTCGGGTAACTCCGGCTTCTTTTTGTGCTTTCAGATTTGCGGAATTCACAAACTCTTTGTCGAATTTAGTGATCCAACCCAATCCGGCTTCCAATGGCGAAGTCGTATCGTTGATATCGTTTCCGTATAAGCAGAATCCCATTTCCAAACGTAAGGTATCACGAGCTGCCAATCCGATTGGTTTGATTCCGAATGCCGCTCCGGCTTCGAATATTTTGTTCCAGATGGTTTCGGCATCTTCATTTTTAAAATAGATTTCAAATCCGCCTGATCCGGTATAACCCGTAGCCGAAATGATCACGTCTTTTACACCGGCAAATTCGCCCATTTGGAACGAATAATACGGCATGTTAGCCAAATCGATTGCTGTTAACGATTGCATCGCTTCGGCTGCTTTTGGTCCCTGGATGGCTAATAACGAATAGGCATCGGATGCATTTTCCATAGTTACACCCAAATCGTTGTGTTGTGAAATCCAGTTCCAGTCTTTTTCAATGTTGGAAGCGTTAACGACCAACAGGTAGTTGTTATCGGCAATTTTATAAATAATAAGATCGTCCACAATACCGCCTTCGTTATTTGGAAGACAGGAGTATTGTGCTTTTCCATCCACTAATTTAGAAGCGTCGTTAGACGTTACTTTTTGGATCAAAGCCAGGGCATTTTCGCCACGAAGGAAAAATTCACCCATATGGGATACATCAAAAACACCTACGCCGTTACGAACCGTTTCATGTTCAATGTTAACTCCTTCGTACTGAACAGGCATGTTATATCCTGCAAACGGAACCATTTTAGCTCCCAAACTTTCGTGAACGTGCGTTAATGCTGTATTTTTCATTTTGTGCTGTATATTTATTTTAGGCCGCTAATGTATTGATTTTTTACGGAGTGGCAAAGTGTTTTAGTGTCTGAGATAATCTTTGAGCTCTTCGTAATTTCGAATCAGAATACTTTGTTTTGGTTTGTCCATCATTTCTTGAAGGGATAGTGGAATGAGCAAGCCGTGGTTTAAATACGATTGAACGGTGTCAAGGAATTTAACCGGATGGGCCGTTTCGAGAAATAACCCGGTAGCATTGGGATGTTCCGCTAACTTTTTCTGAAGTCCGAGGTAGCCAACAGCACCATGCGGATCCATGATATACTGCACTTTTTGGAAAACCGATTCCATAGCGATTCGCGTTTCGATGTCACTAAACGTATAGGACGAGAAGTCCTTTTTTAATTGCTCCCGGTCGTGGGCATACAATTCCTGTATACGGATAAAATTACTGGGATCGCTCACATCCATGGCATTCGAAACGGTACTGATAGTCGCTTTGGGTTGGTATATCCCATTGTCCAGATAGCGCGGTACGGTATCGTTGGCATTGGTGGCGGCAATAAAATGGGCGATCGGTAAACCGAGTTGCTTGGCAAGCATTCCGGCACCAATATTCCCAAAGTTACCACTCGGACAGGAAACATAAAGTGGTTTTCCGGTGTCCTGGAGAACTTTATACGCAAAGAAAAAATAACACATTTGCGGTAGCCAACGCGCCACATTGATCGAATTGGCCGATGTTAGGTTTTTGGTTTTTAGATCACTATCCTGAAATGCTTTTTTAACCATCGCCTGGCAATCGTCAAACGAACCCTGAACTTCCAGTGCGCGGATGTTTTGTCCCAAAGTGGTTAATTGCGCTTCCTGAATAGGGCTGACTTTCCCACTGGGATAGAGTACGACCACATCGACATTTTTTATACCCAGAAAACCATTGGCCACAGCGCCGCCGGTATCGCCCGAAGTAGCGACAAGAATGGTTGTTCTCCGGTTGTTATCGCGGTTAAAATACGCCAGACAACGCGACATAAAACGGGCGCCAACATCTTTAAAAGCGAGTGTCGGTCCGTGGAAAAGTTCCAGTGTATAGATGTCTTTTGCTATCGGAACCACCGGAAAGTCAAACGAAAAGGTTTCGTCGATTATCTGTTGTAATTCCTTTTCCGGAATGGCATCTCCGATAAAAGGAGCCAGAGCCCTATAGGCGATATTTAGGTTGTCCGTTTTATTTAAAACCTTAATAAAAGAGGCGGGGAGTGGTGTTATTTGTTCCGGGAAATACAAACCCCCATCCGGGGCAATACTCTGTAAAACCGCTTCCCGAAACCCGACGCGATGTTGTTTGTTCGTAAGACTATAATAGTTCATAATATTGTTTTTAACCGTTAATTAATTGTATTCCCCGGGTTGCAACCGGCGATACGTAAACTTCAAATGGGATTCCGGTTTCGGTATATTTTTGTTCCATTGCAAGAGCTACTTTATGAGCTATTTCAAGACCTTTATTTAAAGTAAAAACAGAAGGCCCTGATCCGGATATTCCGACGCCTAAAGCACCGTTTTGCAAGGCTGTTTCTTTGATCCGATCAAATCCGGGAATATAACCTGCCCGTAAAGGTTCAACGATCCGATCGTGTAGCGAACGGCGTATCAGTTCGTAATCGCTGGTATACAAACCGGCAATTAATCCGCCCAGATTTCCCGATTGGGCAATGGCTTTTTTTAACGGAATTTCGGATGGCAATACAGCCCGCATTTCGGATGTTTTCAATTCGATCTGCGGATGAATAACGGTGGCATATAATTCGGACGGTACCGGTAAAGCTACCACATCCAATGGTTCGTAACCGCGAATAAGCGTAAAACCGCCTAAAAGTGCCGGAGCGACATTATCGGCGTGTTCGCAACCACTGGCCACAGCTTCTCCTTTCATGGCAAATGGAATAAGTTCCTTTGCGCTAAGTGGATTACCCAATAGCATATTGATTCCAAAAACGGCTCCGGCAGCACTGGCGGCAGAACTACCAATGCCACTTCCGGCCTTGATTTTTTTATGAATAATGATATCAAAACCACAATCGGGTTGTAGGGCTTCCAATAAAGCCATAGCAGCGACTCCGGCTACGTTTTGTGTGGCTTCCAGTGGTAAGTCGGCTCCGGTAATCCCGGTAATACGGATACCTTTTTGGGTGGTTTGTGTCACGATCATTTCATCTCCGATGGTTTCGAGACATAAGCCCAATACATCGAACCCGCAGGATACATTGGCCACGGTTGCCGGGCAAAATAGGCGTATAGTTTTCATATTCATTCGTTTTAAATGTTTCCAATTCGTATGACATCTGCAAATAGTCCCGATGCAGTTACTGCGGCTCCGGCTCCGGCGCCTTTAATCTGCAACGGCTGTTCGGCGTAACGATCGGTATAAAACAGAACAATATTGTCTTTGCCTTCCAAATGGTAAAACGGATGTTCCTTTTGGATATATTGTAGTCCCACGCTGGCTTTTCCGTTTTCAAATCGGGCAACATATTTTAAACGACAGGATTGCTGTTCGGCTTTATTATATAAGGCTTCAAAATGGGAAGCATGCTGTTGTAATGATTCGAAAAACGCTGCAGTTGATTCGGCTTCTAAAACAGGATCAGGTAAAAAAGAATCGTTTCCAATCGCGTCGATTTCCATCGGATAACCGCTTTCCCGAATCAGAATCAGGATTTTCCGCATCACATCGATACCACTCAGATCGAGCTTTGGATTGGGTTCTGTATAGCCTTCCTGTTGTGCCTGAAGTACAATATCGTGAAAGCTTTTTCCGGATTTAAAGTTGTTAAATATAAAGTTTAAACTACCCGACAAAACCGCTTGAATCTGATGTACTTTATCACCCGATGCAATTAAATTTTTTAGGGTGTCGATAATAGGCAATCCGGCACCGACATTTGTTTCGAACAGGAAAGGCGCATTGTATTTTTTGGATAGCTTTTTTAATTGCTCGTATTCGGAATATTCCGAGGAACAGGCAATTTTATTACAGGTAACCACAGCGATATTTTGAGAGAGGAAGCGTTTGTATAGCGAGGCTATTTTTTCGGAAGCGGTATTGTCGATAAAAATACTGTTCGGAAGATTTAATGCTTCAATCCGGTTTATAAAGTGTTCCGGGTTGCTGTCTTCGCTCGATTCCAGTGCGGCTTTCCAGTTGTCGAGCGAGATACCATTCACATCAAAGTGCATTTTACGGGAATTGGAAATCCCAACAACGCGGAGGTTTAATCTCAGGTTATCCCGTAAATAGTCTGCTTGCTGATGGAGTTGTTCGAGTAATTTTCCGCCCACATTGCCCACGCCACAAATAAAGAGATTTAACTGTTTAATATCATCTTCAAAAAAACATTCGTGCAGTACATTCAGTGCCTTGACAACGTCTTTTTTATCGATAACAGCCGAAATATTGCGTTCCGAAGCACCCTGAGCGATAGCGCGAACATTGACGTTGTTTCTTCCGAGTGTACTAAACATTTTACCGCTTAATCCCTGATGACTTTTCATGTTTTCGCCCACTAATGCAATAATGCTAAGGTTTTTTTCCAGATATACCGGTTTGATTTTTTGCAATCGGATTTCGTGTTGAAACAGCATATCAATTGCTTTTTTAGCGCGTTGTGCCTGTTCTTCCTGTATACCGATACAAATGGAATGCTCCGAAGAAGCCTGTGTAATAAATACGATATTAATTCCTTCGCGGGCAACGGCTCCGAAAAGTTTTTCGGAAATTCCGGCCACGCCAATCAGCCCGGATCCTTCCAGTGTTAGCAGCGCAATGTTTTCGATATGACTGATCCCTTTTACGGGGTCGTTGTTGGAAGTGCAATCCGAAGTGATATACGTTCCCGGTGCTTCCGAATCAAAAGTATTTTTGATATAAACCGGAATGTTTTTGTTGAGTACCGGCTGTAATGTAGGCGCATAAAGCACCTTGGCTCCAAAATGAGACAATTCCATGGCTTCTTTATAACTGATTTCGGCAATCGCGCGTGCTTGTTTTACGAGCTTCGGATTGGCGGTATACATACCATTTACGTCGGTCCATATCTGTAACTCAAGTGCATCCAAAGAAGCGGCAATAACAGCCGCAGTATAATCGGAACCACCACGACCAAGAGTTGTAGTATGCCCATGATGGGACTCGGCTATAAAACCGGGAAGTATGGTAATGTTAGCCTGATTTTTATCGAAATAATACTGGATGGCATAATTGCTGGTTTCGAAATCAACAGCGGCGTTTCCAAATTGTTCGTTGGTTTTGATCAGTTCCCGGCTGTCGCAATAGGCAACTTTACCGGCATCGGATTGTAATTTTGCAAATAGGATTCGGGATGAAAATAATTCTCCATAAGACAGGATGGCATCGTTCGTTTTTGCCGATAGTTCGCCCAATAAATAACAACCGTCTAAAAGGGAAGCAATAGTCACTAAGCCGGATTCGATATAGGATTGCAGTTCGCTATTATTCTGATCCGGAAGTAGTTTTTGTACGACTTCATAATGTCTTGTTTGAAGTTCGCTTAGAATATTTTTATAGTGAAGATCACGGTTTTTAGCCCGGTTAATGGCCTCCGATAACGAATCGGTTACACCAGCCAAAGCCGATACAACCACTGCTTTTTTTCCGGGGATATTTTGCATTACTGCGATAGCCTTTTTGATATTCTGTTCGTTTGCGACAGAAGTACCTCCAAATTTTAATACTTTCATAGTACTATATGTTATAGCCTGTAACTGTTTGCAGTGAAAGGCGTAGGATTGAAAAATAAGAATAAAAATGGAGTCGTTTGAAAATAAACGACTTAGCGGTGTTAGTAAATAACACGCAACTACACTGGACTATATGAAATGATTATACCCCGGACGGGGTAGTTGTTGTTGTAGTGGTAACAATAGAAATGACAGCCGAAGAAGATTCGGTTGCTATAAGGGACTTATATTTTCTATTGTCTGTTAGCATTATTACAAATATAGGAGTTTTTGTTTAGAAAAAGCTTTTTTTGTAAATTTATAGAATGTCAAAAAAGGATAGTATATGGACAATCTGATAAAAGTCGATAAAAATATAGTGTTACAACGGTTTCATCCCATCGGTAAATTTTCGCATAAAGGGATACAGGGACATGCTTTGATCATCGGTGGAAGTTATGGTAAAATTGGCGCGCCTTGTTTGTCGGCTAAAGCCTGTTTAAAATCGGGTGCAGGACTAGTAACGGCCTATATTCCCAAGTGTGGTTATGAAATTATGCAGACAGCACTTCCGGAAGTCATGGTAGAAACCGACGATTATCCGACACATATCCGGGCGATCGATACCAAACTAAAAATACAGGCGGTTGGAATCGGAATCGGGATTGGTCAGCATCTGGAAACCCAACAGGCTGTTTTTCATTTTTTAAAACTAAATAAAGCGCCTTTGGTAATCGATGCCGACGGGATTAATATTCTATCGGAAAACAAAGAATGGCTGGAGTTTTTACCACCCAAAACCATTTTGACACCGCATGTAAAAGAATTGGAACGACTGATTGGCGCATGGAAAAACGAAGCGGATAAAATGGAAAAAGTGAAAACACTTTCCAAAACATTCGATATTGTAATGGTGATTAAAGGGGCACCAACGCACCTTGTTTATCAGGATCAGGTTTTTGAAAACACAACCGGGAACCAGTCTTTGGCAACTGCTGGAAGCGGCGATGTGTTAACGGGGATTATAACCGGTTTGTTGGCACAGGCCTATGATCCGGTAGACGCGGCTGTTACCGGCGTTTATATTCACGGTTTAACGGCCGATATTGCTTTACCGGAATTGGGCTATCACGCGTTTGTGGCTTCCGATATCATTGCGTATCTCGGCAAAGCGTTCCATACGTTATACGAATAAAAAAACGCTTCCATTCGGAAGCGTTTTTTGTTATTTAACACCTTGTTTGGTGAATAGCTCTGTAAGTTGTGGATCCGATGGTCGTGGTGCGTCTGCCGTAACGATATTTCCGTTTGGATCGACCAGAATAAATCGCGGAATACTTTCAATTCCGTATTCTTTTATAAACTGAGAGCCCCAGTCGTTATCCGCAAATAACTGGATACCGCCTAATTTTTTCTCGTCTACCAGTTTTTTCCATTTGTCGTAGTCTTTTTTAGCATCGATCGAAATACTTACAAATTCGATGTTTTTACCGTGGTATTGTTCTTCAACTTTTTGAAGGTGTGGAATTTCCTGACGACACGGACCACACCAGGTTGCCCATACGTCGATATATACAAACTTACCTTTTAGGTTGTCTAATGAAGTCTGACCGCCTTTGTAGTTTTCATAATTGAATTTAGGCGATGGTTTTCCTGGGATCAATCCTTTGATTTTGTCGAATTTTTCGGTTAAGTCTTCTTTGAATTTGGTGTCGGTAGACAACGCCATGATTTCTTTGTATAAGGCTTCCGATTCGGTATTTCCGGCACGAATCTGATAGCCTAAGTTTTGTAGAAAACTGTTTTTGATGCTCGGACTTTTTATTTTTTTGATTTCCGTTAAAATACGATCGCTTAATTCTTTTTCGGTCAGATTTGCGCTGTTTTCCGATACTTTCTGATTAAAACGTGCGGCAATCAATTGTTTATACGGATTGGAAAATAAGAAGTCGGTATCACTATCCATATCAAGGGTAGTATCGAATTTCGGGAAGCTTTCAGAAGGTTTGAAGTTTTCCTTTTTGGCATAATGTGCATGATAGGCCGGGTAGTTTAGCAATAAAAGTTGTTCGAAATAGTCAATACTTTTTTGTTCGTTCTTTTTAAAACCGGCATCGGTAAATTTGGTACTGTTGTACAATCCCAAAACGGCATTTTTTAATTCTTTGTTTTTATTAAGATAGGTAGTTTCGTCCTGACTGTAAAAGGTCTGCGGATTACCAAGCATGGTATTTACCAGTTGACTTTTCTTAACCAGATATTGATTTTCAACACTGCCATTTCCGGAAAAAGCAAGTGAGGGATTAAAATTATCATCGTCGGCGGTAATGTTTAGTTTGGTTCCTTTGGCCAGATATAAGGCAGCACGGTTGTTTTTGGTGCTTAACGTATAGGAACCGTTATACGAAATAGGGAAGGTTTCGGAAAACGAACCGTCGGGTTTTAAAGTAATCTCTTTGTAAAAACTTTCGCCTTTGATTTTGATCTTTTTTTCTTCGGTATTGCTGATTTTTCCGGATATCGTAATCGTTTCTGCCGGTAGCGCAAACGACGACAATACAAGGATCATCAACAAATAAAGTGTGTTTTTCATTGAAAATAGTTTTTAGTTGGTTTTTTTAGGAGTTCAAATATAAGGATTGTTGTTTGTATAATAACATCCGAAATAGGTATAATATAGTTTGTTTTTTAGGCATATTTTATGGAATTTTGAGCAATTAATTTTTTAGACAAAAATGGACACAATACATTATATAAGCTCCGATGTGATTTCACTGGAGTTACTACAGGAAATCATTTCGCAAAACATGAAACTGGAGTTATCGGAAGAAGCACGTATAAATATCGAAAAATGCCGTGCTTATCTGGATGCCAAAATGGAATCGCATGGCGAGCCGATTTACGGAATCAACACTGGTTTTGGCTCTTTGTGTAATGTGAAAATTTCAAACGAAAACCTGTCTAAGTTACAGGAAAATCTAGTAAAATCGCATGCTTGTGGTACCGGAGATGAAGTGCCGCATGAGATTGTAAAAATCATGTTGTTGCTTAAAATCAAATCGTTAAGCTTTGGTCATTCTGGTGTACAGTTAAAAACGGTAGAGCGATTGGTTGATTTCTATAACAACGATGTTTTACCGGTGATTTATACGCAGGGCTCATTAGGTGCTTCCGGCGATTTGGCACCATTAGCGCATTTGTCGTTACCGTTAATCGGAGAAGGTGAAGTGTATCTGGATGGTTTCCGCCAGCCGGCTAAAAAAGTCCTTGAAAAAATGGGATGGGAGCCAATCGTATTGCAATCCAAAGAAGGATTGGCGTTGTTAAACGGAACACAGTTTATGAGTGCTTATGGCGCTTATGTGTTATTAAAAGCAAGTAAATATGCGTATTTGGCCGATCTTATCGGAGCAATTTCTCTGGAAGGATTTGATGGACGAATCGAACCGTTTAACGAACTGATTCATTTGGTTCGTCCGCATAAAGGACAAATCAATACAGCGAAACGTTTTAAGGAATTATTGGAAGACAGTGAAATTATAGCGCAACCTAAAAAACATGTTCAGGATCCGTATTCGTTCCGTTGTATTCCTCAGGTACATGGTGCTTCAAAAGATACGATCGATTATGTAAAACGTGTTTTTAAAACGGAAATCAATTCGGTTACCGATAACCCTAATATTTTTATTGAAACGGATGAGATTATTTCCGGTGGAAACTTCCACGGTCAGCCGTTAGCATTGGCGTTGGATTTCCTTGGAATTGCGTTAGCCGAACTGGGTAATATTTCCGAAAGACGTACGTATCAGTTAATTTCCGGATTACGTGATTTACCGGCCTTTTTGGTTAGCGATCCGGGATTGAATTCCGGATTTATGATTCCGCAATATACTGCTGCAAGTATCGTAAGTCAGAATAAACAATATGCAACTCCGGCGAGTATCGATAGTATCGTATCGTCTAATGGTCAGGAAGACCATGTGAGTATGGGCGCTAACGCGGCTACCAAAGCTTTGAAAATTATGGAAAACCTGGAGCGTATTTTGGCTATTGAGCTAATGAATGCTTCTCAGGCCATTGAGTTCAGAAGACCTTTACAGTCAAGTGAGTTTATCGAAAGCTTCCTGAAATTATACCGCGAAGAAGTGCCTTTGGTAACGGAAGACCGAATTTTACATTATGATATCGAAAAATCGGTAGCGTTTTTAAACAGCTTCCAGATGGACGAAGTATTGTTTGAGTAATACAATAAATAGATCTGGCTATATAATTTTTACACCTGACAGGTTTTTAAAACCTGTCAGGTGTTCTTAATTAATACTGTTCAATTAAATAATAAGATGGAAAATTTTAATAGAAAAAAACATTGGGAAACCATTTACGAAAGTAAACCTTTAGAAACCGTAAGCTGGTACCAGCCTAATTCGGAAACCTCATTGTATTTTCTGGAGCAATCCCATTTACCGAAGTCGGCTAAGATTATTGATATTGGCGGAGGTGATAGTTTTTTGGTGGATCATTTGCTGGAATCGGGTTATACCGATATTACGGTTTTGGATATTTCGGAAGCGGCAATTGAGCGTGCCAAAACCAGACTGGGGAACCAAGCGGCAAAAGTGAAATGGATTGTGGCCGATGTTACCGATTTTAAACCGACAGAACACTATGATTTTTGGCATGATCGCGCGGCATTTCATTTTTTAACCAATCAAAAGGATGTGGATACCTATCTGAAAACGACTGCCAAAGCGATTGCTCCAAATGGAAATATGATTATTGGAACATTTTCGGAACAGGGACCAGAAAAATGTAGCGGTATTGCAATAAAGCAATATTCGGAACAAAGCATGACAACGTTATTTCAAACGGATTTTGAAAAGAGTAGCTGTCTTACGGTTGATCATGGCACACCATTTGACACCGTTCAGAATTTTGTATTTTGTCATTTCCGGAAAAAATAAAAAGAGGAGTATGCTGTTATAGCAAAAGACCTGACAAGTTTTCGAAACCTGTCAGGTCTGACTTTATAAAGAATAAAACACCTGATTGTTTATAACGGTCAGGTGTTTTTTATTATAAAAAGTATAGGCTCAGTAATCCCAAAGCAGCGGGAAGACTTTGTACCATTAAGATTGACTTTTGTACGGTAATCGCACCGTAAACTCCGGCTACGAATACGCATCCCAAAAAGAAAGTAGCAATATGAATACTCCATTGCAGATCGCAAATTAGCAACGACCAAATCAGACCGGCGGCAAGAAATCCGTTATACAATCCCTGGTTTCCGGCCATTTGTTTTGTTTTTTCAAACATTTCTTCCGGTACGCTTTTAAATACTTTTTTAGCGCGCGTGGTCCAGGCAAACATTTCCAGCCATACGATATAAAGGTGTAGTAAGGCTATAAATCCGATAATAATTTTTGAAAGTAAACTCATAGGAGATTTGGATTTTGGTTATTCGGAATGATCCAGTATTCGTTCTATTCTTTTGTCCGGAATGAGCCACATAATGGCCACCAGAACATAAAAAGCGCCGGCAATTAGTCCGTTGTAGTTCGAGGCGATTATCCCTAAAATATAAAAAACGGGCGATAGTTTTCCCTTAATATCTTTTCCGATAGCTTTGGATAAAACCGAATCCGGACCGTGTTTTTTCAGGATCAGATATTGCAATATAAAATAGGCTAACGCACATAATAACAGTACGATTCCGTAGAGCATCATCGGAAGAGGGGCAAAATGATTTTCGCCGATCCATGCCGTTGCGAACGGTATCATCGACAACCAAAACAATAAATGCAGGTTGGCCCATAAAATACCTCCTGAAATCTGTTTTACCGTATGCATCATATGATGGTGGTTGTTCCAATAGATTCCTACATAGATAAAGCTCAATATATAGCTCAGGAATACAGGCAAAATAGGCTTTAAGGCACTAAAACTAACTTCGTGCGGCACTTTGATTTCCAAAACCATAATGGTAATAATAATGGCGAGTACGCCGTCGCTAAAAGCTTCCAGTCGGGTTTTGTTCATAGGGGAGAATTTATAGGTTTTCGGAGCGCAGGGTTTTGTGAATCCTGCGTTTGTGATGGGTTTGACGTAAATTCTGATCACCGGATATCACACTAATGTTGCCGTCGATTTCCAGCATAGCCAGTTTGACATCTTTATAGCGTTCGATTCCGTGTTCGCGGATGGCTTCATACAATTCGTCGGATGTAATGCCTAGTCGGCTTAACGTATCGAATTCCAGTTTTCCGTTATGGATCAGGATTTCCGGTTTGTCTTGTAGCAGGTTACTGAGTTTTTTGTATTTAAACAGTAACTTTTTAAAGATAAAGTTGATGATAAACAGCACCAATGCGGCCGCTAATCCTCCCGAAAGACTGGAATCGCTTCCAACCATTGCATTTTGAACAGCATTACTGATCAGTAATATCAGGATGACATCGGCCGTATTGAGCTGCGATAATTGTTTTTTACCAAATATACGGAGGGCTACCACCATAAAGATATATACGGCGGAACTTCTGACGATTATATCCAGGTAGGCTTCCATATCAGGCGTTTATTTCCATTTAAAATTTTTCTCGATGGCTTTGATCATTTCACCGGCAATGTCTTTTTGTGTCGCGCCTTCGATACCTTCCAATCCGGGTGAGGAGTTTACTTCCAGTAATAACGGTCCTTTGGACGAACGAATAATATCGACACCGGCAACTTTTAAATTCATTGCTTTGGCTGCTTTGATTGCAATGCGTTTTTCTTCGGCTGTTACTTTTACAACCGATGCCGTTCCGCCTAAATGGATATTGGCTCGGAATTCGCCCGGTAAAGCTTCCCGTTGCATCGCGGCAACCACTTTTCCGTCGACTACAAACAAACGAAGGTCTTTTCCGTTGGCTTCTTTAATAAATTCCTGTACGAGGATATTGGCATTTAAACTTTTAAAAGCATTGATTACACTTTCTGCCGCTTTTTTGGTTTCGGCCAATACAACACCTTTTCCTTGTGTTCCTTCCAATAATTTTACGATTAAAGGCGAACCGCCAACCATTTTGATAAGGTCATTGGTGTCGAGTGGGGAATTGGCAAATCCGGTTGTTGGGATATCTACGCCGTTATTAAGTAGCAATTGCAGGGAAAACAGTTTGTCGCGCGACTGACTGATTGCTGCGGAGCTGTTTAAACTAAATACTTTTAAGGCTTCGAATTGTCGCGTTAAGGCACAACCGTAATAGGTCATACTTGGACGAATTCGGGGAATTACGGCATCAAAGTCGTTTAAAACACGACCACCGCGGTAATGAATTTCCGGAGCCGTAGCATCCAGTTTCATATAACAGTATTTCAGGTTTAGGAAATGCATTTCGTGACCGCGCATTTCTCCGGCTTCCATAATGCGTTTGTTACTGTAAAGTTCCGGGTTACTGGCCAGCAAACCGATACGAAGGCCTTTTTTGGAGGATTCTTCGCTATAATAGTATTCTTTGATTTTTTCTTTTGTAGGATGACCCAAAAGGTATTTTTGTTCCGGATCTACCAATATACGTCCCGACATGGCTTCCCGTCCTAAAAGCATACGGAATCCCATAGAGTCGCGATTGGTTAGTGTTAATTCCACATCCCATTCACTACCACCGATTTCCAATACGGTGCGGATCACATAACGCAGTTCGCGATAACCACTGGAGCTTTTAACCACACGTTTGTCAATTAAAAGTGCTTCACAATGAATAACGGCTTTTATATTATTCTGGATAGGGTTAATATCGAATTTTACCCAGTTTTCACCATTTTTTTCAAATGGTACAATGTTGGTGGCATGCAATGCCGAAGTTTTTGCCCCGGAGTCGACCCGGGCTTTGATTGTTGGAATTCCAAGAGTAGGAAAAGAGCACCATTCTTCACTACCTACAATAACTTTGTCTAGCATTTCTTTGTTTGTATTTGTAATTCTAAAGTACTACTTTTTTTGAAATGCCAAACACATTTGCTTAAAAAAGAAAAAACCTACTTAATTAGTAGGTTTTTCAGCTTTTTTAATGGCTACGGTGAGTTCCTGACTGCTATCATCAAGATCCATAAAGATTTCATCACCTTCGTGTATCTTGGACGTGATGATCTCCTCAGCCAGTGCATCTTCCACATATTTCTGAATCGCTCGTTTTAGCGGTCGGGCTCCGAATTGTTTGTCAAATCCTTTATCGGCGATAAAATCTTTTGCTTTTTCGGATAAGGCTAATTTATAACCTAAATCGGCCACTCGTGCATATAGTTTTTCCAACTCGATATCGATAATTTTGTCGATATGTTCTTTTTCAAGCGGGTTGAATACGATTACATCGTCAATACGGTTTAGGAATTCCGGAGCAAATGCTTTTTTAAGTGCATTTTCGATAATCCCTTTTGAATTTTCATCCACCTGCGATTGTCGGGCAGTAGTTCCGAAACCAACACCCTGACCGAAGTCTTTTAACTGACGCGCTCCTACATTCGAGGTCATGATGATAATCGTATTACGGAAGTCAATTTTACGACCTAAACTGTCGGTTAAATGTCCGTCGTCTAATACCTGTAACATCATGTTGAAAACGTCCGGATGGGCTTTTTCGATCTCGTCTAAAAGGACAACACAATACGGTTTACGTCTTACTTTTTCGGTAAGCTGTCCACCTTCTTCATATCCTACATATCCCGGAGGCGCTCCAACCAATCTTGAGATGGCGAATTTCTCCATATATTCACTCATATCGATACGAACTAACGCATCTTCCGAATCGAATAATTCTTTAGCAATTACTTTGGCCAATTGCGTTTTACCAACCCCGGTTTGCCCCAGGAAGATAAAAGAACCAATTGGTTTGTTCGGATCTTTTAATCCGGCACGGTTACGTTGGATGGACTTGGCAATTTTTAAAACAGCTTCATCCTGACCCACCACTTTACCTTTGATCAAATCTGGTAAATGCGCCAGTTTATTGCTTTCGGTTTGAGCGATACGGTTTACCGGTATACCGGTCATCATCGAAACGACGTCGGCTACATTGTCTTCGGTTACGGTAATACGGTTGTTTTTCGCATCTTCTTCCCATTGCTCCTGAGCGGTAGCAAGGTCTTTTTCAATGCGTTTTTCATCGTCGCGTAATTTTGCCGCTTCTTCGTATTTCTGTTTTTTAACCACCGAGTTTTTCAGTTCGCGTACTTCTTCCAACTGACGTTCCAAATCAAGGATTTGTTTTGGTACGTCGATATTGGTAATGTGAACGCGGGAACCGGCCTCGTCCAAAGCATCGATCGCTTTGTCCGGCAGGAAGCGTTCCGACATATAACGGTTGGTTAATTTTACACAGGCTTCGATAGCTTCCGGTGTATAAATTACGTTATGGTGATCTTCGTATTTGTTTTTAATATTGTTCAGAATCGTAATGGTTTCTTCTACCGAAGTAGGTTCCACAATTACTTTCTGGAAACGTCTTTCCAAAGCACCGTCTTTTTCGATATACTGACGGTATTCGTCAAGCGTCGTAGCACCAATACATTGGATTTCGCCACGTGCCAACGCCGGTTTAAACATATTGGAAGCATCCAGCGAACCGGTAGCACCTCCGGCACCAACAATGGTGTGGATTTCGTCGATAAACAAAATGATATCGTCGTTTTTCTCCAATTCGTTCATCACGGCTTTCATACGTTCTTCGAACTGACCACGGTACTTCGTTCCGGCTACAAGGCTGGCAAGATCCAGTGTTACTACCCGTTTGTTAAACAAAATACGGGATACTTTTTTCTGGATGATACGCAACGCAAGTCCTTCGGCAATGGCCGATTTACCCACTCCCGGTTCTCCGATTAATAACGGGTTGTTCTTTTTACGACGGCTTAAAATCTGAGAAACACGTTCGATTTCTTTTTCCCGACCTACAACCGGATCCAGTTTGCCTTCTTCGGCTAATTCGGTTAAATCACGTCCGAAATTGTCCAGAACCGGTGTTTTCGATTTTTTATTGGTTTTGCCTGTCCCCGGATTGTTAAAACCCGTGTCACGCAAACTGTCATCTTGTCCGGAATCGTCGTTAAACGACTCGGCTTTTGGCAGGTTATCTAGGTAATCTTCTTCGTTTGATGTCATAGCAATAAATTGTTCTTTAACTATTTCGTAGTCAATTTTTAATTTGTTTAAAAGCTTTGTTGTCGGATCGTTCTCATTTCGGAGAATACACAACAATAAATGAGCGGTACTTATCGAAGTACTCTGGAATACTTTAGCTTCTAAAAAAGTGGTACGTAAAGCACGTTCTGCCTGACGTGTCAGATGTAGGTTTTTCTTTTCGTTACTGCGATCGATATTAGGATTGGCGGGGCTTAATACTTCAACTTTTCTGCGTAAATGCTCTAAATCTACGTCCAGATTATTTAATATATTAATTGCGGTTCCATTACCGTCTCTTAAAATGCCTAACATTAAGTGTTCCGTACCGATAAAGTCATGCCCTAATCGTAAAGCCTCTTCTTTACTATAGCTAATTACGTCCTTAACTCTTGGTGAAAAATTATCGTCCATTACTTAAAAATACTTTATACTGTAAATTTACTAATTCAGGTAGGATAAAGCAAAAACCATACCTGACATTTTGAGGGATCTCCTTTATGCTAATTGACAAAAAAAAAACGACATATAAAAGTTAAAAAGTGTGAATTTTTAAGCATTCCGGTGGTTTTTACTGTTGATAAATCGCTGAAATTTATACAGAAAAATGTGATTCTTTACTGGAAAAATATGTATATTGGCACGTTTTGAAATAACTATAATTTTTTAATATAACAACTTATGTCTGAAGGAGAAAAGTTAATTCCTATTAACATTGAGGACGAAATGAAATCTGCTTACATCGATTATTCGATGTCAGTAATTGTATCAAGGGCGCTTCCTGATGTTAGAGATGGCTTGAAACCGGTTCACCGAAGAGTATTGTTCGGAATGTATGAATTAGGAGTATTATCGAATAGAGCACATAAAAAATCGGCCAGAATCGTAGGAGAAGTTCTGGGGAAATACCACCCGCACGGGGACAGCTCTGTTTACGATGCTATGGTTCGTATGGCTCAGGAATGGAGTTTGCGATATCTTTTAGTGGACGGCCAGGGGAACTTCGGTTCCATCGATGGTGACAGTCCGGCAGCTATGCGTTATACGGAAGCAAGAATGAAAAAACTTTCGGAAGAAATTCTTGCCGATATTGATAAAGAAACAGTTGATTTCCAGTTAAACTTTGACGATACTTTAGAGGAGCCTAAAGTAATGCCAACCAAAATCCCGAACCTGTTAATTAATGGTGCTTCCGGTATTGCGGTAGGTATGGCAACGAATATGGCGCCACACAATTTAACGGAAGTGATAGATGGTACTCTAGCGTATATCGATAATAATGATATCGAGATAGATGAGCTAATGCAGTACATCAAGGCACCGGATTTCCCAACCGGAGGTGTGATTTATGGTTACGAAGGTGTTCGTGAAGCTTTTAAAACCGGTAGAGGACGTGTGGTTGTTCGTGCGAAAGCCAACTTCGAAGAAGTAGACGGTCGTGAGTCGATTATCGTGACGGAAATCCCATACCAGGTGAATAAGGCGGAAATGATCAAAAAGACAGCCGACCTGGTTAATGAAAAGAGAATCGAAGGTATTTCGACGATCCGTGACGAATCGGATCGTAACGGTATGCGTATCGTTTATGTGTTAAAACGTGAAGCGGTTCCGAATATCGTATTGAATACCCTTTATAAATACACACAATTACAGTCGTCGTTCAGTGTGAATAATATCGCATTGGTAAAAGGACGTCCGCAATTGTTAAACCTAAAAGATCTGATCCACTATTTTGTGGAACACCGTCATGAAGTAGTAACCCGTCGTGCGGAATTCGATTTGCGCAAAGCAGAAGAAAGAGCGCATATCTTAGAAGGTCTGATCATTGCTTCGGATAATATTGACGAAGTAATCGCGTTGATTCGTGCGTCTAAAAACGCCGATGAAGCTAAAGAAAAATTAGTAGAGCGCTTTAATTTATCGGATATCCAATCGCGTGCTATCGTAGAAATGCGTTTACGTCAGTTAACCGGACTGGAGCAGGATAAGTTACGTGCGGAATACGACGAGATCATGAAATTGATTGCTTATTTACGAGAATTATTGGCAAGCAAGGAAATGAGAATGGGTGTTATTAAAGATGAATTAGCGGAAATCCGCGATAAATACGGTGACAATCGTCGCTCGGTTATTGAATATGCCGGAGGTGATGTGAGTATCGAAGATTTGATTGCCGATGAAAATGTGGTTATTACGATTTCGCATGCCGGATATATCAAACGTACACCGCTATCGGAATACAAAACACAAAATAGAGGAGGAGTAGGACAAAAAGGTGTGGCCACGCGCGACCAGGATTTCCTGGAACATTTGTTTGTAGCAACCAACCACCAATATATGTTGTTCTTCACGCAAAAAGGAAAATGTTTCTGGATGCGCGTTTACGAAATTCCGGAAGGAAGTAAAACCAGTAAAGGTAGAGCTATCCAAAACCTTATTAATATCGAGAACGACGATAAAGTAAAAGCATTTATCTGTACGCAGGATTTAAAAGACGAAGAGTACATCAACAGTCATTATGTGATCATGGCTACTAAACAAGGTCAGGTTAAAAAGACACCGTTGGAACAATATTCCCGTCCGCGTCAAAATGGTATCAATGCGATTACAATTAAAGAAGACGATGAGCTACTGGAAGCAAAATTAACCAACGGAGAAAGTCAGATTCTAATTGCGGTGAAATCCGGAAAATTGGTTCGTTTCGAAGAAGGAAAAACCCGTCCGATGGGAAGAAGTGCTTCGGGAGTTCGCGGTATTACATTGGCTGACGAAAAAGATGAAGTAATCGGAATGGTTTCGGTAAACGATATGGAAAGTGAAATTTTGGTTGTTTCGGAAAACGGATATGGAAAACGTTCGTCGCTGGAAGACTACCGTATTACAAACCGTGGTGGTAAAGGTGTGAAAACGCTAAATATTACCGATAAAACCGGAAGTTTGGTTTCGATTAATAACGTAACCGATGCCGATGACTTGATGATTATCAATAAATCCGGATTAACGATTCGTATGGCGGTTTCCGATTTGAGAGTTATGGGACGTGCGACACAAGGTGTACGTTTGATTAATATCAAAGGAAACGATTCGATTGCGGCTGTTACTAAAGTAATGCGCGAAGAAAATGACGGATCGGAAAATGAAGATATGGATAACTCAGAAATAACTGAATCTCAAGAATAAATAAACAACCTAAATCACTAACAGATGAAAATTAAATATGCTTTATTAGCGACATCAATGCTATTTTCTGCGGCTTCATTTGCACAGAAAGATGAATTGAAAACGCTGAAAAAATTATATGCAAAAGATGTGTTGTCGACTTCGGACATATCTGAATACAAATCGGCGGCAAATAAATTAAGTGGAATGTCCGGATTAGCCGAATCCGATTTGGTTTATGCCAATTTCTATAAGGCAATGACTCCGTTGTTAGAACTAATGACGGCATCGGCAGCTTCCGGAGGGGCACCAAATATGCAGGCGTTGGTTAAAGCTTTTACACCGGCTAAAATAAATGAAATGGCAACAAGTTTAAATGCTACGTTGGATTTCGAGAAAAAAAACGGTAAAAAAGTATATACCGACGATATTAACGAGACGATTACAGAATACAAACCGGTATTGATTAATTATGCGATTACCTTAAATCAGGCTTCTAAATTTAAAGAAGCGGGTCAGGTTTTTGAAGCGATTTATAATCTGGATAAAAAAGACGAAGGAAATTTATACAATGCTTCGATCTTAGCATTACAGGCTCAGGATTTTGATTTAGCGTTAAAATATCTGTACGAGTTAAAAAATATCAATTATTCGGGTGAAGGAACGATGTATTACGCTGTAAATAAAGCTTCCGGAAATGAAGAGTCTTTTAACTCGGATGCCGACCGTAAAGCGTCAATCAAATTAGGTCTACACGAAAAACCAAGAGACGAAAAAGTGCCTTCGAAAAGAGGAGAGATCTATAAAAATATCGCCTCTATCTTAGTACATCAGGGAAAAATTGATGAAGCTAAAAAAGCGATCAGCGAAGCAAAAGCAGCAAATCCTGGTGATACCAGTTTAATGTTGGCGGAAGCAAATTTATATTTGGATGCTAAAGATTTTACCAACTATAAGCGAATCATCACCGAAGTATTGGAAAAAGATCCAAACGATGCCGATTTGTTGTTTAACCTAGGTGTAATCAGCACAAATTCCGGTGATATTGAAGATGCTAAAAAATATTACAAGCGTGCTATCGAAGTGAATCCAAACTATTTTAATGCCTACAATAACTTAGGTGCATTAATGTTGTTTGGTGAGGACAAAATGGTGAAAGAGATGAACTCTTTAGGAACTACTCCAAAAGACAACAAACGATTTGACGAGTTAAAAGCAAAACGTAATAAAATGTATACGGATGCTTTGCCGTATTTCGAAAAAGCATTGCAAATCGAACCAAAAGAACCAAACATCAAAGCGGTATTGTTAAACGCTTATCAGGTGTTGGAAATGGATGCAAAATACAAAGCATTAAAAGCACAGAAATAATAACAATAAAAAAACCGAAACGTTGAGTTTCGGTTTTTTTTATACTATTTTTTTGATGACACGGAGATTATGAGAATGCCTTCCGGTGTCGACATTGTAAATTCCAAGATGATCCAGTCGGTCAATACGGACTTTTCCGTGGGCGTGAATGATATAGTTGTTTTCCATAATCATTCCCACATGGATAATTTTTCCTTCTTCATTATCAAAAAAGGCCAAATCGCCCGGTTCACTTTCTTCTATAAAACTCAACGCTTCGCCTTGCGTGGCTTGTTGTGAAGCGTCCCGTAAAATCGAATAGCCGTTGAGTTTGTACACCATTTGTGTAAAACCCGAACAATCGATTCCAAAAGGTGTTTTGCCACCCCATAAATAGGGCGCATTCAGATACATAAAAGCGGTTTTGATCAATTCCGATTTGGGCTTGATACCGCAAATTTTTACGCCTTCGAATGCAAACTGAGCCGTGTTAATTTCCGGGAAATCCAAAAACGACAGCGAACTGCCAATCGGGATTGGAATCAGAAAGTTATTCGGAGTGGTAATATACTCGATCAGATCGGCATTTAATATGGCAGCCGAATTGGAGATGGCCTGATACTGTTCTTCTGAAATTAGCTGAAACTGTTTATTGTCAACCCAACCTTCGTAACCGTCAAATGCCAGTTTTATTTTAGCCCAATTGGTGGTTTGCTCTAAAATTTTGAAATGTTCCCCAAATAAAACCTGGGAAACTAATTCGCTTCTGTCGTTGGATTCGGCACGTAATGGTACAATAGCAAGATTACAAATTGCAAACATTCAGATTGATTTTAAAGTGAATGATGCGCCTTAAATCTTTCCGGGAAACCCGCCCGATTTAAAACGCATCATTTAAAAATTCTAATTAAGCTCTTTCGATCACAATAGCCGAAGCACCACCACCACCATTACAGATAGCAGCTGCACCGATTTTGGCATTGTTTTGTTCTAAAACGTTTAATAACGTAACTACGATACGCGCTCCGGAACATCCCAGTGGGTGACCTAAAGATACGGCACCACCGTTTACGTTTACTTTATCATTTTCCAATCCTAAGATTTTAGCATTTGCCAATCCTACTACAGAGAACGCTTCGTTAAATTCGAAGAAATCAACGTCAGCAAGTGCGATTCCAGCTTTGTCTAATGCTTTTGGTAATGCTTTTGCAGGTGCTGTTGTAAACCATTTTGGCTCTTGTGCAGCATCGGCATAACTTTTAATATAAGCAAGCGGTTTTAAACCAAGAGCGTTGGCTTTATCTTCGCTCATTAATACCACTGCAGCAGCTCCGTCGTTGATTGTAGAAGCGTTTGCGGCCGTTACAGTTCCGTCTTTAGTAAATACAGCGTTTAGAGTAGGAATCTTGTCTAATTTAACGTTAGTATATTCCTCATCTTTTGTAACCATGATCGGATCGCCTTTACGTTGCGGAACGGCTACCGGTACGATTTCATTGTCAAATTTATTGGCATCCCATGCTTTTGCCGAACGCTCATACGATTGAATCGCAAAAGCATCCTGCTCTTCACGGGTGATTTTATATTCTGTAGCACATAAATCGGCAGAAACACCCATAGCGTTGTTATCGTATGCATCGGTTAAACCGTCTTTCTGCATACCATCTACCATAGAAGCCGGGCCAAATTTATATCCGTTTCGTAAATGTACGTAGTGTGGAATCAAACTCATGTTTTCCATACCTCCGGCTACCACGATTTCAGCATCACCGGCCATAATAGCCTGCGCACCTTGCATAATGGATTTCATACCTGAGGCACATACTTTGTTTACAGTTGTACAAACTACAGAATTCGGTAGTCCTGCGTAAATCGCAGCCTGACGTGCGGGTGCCTGACCAACTCCGGCCTGAACCACATTACCCATTATTACTTCGTCAACCAGGTTCGGATCTAAATTGATCTTGTTTAAGGCTCCTTTTATTGCAGTAGCTCCCAATTGTGGCGCTGTTACAGTAGATAAAGCACCCATAAAGCTTCCTATCGGTGTTCTAACCGCTGAAACGATTACTACTTTTTTACTCATGATTATTAGTTGTTGGTTTGTTATTATTCTTGAAGTTGCGAATTTAACCAATTTTGCGCATATATATATAGTGTGCCGTTATTTTCTTAGGGTTGACCACCGAATACTTTACTTACAAATGTTTTTGGAAGCCTGTAAATGCTGGAAAATCGCTCCGGGTAATGAAATTGTAAAATTTTTGTAATTTCTATGTTGTTGACAGTGAAATAGTTTTC
Organism: Flavobacterium sp. CAU 1735; assembly: GCF_039888695.1. Classification (NCBI taxonomy): domain Bacteria; kingdom Pseudomonadati; phylum Bacteroidota; class Flavobacteriia; order Flavobacteriales; family Flavobacteriaceae; genus Flavobacterium; species Flavobacterium sp. CAU 1735. The sequence goes on along the minus strand of NZ_JBDQQQ010000004.1, from coordinate 30,810 downwards.
GGAAAAAAGTAAAAAAAATGAAAAAAATACTCGAAAATACTTGCAGAAAATGGAATGTTGTTCTACATTTGCAACCGCAAACAAGGAAGTAAATTCCTTACTAAGCAGGAGAGGTGCCGGAGTGGTAACGGAGCAGATTGCTAATCTGTCGACGGGTAACCGTCGCCAGGGTTCGAGTCCCTGTCTCTCCGCTTTTTTTCGGGGTGTAGCGTAGCCCGGTCATCGCGCCTGGTTTGGGACCAGGAGGTCGCAGGTTCGAATCCTGCCACCCCGACAACATTTCAATTCCCAATTTAATTGAAACAAAGGATTTAGGTCGCGTAGCTCAGCTGGATAGAGCACCTGCCTTCTAAGCAGGCGGTCACAGGTTCGAATCCTGTCGCGATCACAGGTTAAACCACTGATTTTTCAGTGGTTTTCTTGTTTTTGCACTTCACTGAAATTCTCCACGCAACGTGTTTTTAATACATTTTATATCATTTTGATATGGAACTACACTTTTTTCTGTTGTCTATTCTGAAAATAGTTGTAAAATTACAATCTATTTATTCTGTAAGAAAAAAAGGATATCAGATACTTTATTTCTGTTATCGATCTGGGTTATTTTGTTACGGGTTTATATAGGAGTAATTATTCATTGAAAATAATATCATGAAAATAAAAAAAGAACCTGGAAGTCACGACATTTTAGTACATATTGATTCAAGCGACATAAAGGATGGTGTGCTTTATTTGCCGGAATCGGTAGTATTAATAGGGGATTGGGTTATTCAAAACCAGCCGGATCTGGTTACAGTTGTAGCACCCGGATTAGGTTTTATTCAAACCGGCAATTTCAGATTTTGTAATGCGTTAACCCGCTTGGAGGCTCCAAAGTTATTGTCCATATATGATGAAAGTTTCTACGAATGTAATGCACTAACTACATTAGTAGCTCCCGAATTGCGATCCATCGGAAACAAAAATTTTAACCAATGTAGTAGTTTAACGAGCGTTGAAATTTTCGAATTATATTCAATTGGAAGCAAGAACTTTTACAATTGTAAAGCGTTGACCGGTTTTGAAGCTCCTAAGCTGGAGGTTATCGGAAACAAAAATTTCTACAATTGTAAAGCATTAACTCACTTTGAGGCTCCCATACTGGGAAATATAAAAGATAAAAATTTCTACGAATGTAGTGCGCTAACCCGCCTAGGAACTCCCATACTATACGAGATTGGAAACAAAAATTTCTACCAGTGTAATACCTTAACCGACTTTGAAGCTCCCGAACTAACTTCTATCGGAGACTTCAATTTTGGACGGTGTACCGCATTAGCCGACGTTAAACTGCCCATGCTGGAAGGTGTCGGAAACGATAATTTCGATCGATGCGAGGCGCTAAGCGACTTTGTAGCCCCAGTGCTGACAGCTTTTGGTAATGATAATTTTTACGGTTGTAAAATCTTAACTCGTTTTGAGGCTCCGCTACTGACGGCTATCGAAAACAAAAATTTTAAATTCTGTAGTGGATTAACCCACTTTATAGCTCCTTTGCTGACGTCTATCGGAGATTGTAATTTTTACGAATGTGGGTTTAGTGATTTCGAAGCTTCTGCGCTGACTTCCATCGGAAACAAAAATTTCTATGAATGCAATGCGTTAATCGATTTTGAGGCTCCAATGCTAACTTCCATCGGAAATAAGAATTTCTATGAGTGTAATACATTAAATGGCTTTAAAGTCCCTCTTTTGAATTCAATCGGGGATGAAAACTTCTATGAATGTAATGCATTAACGGATTTTAAAGCTCCGATGCTAACTACTATCGGAAATAAAAATTTCTACGAGTGTCACATGCTGATGAACTTTAAAACTCCTGTATTGACTGTTATAGGGGATAATAATTTTTATGAATGTAATGCACTAACTGGATTCGACAATCCTACACTGACGACTATCGGAAATGACAATTTTAGATATTGTAATGTTTTAGCCAATTTCGAAGCTTCCGCGCTGACTTCCATCGGAAACAACAATTTCTACGGATGTGACGCATTAATTGGCTTTGAAGCACCTGTGCTGCCTGCTATCGGAAAAAAAAATTTTAAATTTTGTGGGTCATTTACCTTTTTTAAGGCTCCTATACTAACGTTTATTGAAAGCGCCAATTTTATGTCTTGTGGAGTGCTAACCCGTTTCGAGGCTCCGATGCTGACGACTATGAGAGATTCCAATTTCGACAATTGTGAAGCACTATGCCACTTAGAGGTTCCTATGCTAACTGCTATTGGAAACAACAATTTCTTCCGATCGAATAGTTTTACCCACTTAGAGATTCCTGCGTTGACTGCTATGGGAAAAGAGAATTTTAGAAGATGCGATCTGCTGGTCAACTTCAAGGCGCCTGTGCTATTGGCTATGGAGGGAAGCAATTTTAAAGAATGTGACATGTTAACAGGTTTCGAGGCTCCGATATTGACTTCTATTGGGGATAAAAATTTTAATGAGTGTAAGGTATTAATCGATGTTGAAACTCCTGTGCTGACTTCTATTGGGGATAAAAATTTTAACGAATGTAATGTACTAACAGGTTTTGAGGCTCCGATGTTAACCACTATCGGGTATGACAATTTTAGATATTGTAGTGCGTTAACCGACGTACAATTTGGACAACATCGATACACCGTAAAATCGGTAGATGGATTGTTAACCATTATAGAAAAGTCCAAAAAGCTAAATGGAATAGAAATTTATTCCGGGTTTATTTTTAATGATTGTATGGATGGCATTCCGGATCTATCGGAAACATTTTTAGTTGGAAAAGACGGTTTTTTTGCCCATGGCGAAACGTTAAAACAAGCAATTGAGGATTTACAGTTTAAAATTAGACCCAAAAAAATAAAAAAAGAACCGATTAACGAAGATACTGTGATAACGGAGGCGTATTACAAAACCATTACTGGCGCTTGTACACAAGGAGTTAAACGATGGCGGGAACAAAACAATATTAGTGAAGAATCGTTCACAGCAAAAGAGCTTCTACCGATTCTCGAAAAAACAAATGCTTATGGAATGGAGAAGTTCAAAGCATTAATCACTTTTGAGGAAAGTTAGAGTCGTTACAAAAGAAAATAACGTATAGTTGGTCACAGGTTCGAATCCTGTCGCGATCACAGGTTAAACCACTGATTTTTCAGTGGTTTTCTTGTTTTTACACTTCACTGAAATTCTTTTCAACGTGCTTTTAATACATTTTATATCCTTTTGATTTAGAACTACTCTTTTTTCTGTTGCCTATTCTGAAAATAGTTGTAAAATTACAAACTATTTAATCTGTAAGAAAAAAAGGATATTCAGATACTATATTTCTGTTATCAATCAGGATTATCATGTTACGGTTTATATAGGAGTAATTATTCATTGAAAATAGTATCATGAAAATAAAAAAAGAACCCGGAAAACACGACGTTTTAGTACATATTGATTCAAGCGACATAAAGGATGGTGTGCTTTATTTACCGGAATCGGTAGTATTAATAGGGGATTGGGTTATTCAAAACCAGCCGGATCTGGTTACAGTTGTAGCACCCGGATTAAGTTTTATTAAAACCGGCAATTTCAGATTTTGTAATGCGTTAACCCGTTTGGAGGCTCCGGAGTTATTGTCCATATATGATGAAAGTTTCTACGAATGTAATGCACTAACTACATTAGTAGCTCCCGAATTGCGATCCATCGGAAACAAAAATTTTAACCAGTGTAGTAGCTTAACGAGCGTTGAAATTTCCGAATTATATAGAATCGGAAACAAAAACTTCTATAATTGTAAAGCGTTGACCGGTTTTGAAGCTCCTAAGTTGGAAGATATCGGAAACAAAAATTTCTACAATTGTAAAGCATTAACTCACTTTAAGGCTCCCATACTGGGAAATATAAAAGATAAAAATTTCTACGAATGTAGTGCGTTAACCCGCTTGGAGATTCCTTTGCTGAATGAGATTGGAAACAAGAATTTCTACCAGTGTAATACTTTAACCGACTTTGAAGCTCCCGAACTGATAACTATTGGAGACTTCAATTTTGGACTTTGTACCGTATTAACCGACGTTAAACTGCCCATGCTGGAAGGTGTCGGAAACGATAATTTCGATCGATGCGAAGCGCTAAGCGGCTTTGAAGCTCCGGTACTGACAGCTTTCGGGAACGACAATTTTTACGGTTGTAAAAAACTAAGCCACTTCGAAGCTCCGATACTGACGGCTATCGAAAACAAAAATTTTAGATTCTGTAGTGGATTAACCCACTTTATAGCTCCTTTGCTGACGTCTATCGGAGATCGTAATTTTTACGAATGTGGGTTTCGTGATTTTGAAAGTTCCGCGCTGACTTCCATCGGAAACAAAAATTTCTATGAATGCAATGCGTTAATCAGTTTTGAGGCTCCAATGCTAACTTCCATCGGAAATAAGAATTTCTATGAGTGTAACACATTAACGGGCTTTAAAGTCCCTCTTTTGACTTCAATTGGGGATAAAAACTGCTATGAATGTAATGCATTAACGGATTTTAAAGCTCCGATGCTAACTACTATCGGAAATAAAAATTTCTATGAGTGTCACATGCTGATGAACTTTAAAACTCCTGTATTGACAGCTATCGGAGATAATAATTTTTATGAATGTAATGCATTAATCGGATTCGACAATCCTACACTGACGACTATCGGAAATGGCAATTTTAGATATTGTAATGTTTTAGCCAATTTCGAAGCTTCTGAGTTGACTTCCATCGGAAACAAAAATTTCTATGAATGTGACGCATTAATTGGCTTTAAGGCACCTGTGTTGCCCGCTATCGGAAAAAACAATTTTCAATTTTGTCGGTCACTTACCTTTTTTAAGGCTCCCATACTGACGTTTATTGGAAGCACCAATTTTATGTCTTGTAGAGTGCTAACTAGTTTCGAGGCTCCGATGCTGACGACTATGAGAAATTACAATTTCGACGATTGTGAAGCACTAACACATTTCCAGGTTCCCGTGTTGGTTTCTATTGGGAATAATAATTTTTTCAATTGTTTGACACTATGCCACTTAGAGGTTCCTGTGCTAAACGCTATTGGAGACAACAATTTCTTCCGATCGAATAGTTTTACCCACTTAGAGATTCCTGCGTTGACGGCTATGGGAAAAGAGAATTTTAGAAGATGCGATCTGCTGACCAACTTCAAGGCGCCTGTGCTATTGGCTATCGAGGGAAGTAATTTTAAAGAATGTGACGAGTTAACGCGTTTCGAGGCTCCGATATTGACTTCAATTGGGGATAAAAATTTCTATGAGTGTAAGGTACTAACCGATTTTGTAACTCCTGTGTTGACTACTATGGGGGAAGACAATTTTTACAGGTGTTACGCGCTAACCGGTTTTGAGGCTCCGATGTTAACCACTATCGGATATGACAATTTTAGATATTGTAGTGCGTTAACCGACGTACAGTTTGGACAACATCGATACACTGTAAAATCGGTAGATGGATTATTAACCATTATCGAAAAGTCCAAAACCTTAAATGAAATAGAAATCCATACCGGATTTATTTTTAATGATGGTATGGATGGCGTCCCGGATCTATCCGAAACATTTTTAGTTGGAAAAGACGGTTTTTTTGCTCATGGCGAAACGGTAAAACAAGCAATTGAAGATTTACAGTTTAAAATTATAGCCAAAAAAATAAAAAAGGAACCGATTCACGAAGATACTGTGATAACGGAGGCGTATTATAAAACCATTACCGGTGCTTGCACACAAGGAGTTAAACAATGGCGGGAACAAAACAATATTACTGAGGAATCGTTTACAGCAAAAGAATTGTTACCGATTCTCGAAAAAACAAATGCTTATGGAATTGAAAAATTCAAAGCATTAATCACTTTTGAGATTAGCTAGAATCGTTATAACACTTTTTTACATTCGTTATTATGGAGATACAAAACAACAGATTAGTAAGTATCAATTCAGACGATATAAAAGACGGCGTACTTTATTTGCCGGAATCGGTCGAAACAATAGGGGATTGGGTTATTAAAGATCAGCCTGATCTTGTTACAGTTGTCGCGCCCGGATTGACTACTATTGAAAATGAAAATTTTCTCGAATGTAAAGCACTAACACATTTCGAAGCTCCCATGCTGAAAACTATCGGAGGTTATAACTTTAGATTTTGCAATGCTTTAATCCGTTTTACGACTCCCTCGCTGACTTCTATTGGGGATGGAAATTTCTATCAATGTAATGCGTTAACGCGTTTCGAGGCTCCGATGCTGACTACTATCGAAAGCTATAATTTTGATCATTGTAATGCGTTAACCCGTTTTGAAGCTCCCGCGCTAAATGTAATCAATTACGCTAATTTTCAATTTTGTAACGCGCTAATCGACTTTGTGGTTCCTGTGTTGACTTTAATAGGGTACAGTAATTTTGAAGAATGCAATGCGTTAACGCACTTTGAGGCTCCCGTACTGACAGAGATAAGAGAGTTAAATTTTAGAACCTGTAAAGCACTTACCAACTTTATAGTTCCTATGCTGACTGCAATTGACGACGATAATTTCTACAAATGCGAGGCGCTTATCGATTTCGAAGCTCCCATGTTGAATTCTATAGGACATGATAATTTTGCTTTCTGTTTTGCATTACAGCGCTTTAATACTCCTATGCTCAAGGCTATCGGGCGGGATAATTTTTTCGCTTGCGCGCTAACCCATTTTGATTTTCCGAAGCTAGAGATTATGGGAACTGGAAATTTTGAGGAGTGTGATGTGCTAACAGAGATACGATTCGACAAGTATCACTACACCGTTAAATCAGCGGACAGACTACTAACGATTATTGAGAAAACGAAAAACGTAAATGGAATACGAATCCATACCGGGTTTATTTTTAATAGTTACAATGGAGGAGCTCCCTATCTGTCGGAAACCGTTTTAGTTGAAAAAGACGGTTTTTTTGCCCATGGCGAAACGGTAAAAAAAGCAATGGAAGATTTACAGTTTAAAATCGCAGTCGAAAGAATAAAAAAAGAACCGATCGGGGAAGATACCGTGATAACGGAGCTGTATTATAGAACGATTACCGGTGCCTGCGAACAGGGAATTAAAAACTGGCGGGAAGAAAATAATATTACCGTGGAATCACTCACCGCAAAAGAACTGTTACCGATTCTCGAAAAAACGAATGCTTATGGAATGGAGCAATTCAAAGCATTAATCACTTTTGAAAGTATTTAGAATAGTTATAGCAGCATTATGGAAATACAATATGGCATCTTAAAAAAAATTGATTCAGGAGATATAATAGACGGGGTACTTTATTTACCGGAATCGATACTATCAATTGGGGAAGCGGTTATTCAAAATCAGCCGGAACTGGTTAAAGTTGTCGCGCCCGGATTAATGGCTCTTAAAAACAAAAATTGTTACCAATGTCAGGCGCTAACGAGTTTTGTAGCGCCGCTGTTGGAGACTATCGGAAACGAAAATTTCTATGAATGTAGTGCGCTAACTAGTTTTGCAGCTCCGCTGTTAACGACCATCGGAAACAGAAATTTCTATGAATGTAGTGCGCTAACCGACTTCGAAGCGCCCAGATTAACGACTATTGGGACTTATAATTTCTATAAATGTAACGCACTAACCCAGTTCGAGTCACCTATGCTAACGTCTGTACAACACCATATTTTCAGGGAATGTAATGCACTGACTCGCTTTAGAGCGCCCGTTTTGACGACAATCGGAAGTGACAATTTTGGTTTTTGTAGGGCGCTAATCTCCTTCGAGGCTCCTATGTTGTTTTCGATGCAAAATGACAATTTCTATTTTTGTGATGCATTAACCGATCTCGCGATTCCTATGCTGAATGATATGGGAAACAAAAATTGCTACGAATGTGATGTATTAACCCATTTTGAAGCTCCTGGATTGACGGATATGGGAGATTTTAACTTTTGGTATTGTGATGCACTAACGCACTTTAAGACACCTGAACTGATGTGGATTAGAGACGACAATTTTAAAGAATGCAGAGCGTTAATCCATTTTGAAGCTCCTATGTTGAAGACTATAGGGGATTTTAATTTTAGGTATTGTTACGCATTAACGCACTTTGTGGTACCCGAACTAGTACTCCTTGGCGGCGATAATTTTATAAAATGTTATGCGTTAACCCGTTTCGAGGCTCCCGAACTGATCACAATCGGAGACTACAATTTTAGAGCTTGTGACGCGCTAACCGAAGTGCAATTCGGTACGTATAACTATACTGTAAAAGCAGCAGATGGATTATTAACCATTATAGAAAGATCCAAAACCGTAAATGGAATAGGAATTCATACCGGGTTTATTTTCAATGAATGTAATGAAGGAATTCCTGATCTAACAGAAACCGTTTTAGCCGAAAAAGACGGCTTTTTTGCTCATGGCGAAACGGTAGAAACGGCAATGAAAGCGTTAGAACTTAAAATGGAAGCGAAACCATAAAAAAGAACCGATCTACGAAGATATAGTAATCACAGAGGCCTATTATAAAATGGTTACCGCACTATAACAGATTAAACTATTTTACCAGATAAAAACACTTTTTTATTAATTATTTATGAAAATACAAAAAAACAAACTAATAAGTATTGATCCAACCGATATAAAAGACGGAGTGCTTTATTTACCGGAATCGGTAGAAAAAATAAAGAATGGTGCTATTCAAGAGCAGGAGGAACTGGTTAAAGTTGTCGCACCTGGATTAATTTCTATCGGAGACGAAAATTTTAACGAATGTGAGGAACTAACCCATTTCGAAGCCCCTTTGTTGACGTCTATCGGAAACTTAAATTTTAGGGTTTGTAATGCGCTAACAAGCTTCGAGGCACCTTTGCTGACTTCCATCGGATTCGACAATTTCAACGAGTGCGACGCACTACTTCGTTTTATAGCTCCTGTGCTGAAAGATTTTGGAGGTGATAATTTTAGATATTGTAACGCATTAACCGAATTTGAAGCTCCATTACTGAAGGCTATTGTCGACGAAAATTTCAATGGCTGTGATGCGCTAACCCGCTTCGAAGCGCCCTTGTTAAGGTATATCGGTGATGAAAATTTCAACGAATGTAACACGTTAACCGACTTTGAAATTCCCAAGTTAACGTCTATTGGTAGCGGCAATTTTAGATATTGTGATGCACTAATTCGTTTCGAGGCTCCCAAACTGACTTCTGTTGGAAAGGATAATTTTCAGAAATGTGATGCTTTAACCAAAGTACGGTTTGGCGAGTATCAATACGCTGTAAAATCAGTTAATAGGGTATTAACCATTATTGAAAAGTCCGAATCTTCAGATGGAATACGAATCCATACCGGGTTTATTTTTAATAACTGTAAAGGTGGAGTTCCTAATATATCCGAAACCGTTTTAGTCGAAAAAGAAGATTTTTCGGCACATGGCGAAACGCTAAAAACAGCTATAGAAGCGTTAGAACATAAAATTGCATCACAATAAATAAAAAGGACTAAAAAAGAAATTTATAGGTTGATTGCTTTCATATTGACTCATTATTTTTTTTATATAAATATAAAATAGGGCAAAATACCCTAAATAAGGGTAAGCAATTATTATTTAATTGGTTATTTTTAAAATTCTGAATAGAACAACCCTAAAACCAATTATATAATGAAAAAGCTTAACCTTAGAAAGAAAGTAGTTTCTGTGTTAACCGATAGCGAGAAAAGCGCTATTAACGGTGGAGGTGTAGGTCCTGCATTACCTTTTACCTACACACAATCGGTAATGATCTGTATTGATCCGATGGGACCGCCGGAACTTACCCGAGCAATCGGTTGTGAAATTCCATTATTAACCAGAGATTGTCCTCCTTTAGAACCATAAAAACAAAGGTTACTATTTGTCTTTACAAAATGACAATAATACCCTGCTACTTTTTAAGTAACAGGGTATTTTTATTTTTCGTAGTAAAACGGTAGTCCTGTAAATTAGGGGATTAACGTAAAGAAAATACGGCAAGGACAACTAAATGTTAAAATTTGTACTATTTTTATAGTAGTATTTTCAACTAAACTCAAACACAATGAGAACATTTTATTCCCTAATACTGATATTGGTTTTATTTACAAATATATCGGTAGCACAAACCCGTACTCCGGCAAAAGTTGACGTTATAATAAAAACGAACGGAGAAGAGATGAAAGGTAAAATTACCGGGATTTCGGACGAAAATCTAAAATTCATTTACTCCGGTGAAACCCTGGAATACACTATCAAAAAAAGCGATGTTTTACGTATCGTGCATTCGAGCGGAAGGGTAGAGTTATTTAGTCATCCGGTTCAACCCGACGCGGAACGAAAAAATGATGCTGTTACGATGACTGCTTCACCTGTTGATCATCATAATAAAATTGCGATCTTGCCTTTTGGTTTCTTAATGGATCGACAACCGGGATCGGAGGAAGTAGGGTATCAGGCGCAGCAGGATACATACGCTTTTCTGGTTGAGCATTCGGCGGGCTATACGATTCTTGATCCGCGTACAACAAATGCCCTGTTAAGTAAAAATGATATCACCCGTGATAAAATGCGCAGTTTTACAATGAAAGAACTATGTGATGTTTTGGGAGTTGAATACCTTATTGACGGTACTGTAATACAAAATAAAGGCGCGCAAACCAGTTCGTCAAGTGGATATAGTGATACCAAAGTAAAAAGAGATGACAATGAAAAAGTAAAAGGAGTAAGCAGTTATGGCGGAACGAACAGTTATTCGCAGCAGCGATATGAAGTAAGTGTAAGCCTGGCGATCTATATGGATACAAACGCAAGTATTTACAATCAATCGCACAAAGCTTTTTTGACCAATACAGACGGTTCGTATAGCGGACCATTGGAATATCTTTTAAAGCGATGTCCATTATACCGTAAATAATTTTCGTATCGTATAGCATAAGAGTTACAAAAGGGCAAATCATTGATTTGTCCTTTATGTTTTATAATGATTCTAATCGGTTAATTTTGAGAGTTCTATTTCTTCATTATTACTAGTTTTAGCTATATGTTTATATAAATAAACAGTTAAATAAAAGTTTATTGAAAGAATACTATTACATTTATAAAAAGATTAGTATTTGCATTAAAAACAGATTGCTTATGTATAGGATACTACAATGCAGCAATCGGATAAACAATTAAAAATAACCAGATGCATCATTTACCACGATATGATTTTAGAATTGGATATGCCAGAGAAGCAGATCAGGGAGATTATGCGAAAAATCTATCAAAAGGAGTTTTTACATTATTCTTAAATCACTTTGTAGACGTTCGATTTATTCCCCATATTGAAAATATTGACGAATTAATCGAAGCCTATAGCTACGACGATACGACCACTCAAGGAGTTCGGATGGCTTGTTTGTTTGAAAGTAAATATGTGGTTACACCCTCCGATGCTAATGAAGGAAAAAATAGAATCATTAGTAAGGCGGTTATTGCAAAACAATTTAATGTTGCAATAGAAGACATAGCGTCTGAAATTATCGTATTCTATGTTTCCATTAGAACGTATAAAAAATACATTCGAGAAGTCAGAAATATATTTTTTACAGATAAATACGGTGATACCTATCATGTGTTTTATAGACAAAACGCTTTTATAGAAGATTTAAAAAGAGAATACAAATTAGCTGTGTTTTTAGAAAACAGGATTATCAATTCGTCTTATTTATCGGATTATGAATTATCCGGTTTAAAAAGAAAAAGAGACAATAAGGGTGCTGTAATTCCTATGTAGGAATAAATTTATGACAATATGAAACTTTATAAAAGGGACTTTAATTATTCATTGTATTATACCGACAGTCAGTATCAAGATGATGACTTACAACTTTATGACGAAGATTTTGGACAGGATATAACGAAAGGCATTTTTAAACTGTCGTTAGGTCACCGTCACTATGCAGCAATTCATTTTCTACCCAAAATAGAAAGCATACACGAATCCTGGCCACCTCATTGTGATTATCGCACAATTCAATCAACAGACGATATCAGTATAGCACTATTATATGGTGAGTTGTATAGTGTAATACCCTGTAATGAATGGGCGGGACAAGTAAAAATAATGGAACCCGAAATAAAAGACAAAATGGTTCAATCGGATTCAGAATTGCCATTTATCGATCCAAGTGTTCTCTTTTTTATTACTGAAGAAGAATACGAATGCTATAAAGCGGAAGCTCAAAAAATAGCCACTTTAAACGATTTAGAAGAACATAAGGGATATGAAACTCTAAGTCAGACACGTACCGAAGATCTGGAAAAATGTATGAAACTGCCGGTCTTTATAAAAGAAAAAGTCCTTCCTTATTTTAATGATGGTGACTTATATAAGATCAGCCGAAAAAAAGACGAAAACGGGACTATCGTTTTTACACAAACCATAGGTAATAAGTAATGGTTTACAAATATTGCCTATGGTTTGTATAGCACTTGAAACTCTAATCAGACAAGAAAAATCTAGTTTTTGTTGTTTGCCTTAGATTCAATAAGCTGTTTAATTTTTAATAAAGACTGCTTAATATTTTCTGACTTTGTTTTGTTTAGCAACAGGTCTATTTTTTCGAGTAATCTACTGTAATCAAAATCAGGATATACCTGTATTAATTCTGTAAAATTTTTATCTATTCCGGAAGAAATTAAATCTAAACCAACTTTAGAAAAAGACTTTTCGGCATTAATCGCATCAAGATAAATCATCATGTTGTCTACAAGAGAATTTACATTTGAATTTACAACATTTTTTACTTCTTGTGAATTAGGATCATCGGATTTTTCAATTATTGCATCGTTCCCCAGTTTAAAATATTTGATTTGTAACTCTAAACCAAAATTCTGGATTTCGACCAATTCTTTTTCATAAACATATTTATCCGTTCTGTCAATTTCAGTATAAATATCATTCATGGATTTCCACTGATTAAAGAATTCCTGAGCAACTTCGCTTTTGTGTTTTATTCCAAGTTCTTTATCATCTAAAATGACTTTAAAATTTTCTTCGTCTGTCAGTTTTTCTAATAATTGTTTGGTTTCCGGATCATCAAAAGTTGGATATTTTTCTCCTTGTTTCGTATTATATTTTATTTCACGTATTGCATTATCATAATCATTAGTATCCCAATATTTTTTATCAAGAGGAAATTTAGGCTCCTCTTTACAGCTAATAAAACATAAAGAAAGTGTCATAAAAGCAATAAATACGCTATTTTTCATTTAAATATATTTTTGGATTTTTAAAATTTCGATGTAAATTTAATAAACTATCTATAGTTTTCTCATATTTCTTTTGTTCACTTAAAACATAACTGTGAAAAGTATCATCGTCATATTGTATTTGATAGTTTTGTTCCTCCTGTTTAATTGCATCAATCAAATCTTCAGCTTGATTTTTCGTTACGTTCTTTAAATCTGAAATTCTTTTTTTTGCAATTCGGGTGTATAATTCTGTTATCTTAAAATGATAGATTTCATGCGTTAGTAACTCTTTGCTATAAGCTTTTTTATTATAGACATATGAACTTGATGGATGAAAAAAAGATTCAATCCGAAGAGAGTCATCCTTAAATTCATAATCTATTGATGTTTTTATATAGGCAAAGGATTTATTCCCATAAAGTGATTTTTGGAAGAATTCCAAACCTTTAAAGTCATTTAAAGTAACTTGATCAATGTCTTTAAAACGAACCGGCTTCTGATAATCCAGAAAATTTATTTGCGTTAAAGTTGCAAACCCCGATAGTAGGACTACTATAACGATGAAAATTATTTTCAGAGCTTTATTTCTCATTTATTATTGACACTTCACGGATTGATTACACTTGCTATAATTGTTGTTTGTAGGTGATTTTATAAAATCAAATTCGAAACAAATATCCGAAGTTTTTTACAAAATAAAACACCTATAGGTAGTCCGATATTTGTTTTTATATACATTTACAGAAAGAAACGCAGATCAAAAACGTTATGAAAATAATCGAATTAAAAGAAATTCAAAACACTTCGGAAAACAGTAAACTGCCACCGCTTTATACGCAATTTCAAAAATTGCTGGAAGAATTACGAAAAAAGGAATTACCCGATACACTTATCGAATCCATTAATAAGGATATTGAAGTGCTAAATACAACCACTTTAACGGATGACAAATTGCGAAAGCTGTTTAAAGAAAAGCAGACTAAAATTGTTCGACTGGTTGAAAAAGAAGTAAAAATCGTACCGCAAAAATATTATATGACGCTTTGGTTGGCCATTGGAATGTCGGCTTTTGGAATACCACTTGGAACAGTATTAGGATTGAGTTTGGGTAATATGGGCTTGTTGGGAATCGGACTTCCTATTGGTATGGCAATCGGAATTGCGGTGGGTACAAATATGGATAAAAAAGCACTACAGGAAGGACGGCAATTGGACGTGGTTATAAAGCATTAAATCGGTTTAATACTATTAGAATTCTTACAAAAAATTTTATTTTCGTAACATTTGTACGCGTTTTTATGTAATACGTTAATTCGGGTTGTGTATAAATACTTATTTTGTTAATTTAGTTTGTATAGTACTTGAAAAATGATTTAAGTTTGACGAATTAAACAACTCAAAAAACAACCAGCCACCAAAAAATATAGAAACGGGAAGTATCGTGTGTAACGCAATAACAATTGTACCCGATCCAAAAACGTACCACCCGAAAAAATGCATGACAATACCGTAAAACCTACGATACAGTATTGTCTTCAGGCGTTTTTATTTTTTGCAATGGCACTAACAATTAACTGATTTATGCCCCACAAATCAATTAAAGAAAAATTAGTGCAGCTACGTAAAGAACCCAAATTTACGATGCCGCTTTCCATTTATTATCCGGGTTTGGATAATGAAATGGTACGAGTCGAACTCAGTAAAATCATCGACCGAAGTATTTTCGAAATTTATTCAAAAATAGAAGACGGACTCGACCGCCTGATGTTACTGGATATCATTCACACAACAATAGACAAATTCAAATGTTTTCAACTGAATGACAACGATTTTATTTATATCCGGCAATACCTCAACCGGATTATCCTTATTGTAGAATGGGATTGTAGCCCGGACGATCTTCGAAACCTTATTTAACCAAATTTAAAACATAACATGGACAACGATTTTAAGCAAGTACACGGACAAACGGGAAGTGAATTGCAAGACCAAAAAGAATTAAATCAAATACTGGCTGGTGATGGCGGTAAAATCTATCCCGTTTTACGAAATGGAGACTGGATCGGTATACAAAACGGAGCCTTGTTCACACCTTTAATCGGAACGTTTGAAAACCCTAAGATTGTCATCGCATTAGCACATGATATGCCGAATAATTTGGTATATGTTCCGTATAAAACAGGGACGCATTATGAGGAGCTTAACAAGATGTACGACGAAGCGCAGGCAAATCTTGAAGCCATAAAAGTTCCTTACGAGGTATTCCAATACCACGACCATTTTGAAGTGAATGCCTGCGGACATGAGTTTAGCAGTGAATTCTTATTACACAAGCCATTTCTGGATGAATTGCATACCGTATTAAAATCGGATGAGATATTAGTAGCCGTTCCAAGACGGGGTTATTTTAAAGCGATTGCAAGCAATACATCAAGAGATTTATATAACGGTTTTATCGAAGAGTACGAGTTTGCCTTCCATAATGACGCCAGTGAAAAGCCACAAATTACCAATGGTGTTTTTGTTATAAAAGACAGTGTCATCGTACAACGGGGAGAACTGGAAAAATACTAAACCGAATAACAGTCATTATTTCGAAAAATACTATAAAAAGAGAAACTGGTTTTCTCTTTTTTTTTTGGGACAAAGGCTAACGATGGTTCTAAACTTGACATCGTGGATTTGCAATCCGTAATGATAAAATTTGTTGTTACAGAACACTATTGTAATCAGATAATCGTGATAATTTTTCACTTGGCGCGTATTTGAAAAATAAATAAAGATTTGGTTAAAAAATATCAAAATTATTATTTTAAATTTCGCATGACTGAGAGAAAATAAAGTAACAACCATGAATTATTCAGTAGAAAACATAAAAGAATTTATTTTAAAATTTTTAGATAAAGAAGCCGAATGCTGGACAAAACGCCAATTAACAGATTTGGATGATTATAACCAATCCATTAAAGCACTATATGCTATGGCTATTGACGATCTTGACGAAGGTTTTGGAATTTATTATAAGAAGGAATTAGTATTAGATGAAAACCCGGTAACATATAAACCCCGTCATTTATACAAACTCAGTAGCTATAAAAATAAAATTTATGGGGATATATGGGTAGCCTATGTTTCAATTATTAACCCGAGGAGTGAAAGTAATAAAAGTCTTCTTGTAGATGGTTTTATTATAAGTGAAATTGATGACGAATTTAAAATCATTGGAACAATGGGAGTAAAGCTAAGTCGTTCCACAATGGCTGTGATGGGGTGGAGTGGAGATGTTTATAATCCTTCCGATTTAGACATCAAAAAATTAGGCAAGTTTGTTGCTACTGAGCGCTATTCAGAACCAGATGACCGCGATGATTTTTCACTTAAAGAGTATTTAAAAGATAAATAATTTGTTGAATTAATTATGGAAATAAACAAGATACATTCAGATTTAAAAAAAATATACCAGGACAAAAAAGAGAGCGACCGTGCATTTCTCTTCAAATTTAAGGATGAGGATGAAAATGAAAAACTGATTACTCTTCTGAAAATGGGATTTTGGTCGGTTGTCCCTTTGGGCTTTTATTCGGATAATATATTAGCCATTCGATTAACGCCCGAAAAGCCGTTAAAAAAATCTCCGATAGTGTTTTATAATGGGACCTACCAAGAATGTTATACATTCGCACCAAATTTACAGGCCATCATTCCGATGTCTTACTTGAAATTTATGGGCAAACCAAAAGTTATAGCCGAACTTCAGGATAAGATAGAAGGAGCCGTTACTCTATCGAAGCCTTTTTTTGATTATCTGGGCGGCGGAGACCTCGATTTCCTAAAGCAGTTCTTACTCTCGGAAGCCAATCAGGAACGGTTGAAAGACGCGGCCAATTTTGAGGATGCGTTTTTCAAAGAATTTTGGGATCATTATTATGATACGCCCGAACAAAAGAAGGCCTTTGAACTGTTTGAGAAATTGAAGGAAAAAAGAACCTATTTTCCCAGTTATGAGCATGCCGATTATGGTCTCTGGAATGAATATGTAGGAAACGTTCTGGCCAATAGAGCATATGAACTACTCAACATGGAAGATGAATATAAATGGCCACATTATTGGCATTGTGTCAAGTTGCCCCATGGTTTCGATTGTGACACTAACGGGTTTCATAAGTATGTGATAAGCTTAGGGAATTCTGGTTCTTTTGTTCGGGATATTGCTGAGGTGTTTGATTCCGAATGGGAAGACAAATATGCCATGTTTCCGGAAGAAGTACAAAAGCACCCGCTTTTTGAAGCCACAGAAACCATCAAGTTTGAGGGATACTATGGCTATACGGGAGAAAAGCACCTTGCCGCCGCCGCGCGTCTGGAAGAAGAATACAAAGACCCAGTTGCGGCATGGAAGGCCTTGATAAGTGCGAGTTATTGGGGCGGCAGGAGAGAACGTTTGGATATTGTAGAAAAAGCATGGCAACAGGCAATCGACCTGTCAGAAAAAAATGGTTGGATAGAGATCAATGAAGTTTTAATGGATCAACTGGAGTTTTATAATCATTATAAAGACAAAATCTAATTCATAAAACAAAACAGATTTAAAACAATTAAAAAATAAAGGCAACATGGATTCACATAATTTTACTCACCAAGAAAAGCTTTTTGCAGGAACTGAACTTTATAATTGGGATAATGGTTTGGATTGGTTATACCAGGTTTTAGACAAAAAAGATTGTGACAAAGCGACTGCATTGATGATTTATTGGAGAGCGGATCCTAATTTTTACTATAGCAGATACAACTCCGAAGCCGATGTTCCTGAAGGTTGGCAACTTGAGGGGGACAAATTAATGAAAGAGGCGGAAAAACGGCTACTTGAAAATAATTTTTCAGAAACAATCAGTTACACACCAGACGAAGATCGTATTCCAAAAGACGCTGCCGTTTTAAAGAAAATTCCACCACAGTTGCTACTGCCTACAAAAGGAACAGCCGGTAACGTAATTATAAAAAATTACATAGAAGTAAGATATCTGATAGATGCCTGCAAAAGCAGAGGGAGTTTAGAGGAGGTAAAGGAAAGATTAGACAAAAATCCTGATTTACTGAACCTGTGTTATATGGATAGTAATCCATTAATTGAAGCGTTGCGGAATTATGACAAAAGAACCATTCCATTGGTTACTTTTTTGTTGGAAAAAGGAGCTGATGTTAAGGTACAACCTTTGGGTTCTACTTCAAAACCTATTCTTTTTCAGTGTATTACTTGCAAAAGTGCCAAACTTATCGAATTACTCGTTAAATATGGTGCCGATATTAATGATGTAGCTCCCAACGGAAATAATATCCTTCACAACCAACTAGTAATCAGTCCCGAATTATGGAAGAATTATTTCGGGCCTGTTTTTCTAAAAGCATTACTCAATTTGGGAGCTAACCCGGAACACAAAAATACAGATGGAAAAACTCCAATAGATTTAGCCAAGGAAAACAATAATGAAGCCGCTTTGAAAGTAATAGAAAAATTTCTTAAAGCGTAATAGAAAAATATAGTGATTTATAAGGAACGGGTACTTTTTACTCGTATCAAAGATTTTAACTGCCTGATGTCACGACAATAAATAAAAAAAACAGATTCATAAGAAACCTAAAAAAGTGATATAAAATGATACATGAAGATTTTATAGATAGATTGAATGAACCTGAAAAAATTAGCTTAATAGATATCGCAACTTTAAAAATAAAATATGCGACACAATTAGCCACTCTTATCGACAGTGATGTTCTTTTGGAATATCTTGAACATTATGGCGAATCAGTTTTCATGGAGGGGCTATTTTCTTTTATAAATCCTCTTGATTATGAAACATTATTAAAAGAGTTTCCAAAATTAAAAAATCAATCTATTATGCCTTTTGCAAAAACGGCAATGGGCAATTTTTATTTAATTGGGGAGGTTGATAATGAAAAGTGCATTGCTTTTTACAACATACAAACAGAAGAATATATATATGTTGATAATAAATTAAATCGATTTCTAGAAGGATACGCAGGAAGTAGGCTTTATATGGAAGATGAGTGGTATGGAGACATAGAGCTACCTGCACTTGATAAATACGGACCCGTAGCCATAGACGAGTGTTTAACATTTGTTCCAGCCTTAGTTAATGGCGGGGATGAAGATATTAGAAACATACAAAAAGTAAAATTAAAAGCGAATTTAGAACTACTGGCAAACGCTTTTAGTTAAGCCATTCCTATCTTTATTTAAAAACGGAATTTCTATTTTAAAAGTTTCATTTCTGGCTTTAAACGCAATGACATCAAACCAATAAAAACACGAATTAAATGAACACTATATCCAATCAAAATATACCTATTTATTCCATTTCAAACCTTTATCCGTTGTTTGAATATATGCACCATCAAATCGGCCTTTCTTCCGATCGGTTTAAAGAACAGAATGAAATAGCACGTACAATCTGGCTGACAATACGAATCGACGGGGAAATTAAAAATGGAGGCATTGAACAGCTTTTCTCTAATCTGGGCGAAGGGTTTACTACCGATTATCTGATTGAAGTGTTGCAAAATATCAAAAGTGAAAAAGGCTTGGAAATTGTACAAAAGTTCCTTGATTTTATTCACCAGACAGACAAACACAGAACATCCTTTTATGGCGACTATGCTTATGTGAGTGGTTTTGATAAAACACTAAAAAAGTTGCACAACGAATTGAGCGACGAATATTATACGCTGGATCCAAGTGTGGAAGCATTGATTGTACAATATGCAGAGGAAAACTGGAGTAATGCTGCTTTTCAGAAGGCTATAAAAAATGTTGTTTTTAAATCTAATGAAAAAGACGAATCCGCATTAATTGGCGATTTAAATGCTGCGATCGAAAGCGGAAATGTGACAACGATTAAGAAAATTTTAAAGAAGCTAACCACGGTCAATCAAGCTTGCAAATATGGATTTGTACCCCTACTTGAATTAGCACAAGTATCCAATAACGATAAAAAGATAGAAATTTGTCAGTTGCTTATTGATCATGGAGCTGATCTTACTTTTAGAGATCAATACCAGAACTCGGTATTACACAAAGCGGTTGAAAAGGATAACAGCATTCCGTTTATTGCGTTTTTGCTGGATCAGGGAATGGATATCGAAATCAAAGATAATTTTGATGATACACCGATTTACGGTACCGATACCAATCCTGAAAATTGCAGTCTGTTAATTAGTCGTGGTGCCAATGTGAATAGCAAAAACAAAATGGGTAACTCGCCTCTGACCAGAATGTTGGTTCGTTATTGCAGCTGGAATGGAAATGCGTATGGAAAAGGCTATCAGCCCAAAATAAAGAAAGTTATAGACCTGTTGTTGGCCGCCGGAGCTACTTTTGATACCGAAATTTTAAACATGGAAACTACGGAACTTGCCAAGTTTGCAGAAGATCCAAAAATGCTACAGTACCTGCTAAAACAGAAATCGGTTAAAAATGCGCCTGAGTTTAATCCCAACTACCAAAAATGGTCGGCTGTTTTCGAAGCCAGTTTGAAGGGAAATCTCGAATGTTTAAAATTATTGTCTGAAAAAGGAGCCTTTTTAAACCAAACATTAGAGGGGCCGCATTACGAAACCAAAACCTTTAGCGGAGGAACGCCGTTAAATGTAGCGTTGAATGATGAAACACGTGCCTTTCTGACGGATCATAACGTCGTACTTGGAAATAGAAGCAACTATTCTTTGTTTCTCGAAACAAGAGGGAACGACGAAGTGGCGGTGGTTGATTTGATTCAGCAAATAAAAAAGATAGACAAGGAAGAAGCAGTACGATTCTTTCACACCGTTAAAAAGGAAATGGATGAAAGCTACGAAAGAATAGATGGGGAGTTTATTTTTTACAAACCGTTGTTTTTGACCAGTGCCGAGAGTGAAGAAGACATCAAAGCGATTGCATTACAATTCAAGAAGTTCGATTGCGAAATGACCGTTATTTAAAAAGTAAACACTTTATAGACAATTGATAAGAAAACACTAGCAATACTTAAAATGAATAGCACATCTGAATATAGTCCGCTTACCTTGGCAGAAATAATACAATGGGAACGCAACAATAGCACCATTCCGGAACCGTACAAAGCCTTTTTGTTACAGCAAAACGGAGGAAGTACCGGTGCTAAAAATACGTTTAAAGTTAAAAAGATGACAGGTGCGTTCGGTTTTCACGCGTTTTTTGGCATTCATGAAGGATTGCGTGGTCTGGACTATATACAAACTACCTATACCAAAAGAAATCGCTTCCCAGGTCATTACTTTGCTATTGCTTCCGACGTATCGGGGAATCTCATTCTGATGGGACAAAACGAAAAGAAATTTGGTAAAATCTATTTCTGGTACCACGAAGGTGAAGTCAGTGAAAATGAAAAACCCTGGGAGAAAAACATTTATGAAATCGCTAAAAACTTACAGGGTTTTCTGGATTCACTGTATGAAGAACCCATAACAGAGGATGAAGAGGATTTATTGAATTTATTTGGTGGTGAAGATTCCAAAAAGCAATTAGCGTTGATCAACAGCGATTGGGATGTAAATGAACCATTAGAGGATTCTACACAAACCGCTTTGGAACGGGTTGCTAATTTCGGAAACGATAGTACCGTTTTACAGGCATTATTAGATAAAGGAGCCACCATTGGAAGAGCGATGTATCATGTACGAGACAACCATTCGGATTTGGCTGTTCTTTTTGCAAAAATACTACTCGAAGCAGGTGCCAATCCCGATTATGCCGATGAAAAAGCCAGAGAAGATAAAGATACATTACTCATGTCTGCAGTAAATAAACCGGCACCCAAAATCGAATTGGCAAAGTTGCTTATTCATTACGGAGCAGATGTAACTGTAGAAGATAACTATGGATGGACCGCATTAAAGGTAGCGCAGCGAACATTGGAAGGTGGCGTTCCCGAAATGCAGGAAGTAATAGATTTAATCCATGAAAAAAGTCGTTTCGTATAGTAGGTTTGAAGACAACCTTAACCACCAAAAACACTAAATTGAAGTATGAAAAAAACAATAATACTCCTAGTATTCCTGCAACTCTTCTTTTCCTGTAACGGACAAAGTACGAAAAGTCCAAAAACCGACTACGTTCAGAAATTTGAATTCGGACTCGAAGGCTCTGTAAAAGAGGCAACTACGTATGTCTGTAAAGTAGAAAATGGAAACATTCCGACAGATAAAACGAAATACTACGGAAAAATGATAAAACAATTTGATATTCAAGGTAATGCACTGAAAATACATGATCAATGGGATATGGGTGAATTGGGCAAATCGGAGTCGTTGAGCATTTATTCCGGTAAAGGGAGAGCCATTACTTTCAAAGATATAGTGCATTTTAATGATGAAGCAACAACGGAATTGAATTATAAATACGATTGGTCGGATGATTACCATTATACTATTGCCGCTACAGATAAAAGTCCTTATTTAACCCTTATTACTTTAGATAAAGACTACAGACTAAGCAAAATCGTATTTAAAAATGGAAATGAAATTCAGGTAACACAGGAATTTGAACGGATTTATAAGGAAAATAAAGTATGGGAAATTAAGGAAACGATAACCGATTACAAAGACGGAGAAAAGACGATTACGTATCAAATACAGGTAGTGCAAAAATATGACCAATATGGAAATCCTACTGTCGTTTATAGTTACAACGGTCTTGACAAACAACAATTTGAAAACGTATTGTTTACGGAATATCAATATTACGAGAAGTAAAAAAAATAGAGCGCTACCAGGAAGAAATAAAATCTTCTTTACAATCTAAACTACAAATAAAAACATGGCATTTAAAATAACTGAACAGTTTCAAAATTTAGAAACAACAACAAAATCCGATTTTTTAGAAGATGTAAATATAAACGCTAAAATCTTTATTCCTGATGAGGAGACGGTTGCCTTTAGGATTAAGAAGTTTACCAAACTGGGTTACGAACACGTATCGGAGCGTTTTGTGGATGTTTTAAATATTGACAAGATTCATTTTCATGCGTGGTTTGAAGTAGCTGATTTTGCTTCTCAGTTAGAATTTCATATGGAAAATCTGTATTCCGGTTTATCGCTATTAGAGTATGATGAAAAACTTTGGTTTAAAGGACAAACACCCGAAGAAATAGCACTGTGGAAGACATTTCGTATATTCGATACGCGTCCGGAAATAGGCGATGGTAAATTGGCCGTTTACAGTATTCAAAAGGGTGTCGCACCACCAAATGAACCGACCATTTATTATATCAATAGAGCGTTGGCGTATAAAACCAATCTAACCTTGAACGGCTATTACGAAGCGGTTTTGGATCTATTGGGTATAGCCGATTGGCAGTATCTTTTTACCGAAGTATCCGCAGACGATTTAAAAGCAGATGGTATTTATCAAAACCTTCAGAGAGCATTGGAAGCCTTACAAAAAGCTTTTCCCGATAAAGACTATAACCGTTATTTTAAACTTTTAGAGGAAAGATAAAACGAAAAATAATCGTTTAAGCCATGAAAAAATTAGTTTATTACAGCCTTCATGAGGCTACGGAAAGGGAAAAAGTGGGCTGTTGGCCACAATTGGAACCGCCGAGACGTTATTGGAAAGTCGCGAATAATTATGATAAAGTATTGGATTTCCGGAAATTTCCGGATGAGGCACCTAACCTTGATAATTTTACATTAAAAAACATAGCGAAACGGACAGATGTACTCAGTGCAGAAATGCCGGGTGTTGGCGGACATATCGGTATGTTCGTAAATGAAAAATTTAAAACGCTTGTAGAGAATTTTACCTTAAAAGATTGTCGGTTCTACAATTGTAAGTTACTTGCTCCGTTCGATGAAAAATTTAAAAAAAGAAAAGAACCGGAAGTATTTCAGTTTCATTATCTGAATTTGATTCATAAAACAGATCTTGTTGATTTTAAGCAATCGGTATTTGAAGACTTAAAGACAAGTCAAATGGTTACTGTAGAAAATGAAGAGCAAAGGGATCCGTTTTTACGTCCCAGAAAATTATGTCTAAAGGAAGCTCCGGATTTATTTTGTGCTCCCTACGATATCAATATTCTGGTTTCCGAACAGCTTAAAATGGCCATAGAAGCAGCCGGAATTACAGGTGTTTGGTTTGATGACCGCATTGTCTGTGAGTTTTATACGAACGAATAAATCGTATAATATACCCGATGAGGTTCAAGCAAAAATGATTTTTTTAATAAAAACAAAACTAAAAAATGACTCTGGAAGGATTGAATACCGAAGGCGTACTTATTTTCGCCAATATTACCAAGTGTAAAGCGTATTATTCGGATAAAGAATTTGATTATAATTATCCGGAAGGATTATCCGAATTAGTACAACAAGGAATAGTACATATTATTACCACAGATGAAGCTGTTGAAGTAGTAAATTTTGCCTTTGATACGGATGAAATCGATCTGGATATGTGGGACTATCACGATTCGTACAACTATTTAAAAGTAGACGAAGGGGATGAAATCCGGGCAATTTCTCATGCCGATTTTACGCAAATGTGCCATCATTATAAAGGGGATTTAGAAGCATTCGTAGACAGCTCGTTGACGCTTAAAAATATTTTAAACCCGGGCTTCGAGAAAACCAAAGACGAATATTTTAAATATGAATTGCCTTTGATAGCCCTACCGGTTGGCACGTGGAAAATAAATGTTTATTCGCTTAAAGACGAAAACGTACTGAGTTGGATGGAATTCTATATGCACTTAGAAAAAACGGCGACTATCGATACCGCAAAAATTACACTAAAACCACTTGAGATTTACGCGTAATTACATTCATACGGTAAATCCATGACATCGGGTGCGTTAGAAACTATTTTGCGAAACATCAGAAACGCTAATAAAAATTATGGAACAAAATAAAATAACAGAATACGGAGAATATATTCACAATTCAATAGCGTCATTTAATTATGATTTAAAAATTACAGATTATGATCAAAATGTAAAAGGTATTTGTTTAAATCAAGATGCAGATAATATCAATCTGCTTTCAAATTTTAAGTCAATTGAAACCATAAAATGTTTTAGAATTACAAATGATCAAATTAATGAGTTTCCGTTACTTTCATCCGTAAAGTATTTAATGATCAATTGTAACGATTGTTCGTCTTTGGATTTTCTCATCAAATTTCCAAACCTTATCTATTTAAATATTGATGGATTTGATAGTTTAGAATCATTAGAAGGGATAAAAAACCTTAGACATTTAGAATATCTATCGTTACTAAATAACAAAAAACTGGTTAATTACGATGAAATAGAAACGCTTACGACCTTAAATAATTTAAGAATTGAAGGAGGTGTTTCCAGTAGCTATAAAGTAGGGAATTTAAATTTTTTAAAAAATTTAAACCTTTTCAGATTGGATCTGCAAAATGTTTCGGTAAATAAAAACCACTTATTATTAATTGCAAATCTCAAAAACTTACAAAAGCTTGGTTTGGCAATAAACTTTAAGGTAGAAGAAATAGCCTATCTAAAAGGTGCTTTGCCAAATGCTAAATGCTATGACTTTGAACCCTTTCATATTGCATCAGATAAATATGATAACATAATGGAATGTACCGTTTGTAACGAAAATAAAATAAAGTTAACCGGAAAAGTAAAACCGCAAACAATTTGTCCGAAATGTGATGTTGACACCTTAAATTCACATCTTAAGACTTTCAATATATCGTTTGAAAAAGGTCAAAAACAATTGATACAGTAAGTTTTTACAGATAAAAACGGATAACTTTCTTAGGCCCCATTTTACCAAAAAACAAACAGAAAACCAATAATTAAAATACAACTAACTATGAATTTAGGACAGACACAAAATAAAAGAAAATGGGTTTCAAAATTCATTTTGAGTTTTTTAGCTATTGTAGGCGGGGTTGATTCAATCCTACATATTATATTACCACTATTTCCATATAAACTAAATCAATATATACTTCCATTTGGAATGTCATCTTTGGTTACTGGAATTCTTTTTTCATTAGGCTTATCAATTTATTGGCATCGTAACGAAAAAAATAATAAGATTGATTCTCAAAAATACTTTATTTGGCTTACTACAATTCTACGATACTGGCTTGCTCTATATCTTGCTACATTTGGTTTCGAAAAATTATTTGATGTCAATTTTGCATTTTCCTATCATATTGAAGACTCGTTAGTTAATACATTAAATGGACAAGAACTTACTTGGAAATATTATGGTTATTCCTATACGCTAACTGTTATTATCGGTTTAATTCAAATAATTGGAAGTGTTTTATTATTATTCAGACGTACCACATTGCTTGGCGTAATTACACTTATACCGGTTCAACTAAATATACTTTTAATTAATATATTTTATGGAATTGGTCCACTAACTACCTTCATATCAATAATTATGGTTTTTGGATTATTCTATTTATCATTGGAAAGAAAAGAAGATATCATTGCTTTTTTTAGTAGTTATAAAAGCAAACTGCCTTCTGTGGGTACTAACACAGTACGTAAATTAATACGTTTTTTATGTATATTAATTCCATTCGCATTCGTATTCTATTACAGTTATGATGTAAGGAAATCAAAAAAATATTTCGGCAAATGGAAAGTTGAAAAAATGACACGGAATGGAAAAATAGTTTCCGAAAAAGCTTGGGAAAAAGATACTTTAGCATGGAAATTATTATACTTTGAAGAACGGGGAAAATTGTTATTCTGTCCGAACCCTAATATGTATATTGACAGTGCGTCAATATTTATGAAGTATCATTATGATAAAGACAAAAACATTTTAAAAGTCATTTCGTACGAAAAAAGCCTACAAAAGCCAGACACAATTCCTGTTCTGATTTCCAAATTTGAAGACAAATCGATGCAATGGAAAATGATTTTCAATAGAGATACAATTCAAATGGAATTAAGAAAAGAAAATCATTGATAAAAAAACGTGACATCGTGAAAACCGCTGCAATTAAAAACAATACGCTGTTAATGAGTAAAGTACTAATCCGCAGACGATTTAAAAGCAGATGGTATTTATCAAAACCTTAAAAGAGCATTGGAAGCGCTTCAAAAAGCTTTCCCGGATAAAGAGTATAGCCGCTATTTTACACTTTTAGAAGAAAGGTAAAAACGCATCTCTCCAAAGTTTGCAGTATCGGAACAGAAAAACGGAAGTAGTTAAATAAAAAATATGGAAGAAATTAAAAAATTTATAGAAGATTACATTTGTATAGAAAACAAATGTCTTAAAACAAAATGGGACGTTGAAAAAACGGATGATGAAGTATCCGAGTTAAACACAGGAATGCAATTGTATTTTCATTCCATTGCAAAAAATAGTCTTGAGAGAACAGGTTATGAATTTACTGATGATGATGATATAATTTACGCAAAAAAGAAATATGAAAAAATAGTTCCACGTACCTTATTTCAGATTAAACAATACAAAAATCCGGAAGTAGGAGAAGGATTAGCGAGATGGTTAATTACAGATGAACTTTTTGCGTGCTATACGAGTTATACAGAAAATAATGGTTTACCACTTGATTATGCTACAGTGTTTTATGCAGCACAAACAAATGAGGGTTTAAAAATCATATATAAAATACGCTATGAAAGTGATGTCCCTGAATGGCGCCACTCACACGATTTAAAAATAAATCAGGTAAAAAATCCCGGCAAACTCATAGCTGTTGAAAAATATCAGGCTCCTGAGGAAACGAATAGTTTGGTTGATTATAATGCAGAATAAAACCGATGTTGCGGATTTATAATCCGTGACATCAAGAAAACCATCTATAATTAAAAACAATACACTGTTAATGAAGAAAGCACTAACTTTTATACCCATTTTAGTACTACTATCTTGTGGAACAACACAAACAACCATAATCGAAAACGGAAAAGAAGGCAAAGGACATTTAAAAAACGGACTAAAAAAGGGAACGTGGACGTTTTATAAAGAGGGAAAAGTAGATGCTGTTGGAACGTTTGTAAAAGATCAGAAAAATGGCGATTGGAGCTATTTCTACGACAATGGGAAGTTGCATCAAAAAGGGGAATTCCGAAACGGCAAACAAAATGGAATTTGGAAGTACTATTTTGACAACGGATCATTTATGGGAATGGGAGAACTGGTCGATGGCAAACAAAACGGATTATGGAAATGGTACCATAAAAACGGGAATTTATATACCGAACGTTGGTATGTCGATGGTAAGCTGATGGAAATAAAATCGTGTTTTGACAGCCATAAAAACCTACTGGATTGCGGAACAATCAGTAATGGAAATGGAACGATGCTTTTTCATGATATAGAAAACGAATCCAATACGATTCAAGAGTTTCAATATGAAAATGGAACAGTAAAAAATTAACGATACCAAAGATTTTATAAAATGGCACGTAAATTGTAAATTTTGCACTTGTCTTTTGTAAGGATGTTATCTGAGAACGTTTTTACTATCGCAATCGAAATCAACTAAATCAAAATCCGAAATGAAAAAGGTTTACTTTACAGTGCTGTTTGTTTTCATGTTGAATGCTGTTTTCAGTCAAAATAAAGCGGCGTTTTCTACTGAAGAATTACGTTTCCAAAATGTTGAAACATTAGGGAAATCAATACCCGTAAATGAAATCCATACTTACAAAATAATTGATTCCATAACGAAGCCAGAAGCGTATTTAATACGAAATTTTGACAACAAAATAGGAACACTATCCATTGCGATTAAAAATAACGAAGTGTTCCACGTCTATGAACTCTTTTCAAGTGGTTATGTTATGGATACCTTAAATGCAAAGGAGAAAAGTAAGGCGTATAGGATGATAACCGAACCATCTCTGGAAATTGTTGACGTAAAAAGATGTAAACTCGACAACTTTAAAAGTGAAGAATTAATTGTAAAGTTTTCCTATACAAGAGTGGGTTGTCCCGATTGTAATCAAACGCAGGCGACGATAATAAATGGCTATATTTTATTTGATTTTGATAAGCTTCAGCTTTTAAAGCTAATCAATTTAGATAGGACAACTTTAGCACAAAATCTAATGAACTTGAAGGACTTAGAGGGTTTTAAAGTTGAATTTATGGATGGCTATGTAAAAATGAAAAAAAGGAAATATTACTATAAAGACAACAAATTAATTGCTAACTAAACTACACGATGTCGCGGATTTGCAATCCGTGACAACTAGATGTCGCAGATTTACTTCGTCAGTTCGGCTAAAGCCTCGGGTGTAATTCGTGACAATAAACAATTATTTTTAGATAACCCCGATATCATGGATTTGCAACCATAAAAAAGCGGAATTTCAATTTTAGAAATTCCGCTTTTAAAAATTAATAGATTATCCTTCGTTGTAGTCGGCTATCCAGGTTGGATGCTCCGGTTCAAAAACGCGTAATGTTTCGATTAATGTACCATCCTTTTTTATCGTGATATTTTCAGTGTAGACATTCGATCTTTCACTATATATCCATTCGATAATTTCTTCATTTCTTCTTTTTTCAGAATTTAGATCTCTTTCGGTTATTATTTTTAATTCCCCATTAACAATCCCAACACTCAAATTACTCTGATATATTTCCGACCTCAGATTATTTGATCCTGCTCCTAAGAAACCAGAAAAAACCACACTAGAATCCGTATTATAGATGCCTTTACCCAATTTAGGGTTTTCATATTTTCGAATTAAAAACAATCTTCTTTTTTTAAGATTATTCTTTTTATTATCATATAATTCTTTGGTCATTAAAGATTCATCTCTATATGCAGTTATAATGGCGTAATAGCCAAATTCTTCACTGTAACAATTTTCCAATTTTGCAATTAAACCATACCATTCTTCATCTGTTATTGAGTTATCAAATTGACCTAATCCAAACTGATATTCTAATTCAGTAAATTCTAAAATAAAATTTTTTACGTCTTCTAATGTGTAATTCATGATTTTTAATGTATTTGGTTCCCGCGCTACCGTACGACACGAGTTAGTGAACGGACAATGAGGTTTAGCAATAATGTTCCGGGCTAATTTACATAAAATTTCTACGCACCGATGACCGATAGCGCGGATTTGTAATCCGTGACTAGATAGTGTAGATTTACTTCGTCTGCTTGGACCGATATCGCAGATTTACTTCATCAGTTCGGCTAAAGCTTCGGGTGTAATCCGTGACATCAAGAAAATCATTGCAATTAAAAACAATATACTGTTAATGAAGGAAGTAATAACTTTTATATCCATTCTATCACGTTGCTATTTATAATAAAAATACTATAAAATTAATTGTGAATTAAACTTATAATTATTATAAAAAACATTCCATAAATCATATTACGAGAAGTTCGCTGACGGAACCGTAAAATGTATTGATCAGGAGATACCGTTTGAGATACCCGAGAGTTGGGAGTGGTGCAGGTTGGGGAATATTATTTCTTTAATTTCTG
>NZ_JBDQQQ010000003.1:0-339333 GCF_039888695.1 Flavobacterium sp. CAU 1735 | reverse complement strand
AACAACCGATGGCGGTTTTATTCTGGCCGGTGTCTCGGATTCTCCGAAAAGTGCCGGAAAGAAAGACAACAATAAAGGTCAGGATGATCTTTGGATCATAAAACTGGATGCCAAAGGTAACGAGCAATGGCAGCGCACCATCGGTGGCAACGGTCAGGAACAGGTAGCCGCCATACGCAGAACTAAAGACGGTGGTTATATCGTTGGCGGATCATCTGCATCGGGTAAATCGGAAGACAAGACCGAAGAAAACTTTGGCAATCTGGATTATTGGGTTGTCAAATTAAGCTCCGACGGAAAAATCGAATGGCAAAAATCCTATGGGGGAAAACACCTTGATCAGTTAAAAACGATCGAACAAACTCCCGATGGTGGTTATATCATTGGTGGTTATTCCAACTCGCCGGCTTCCGGAAATAAACTCAACGACAACATAGGCGTGGGTGATTACTGGATCCTTAAAACCGACAAACAGGGTGGTATCGAATGGCAACGTACCTTAGGCGGTGATGGTGATGATCACCTGACGGCATTGATCCAATGCAAAACCGGCGGCTATTTATTGGGCGGAAGTTCCAATTCGAACCCGTCGAACGATAAAAGTAAGGCCAACGGTAAAGGAACCGATTTCTGGGTGGTACGATTGGACACGGACGGACAAACCATCTGGCAAGAAACCTATAATTATGGTAAAACCGACCTGTTAACTTCGATTATTGAGAATGACGATCATACCTTTTTAATCGGTGGTTATGCGCATACCGAAGTAGGCGAAGGGAAAAAAGATAAAAAAGACATCAACGACTATATCGCGGTAAAAATAAACGATAAAGGCGAAGAAGTATGGAGTAAAACCGTAGGAAGCGATGGTGAAGATATTCTTGGCCGATTAATCGAAACCCGTGACGGAGGTTACCTGCTTGCCGGAACGTCCAAAGGGAAACCCTCGCGCAATAAAAGCGGCGGACATGGCGGTAGCGACTTTTGGGTGGTAAAACTTAAAGATCGTTACAAAAAAGAACTGGACAAACCGGCGATTGAAGCCCTTCCGAACCCGGCGCAACAATTTACCAATATCATTGTGGGTTACGATTTCCAAACGGGAACCGCTTCGGTATTCGATCTTTCGGGACGACAACTGCAACAGTTCTCGATCGACAGTCGCACCGTACCGGTTGACTTAAGTCAGTACCCGGAAGGTATCTATATCGTAGAGATCCGTACCAACGTACAACATAACTCGGTAAAAGTTATAAAGGGTATCCAACCTAAATAAAAAACAAACATGAAAAAAATAATACTCTCTTTACTGCTTTTAGGGCTGTATGGCAAAGCTATGGGACAAGATGAAGGTAACGGAAAGATTCTTAAGCCTGATGTTACCGCACCTTCTCCACAAGCATATGCCCTTACCAAATACGGTGACATTCCTGTCAATGAATTTTCGGGAATGGTTAATGCAACTATACCGATCTATACGGCAAAGGTCGGAAAACTTGAATTGCCAATAGCGCTGAATTATGCAGCAGCAGGTGTTAAGGTCAATCAAACTGCTACATGGACAGGTATTAACTGGACACTGAATGCAGGCGGGGTTATTTCCCGTACGATCAATGATGCACCCGATGAATCCATATCGGCGGATAAACGTCTGACAGCAGACATGATCATTCCCAATCAGTTGGTCAATGGCTCTGCACATGCTTATTTCCTGAACGGGGTATTTGTTGGCGCGCGTAAGCATTATGATTTTAAACCCGACCTATGGAATTTTTCATTCGGCAATTATTCCGGTACGTTTTATCTGGATGCAGATTTTATGCCTAAACTGTCAAAAGTGGATAGCCCGCTAAAAGTCGAAATTGTAGGTAGCGAATCCGATATGCGCCAACGCTTCCGTAACAGTCAGGAGTTCTGTATCACCACGCCCGATGGTGTAAAATATTATTTCGGAGGTCAGAATGCCTGCGAAAGTTCGTTCATGGGATCACACCGTGACAATCCCTACGCCAATACCGGATTTTACCTATATAAGATACAGCACCCGGATTATGGTGTGATCTTGTTTGAGTACGATACTGATACGGTAACACACTCGGTGTGGACAAGTCAGGAAGAAAGTATTACGGTAAAAGTACTGGAAACACGTGAGGATGAGTTGTGCAAACGTCCACCGACAAACGAAGGGCAGCATAGCTATATTGGCAGTGCGACAGTAACCTTAAACGGTAAATGGCTGAAACGGATTTATAGTCCGCACAGCTATCTACAAATCCTATTCAACCGCAGTAATGGCTCCGGTGGGAATTACAAATATGTACTGGATAATGTAGAAGTCAAGGAAGGTAGTACGATGGTACGTAAGGCTGAATTTACCTATCTGTTCCCACAGACTAAAACCACTTCCGAACGGTTCTTTTTGACAAAAGTGGAATTTGACAAAGACCGTAATTACGGTAGTGGTCACGGACGTAAAAACGAAGAATATATACTGGACTATAATGATCCGCTTGGACTACCTAACCGTAGAAGTGAGGCAAAGGATTTATTGGGATATTATAACGGTAAGTCAGGTAACACGACAGCATTGCCGCAGAACGAAGATTTATTGTTCCATAACTATTACCCGAATCTGGCTGACCGTAGCCCAAGTGCCGAGCATATGGCAAAAGGAAGTTTGGTCAAGATTACCTATCCGACCAAAGGATATACCATTTTTGAATACGAGACCCCAAAGGCAAAAGCGTATGACAGACAGGGACGTTCCATGCTTATATGGCGTAACAGTCCCGGCAGGGTTCCGGCATCCAGGACAAACATCGCGATACCGTTAGGCGATTTTATAGCCAATCCTGACGGGACATTTGGAACCAGTGCCGCCGTTATTGATGAAGAAATCAGAGTCCGGGTTGACCTGATGGCCGATGCGCAGATGGGACATACCGACAGGATTACTTTTAGGTTAGTGGATCAGACCACGGGGACAGTACAGTCCTTTCTGGTACAGATGCCGGACGGTAATCAGGAGATCGGAACGGGCGATTTTAATTTTAGCCGTGAGTTTACCATTAATGTGATCAAGGATCATATCTATACGGTGGAAATGTACAACAATTATTCGGCTCCGGTGATGTTTGAAGCTAACGCCTACTTTTTCCATACGCGTGGGTTTAAGACGGTGGATGAACAAGGTGGACTGCGGGTAAAACGTACGACTGATTTTACAGAGAATGATCAGACGGCATTTAGCAAGCGATTTTATTACACGCAGGCTAAGGACGTATATGTCGATCCGTTTTCACTTATGGGCTTCAAAAAGAACGTTGATTATGTGACCGAGCTGTATCTTACCAAATGCTGTAGTCCGGGCGGTGTTCTTGGCCCCGGATGGATGAGTCGTACTGGAGAAATCAAGTTACGTACCTTATATTCCTCAAGTGTTTTTACAAGTGTTTTTGACCAAAAATATGAATATGTAACTGTCAGTTATGGAGGGGATAATTTTGAACTGGGTGGAAAACAGAAGCAGTTTGTAAACAAATCATCCTCTACCTATCAGGAAATCCACCCGTTTTACGTAAGTCCGTTCCAGAACGAACACGCGATGTACAAGGGTAACCTGCAATATATCTACGAAGGTACGTTGCTTTCGGAAATGGAAATTATGAAACGTGGTAATACCCTGTATAAAGTTAGCGAACAGAAATATGAATATGATTATATTCCGTACGGAAACGGTATCACGGGGGTTATAGGCGGTTATGCACATATGAACTGTGGTTATCCGACCGATGGTGCGGACAATCTGGACATCGCCAAGTTTGAGTTTATGTCTAAAAAGGTAAACCTTGTTTCCAAAAGTACTAAGGAGTTTGTTGTACCGATGCCGCTGACAATGGATGCTACATTTGAAGCCAATTACAAACCTGTAACATCTGTAACAGAATATATCTATGATGGATTACCGGGCTTACCTACAAAAGTTAGAACGAGCGTAAGCGAAAACAATAATTTTACCGAAGTACGCAATACGTATGCTGATCAGGCCGCCACCTTATCCGGTCTGACCGCAGATCAATTGACGGCTTACACTAAACTGGTTGAGAAGAACAAAGTAAATCAGCCTATCGAGGTAAAAACCTATCGTGCTGATAATAGTCTTCCTGTTTTGGTAACGACCAACCGAACGCTGTTTAAAAATTGGGGAACAACGCTTGATCTGATTTTACCGGAAATGATCCAGCAGTCAAAAAGTAGCCGCCCATTGGAAGACCGTGTGCAGTTCAAAGCCTATGACAACCGCGGAAACCTTACACTTTTGGCGATGGTTAACGGGGCAAGAACACGTTACGAATATGATCCATATGATAACTTAAAAGCCAAGATCGAAAACTACAATGGATCGGATGCGGCACCAGACCAAGCACCGAATATTCCTGTTGATTTTGAGTCGGGTACACCCGCACCGTGTACATTGGGTTCTATTTATCCCGGAGCGATGGTTACATGGTACTATTACGATACGTTTAGCCGCTTACTTCGTCGCACGGTCGATGGGAACTGCCGCAGTACCTACTACGAATACGATGCGCTGTTACGTTTAAAACGTATCAAAGACCACGACGGGAATATCATTGAAGAATATGACACCAATTACAAACTTAACTAAGACAGGCCACACCATGAAAAAAATATTATTTCTGTTATTGTGCTGCCCGATTTTGATCATTGCACAGACCAACTCACAGAACTGGTCAAAGAAAACAACGTATCGTGAAGCTAATAGCGGACGCCCGTTATCGGCCGTTACCTATTATGACGGTTTGGGACGTCCGGTACAGCAGAACATAAACAAACAATCTGCAAATGGAAAAGACCTGATCACCCATATCGAATACGATTTGGGACGCCAGTTAAAAGAATACCTACCGTATCCGGCTACAACGAGCGATATGAGTTTCCAGACGGGCGCTCAGTCCGCTACACTGAACTATTCGCAGTACAGCGGTCAATATCCGTTTAGTGAAAAGGTACTAGAGACATCGCCATCGGCTCGCCTACTAAAACAGGGCGCACCGGGAGCCGACTGGCAGGTTAACCCGAATGCTGAAATGGATCATACGATAAAGACGGCTTACGAAACGAACATTGCCAACGAGGTAAAGAACTATTTTGCCCTAACAACTTGGGATGATGCCAATGGTATTTATAACATCCAATTGCAGGATAAGGGTTTTTACAGTGCAAATCAGCTATATAAAACCATTACAAAAGACGAAAACTGGAAGTCGGGAACCAACAATACAAGCGAAGAATTTAAGGACAAGGAAGGCCGTGTAATACTAAAACGCACCTATAACAATGGGGCGCATGATACCTATTATGTCTATGATATATTTGGCAACCTTACTTATGTGATTCCACCGCTTGTGACCAATCCACAATCACAATTGGACGATTTGTGTTATCAGTACAAATACGATCATCGTAACCGTATGGTCGAAAAGAAACTACCGGGTAAACAATGGGAATTTATCGTATATGATAAACTGGATCGCGTTGTAGCAACAGGATTAACTTTATCGCCATTTGGCGGTACCGAAAAAGGATATTTGATCAGCAAGTACGATGGCCTTGACCGTGTGGTTTATACAGGATGGCTACCTAGTACAGCATCGAGAATCTCTTTGCAGCAGCAGTATAATGCAGAAGCAACCAATTTTTCGGAAAAGCGCTTACGTCCGGGTTCCACGGTGAATATAGATAACGTGGTGATAGCCTATTCTAATGTTGTGGTGCCTACCAGTGGCATAAAATTACTAAGTGTAACCTACTACGATGATTACGTGTACCCCGGTGCGGTTACTTTACCGACATCGATCGAGGGACAAGATGTAGCGGTTTCCGTTGTTGGACAGGTTACTGGTAAATGGGTACGTGTTTTAA
Organism: Flavobacterium sp. CAU 1735; assembly: GCF_039888695.1. Classification (NCBI taxonomy): domain Bacteria; kingdom Pseudomonadati; phylum Bacteroidota; class Flavobacteriia; order Flavobacteriales; family Flavobacteriaceae; genus Flavobacterium; species Flavobacterium sp. CAU 1735. The sequence continues at coordinate 333,387 of NZ_JBDQQQ010000003.1, read as the reverse complement.
CTACGGCATCTGAAACGTTGAATGAGCAAACCCAGACCTTTTATGATACTAAATACCGTATTATCCGTACAGCTACATTCAATCAGCTGGGCGGTTATACGCGTGTGGATAATAAGGTTGACTTTAGCGGACAAGTTAAACAGACACAAACCTTCCATAAACTAAATTCCGGCAGTAATGAAGTAGCGGTAAAAGACAGTTATAGCTACACAGATCAGGATCGGTTGCTTTTACATACCCATCAGATCAACGGAGGTTCGGAGCAACTGATCGCAAAGAATACATACGACGATTTAGGGCAGTTAATATCCAAGAATGTAGGCGGATCAGATACTTCTGGTGCCATAGGCTTACAAAAAGTCGATTTCCGTCATAATATCCGCGGATGGCTCACCGATATTAATAACGCTGCACCGGTTGAAAGTGCAGGCTTTACATTAGGAGAAGGCGACCTTTTCGGATTTAAGATCAATTACAATTCGGTAACGGAAAGTGACAACGGAATAGTAAAGACCGCGCAAAGTAGCGTAAACGGTGATGTAAGACCATTGTACAATGGGAATATTTCCGAAACGTTCTGGATTTCGTCGAGCGATAATCAATTGCGTAAATACGGTTATAAATATGATAATCTGAACCGCTTACAGAAGGCATTCTATCAGAAGCCGACAAGCAATATACCTGTTCCAAAATCCTATGATGAGGAAATTGCCTACGATAAAAACGGAAATATTTTAAACCTGAAAAGAAAAGGAAATCTGGATAGTCCACTGTTTACGATCGACATTGATGATCTAAATTATTTTTATAATGGCAATCAGTTACAGAGGGTTAACGATGTCACTAACAATCCGGATGGTTTTCAGGACAATGGGTTTGGTGCTACGGCTAACGATTATGCCTATGATACTTTAGGTAATCTTATTAAAGATGAGAACAAAGGAATTACTGCGATTACCTACAATCATCTTAATTTACCATCCGAAATAACTTTCAATGGCGGAGGAAAAATTAATTATATTTACAATGCCGAAGGAATCAAGTTACAGAAAAAAGTAACGACACCAACAAGCAATGTTTTAACCGATTATCAGCAAGGTTTTCAATATGAAAACCAAACCCTGAAATTCTTTCCGCATTCGGAAGGGTATGTAAATGTAACTGGGACGTTCTTTAACTATGTATTTAATTACGTAGATCATATCGGTAACATCCGAAGTAGTTTTACATGGGATGATAAACAAGGTGCGTTACAGATCGTTACGGAAAATCATTTTTATCCATTCGGTCTTCAACATAAGGCATATAACAACCAATCGTATGTTTTTGTTCCTGCTGAAAATGCTCCCGGTTACTATCGAGCAGAACTTGTTCAGGAAGGAAGTCGGACACCTGTTAACCCTTATAAATACAAGTATCAAGGTCAAGAGAGACAGGAAGATTTAGGGCTTAACTGGGATAGTTTTAAATGGCGAAATTATGATTTTGCTATCGGGCGATTTATGAATATCGACCCGCTATCAGAAGACTATCGTTATAACTCACCTTATGCATTCCAAGAGAATAAAATGGGAATGGGTAGAGAGTTAGAAGGCTTGGAACTTGTCAGTCCTTGGATCAATATTGCTTTATCAGAACCACCAGTATCTACAACACCATTAATTAACATTGCAAAAACTACAGTAGAAGTTGGTGCAAAAACTTCGGAAGTAATGGTGAAAACTGGCGGACGAAGTGGTAGATTTACAGAAGAACAATTACAGCACTTTGCACGGGGTAGAGAAATTGAAGCTGAGCAATTAGCTAAAAACGGTATAGAAAAAAATACCGAAGTGTTTAAAATAACTGATCCAAAAACTGGGAAGGAAGGGAAAACAATACCTGATGGATTTGATGGAAAACAAACAACAGAAATAAAAAATGTAAAATATCAGGGTGAAACTTCTCAACTTAGAATGCAACGAGCGATTTCAAATCAGAACGGAACAATACCTCGATTGATTATTAATCAAGGAGCAAAACTGTCTAAGAATTTGAAAAACGATAATTGGAAAGTTGATTACTATAGTATAAGTCCTACCTCAATAGATAATACAAGTACGAAGAAAATCGACAGCCCGAAACCTATTGAAGTAAAGCCAAGAGAAAAAGCACCTGTAGATGACTATTTTAAATCTTAAATAAATTTATAATGAAAGAAAAGACTTTTGAGGATTTAATAGCCCTAATGATTTATCAAGCCCAGACATTTTTGGAGGAAGCAGGTGAGTTTTTTCCTTATGCCTCTGTACTAGCGAGAAATAATTCTCTGGAGACAGTAGGTATTATGAATACTGATGATGAGGATTTTGATGCTCTAAAAGCTATCGCCGTCTTCGAAAATAAGATTGCGGAACAGATTAAAAGCGGTGAAATTTTTATTGGAGCAATCGGTGTGGATGTTATTATTTCTGAAACTAAACAGAATGCTCTTATGATTAAAGCAAGTGATGACGGGATTAAATGGCATGAACGAAACTATCCCTATTACTTTTCAGATGGAAAGGTTTTCATTAACGATAAGGTAATAAATAATGGATGATCTTTTAATCGATTTAAAAATCGATATTTTTCAGCGAGCTAAATTATTTATTGATGATATGGGGCTTTTTGCCCCATTCGGTTCAAAGCTGAAAAATGGAGAAATTAAGGCGGTTGTAATCATGGACGAAAAAGAGGACATTCTAAAAATACTAGAGATGCTTAAAAGAAATTTTTCAGAGGAAATACCTAATAAGGGTGTTCAAGCAGGTGCAATAGCATATGATATTACTGTCAGTTTAGAAGATGGAAGGAAAACCGATGCCCTTTGTCTATTACTTTCTGTTGATGGTGTAAATTGGTCAGAAGATCATCACCCTTATCATATTGTAAATGAAGAATGTGTTTGGGGAATTGAGCCATAAGAACAGAAAGATAATAAAGTAGTTTACCTTGTTCCTATAAACGGCCAGATGTCCGGTTGTTAAACAAACCGATTTTTTTAAGCCTATTACTCGGATCTCGTAGGCTTAGCTTGCATGAAATTTAAATCAATAAGTTATTTACCACGAAGACACACAAGTGTTAATGTTTTTGTTTTTAAATAAATAAATTATTAATTTCAACAATAACTTATAAAGTTTTCTCCCAAAAAACTTAAAATCCCTATAAGTGTTTTAACTGCTTATAGGGATTTTTTTTTAAAGAAATATTCATAGATAGGTATAATTCAAAAAGTGTTATTTCCTAGTGATTAGCAACCGGCAGGTTTTATTGAAAATAAACCTATATAAATCAATTATTGAACGACTTGATACAAGATAATATGTATATTTGTAATGAGTTACGAGGAAACATATTGAAATACAGTGCAATAAGAACCGTTACTAAATCGTTACCTAACTATTTCAAAAATCAACGTAGACTGTTGATTTCCAGCCTAAAGTATTAATTGGTAATTTTTTTAAAATAAAAGTATCACTTAATTATAACCTGATTGTTTTTCCTATAAAAGGCATGAAAAAAGTAGCGATAAAACGTTCTACTATTGCCCTTAGTCCTCATAATTTTATGATATTTTCTTCAGGTGCTCAATTCGTTTTTGAAACTACCTTAAAAGAAGAGGATTATATTGAAGGTGTCTGTATCATGTTTAACAACAAAGTTTTGAATGATTTTTTGTTAAAGTATCCCGATTTCCAAAAAATAAAAAAGAATCGTAGTTCACACTATCTTGAAAACCATATGGAATGCGAAAAAAGTAACTTTATAGAGGACTATTTTCTTCCTTCTTTAGAGTATATAACTCATAAGGAAGATTCGCCAGAAAATATATGTCTGGTAAAATTTGAAGAATTTATGTTAGACCTATTCAGTAATGATCCCGATAAAATAAACTGGTTTATTAATCTAATATGTTATCAGGAATCTACGATACAGCAAATTGTAGATAGCAATGTTTATAAAAATACCAGTATTTCTGAAATGGCATCGCTATGCAATCTGAGTTTATCTACTTTTAAAAGACATTTCATCCAAATCTATGGCATGTCGCCAAAAAAATATTTTTTAATCCAAAAAATGGATAAAGCGACAATCCTACTTCAAACAAAAAGTAAAGAGCACATAAAAGTTTATGATTTTTTAGGATTTAATACGAATGAGAGTTTTATTAAATCGTTTAAAAAGCATCATGGTATTACGCCATCGGAATATAAAAAATCATTTTCTATTTATAATTAAAATCCACTATTCGCTTATCTGAATATTCTTTAATTGAATTGTTTTAAAGCGCAATAGCAATTTGCCATTTTCTTTCCCTGATCTATAATACGATCAGGGATTTTTTTATATACTGTGCTTTTTATCTCTACAACCTGATTTACCATCGATATAATTACAATTTAGGGCATTTCCGGCAGTGTACATAAAAAAATGCCACCTGTGTATACAGATGGCATTTTCAACTTATATTTACTTTTCCTACTATCAACAGAACCCCTATTAAACTGGACTATTTACAATTAGTTTTAATCTTTATTCTAAACTTAGAACGCTCTGCTAAAGCGTACTATACTAACTACCGGACTTTAAATAAATCTTTTATTACAGTCAGGACAAAAACACTGATAATCAAACACTTTACTTTTATTATGATATATTAAATGTTACATTTGTTAGGACATACCGTTTTAAAATTAGTATAAATGCTACATAAATGTATTGATGAGGGGAAGGAAAACAACCTATTAATGAATAACAACTTGTAAAATCTCATAAATACAAATCATTATTTCATATATCCCCCATTAGGTATCCCTTCCCCGTCAATACAAAAAACTTACCAAAATAATTACAAGTGAGATTAATTAAGAACGTAGTACAATATTAGATTTTTCAACCGTTTGAATCCTCTAATCTGATCTATTATTCTTTAAAAATGGACTTTTTATACCTATTTTTTTTTAAACACATTTAATTTTTCTACTTTTTTAGTCCAAAAGGTACCAATACATTAATTCTTAAAAAAAAAAGCTAATAATCAACCTATTAGAATATTCTTTCCTATTTTATTAGTATCTTTATAAGAACCATCCAATAAAAAATAGCTTCACCGCAACTTACTGCTAAAAATCTTAACTAAGTATAACTTCAAAATAATTATAGTATGAAAAGAAGCAGCATTTTAACCGTGGTATCCCTGGGTTTGTTTACCGTCTTTTCGATTTCGGTACAAGCACAGGAAAAAAAAGAAAGCGTAGGCGACAAAATTGAAAAAACCGCTAAGAAAGTCGGTGACAAAACCGCCGAAGTAGCAGTAAAAGGAACCTCTAAAATTTCCGACAAAGTATGGAAAGGCAAAATGGCTCCTGACGGAACCGATGTTTACATCAATAATAAAAATCAAAAATATTATGTAAACAAAACGGGGAAAAAGGTTTATTTAAAAACATCGCAGATAAAAGATCGCCCGGAAGACAAAAAATAATAGTAGCCCTCCCTAAAGGAAACGCCTCGTTGTTTAAAGTGGTAAACAACGAGGCGTTTTATAGTATTGTACTCCTTTATCACGAAAACATTGGTTTGTATTTTTTCCAATTGTCTGCAATAATTAGTATATTGATTAGGAAAAGCGTTAACACCAAAGGAAGTCCGGATGGTTCAAAAATGATGTTATGGCAAACGATCCCAACCATCACCGGAAGGATAATAATCGCTCCTAAAGCGCGTGTTTTGGGAATAATAAACAACAATCCGCCGAGAATCTCGATAGCTCCGGCCAAAGGCATCAACCATTTTATTGTCATAAACGCTTCCATAATTTTCATTTGCTCTTCGCTCATTTTTTCCATAGGCATATAGTTTAAAAACTTATTAAGCCCGGCATTGATAAACATAAGCCCGAAAAGCAGACAGATAATCAGTTTTATTATTTTCATAGTTTTATGGTTTTAGGATTCGTTTCTGGAATTTTTACTACGTACAAATAAAGCCACGATCGCAGTCGTAACAATGCCCATTATTAGTGCTCCGATAACGCTCTGCTTCATATAATTTTCAAGACTAAAATAGGCCTCAGCTGCTTCTCGGGTTTTGTGATATCCGGTTTTTAAAGAATATTCGATGACATTTGGAAAATATTCCGGAGTAATTACACAAGAGATGATCCACTGTGTGAGTGGACTAAAAAGTGCGACAATTAACGTAACGATTAACCCGCTGATAAACCCTTGTTTATAGCTCATTATACCCTTATAATAGTGTATTTTTTTATCTTTAAGAGCGAGAAAATATACCCAAACAGCCGGAATTATAAAAAGTAGTGTGAGATATTGCTGCTTATCGATATGTGTACTATGCAATCCGCATAACTTTTCCAGAACCATCCATAACAAGGACATTATAATAAATATAAAAGCCCATTTGATTTCAATTTTGAATTTAGCCATTAAATTTTAGATAATTAGATATTAATCAGAATCTAAATTAACAAAAAATCAAATTAAGTCATAATTTTACATCAATTCAATTTTATAAAACCCAAAAAACTAACTTAATCACAATAATAACCTTGATAAATTCAAAGAAATCACAAACCATTTTTACCGATAACATCTATTAAAACCCCCAACAATACGACCTATAAAAGGAACTACTTTTTAGCTTTGATTGTATTCTTGTATAGTTGTCCATTTTTCATGATCAATAAAAAGTTTTTCTCCGGATTTGCGATTATCGACAGATCTTTTAATGGATCACCATCTACCAATAGCAAATCGGCCAAAGCCTGCTCTTCCACGATTCCTAGTTTTCCGGGATATGGATTGCGTAAACCGGATAATTGTAATAATTCTCCGTTATCCTGAGTGATCATCTTTAAAATTTCAGCATTGCTAAACCATTTTTGAAGACGTAAAATATAACTATTCTGTTCATCATTTAATTCCGGTTGAAACAGAAAATCGGTTCCCCAGGCCAGTTTTACACCTAACATTTTCGCCAAAGGCCATACTTTATTTTGTCCTTCCAATACTGGTTTACGCTTTTGTTTGCGCTGCTCATCCATACTGTCGTTGTTATCCATTAAATTCTGCAGACTTAACCAAACGTTTTTCTCTGCCAGTAATTTTAAGGTTGCTTCATCCAGCATCTGACCGTGCTCGATACATTTCACCCCCGCTTCGACAGCACGTTGCACTGCTTTAGGCGTATAGGCATGTACCATAACGTATGTCCCCCAGTCGGCAGCAGCTTCTACGGCGGCTTTCATTTCGTCGAGTGTATATTGCGTCACATCAATCGGATCATAGGCTGACGACGTTCCACCACCCGCCATGAGTTTAATCTGACTGGCGCCAAAACGCAGGTTTTCCCGTACGGCCGTTAATACATCATCCCGACCATCGGCAATAAAAGTAGCCCCCACTTGTTCGGCTCGGGACGGTTTTCCGAAAAAGCGACGGGAGCGTTCATTCGGCGCTCTAAAATCACCATGCCCGGCAGTCTGACTCACCACAGCACCCGAAGGCCAGATACGCGGACCGACCAATTTACCGGCATCGATGGCTGTTTTTAACGGAAAAATAGGACCGCCCGCATCACGGACACTTGTAAATCCGCGAAGCAGCATTTGTTGTGCCGATTCCCCTATTTTGCGAACCAGAAATTCTTCCGTTAAATCTTCTCCCATCAATTGTGCCATCGTAAACGTCCCAAATGTCATGTGTACATGGACATCGATTAAACCGGGCATCAAGGTCTTACCGCCACCATTAATCCTTATCACCTCTTTGTCGGCCGTAATAGCTGTAGCACTTATTTTTTGTATCGTCGAACCGGATACCAAAACATGCATCGGTGTGGTTAATTTAGCAGCTTTAAGATCCAAAAGTCTGACATTTTCGATCAACACTTGTTTGGTTTGTGCCATAGCAAAACAACCACCCATCAAAAAAAGTGTTAGTATGTACTTAAATTTCATATAAAATAGATTTTGGGGTTATAACTATTACATATTGTCCTAAGATACTCCAAAAAATCTACTTTTTTATAAAATAAATCGTTGCTTTATAAATGATAAAGGAATTAAAATAGAAAAGAGTCCGCGCTTGTTAAAAGAAATGATCCCGAAATAAATCGGCTTAAAATCAACTTATTTCAGAGTAAAGTTGTTTTTAATCTCCTCTCGCTTTTTTACATCAGATATAACGTATAAACTAAGTCACACTAAAAATTAAAACTTTACTTACAACAACACTTTATCATATAAGTTTCTTTTATATATTTGGCAACTTTTTAACAAACTCAAATAACATTTACAAACTAAAACCAATGAATCGCAAATTATTATTTTCAGGTCTTTTTCTTTTAGGAGGCCTATTTATGAATGCGCAGGAAGTAGAAATTAAAGACGAAAAAGTACTTTTTGACGGCAAACAAGTTCTGAAATACGAAAAAACCAATTCCTTTATCCATACGCTCTTTAGTTTAGACGATAATGAGCTTTTACTCTACAAATTCAACAATAACGAAACAAGAGAATATCTGGACGACGATTATCTGGTTTTAAACTTTATACCGTTTAAGAAAAAAGTGGAAACTACCAATAAATCGCAGGCCATTTCCGGAATGGGTTTAAACTCCAGAAAAAACATGCAAAAACTAATCACCTGGCTACTTAAAGAGAAAGTACTCAATGCTAATGGCGAAATCAACCCGGAACGATTGGATATTTTCTATGAAAAATACAACGAAAACATTACGGAGCGAACGGTTCGTTAATTGATCAAATAATAAAACCCTGTAGTAACTACAGGGTTTTGTTTTTTATATACTGGATCGAAATTTATACTACAGTAATAAAAAAAACCGCTTTAAAAGTCATTTTTAAAGTTTTACTTCTGTACCATCTCCATATAAATTGATACAAATAAATGATAAGGTAAACAAATTCAGCTTTAATTACCTGGAAAGATTTGAAATAGAAAAGAGTATGTGCTTCTTAAAAAAAATTACTGAGAAATAAGCAACTTATTTTAGGGCGAGATAAACGGAACGTCTACGATAAAACGTAGGCGTTCCGTTTTATTTTGTGTTGTACTACACTGTCGAACCTCTAGACAGACAAAGGCAACGCATTCGCATTATTTTTTCCCATTACGGAAACTCGTAAAGGAATCAAATAAAACGCATCTAAATTGCCTCACCTAAGAAACCATGAAGAAATCAATGCATATTAAAATCCCGCCTTAATTTTTTTAATAGGCCCTAAAATATTGAGTCATTACTCAAAACATGCTTTTATTAAACCTTAAATTATCAAAAAATGAATATCAAAAATTCACATTTAACACTCATTGCAGCCATTGCAATAGCACTAACATCTTGTAGAAACCAGAAAGCTGAAGAAGAAACTTCTCTCAATGAAGTAACAACTAAATACGAAGTTCCCGTTTCAGAAACAGACGAAAACACCACGGAAGTTGCGACCACATCCACAGAAGAAAACACTACTGACGCTTATTTAAAAAACTATGATAAATATGTTGATCAATATATAATTCTAATGAAAGAAGCTAAAAATGGAGATGTATCTGCAATGACCAAATATTCGGAATATATGGAAAAAGCAATCGATTTATCGCAGAAAATGGAAAAATCAGAAAATGAAATGACTCCTGCTCAAATGGCTAAATTTCTAAAAACCCAAGCTAAATTAACGCAAGCTGTAGCAGATATGCATTAATCATCAATCGTTTAGATGAAATCGTTGAATATAAAAAGTTACTACCCAAATATAAAAATATATGATACTATATAACGACAAAATAGAAAAACTCATAGAATTGGCATTAGCTGATGGAGAACTAACCGAAAAAGAAAGACAAATCCTCTTTAAAAAAGCCGAAACTGAAGGAATTGACCTTGACGAGTTTGAAATCGTTCTGGAAGCGCGTCTTTTTGAAAAAATAAAACACAAAACACAGGAACCTGTTGCCGCTCCAGAATCGGATAAGTTCGGTGATATAAAAAAATGTCCCGCCTGTGGTGCCATTGCAGAGAGCTTTGTAACAAAGTGTTCTGATTGTGGTGCTGAATTCAGAAACATTGAAGTATCAGGAAGCATCATTCGTTTTTTTGACAAACTTGATGAAATAGAAGCCACAAGAAGTACAGGATTTTACACTCAAAACACAGGGAATAACATTGGCTTGGGAACCGTATTATTATGGTTATTCTTCTGGTATATTTTGATTTTTATAAAAGGTATTCAGCTTATCCTGGCGACATCAAAATCCGCAAAATGGTCAACTACAGATGCTCGAAAAGAAGAATTTGTACTCAATTATCCCGTACCTGTTTCTAAAGAAAATATTTTGGAATTTCTGACAATTTCATCCAGTAAAATTAATCCGGTGTCCTATCTGACAATCTTCTCCGAAGACACCAAATACAAAAATACCTGGAATAAAATATGGCTTAAAAAAATTGAACAGATCAATTCGAAAGCATCCATGTCCATGAAAAACGATCCAAAAACGTATACCGAAGTACTAACTATTGTTGAAAATGCCCGAAACATAACAAAAGAGAACACCAAAAAAGTTTTTCATGTATTGGGCGCAGGCGCTGCTCTTATTTTAGTTTTTATTATTTGGAATGCCATTGCAGCAACATAAAAGTAGTACTAACACCTAACTATTTAAAATAAATTTCATTATAAAAAATAAACAAATGGCATTATTTGGCAATAAAAAAGAAGGCGGATTAATGGACGTAATCCGTTGTGATGAACAGGAATATTTAGTTTGGAAATGGCGACCGTCTGGCGCGGTTAATTCCACAAATAAAGAAAACGCAATACGTTACGGTAGTAGTTTGCGGGTAAAAAACGGAGAACTCGCTGTATTTTTTTACAAGCAAAACGACGGAACCATGCAGGATTTTATACACGGTCCACACGATCAAACAATACAATCTGCCAACTTCCCAATTCTTACAAACATTGTAGGAGCCGCTTTTAACGGGAGCTCTCCGTTTCAGGCAGAAATCTATTATATCAATCTTTCTGGTAATGTTCAAATCAAATTTGGAATTCCTTATTTTGATCTTTACGACCCCAGATTTACAGATTTAGGTGTTCCTTGTGCTGTCCGAGGAACGTTGACGTTTAATGTGACCGATTATAAAAACTTCATCAAACTAAACCGTTTAATCAATTTTGATTTAGAAGACTTTAAAAATCAAGTCAAAGATTTTTTTCAACGAAAAGCAAAGTCCGTCATCATTAATGCCTCACAGGATAACAACTTACCGGTAATGCAGATTGAACGAAAAATCGATGAAATAAGTGATCATATTCAATCTAAATTAAAATCCGAATTAGAAGAACATTTTGGCGTAAATCTGAAGCGCTTGGATATAGGAACAATTGAATTAGATAAAACACACTCCCATTATTTACAACTGAAAAAAATAACAGCCGATCAGCAAACCAAATTAGCCGAAGCTAAAACCGATATAGAAATTGAGAATCTTTCGGAAACGACTCGAATCCAGAGAAAAGACATGGAATTAGGAGTTGAAGGCAAAAATTTTGCGGTTCATCAACTCAATCAGCAGACCGATGTTTTAAAAACAGTAGCGCAAAATCTTGGAACAATGAGCAATGTCGATTTAGACGGCGGAGAAGGCGGCTTGAATGCCTCAGGTTTAATGGTTGGAATGGGAATTGGTAGCGCCATGGGTGGTCAAATAGGCAACCAAATGGGGCAAATGATGAGCAATATGAGTAGTATGCCTCCGCTACCTCCTGTCGTAATGTATCATGTAGCATTAAACGGTCAGCAATCTGGTTCTTTCAACCTTGAACAACTAAAACAATTTATTCAAAGCGGACAGTTTACCCAAAATCATCATATTTGGAAAGAAGGAATGGCTGGCTGGGAATTGTCGGGTAATGTACCCGAAATTGCAATGTTATTCAGTTCAGTTCCACCACCCCCACCAACAATTTAAAAAAACAAACAAATGAAATTAGATTTTATAAAAACTAGCATTGCAGTAGTTGTAAGCGGTTTAATCACTTACGGCTTCTATGTCTTTAATGCAAACGCAAATAAAAATTTAGTAACTGTTGGTAGTTTCATTTTTCTGGCTACTACATTAATTTTAACCATCGGAATACGTTTTACACTTCCGAGGACAGCAACTATGGCAAGAACCCTTTCCTGGATTTTCTTTTTAGTAGCACTTGCCAGCAATCTTATTTTTTCATTTGCGATTTTTAAAGACGAGCTTTATATCATTATAAATGGAATTTTGCTTTTGATTTATTTACTAATTTATTATTGGATAGGAACGTCGAAGCAGTAAATTTTAATATCTCATTAAACGTATCTATTCAAAAATATAATCCTAAATTTAACTGATAGTCTGTTTAATACAAATCTATCAGATCGAAGCAAAGACCGTACAAAATACAAGGATATTGAAATACTAAATTCATTTATATGGCAGAAATAATACGCAACAGAACAATAAGACCGTCAACAAGAAAAAAGACTTCCTTCAATTACAGAGTTGACATCGCAAAGGTTTTAAGGGACGATACGCTGATCATTACTATCACGCATGAAACTTTACCTTTCAAAAAAACTTTTTATTTTGACGGAAAAGAGATTGCAAACAAGAACAATATCAGTTTTCGAGTATCGGATATTACAGATCAAATTAAAATAATTTGGAGTGGTGCCGAACCTATCAGAGAGATATAAATTGATTGAATCGGATTATAAAAGATCAGCCTGAGTAAAAAAACAATTAGTTCTGATAAAAATGTTGTATCAATAAAAAAGCGGCTTTAGAAATAAAGCCGCTTAAAGTACTAAGGGTGAATGATGGGTCTCGAACCCACGACCTTCGGAACCACAATCCGACGCTCTAACCAACTGAGCTACAATCACCATTTGATTACGGGTGCAAATATACGGCAATTTCCGTATCACGCAAGCATTTTTTAAAAAAAATTACATCAAATTTTCTAAACTACTGACAGCCAAATATCTTTCCGCAGTAAAACCTTCGGCATAATCCGTTCCGATGAGTCGTCCCAGGTCCTGCGAGCGATAATGCAGGCTATCCAAAAAGTTTTTTGTGGCAATTGGCGTCGTCGGTTCGTTCGAATTGGGCTCATAAAACTGCGAACCATAGGCTAAAATTGCCTCCACTTTTTTATCGATAAAACCCGTTACGTCTACAACAAAATCCGGAGTAATGTTTTTCCACTGAATATAATGGTACACCACTTTTGGTCGCCAGGCTTCCTGAGCTACTCCATCCACTTCCGTTTCAATACGTCGTAACCCCGAAAGGAAACAGGCATCTGAAACCAGTTTGCTTCCTTTTCCATGATCAATATGTCGGTCGTCGATCGCATTACACAACACAATCTCCGGACGGTATTTTCGAATCATTTTGATCACCTCTAATTGATGTGCTTCATCATTTACAAAAAAACCATCACGGAACTGCAGGTTTTCCCGTATCGCAATACCCAGGATTTCGCCCGCTTTACGCGCTTCTTCATCCCGGATTTCAGCCGATCCGCGGGTTCCCAGTTCACCACGCGTTAAATCGATAATTCCCGCTTTTTTACCTAAACTAATTTCTTTTGCCAGGGTAGCACCACATCCCAGTTCTACATCGTCAGGATGCGCCCCAAAGGCCAGTATATCTAATTTCATTTTATTTTTTATAACTAAATTATGCTAATATCTTTTTCATCGTCATCGATTTGTTGAGTGTCTCGAAAAACTCTTTTTCCGGTACACTATCTTTGGTAATGCCACAACCGATATACAGATGAATGTTTTCTTTTTTAATTTTCATACACCGCAGGTTCACATATAAATCGGAATGCTCACTCCTACCTGTCGAAAAATTCTTGTTGAGTTCGCCTAGAAATCCCGAATAAAATTCCCGGTCGTAATCTTCGTTTTCCAGAATAAAATTACGGGCGGCTTCTTTCGGTAATCCGCAGACAGCCGGTGTAGGATGTAGAATTTCAAGCACCTGTTTCAAACTTTCTTTGTCATTTAAACGCGCCGAAATATCCGTTTTAATGTGCAACAAATTACCCGCTCTGGCCGTATACGGACTCGAGAGGGTTTCTTCCGATGCCCAATCTTTAAGATTATCCAGAATAAACTCCGTTACATACTGCTGTTCCTCGATTTCTTTCGGTTCCCAATGTACTTTTTCGGTTCCTTCATACAGCTGAGTTCCGGCCAATGCTACGGTTTGTAACTGATAATCTTTTACTTTTAGCAATTGTTCCGGCGTGGCACCCATCCACATTCCGACTTTCGGATGGTAAAAACAATATTTAAATGCTGTCGGATAGTTTGCTAATAAGCGTGGAAACAAATGTTCTACATCTTTGGTCGTTCCGCCTACTTTTTCCTTCCGCGAAAGCACTACCTTTTTAAAATCCCCTGAATGTATCGCGGCTACGCCTTTTTCTACTAATTGTTCAAAATGCTCTTTTGCCGTTTCATCATACTCCTGAGAAACAGTTCCTTCTTCCGAAATAGCCGGTAATTCATATTTTTCCGTTATAATCTCGGAATACTCTTCCGGGATCAGTACATAGTTTTCACCGTCGAATGGTGCCATAATAAAGCCCGTTTCGGAAAAACTTTCGGTCAGATATACATGATCATTCACCTGAAAAAGGCCAATGATTTCGTCGGAACCAGGTTTTGAATAAATGACAAACGGCAGGTTTTGTCCCTGGTGTACTTTTACTTTCAGGAATAAATCGGTCATGACGCTCTTTTTGGTAAAACCATATTGGTGAGTTTACAAAGGGAAATCAGGTTTCCTTCTTCATCCGTGATTTTAATTTCCCACAGATGCAGACTACGCCCTTTATGGATGATTCGGGCTGTTCCGTAGACAATTCCTTCCCTTTTGCTTTTGAGGTGATTGGCCGAAATCTCGATACCGCGTACCTCCTGTTTTTCCGGATCGACAAACATGATGGAAGCCGCACTTCCCACGCTCTCCGCCAAAGCTACCGACGCGCCACCGTGTAACAGTCCCATAGGTTGGTGTACTCTTGGATTAACGGGCATTTTGGCAACTAAAAAATCTTCTCCGGCATCTATATATTCAATTTCTAAGGTTTGCATCAATGTATTTTTCGACAAATGATTGCAAAGCTGCAGTACTTTTTCTTTATCAAATGACATATTATGAATTTTGAATGGTAAAAATACAAAATCAAAACTGAAGTAAGAATAAACTCAGCCTTCGAACGTTATATATAAATTGTAATTTAAGTATAATTTAACATCCAAAAATTAGTATTTTTACCAAAAATCAGAAACATGCGTCATTATTACTACGTCCTTGTCACCCTATTACTTATTGCTCTGAGTTCTTGTCGAAATGATTTTTCTTTCGAACCGAGTACCGGAAATCT
Source organism: Flavobacterium sp. CAU 1735 (assembly GCF_039888695.1). Classification (NCBI taxonomy): domain Bacteria; kingdom Pseudomonadati; phylum Bacteroidota; class Flavobacteriia; order Flavobacteriales; family Flavobacteriaceae; genus Flavobacterium; species Flavobacterium sp. CAU 1735. Next base: position 317,879 of record NZ_JBDQQQ010000003.1, on the reverse strand, counting down.
GGAATTTTCGAAAGACACGATCTATCTGGATACCGTTTTTACGAATATCGGTTCCAGTACCTATACGTTAAAAGTGTACAATCGCAGTAATAAAGACATTAAAATTCCAAGTGTCCGATTGGGACAGGGCGATGCGTCCAAATACCGATTAATGGTCGACGGAATTTCGGGTAAAGTCTTTACCAACGTAGAGTTACTGGCCAAAGACAGCATGTATATTTTTGTGGAAACAACGATTAACTACAACGATTTTTCCGCTCCGGATGCCCAGTATTTATACACCGATAAAATAGAATTTGACTACGGAACCAACTACCAGAAAGTCGACCTTGTAACATTGGTAAAAGATGCCTATTTTATCTATCCGGGACGTAACAACGGCGTATACGAACAGGTTGAAGTAGGCGTTGATGAAAACGGAAATACGCTAACCACCCGTGGCCGGAATCTAAATCACAGTCACCCTACCAACGGCGACGAATTCCTCTGGAAAAAAGACAAACCCTATGTAATATACGGTTATGCCGCGGTACCAACCGGTGAAACGCTCAACGTACAAGCCGGCGCCCGGATTCATTTCCATGCCGAATCCGGTTTGATCGTACAACAGGGCGCTTCTTTAAAAGTGGCTGGAACCAAATCGGTAACCGAAGCACTGGAAAATGAAGTGATTTTTGAAGGCGACCGATTGGAACAGGATTTTTCGGAAGTTCCGGGACAATGGGGAACTATTTGGTTACGCAACGGTAGTACGGCACACGATCTAAAAAACCTGACGATTAAAAATGCTGTGGTTGGTATTTTAACCGAAGGAAACGATGGTACCGACGAAACCCTAAAATTGACCAACGTACAGATTTACAACAGTGCCAATGTCGGCTTATTAGCCCGAAATGCCCATATCAAAGGTGATAATATTGTGATCAATAGAGCGGGACAAGCAGCGCTGGCTTGTACTTTTGGTGGAAAATACCTATTCCGACAATCGACTTTTGTGAATTACTGGTCACGCCCCAATCAGGTTGCCGTAGCGATCGACAACGGTGCCGACCAACAGCTAATTCCATTGGAAATGGCACAATTTGACAACTGTATACTGTTTGGATCGAGCAATATTCCGCTTTCGATGACCCGAAACAATTCGCAAGCTTTTAACTTCCGATTCAACAACTGTCTGATCAAATTCTTTGATGTTGCACAGCAATTTTCAAACAACAACCTATACCCGATTGCCAATACCACCGATTATAGCAACTGTCGTATTGCCGTAAATTCCAATTCGTTTAAACCGGATTTTAAAAACCCGAACAAAAACCAATTGATCATTGGTAATAATTCTGATGCAAAAGCTTTTGGAACGACCATGACCAATCCGTTTTTAGAAGATATCCTTGGAAATGTACGTCCAAACGGAGGTTCGGATCTGGGTGCTTATAACCACGTGATATTCGAGAATTAACCGCTAAAAAATATAGCCGCTGAAATTGTCTAATTGACCGAATTAGATTAATTTTGCATTTTTAAAAACAACACACTAACAACACACACAATGATTCATTTCTTCGGAAACCAGACCAACACGGTTTTTGCAGTACAATCGCAAAACGAGCTTTCGGCTCAGGACATTACGAAATTAAACTGGCTGTTTGCAAGCACTTCTGAAAACCCTTGCACGGTTGTTAACGATACAAAGGCATCTCTGGATGCTTTTTTTGTTGGCCCACGTGCCGCCATGATCACGCCATGGAGTACCAATGCTGTTGAAATCACTCAGAATATGGGAATTTCCGGTATTATCCGTATCGAAGAGTTTGAAAAAGCAACAGACGATTTTAACGATTTCGACCCGATGCTTTTCCAGAAATACACCAGCCTGAACCAGGATATTTATACCATTAACATCCAACCGGAACCAATACTAGAGATCGACGATATCGCAGCCTATAACCAACAAGAAGGTTTGGCTTTAAGCGAAGAAGAAGTGGATTATCTAAACAAATTATCGACTAAATTAGGTCGTAAATTGACCGATTCGGAGGTATTTGGTTTTTCACAGGTAAACTCGGAACACTGTCGTCACAAAATCTTTAACGGAACCTTTGTGATTGATGAAGAAGAAAAACCGACTTCCCTTTTCAAGTTGATCAAAAAAACATCGGAAACCCATCCAAACGATATCGTTTCCGCGTATAAAGATAACGTAGCCTTTATCAAAGGCCCAAGAGTACAACAGTTTGCTCCGAAAACAGCAGACAAACCGGACTTTTACGACGTTAAGGAATTTGATTCTGTAATTTCGATAAAAGCCGAAACCCATAACTTCCCAACCACCGTAGAGCCGTTTAACGGAGCGGCAACCGGTTCGGGAGGAGAAATCCGCGACCGACTTGCCGGAGGGCAAGGTTCCCTTCCATTGGCCGGAACAGCCGTATATATGACCTCTTATTCCCGATTGGAAGATAACCGTCCATGGGAACAGGCAATGGACGAACGCAAATGGTTGTACCAAACCCCAATGGATATTCTGATCAAAGCGTCTAACGGGGCATCCGATTTCGGAAACAAATTCGGTCAGCCTTTGATTACCGGTTCGGTATTAACTTTTGAACACGAAGAAGAAGCCCGTAAATTAGGTTTTGATAAAGTGATCATGTTAGCCGGTGGTATCGGATACGGAAAAGAAAGTCAAGCGAAAAAATTAAAACCATCCGTAGGGGATAAAGTCGTAATCCTTGGAGGTGAAAACTACCGTATCGGTATGGGTGGTGCAGCCGTATCATCGGCCGATACCGGAGCTTTTGGTTCCGGAATCGAATTAAATGCGATCCAGCGTTCGAATCCCGAAATGCAAAAACGGGCAGCCAATGCGGTACGTGGTTTGGTTGAAAGTGACCACAACCCTATCGTATCGATTCACGATCACGGTGCCGGAGGACATTTAAACTGTTTGTCGGAATTGGTTGAAGAAACCGGTGGTAAAATCGACCTGGATAAACTACCTGTTGGCGATCCTACCCTATCGGCAAAAGAAATTATCGGAAACGAATCTCAGGAACGTATGGGATTGGTAATCGGTGAAAAAGATTTGGATACCTTACAGCGTATCGCCGACCGTGAGCGTTCGCCTATGTATGCTGTAGGAGATGTAACCGGTGATCATCGTTTTACATTCGAATCGGCTACAACAGGTGCCAAACCAATGGATTTTGCATTGGAAGACATGTTTGGTAGTTCTCCGAAAATGATCATGAGCGATAAAACCGTTGTTCGTAACTATAAAAACTTAACCTATACTACTGCTGCAATTCCAAACTACCTGAATCAGGTGTTACAATTGGAAGCCGTAGCTTGTAAAGACTGGCTAACCAACAAAGTAGACCGTTGTGTGGGTGGACGTGTTGCCAAACAACAATGTGCCGGACCACTACAATTACCGCTAAACAATGTAGGTGTAATGGCTTTGGATTTCCAGGGTAAAGAAGGTATTGCCACCACTATTGGACATTCGCCGGTTTCGGCTTTGATCGATCCGGTAGCCGGTAGCCGTACTGCCATTGGGGAAGCATTGTCCAATATTGTTTGGGCACCGTTAAAAGACAATTTAGCCGGTGTATCCTTATCGGCCAACTGGATGTGGGCGTGTAAAAACGAAGGTGAAGATGCCCGTTTATACGAAGCTGTAAAAAGTTGTTCCGATTTCGCCATCGAATTAGGCATCAACATTCCGACCGGAAAAGATTCCTTGTCGATGAAACAAAAATATCCAAATGACGAAGTAATCGCACCGGGAACGGTGATCATTTCGGCAGCGGGTAACTGTACCGATATCACTAAAGTCGTAGAACCAGTGTTACAACGCAATGGCGGCGCGATTTACTATATTAACCTGTCGCAGGATAGCTTCAAATTAGGTGGTTCTTCCTTCGCACAGATTTTAAATACTATCGGTGATTCTGCACCAACTATTACGGATGCGGCTTACTTTAAAAAAGCATTCAACACGATCCAGGAATTAATCAAAGGCGGACATATTACAGCCGGACACGATATTGGAAGTGGTGGTTTAATTACAACCCTTTTAGAAATGTGTTTTGCCGATGTTAACCTTGGTGCTTCGTTTGATTTATCCGTTTTAGGGGAATCAGACACTGTAAAAGCCTTATTCAACGAAAATATTGGATTGGTATTCCAGGCGGATGCATTTGCTGAAGATACATTTAAAAACAATGGTATTGAATGTTTTAAAATTGGAACGGTTACCAACATAAACACCGTTACCATCCAGAACCATGAAGACAATTTCGAATTTCATGTGGACGAATTACGCGATACCTGGTATAAAACATCTTTCCTTTTGGATCAGAAACAATCCAAAAACGGAATGGCACAGGAGCGTTACAGCAACTATAAAAACCAGCCCTTAAACTATACGTTCCCACCACATTTTGATGGTAAAAAACCGGTTATCGACGCTTCGAAACCACGTCCGAAAGCCGCTATCATCCGTGAAAAAGGAAGTAACTCCGAGCGTGAAATGGCCAACGCTATGTATTTAGCCGGATTTGACGTAAAAGACGTTCATATGACGGATTTGATCACAGGTCGTGAAACACTGGAAGATATCCAGTTTATCGGAGCTGTAGGAGGTTTTTCCAATTCGGATGTTTTGGGATCAGCCAAAGGTTGGGCCGGTGCTTTCTTATATAACGAAAAAGCCAATACCGCACTGAAAAACTTCTTTAAACGCGAAGACACTTTATCCGTAGGAATCTGCAACGGATGTCAGTTGTTTATGGAACTGGAATTAATTAATCCGGAACATGAAATACACGGAAAAATGCACCACAATACAAGTGCGAAACACGAGAGTATCTTTACTTCCGTAACCGTACAACCGAACAATTCCGTAATGCTATCGTCTTTAGCCGGAAGTACATTAGGAGTTTGGGTATCGCATGGTGAAGGTAAGTTTAAATTACCCTATGCGGAAGGTCAATATCAGATTGTCTCCAAATATGCCTATGAAGGCTACCCGGCCAATCCAAATGGTTCGGATTACAACACGGCTATGATGTGCGACACAACCGGTCGTCATTTGGTCATGATGCCGCATATTGAGCGTTCAACTTTCCCTTGGAACTGGGCGCATTATCCGGCCGGTCACCAGGATCAGGTATCCCCTTGGCACGAAGCTTTTGTCAACGCCAGAAAATGGATTGACACTAAAAATAAATAAAAAAAATGCCCCGATGATCATCGGGGCATTTTTTTTATAATCCTATCACACAACTAAAAAGTTTCAATAGTTAAACCATTTGTTGCTTCTATTTTTGTAAGAATTCACAAAATAAACACTATTTTTAATTGTCTATAATAGCAAAACATTTTTAATCTAAAACAATTAATTATGAACTCTTTACCATTTACAATGCTGAGTCGGATGTGCTTGGCATTACTCTTTCTTTGCGCCATTCCAATACAGGCTCAAAACCAATTAAAAACATACCAACAACCAACCAGTGGGAACATTACCATTGATCCAACAGTTGCTCCACCAATGGGGCCGGATCACAAACCGTTAAACTACACCATCGGTCAGAATACCGATTACACTGTTCAGGTCAAAAAAGCCGATACCAACGATTGGGTTGATTTATTCGAATACAACACCTTTGTAAACAGCAGTACAGGTGATTTATCGGTTAGCTCCCCCTCTTCTTTTGTTGCCTTCGATTTTTCAGGTTCCGTGACGATCAAAATCATCAGTAATCGTCATTCCTCTAGTACTAATTTAAACAACCTTGTAAAAATTCGTCCACTTTCAAAAAATATTACCCCAACCATCACCAATAATATAATTACATTTACGATAAACAATCCGGGGAAATTTTCGGTTGAAATCGATGGTTTACGTTATCATAATTTAATGATTTTTGCTAACCCGATGGCTAATTATACGGTACCGACAACTGCAACCGTTACCTATGGCCCGGGAGTTCATATTTACGACAAAGCATTAAATGCAGTAGCCGGAAAAAAAATCAAAATTTTAGAAGGTGCTATTGTAATTGTACCATATGATGTATTATCGTATTATACTTCTGATAATGCCAAAATAATTGCCAATACCGGTGATGAAATTTATATTGAAGGCGGCGGAACGCTAAAAGGCGGAATCATTGCCGAAGATGTAAACAATGTAAAAATATACGGCCATGGGATTATTGACCTCTCGAATTATGAAAAACAATATGAATATCCGTTATTAGAAAACTATGCCTATACACAGGGAATAACAATCCGAAGATGTGCCAATGTATCCATTGACGGCGTAACGATAATTGATTCCCAACAAATATGTGTTGAACTTACCGATAGCAACTATATCAATATTAATAATGTTAAAGTAATTTCTCGTGCTCGCTGGGGTGATGGATTTCATATGAAAGGCACCAGTAATGTAACGATCAACGATTGTTATAACAGAACTTCGGATGATAGTATTTCGATATACGCTTCCCGCCGGGTTCCATGGGACGGTAATCCACCGTATCAAAACAACCATGCATTGAACATTACAGTTACCAATACTATTTTACATGCCGACAAAGCGCATCCGATTACCATAGGATGGCATGGTAACGATTCACTTGTAAATAATCGGGATATTTATAATATTCGTTTTGAAAACATCGATATACTGGAACATGATGAAAATTGGGTTGATCCGGATGGTACCGTTCACCTGGACTATGTAGGTGCCATATCAATAAACTGTGCCGATGGTAACAACTGTAGTAACTTTCTCTTTAAAGATATTCGGGTAGAAGATTTTTCGAATGGTCGTTTGTTAACCATACATGTGGAACCGGGTGGAAACGGTGCAGCCAATACTGATGGTAAAAAAGTGGAATACATCCGTTTTGAAAACCTTTCTTATAACGGTACCGGAGAGCTTCCTTCCTCTATAAAAGGATTGAGTTGTGACCGTTATGTAAACGGCGTTCATTTTGAAAATTTCAAAGTTAACAACCAACTGATTACACAATTATCCGATTATAACGTAAACGGTACTCCGATGTTCCAAACCAATGAATATGCCTATAATATTACGTTTCAGGAAGGTGGTAATTATAGTACTTCGGTGGCCAATGGCTATTATAGAATCCGAAGTTTAATCAATCTTCGTTATATGCAGGCCGATCCGCAACAACAACAGGGATATGTTACGTCAACTACATTAAACAGTAATTCCGACGAGCAGATCTGGCAAATTGAATTAATTCCCGGTACTGGGCATTATAGGATAAAAAATATGGCAAACCTTAAATTTTTGGAAAACGCATTCGATGCGCGACCATCACTTTTATGTCAGAGCCGATATTTAATAACAGCTGCACAAGCCGTACAGACCAATCAGGAATGGAAAATCGTTCCCGATCCACAAGGCACCGGTTACCGAATTAACAATGCCTATACCCGTTCGTATTTAACGAACAATAATGATTTTAATAATTTTGTATTGGCCAATCCAAAAACTACTTCAAATAGTAGTCAGCGATGGGCTTTAATCCCTTTACCGAATTATACTCCACATTCCAAACCAAAGAATCCTAATCAGTTGGTCTTGAATTCTGATGAAGATGTTGTTATTTTTCCAAATCCTGTTGCTGATTTTATCCAAATTCAGTTTGGAAACCGCTCTGTCGATGCTATTGTCATAACCGATATGACTGGGCGCGTTATTATCCAAAAACAAATCCGGGATAACGAACAAATTGATTTGTCTGCTTTACAAAAAGGCAACTATATCGTTACGATAACCGATACTTCCGGCACTACTATCAACAAAAAAATAATTAAAAACTAAACGCAAAAACGCCCCGATAATCGGGGCGTTTTTTATATCAAACCGAACAAATCTTTGTTCTTTTCTCTTTATTCTTGAAGCATTACTCTTCCTCCTCCATTGTATGGGATTTGGAATACGTTCTCCATTTTTCGATACACTCTTTCATATCCTGTGGCAATTCGGTATCAAAGCGCATAAATTCTTTGGTTGTTGGATGTTCAAAACCAAGTGTTTTTGCGTGTAATGCCTGTCTTGGCAGGGTTTTAAAACAATTATCGATAAATTGTTTATATTTCGTAAACGTCGTTCCTTTTAAAATCAGGTGACCGCCATAGCGCTCGTCGTTAAATAACGTATGTCCGATATGCTTCATATGCGCACGAATCTGGTGCGTACGACCGGTTTCCAAAATACAGGAAACCAAGGTTACATATCCAAAGCGTTCCAATACTTTATAATGCGTAACGGCGTGTTTTCCAAAATCTTCACTATCGTAAACCGACATCTGCATACGATCTTTCATATGACGTCCGATATAACCTTCGATTGTTCCGCTTTCTTCTTCAATATTGCCCCAAACCAAAGCCACATATTCCCTTTCGGAAGTCTTGTCGGCAAACTGTTTGGTCAGATAAGCCATTGCATGATCGGTTTTGGCCACTACAAGTAAACCTGTCGTATCTTTATCGATACGGTGAACCAATCCCGGACGCTCACTGCTATTCATCGGAAGATTTTCAAAATGATAGGCCAATGCATTGACCAATGTTCCGGTATAATTTCCGTGTCCCGGATGTACTACCAATCCGGCCGGTTTGTTGATCACAAGCAACTGATCATCTTCATAGACAATATCCAACGGGATATTCTCCGGAATGATTATATTTTCGAATGGCGGTTGTTCCATCAGAACGCTCACCACATCAAACGCTTTTACTTTATAATTGGATTTTACCGGAATATCGTTTACAAAGATATTCCCATTGGTTGCCGCCTGTTGAATTTTATTTCTTGTCGCATTTTCAACAAGGTTCATCAAAAATTTATCCACTCGCAAAGGCGCCTGACCTTTGGCTGCTTCGAACCGATAATGTTCGAACAATTCGCCTTCTAAATCGGCATCTTCAATATTATTATTCTGCATTGCTATCTGTTGTCTGTTCTTTTACCGGAATACTGTCCGTTGTTGTTTCCTCTTCATATCCGGTTTTACCGTCTCCTAAAACCAAATCGATTTTAGATGCTTTTAATACTTTATCACCGGCTTTTAACGGTTTTCCGTTTTGTTTCATTTCCAAAACCACATCTTTAGCCATATACGGTACGTATTTGATGTTACCTTCATCCAATCCCAATGCACGTAAAGTCGACAATGACTGGCGGTAGGTTTTCTGGATCAGATCCGGAACCGTTACCTGCGAATATCCGCCTGAGTTTACTTTAACATACACTTTACGACCGTCTTTTACCGTTACACCCGGTAGCGGATCCTGTTCTACGATAGAATACGGCGGGAAATCCGCTCTAAAATCTACCGTATCCAACAAATGGATTTCCAGATCGATATCGTTTAATTTTTCTTCGGCTTTTTCAACGCTCATTTTGCCCAGGTTTGGCACTGGAATTTCTTCCCCGTGATTGGTGGCATAACCCAGCCATTGCATTACCAAAACCACAAAAACAATGATAATAATTAATGCTAATGCTAAATGTTTAAAGAATGTAAAACTAGTTAAAAACTTTTTCCAGCTCATAGATATTCGAATTTTGGCAAATATATAAAATACTGGAGGTTTTACTTTCATAACCCCTTATATTTTATATCGCAAACCAGAATGATTCAACAAATAATAATACTTTTGTAGTATACTAACTCATTATTCAAACGGAACAAAATGAAAAATGTTGCCATTATCATGGGAGGCTATTCCAGCGAGTACCAAATCTCCCTTACCAGTGGAAATGTGGTCTATTCTTTTTTAGACAAATCAAAATATAACGCCTACCGTATCCATATTTTCAGAGACAAATGGGTAATGGTTGATGACAATAATACCGAATACCCGGTGAATCGCCATGATTTTACCGTAGCCTACCAAGGGAACACATTGTTGTTTGATGTTGTTTTTAATGCCATTCACGGTACTCCGGGCGAAGACGGACTCATGCAGGCCTATTTTGAGTTATTGGGAATTCCGCAAACTTCCTGCGATTATTATCAGGCGGCATTAACCTTTAACAAGCGCGACCTGTTATCGGTTTTAAAACCGTATGGTATCAAAACCGCTACCTCCTATTATCTGAATCTGGGTGATGCGATCGACGCAGCTACCATCATCAAAACCGTAGGCTTGCCGTGTTTTGTAAAACCAAATAAATCGGGTTCCAGTTTTGGTATTTCCAAAGTAAAAACCGAAGCCGAATTGTTACCGGCAATCGAAAATGCCTATAAAGAAGATAACGAGATCATCATTGAAAGTTTCCTTGACGGAACCGAAGTTTCGGTTGGTGTGATCAATTATAAAGGAGAAATCAAAGTATTACCGATTACCGAGATTGTTTCCGAAAACGATTTCTTTGATTATGAAGCCAAATATCTTGGAAAATCACAGGAAATCACTCCGGCACGAATTTCTCCGGAGCTAACCGAAAAAGTAAATGCCGTGGCCAAACGCGCCTATGAAGTCCTTAAAATGAAAGGCTTTTCACGTAGTGAGTTTATCATTGTAAACGGCGAACCGCATATGCTCGAAATGAATACGATTCCGGGATTAACCACCGAAAGTATTTTACCGCAACAAGCCCGTGAAGCCGGAATTTCGCTTCCGGATTTATTTGACAACGCCATCACGCTAGCCCTGAAATAATATGAGAAAAGCCATCTTTCCCGGTTCGTTCGATCCGATTACTCTCGGACATTACGACATTATTAACCGTGCTTTACCGCTATTTGACGAGATCGTTATTGCCATTGGTGTAAATGCCGAGAAAAAATACATGTTTTCGTTAGAAGATCGTTTAAAATTTATCACTGATGCGTTTCAAAACGAACCCAAGATAAGTGTGGTTACCTATACCGGTCTGACGATTGATTTATGTCAAAAACTAAATGCACAATTTATATTACGCGGACTTCGCAATCCGGCCGATTTCGAATTCGAAAAAGCCATTGCGCATACCAATCGTAAACTATCTCAGATTGAAACGGTATTTTTATTAACCGCTGCCAGTACATCTTATATCAGTTCCAGTATTGTTCGCGATGTAATCCGAAATAACGGTGATTATCGTGTCCTGGTGCCCGAATCGGTAGTTCTAAAATAAAAAAGTCGCCATAAGGCGACTTTTATTTTTTATACGGTATCGATTGACTATTGTTTTACAATTTTCTTAACCAAAGTACCTTCTGCTGTCTCTAAATTCAACATATAGATTCCAGTTGCGAATCCAGACATATCAATTGTATTTCCGTTGTTTACAGAAACGGCAAATTGTTTTCCTGAAACGTCTACTAAAGCCGCTTTGTTAATTTGCAATTCGTTAGGCATTTGTACAGTAACAGAACCTGAAGTCGGGTTAGGGAAAACAGATACTAATTTTGAAGCGAATTCATTCACACCAAGTGTTGTTCCAACAGCGTTGATCACCATGTGTACATCCGGGAAGTTAATTAGCGCTACGTCTGTAGGTGTAGCAATACTACAAGATGTAGAAGCAATATAACTTGGTCCTGTTTGTGGTGCTGTATTCGATCCTAATGAAATATTTACTCCGGTTGCTCCGGCAGCATATCCTACTTCAACCACTAATGTTTCGTTAGCCGCTACCGGTCCTGTTACCGTTACCGGAACCGTTACGATAGTTCCAACATTTGCAGTTTGAACTGTATAGTTAGCCTGTCCCAACAATGTATAACCTGTCGGGAATCCGGTTGGGAAAGTCGCAGTCGTTTTATATGCTTTCACAGTAACTACATAACCGCTTGGAGCCGTTAATGAAGCTACACCAAACTGGATTGATGCTAAGTTAAAAGCAGAAGTTACTCCCATTGAAGCCAGATTAAAAGCTCTGTAATAACGGTTGTCACTTGATGTTGCAGTACTACTGTTTCCACAAGCTACTGTATTACCATTAATTGCCTGAGAACTCGAATGAGTCAGTACAGTTTGCGCATTTATCGCAAGGGATGTTAAACAAAACAATACTAAAAGAGTAATTTTTTTCATATTTAAATGTTTTTTGAGTTACAAACGCGAATCTAATCATAAAAAAAATAATTCCCTAAAAAAAGCAATTAATTTAACGAAATATCTTATAAAAAAGAGTATTTAAAAATTATATCCACAAAATATAGTCCGATTAATAAAAAAGTTGCTCTTGCAAACTTCGATTTCGATCTATAATTTTGATAACAATACGAACTTCTTTTATCCCAAAATCAGATAATTCACAACGCAATAAATCTTACATTTACCACGAACAAATACAAAAATTACAAACCGCATTATTCGAATGAAAAAACCATATAAAATTGTACTTCTTTTTTTGCTACAATGCCTTCCGTTACTAGCACAGCAAAAGTATGCAACGCCCTACGAAAAAGGCAATGGAAATCAGACCGCTACCTACGAGGAAACCATAGCTTACTATGAAATGCTGGACCAAAACTTTGAAAGCATTTCCATGCGAACGATGGGATTAACCGACAGCGGCGAGCCGTTACATATCGTAACCTTTAATCCCGGCAAAACATTTGATTTTGCCCGTATACAAAATGACAAAGCGATTCTTTTGATCAACAATGGAATTCATCCCGGAGAACCCGACGGTATCGATGCTACGATGATGCTGTTCCGCGATCTGGCAACCGGAAAGATTGCACTTCCAAAAAATACGGTTGTGGTAACGATTCCGATTTACAATATCGGCGGGGCATTAAACCGGAATTCCACGTCGCGTGTCAACCAAAACGGACCGGAATCTTTTGGTTTCCGTGGTAATGCCCGCAATTATGATCTGAACCGGGATTTTATCAAATCGGATACCCGAAATGCCCGTAGTTTCGCCGAAATCTTCCAATTGGTCTATCCGGATGTTTTTATCGACAACCACGTCAGTAACGGTGCCGATTACCAGTATACGCTTACGTATATTGCGACGCACTATCAGAAATTAGGCGGAAAAGCCGGAACGTATTTTAACAGCGAAATGTACCCGGCCATTTTAAAAGACCTGCAATCCAAAAAAATAGAACCGGTACCTTATGTGAATATTTACAATAAAACACCGGAAAACGGTTTTGCTAAAAATATGGAAACCGCTCGTTTTTCAACCGGTTATGCGTCTTTATTTAATTCATTTGGCGCTATGGTCGAAACCCATATGCTAAAAAAATACAGCGACCGCGTAAAAGTAACTTACGAATATATGCTGAGTACGCTTCGTTATACAGATGTGCATTATCAGACGATAAAAAACATCCGCCGGGAAACCCTGGAAGCCTATAAACCAAATGCAAAATATACGGTAGAATGGGAAATCGATTCGGCTAAAGTGACTCAGATTCCATTTTTGGGCTACGAAGGTAACTACAAACCGAGCGACGTTTCCGGCAAACCGCGTTTGTATTATGACCGAAGTAAACCTTTCAAAAAAATGATTCCGCATTATGAACTTTATAAACCCAAAAAACAGATTAGCATTCCGGAATATTATGTCATTCCGAAACAATGGTGGAATGTAACCGATTTGCTAAAGCTAAACAACATCACGATGAAACGCTTGCAACAGGATAGTATTATCACGGTTGAAAGCTATCGTATAGCCGATTATAAAACCGGAAATTCCGCTTTCGAAGGTCACTACGGACATTCGAACACCAACGTTATCAAAACTACTGTAAAACAAGCCTTTAAAAAAGGCGATTTTCTGATTCCGACACAACAGAAGAATGTCAAATTCCTATTGGAAACTTTGGAACCCGAAGCGGTGGATTCGTATTTTAACTGGAATTTCTTTGATGCCATTTTACAGCAAAAGGAATACTATTCTCCTTATGTTTTTGAAGATGTGGCCAAGCAATTGCTACTGGACAATCCGGAACTAAAAAAAGCGCTGGACGAAAAGCGAAAGAGCGATCCCAAATTTGAAAATAGCGGCGATGCACAACTGGATTGGGTCTACCGCAACTCGAAATACTACGAAAAATCACATATGCAATATCCCGTATATCGCATCCTAAATTAAAAAAAGCCGGAGATTCCGGCTTTTTTTATTCGATTACCTTTTCGGTTTCAAACAATAATTTAATGTTTTCATAAGAATTGGTGAGTGCTTCTTTAATTTCATCGGGTTTTAACCAGGCTACTTTTTCGATACCTTCTTCAATCTGACCCTGCGGAATACCATCAAAATCGGTTTTCATTTCAAACCAATGGGTCACTTTTAATTTATAACGACCGTTTCGTTTAAAAACATGATAGGTTTTTTGCAGTTTCTGCACAATCTTCAGACCGGTTACGCCAGTTTCCTCCTCTACTTCACGGATGGCTGTTTCGTCGATTTCCTCCCGTTTTTCAATGCCTCCTTTTGGCAGGTCCCATTTCCCGTTTCGGAAGATAAAAAGCACCTCGCCCTTTTTATTGTAAACCAATCCGCCACCGGCTTTTACCACCGGAATTTTGGCTTTTAGTTTTTTCATAATTTCCTTTTCATCAGGATAATACAAAAAAGCTTTTGGAATCTTATTCTGAAACATTTTTACAATAACTTGCTTGATATCCACACTTTCTAAAAGAAAAAGCTGAAAATCGGTTTCTTTAACAATTTGATTTGTCAAGAAAAGTGGTTTGTCGTTCACAAAAACTTTATACATTTGTACTATGATTTTTAATACAGACACAGCTAAAAAAACTGCCGAATTGCTTTTACAAATAAACGCAATTAAATTAAATCCAAAAAATCCTTTTACATGGGCTTCTGGATGGAAATCGCCAATTTACTGCGATAACCGTATAACGCTTTCATTTCCACCGATCCGGAATTATATCCGTGATGAATTTGCCAAACATATCGAAAAAGAATTTGGCAAACCCGATGTGATTGCCGGTGTGGCAACCGGAGCTATTGGTATTGGAATACTGGTAGCGGAATATCTTGGACTTCCTTTTGTTTATGTACGCCCGGAACCTAAAAAACACGGTCGCCAGAATCAGGTGGAAGGCTTTTTACAAAAAGGACAAAACGTAGTGGTTATCGAAGACCTTATTAGTACCGGAAAAAGTAGTTTAATGGCCGTAGAAGCCTTAAAAGAAGCCGGTGCAAATGTAAAAGGAATGGTTGCCATCTTTACCTATGGTTTTGATTTGGCTCAGGATAATTTTAAAGCGGCCAATGTCGACCTTTATACGCTTGGAAATTACGACACGCTTTTGGAAGCGGCTGTTGAAAAAAAATACATCACCGAAGAAGAACACGAAACCCTAAAAGAATGGCGTCAGAACCCTTCAACTTGGGGAATCGAAGTGTAATAAACCTAATTTAGCAAAAAACCAATACAGAATATGAATTTAGAAAGCCCAAAAGTTAACGTAGAAAAATCCGCCCAATATTTATTTGATGCGCTTACCGATGTAAAAAACTTTGAGAAATTAATGCCGGAGAACATTGCTAAATTCGAAGTATTGGATGAAAACGCTTTTATCTTCGGATTAAAAGGTATGCCGGAAATCAAATTAAAAATGAAAGACAAAGTGGCTCCAAACAAAGTTGTTTTGGGTGCTGCCAGCGACAAATTACCTTTTACGTTAACCGCAAACATTAATACGTTAACCGCCAACACATCGGAAGTTCAATTGTTATTTACAGGCGAATTTAACCCGATGATGGCGATGATGGTTAAAGGCCCAATCGGTAAATTTATCGAAACCTTAGCCGGAAATATGAATAAGCTATAAGCAAAAACATACCCTATTATAAAGCCTTTTAGCTAAAAACTAAAAGGCTTTTTTATTTATTAAAACTAATTAATGGATTTATTGTAAATTTGGTTGGTATATCCTACCATTTATGAACGAAACGGAAAAATCTACAGAAAAAATCGAATCTTTTATACTTTCAAAAATAAAACTTCCGATCTTATCAACTTATGTAATTGTACTATTAGCTTATAATTGGCAAATCATACTTTACCTACTATTTGTAGCTAGACCAATGGAATTCAAAATTGAATATATCATTGAAAAACACCATGATAAATACTTTAGTAATATTATTATTCCAATAATAATTTCATTTGCATATACTCTGATATTTCCTATACTCCAAGTAGCTGTAAATTTTCTTTTCAACTGGTTTAAAAAAATTAATAAAAATCTAAACCGTCAAGAAGAACTTGATGATGCATTACATCGATTTCATTTACAGCAAAACTTAACAGGACAACAATCTTTGGAACGACTTCAAGCTAACATTGAACTTCTATCGACTGAAAATCAAAAACTACTTTCTGACAATAAAAATCTTCTTTCTCTAATTAAGAAAGAAAACGAAAGAGGTGAAGGTGCAGACAACTTCAAAAAAACGGTTAATCAAAAACGAATAAAAGAAACCGAAAAACTAGCAAGTGATCTATTTTTAAAATTTGAAAATTTTTCCAACGAAGAAAAAAGTGCATTTTTAGATATTATAAATTATTTTGATTCAAATGACAAAACCTTATCGGCCAGATCCATCTCGAATTTATCATTTCACTCTGATTATTCTGATGCTGCAATGTCAATTTTACAAGATAGTAATATTATAACGATGTATAATACTGTTGAAGGCTATTATTACAAGACAACACCACTTGGATTTGAAATTTTAGAGTATTTTAAAGAGCATTTTTCAGACAAATTATAACAGCATATAACATTGGTTTAGTTTAATCTGACCCTTTTATCTTCCTTGAAAAGGCTTTAACTTTAATAGAAATCAATCCACTTGCTGACTCTATTACTATCACCAAGCTAGTGTGGTACATTCAATTATACAATACAATACAACCCAAACATGAAATTATTTAAAATTTTACTGGCTATTCTCGCTCTCTTCTTCGGAGGCACTCTATTGGCACAAACCAACCGATTAAAAGCACAATTTCAGGAAATCGTTAAAGATAAAAAAGCCACTGTTGGTATTGCCGTATATAATTTTACGACAAAAGACACGGTAACCTTTAACAACACACCGGATTATCCAACCCTAAGTGTGTATAAATTTCATGTAGCCCTGGCTGTTTTACATCTGGTTGATCAAGGAAAATTACGACTGGATCAGGAGATTTTTGTAAAAAAATCCGAATTATTAGAAAACACCCATAGTCCGCTTCGCGAAAATTACCCATATGGCAATATTAACATCAAACTGAGCGAACTTTTAAGCTATATGATTTCTCTAAGTGATAATAATGCCTGCGACATCTTATTCCGCCTCGCCGGTGGTACCAAAAAAGTAGATCGTTATATTAAGAATCTAAAAATAAAAGACACGCGTATTGCTGCTACGGAAGAAGAAATGCACCAGAAATGGGACAATCAATATCTGAATACAACATCACCATTCGCAGCCGTACAACTGCTACAGCAATTTTATCAGATGAAAATCCTATCTCCGACATCCTATGATTACCTGTTAAACGTGATGTTGGGTACCAAAACCGGTCCGGATAAACTAAAAGGGCTGTTACCCAAAGATATACTTGTCGCACATAAAACCGGTAGTTCCTTTCGCAATACAGAAGGTTTAAAAGCAGCCGAAAACGATATCGGCATTGTTTTCTTACCCGGAGGACAAACCTATGCCATAGCCGTATTCGTTAAAAATTCGATGGAAGATGATACGACTAATAATGCGATCATAGCACGGGTATCCAAAGCCGTATTTGATCATTATTCAATTAAAAAATAGTTTTTTTAGTAGAATTTCCCGTCTACATAAAACCAATGTCCGTTTTGTTGTTTAAAGGTCGATTTTTCATGGTGAACCTGTGGTTGTAATTGTGCATCCAGAAAATAGGCTTTAAACTCCACTGTTTTTTCGGTAGCCTTTAGCACTTCCAGCTTTACCCATTGGTTGGTTGTCGCCCATTGTTCGATATCTTTTTTCGAATGGTATTTGCGTTGTGAAATATGCGTCGTTTTGAGTAGGTACTCAATCGCATGAACCGCATAAGCCGAATACCGGGAACGCATTAATGCTTCGGCTGTAGGTGCCGCTTTAATTCCTTTAATATAAGGCTCACAACAATCGGAAAACGGAATTGGATTCCCGCAATAACAATTAGGACTCATTCGTATCGGAATTAAATTTTGCAGAATCAATTTTAGTTTTGCTTTACGATCGGATTCCGAACGTTGTTCCCGCAAACGCTTTTCATTGATTTTCTTACTGTGTTTTTTTCGATTTTCTTCGTTTTGCCGACTCATTACAAAAAGGGTTGTTTGATTTGTTGCAGGGTTTTATTTGTTGTGATCAAAGCTTCCGTTATCGTTTTTCGCAACGTTTCAACATCGTCATATTTAAGATAATCGGCCCAGTTATCGGTTTCAAAAAGCTTTTTGATCAATTGTATACGTTTGGTTGTTTCGGCGGCATTACGCAAAACCGCTTTACCGTCGTATTCCGGATTGGACTTATGTTGGAAATGAATCGCATCCGTTTCGGTATTCCATTCGACATAAAACAAATTTTCGGTTTCATTATTCGGATAAAAATCCGTCCATTTTGCATAGCCGGTTTTAGCTGTGGCATTATTCGTTTTTCCATCCGTTAAAGACAGCAAACGCCAACGACAATTGGCCGCTCGTCCCCAATGGTTGGAATTTCGGTAAACGCCCTCATCTGTAAAATAATAACTACTACCCGATTTACTATTATAGTGAAACTTTTTTTCTTGTAGCACATCGGGAGCAACCTCCTTAAAAATACAAAAGGTATGCTTAAAAAAATTTGTTTTATTGTACACTTTCCCGTTCATCCGGCAAAGATACTAAATGCAGAATTAAGAATTTTAATTGGTGGTTTGGCTTCACCCGCTTATATTTGTAATACTAAAACTACTTTCCCACCAAACAACGAACAATTATGAAAGAGACCATACTCACTATTGGTGCCTGCTATGGCGGTTTAGCCGTTATTTTCGGAGCTTTTGGAGCGCATATCCTACAAAAGAAACTAAGTACCAAATCGCTCAGCAGTTTTGAAACCGGTGTAAAATACCAGATGTACCATGCTTTGGCATTGGTTTTTATCAGTAATCAATTTACTTTTTTAAAAACAAGTGAAAACTTAACCGCATGGTTTTTTATAATCGGAACTTTTTTATTCTCGTTTAGTATTTACGGTTTATGCCTGAGTAGTATAGGCGGAAAGAAATTAAAATTTCTTGGTCCCATTACGCCAATTGGCGGTTTGCTGTTATTTTTAGGATGGTTCTGTATGGCACTTAGCCATATCGTTTAAATAAAAAAGGACTGCATTGCAGTCCTTTTTCGAATATGATCTACCCGATTATGGGAAAATACCTCTTTGTTTGTATGCCATTTCAATTCGGGCTAATGCCTGAACATAAGCAGCCGTTCTCCAGTCTGTTTTATACTGACTTCCTGTTAAAACCACTTTACTGAATGCATCTTCCAGTTTCTTTCTTAACTTGATGATTACGTCGTCCATAGTCCAGATTTCTCCGTTACGGTTTTGTAACCACTCGAAATAACTTCCGATTACACCTCCTGAGTTACATAAGATGTCTGGAATGATTTCGATTCCTTTTGCTAATAAGATTGCTTCACCATCGGTATCGATAGGACCATTAGCACCTTCGGCGATAATCTGAGCCTTGATCGAATCTGCGTTTTCAGCAGTAATCTGGTTACCTAAAGCAGCCGGGATTACAACATCACAGTCAATTCCGAAGAATTCATCTGCTTTATAATCCTGAGTACCTTTGTATCCAGAAATGGTATTGTTATCGGCCTGGAAACGCAATAAAGCTTCCGGATCAATTCCTTCCGGGTTGTAAATCGTTCCGGTTGCATCCTGAACACCAACAAGGATAGCCCCGTTTTTGTTCATAAAGTGTGCAGCCCAGTATCCTACGTTACCAAATCCCTGAACGATATATTTTTTACCTTCCAAAGAAGTTCCTCTTAATTTAGCCCAAGATTCCAATGTTACTACCACACCAAAACCTGTAGCACGGTCTCTACCTTCCAAACCTCCAGATCCTACAGGTTTACCTGTAACAACGTGTTGGTTTTTAGAACGTTCAGCTGGTGCTTTTGTCGACATATACGTATCGGCAATCCAAGCCATCATTTGTGCATTGGTATTTACATCCGGTGCCGGGATATCGTGTTCCGGACCGATGTTATCTCCTAAAGCATACGCAAAACGACGCGTGATACGCTCTAATTCGCCTTGTGAATATTTTTTCGGATCCAATTGGATACCACCTTTACCACCTCCGTACGGAAGTCCGGCCAAAGATGTTTTCCACGTCATCCAGGTAGCCAATGCTCTTGCAGCATCGATATCAACCGTTGCGTGGTAACGTAAACCTCCTTTGTAAGGTCCTAAAACATTATTGTGTTGTACTCTGTACCCTGTGAACATTTCGACTGTTCCGTTATCCATTTTCACCGGAAAATGAACAACAATTTCGTTATTCGTAACAGAAAGGATTTTTTTAACAGTCTCATCCAGTCCCATCACAGAAGCAGCTTTTTCAAACTGATTCTTAACATTTTCATACATGCTAGCCTTCGGCTTTTGTGCTGTTGCCATACTATTTAATAATTTACAACTTACTTTTGTTTGTTTGTTAGATTGCTCTGTAAAAAAGCATACAAATATATAGTTTTAAAATTGAAGCAAAAACGAATTACCCAATAAATTAACATAATTTAAACGGCATTCCGAGCCGTTTTTCAACTCCTCAAATTGCGACTTTTATAATTTGACTCCATGTGAAGACTCTTTATTTTTAAAAGTGACTTCAGACCGCTTAAAACAATGTTTTTTTATGCTTTCCATATTTAGTCTTCTTATTCTAAAATTACAATGTCTTTTTAAGTCAAATTACTTTCTTTTTCAGGCAAAGTCTAATTCAGTTTTAGAATATACCGTTCATTTGTAATCGTTTATCAATGGACTTGTATCATTCCATTGATCAGCAACTCATATTTTCATTTTTTTAATTATCAGGTTTTATTTTTTAAAAGAAACGGCCGGCTATAATAACCGGCCGTTTCTTACTTCTTAAAAACCCGCAGCGTAACAAAAAAGTTCCTGCCTTCTTCCGGATAGCCTTCCACCAGCATATAATTTTTGTCAAAAACATTATTAATACCCGCTTCAACACTCATATAACGCCATACCCGAGCCGATACCGCGGTATTAACAAGGGTAAAATCCGCTGCTCTGGTTCCGTAGCTCGTGCTGTTTCGCGACGCATTAAATTCCGTACTTACTAGCCATTGTATTGGTTGTATCGGTTTATACTGTGTATAGAAAAACACTTTTGTATCGGGAATATCCGTAAACAGGACGGTCGGATTGGTCGTATTGCGCCTTTCTATATAGGAATAGTTACCACCCAAAGACAGTTTTTCCCGGAAATCATATTTAAAGGTAATTTCCATCCCCATAAATTCGGCCGATCCGGTGTTTTGCATTTGTGATTTACCCGGTTCTACGTTATTCACACTAAGAATAGCATCGGTAAGATGACTATAATATACCGAAAACTGCGTGGATAAAGCTTTAAAAAATACTCCGGAATAGGACAAATCATAATTAACCGCTTTTTCCGGTTTAAGTCCCGGGTTAGGAATTGCTGTACCCATTCTGTAAGAATACCGGTCTTTAATTGTCGCAAAACGCGTTTTATGTGCCAGAGTAAAACTTGCTTTTTGATTTTCCTTAAAATTATAAAAGACACCCAATTGTCCGTTCCAGGCATTACTGGCTCCGGTTTTTTCAAAATCTGAAACCATCTGGGTCGTACTGTTATAATCTTCGGCAGTATCGTTTTTTCGAATACTATAACCTATCCCCGGAATAAACGTTAATTTTTCGGTAACAGCATAGGTATTTTCTACAGCAAAACTCCCTGTATTATCTTTAAAATTCCGAACTGGCTCGTTACTATTATGTTCCCGGTGGATATCTCTTTTATAATGGACTGAGAATTTCAAGAGGTTTTTAGGGATAACAGCCGTTCCAAACTCAACACTTCCGCCATAGGTATAATCATCATAGAGACTTTGAAAAGCATAGGCTTTGGTTTGTGCCGTATAGGAAGCATCATCATAGCTGTTTAGTATGTTCTTAAATGTATCGTAGTACATCCGACTCTTGATATAATCTTTCCCCTTTAACCGCGTATTGGATAAAAAATAATAGGTTTCCTTATCCCAATCGGGCCATTGCCAAAAACGGGGTTTCGTATACAGCGGATTCATCGGATCATCGCCTACATAGACAGGTGTTCCTTTTTCGCCTTTCTGAAAACGATAGCCCAATACATATTCCTGTCGTTCATTGGGCGTCCATCCGGCTTTAAAACTGATCATCTGATCCGTCCGATAGGAATTATCCCGTTCGCCTCCATCTTCATACGGACGCGTAGTAAAACCGGAAGCCATCCGATAACTATCGCGATGCAAATACGAATATCCGGCCTGAAAATAGTATTTCCCTAAGTTCGAACCGATATTCAGATTTCCACGGTAACCATTAGTGTTGATCATCCCTAAGCTGCCGTCATATTCCATTTTTTCCGAAGGTTTTTTTGAAATCAGATTAATGGCTCCACCCAATGAATTCGGGCCATAAAGCAGGGACGAGAAACCCCGGGAAACATCAATAGCCGAAAGATCGAAAGTGGTAAACCGGGCGAGATCCACATAACCGTCATACGGAACATAAACCGGAATTCCATCCATATATACCGGAACGGCACGAAGGTCAAATCCCCGAACCGAAACCATCGATTCATTTCTTGGACCTGATGCCGTAAGATTAACACCGGCCAACAAATTTAAAGAACGCGATACCTCAACCTTGTTATGGGCTTCCATCGCAACCTGACTGATCCGATCTTTGATCACACTTTTCCGAAATGCGGTTATTCGTACTTCACCCAATTGAAAAAAAGCAGGCGTTACCGAGTCGGAGACTACTCTATTGGATTCCTGATTCTGAGCCTTACCCCAACCAGGAATCATCATAATCAATACAAAAAATGCCGTTTTACACATATATTATTGTTATTTAGTGATGTTAAACAATGTCATAAATAGGTGTGTGATTTGGGAAATCAAGGGGAATAAAAACGGTATAGAAATGGGAATCGAAAGCGTTATAATTATAACACCTTCGTTGTTTTTTATTGTATTTATTTTGGGTAAACTGGCTACAGGAGGAATAAATAGCCCGATGGTAGGTTTTACACGCAATCCGTTGTGTCTGATAAAGATAAAAATAAATTCGGATATAAAATCACTACACCCAATTCTTTTGAAACAAATGTTACATCAGGTTTCATTCCAAAAAGATACCTTTACAAAAAATACTATATGAAAGCACTCTTATTCGAATCGTACGACTTCATTTTTGAAGAAGCCCTGCTGGAAGAAATCAATTCGATTTCCAGTTATAAAAAATTCAAAGCCGACGACTACCTTATAGAAATAGGAGAAAATATAGAATGGATGCCACTGCTGTTACAAGGTGCCATCAAAATCATGCGTGAAGATTCCAATGGAGACGAACTGTTGCTTTATTTTTTAGAGCGAGGCGATACCTGCGCGATGACATTGAGTTGTTGTATGGGAAAAAACAAAAGTAAAATCCGCGCTATTGCCGAAACCGATGGCGAAATGGTGCTGATTCCCATCGCCAAAATGGAAGAATGGGTTGTAAAATACCCTACCTGGCGGAATTTTGTATTCGAAAGCTATAATGCCCGTTTAATGGAAATGTTGGAAGCCATCGATACCCTTGCCTTTATGAATCTGGACGAACGTCTTTATAAATTTATTACCGACAAAGCAAAAGTATTGGGCACCACCGAAATCAGTACGACACATCAGGAAATCGCTTCCGAAATGCATACTTCCCGGGTTGTAATATCCCGTTTGCTAAAGCATCTGCAGGACGAGCAAAAAATCAAATTACACCGTAACAAAATCGAAATTCTTGTTTTTTAAAATGGAATCGTTTTTTGGGTATATCGGTGCACTTTGCATCGGATTGATTTTAGGGCTAACCGGTGGTGGTGGTTCCATCCTGACGGTTCCCGTACTGGTTTATCTTTTGGGAATTCCGCCGGTTACAGCTACAGCCTATTCCCTGTTTATTGTAGGGACAACTTCCGGTTTTGGAGCCATTCGCAATTATTTTAAAGGAATGGTAGCTGTAAAAACCGCTTTTTTATTTGCGATTCCGTCGTTTATCGCGGTTTTCCTTACGCGTCGTTTTTTAGTTCCGGCGCTACCGGATACGCTTATAAAAACAGATTTTATCACATTGTCAAAAGATACCTTTTTGATGGGATTTTTTGCGATTATCATGTTTCTGGCGGCATTGGCGATGCTTCGAAAAAAAGCAAACGGCGACGAAACCGAAGCGGATACTTCAAAAAACAATTTCCTCCTACTCATTCCGCAGATTTTTCTGATTGGAGTGGTTATTGGATTAATTGGTGCCGGTGGCGGTTTTTTAATCATCCCGTCTCTGGTTTTCTTTGCTAAACTTCCGATGAAAAAAGCCGTTGGTACTTCTTTATTGATCATCGCCATAAACTCTTTAATTGGTTTTACCGGAGATCTGGAAAATCTAAATGCCGACTGGACGTTTCTTTTAACTTTTTCTTTGGTATCGGTTTTCGGTATCTTTGCAGGGATTTACCTTAACCGGTTTGTTAACGAAACACAATTAAAAAAAGGTTTTGGATGGTTTGTCCTTATAATGGCGGTTTATATTCTGCTTAAGGAAAGTTTTCATTTGTGACAAAAGTCACTTTTCGAAAAAAAGCAACCCCTTATCTTTACACAAAATAAAAAAATGCAATTATGAAAATAGAACAGATTTATACCGGATGTATTGCTCACGCCGCCTATTATTTGGAGAGCAATGGTGAAGCAGCCATTTTTGATCCGCTTCGCGAAGTACAGCCTTATATTGATAAAGCCACTAAAGACAACGCAACGATCAAGTATATTTTTGAAACCCATTTCCATGCCGATTTTGTTTCCGGACATTTGGATCTGGCACAAAAAACCGGTGCTACAATTGTATACGGTCCAACTGCACAACCTAGTTTTGAAGCGACCATCGCTACAGACGGTCAGGAATTTAAAATCGGAAACTATACGGTAAAAGCCATTCATACGCCCGGGCATACGCTGGAAAGTACCTGTTATTTATTATTGAATGAAAACGGAGAAATGCACGGTATTATAACCGGAGACACCTTATTTATTGGTGATGTGGGACGTCCGGATCTAGCACAGAAACTGGTATCCGATTTAACGCAGGAAAAACTGGCGTCTATGTTATACGATTCCTTACGCGATAAAATCATGCCATTACCGGATCATCTGATTGTATATCCAAATCACGGAGCCGGAAGTGCCTGTGGTAAAAATATGAGTAAGGAAACTACCGATACGCTGGGGAATCAGAAAAAGGTGAACTATGCGTTACGCGCCGATATGACCAAAGACGAATTTATTTCGGAACTTTTGGATGGTTTGGGAGCGCCACCGGCCTATTTCCCACAAAATGTTTTGATGAATATTCAGGGTTATGACAGTCTGGAGACTGTTATGGCAAAAGCCGATACACCGCTTCATCCGGAAGCGTTTAAAACGGTAGCTGGTCAGTCGGAAGCATTAATTCTGGACGTACGTCATGAAAGTGAATTTGTAAAAGAACATATACCGGGATCCATTTTTATTGGT
This sequence comes from Flavobacterium sp. CAU 1735, assembly GCF_039888695.1. Classification (NCBI taxonomy): domain Bacteria; kingdom Pseudomonadati; phylum Bacteroidota; class Flavobacteriia; order Flavobacteriales; family Flavobacteriaceae; genus Flavobacterium; species Flavobacterium sp. CAU 1735. The sequence continues at coordinate 292,019 of NZ_JBDQQQ010000003.1, read as the reverse complement.
TTGCAGGGTAACTTTGCACCGTGGGTTGGTGCTTTAATTATGGATGTACAACAACCGATCTTATTAATTGTAACGGAAGGTAAAGAAAAAGAAGCCATCACCCGATTGTCGCGTGTAGGATTTGACAATTGTCTTGGATATCTGGAAGGCGGAGTTGAAGCCTGGAAAGCAGCCGGATTTGAAACCGACAGTGTTATTTCGATCAGTCCGGAACAATTTGCGACCGATAAAGACATGTCCAAACTGACCATCGTTGATGCCCGAAAACCGGGAGAATTCAGTGCCGAGCACGTAGAAGGCGCCATCAACATTCCGCTGGATTTTGTAAACAATCAGTTGGCAGAAGTACCTACTGAAAATGATTTCTACCTGCATTGTGCCGGGGGTTATCGTTCGGTGATTATGGCTTCCATTTTAAAAGCCAGAGGCTATCACAACATCATCAATGTTGAAAAAGGAATGTCCGGAATCCGGAATACTCCTGTAGCCTTGTCTAAATTTGTCTGCCCTTCCACTCAAAACTAATTACAAAAGCCCCAAAATCGGAACAATACGATTTTGGGGCTTTGTGTATCCAACTGTTAAAAATAATCTATTTAGCAACTGCTTTTAATCAGTTTTTAAATACATTTGTAACATAACAAATTAAAAATAACAATGAAGAAACTTTTTTTAGTACTGTCAATTGCTGCCGTATTTGCTTCTTGTAAAAAAGACAATGGTTTTACCATTTCCGGAGAAGCTAAAGGAATCGATAATGACAAAATGGTTATTATTGCCACACAAAGCGAATTAGGTCCTATCTCTAAAGACACTGTAAAAATTAAAGACGGAAAATTCGAATTTAAAGGAATAGCCGATAAACCGGAATTTTGTTTCCTAAGAATTCAGGACATCGGAGACATGATACCTTTTATATTGGAAAACGGAACAATTAAAGTCGATTTTGTAAAAGATTCTATTCGTAATTCACGCGTTACCGGAACCATTACTAACGATCAGTTCCAAAAATATAACGACGAATCGAAAGTTATCTTTAAAAAGATGCAGGCTTTCCAGATTGCCAACAATCAAAAGATGGCAATGGCACAGCAATCTCAGGATACAGTTACTGTTAACAGTCTTAGAAAAGAATACATGGTATTCCAGAATGCTTTAAATAAAAAATCGGAAGATTTCATCGAGAAACACCCGGATTCGTTCTTATCGGTTATGTTATTGGAAAACTTTACGATGTATCAGTCATTACCGGTTGACAAAATCGAAAAGCTTTACAAATCACTTACACCTGAAGCCAAAGACAACAAACACGGAAAAACCGTAAAAGACTTTTTAGAAAAACAAAATGCGGTACAGGTTGGAAAAGCAGCTCCTGATTTTTCGGCTCCGAATCCGGAAGGAAAAACCGTATCGTTAAAAGAATCATTAGGAAAAGTAACGATCATCGATTTCTGGGCATCATGGTGTGGTCCGTGTCGTGCGGAAAACCCTAACGTAGTAGCTTTATATAACGAATTACACCCACAAGGTTTAAACATCATCGGTGTTTCGTTAGACAAAGATGCCGACAAATGGAAAGAAGCGATTGCAAAAGATAAATTAACCTGGACACAAGTTTCAAATTTAAAATTCTGGCAGGATCCGATTGCAGAAAAATATAATGTAAAATCGATTCCGCAAACATTTATTCTGGATGCTTCCGGAAAAATTGTAGCAAAAGACCTTAGAGGTGCCGAATTAAAAGCAAAAATATTGGAGCTTTTAGCAGCAAAATAAAGCCCTGACACAAAAATCCCCTTACGGGGATTTTTTTATTTACCTCAACAACAACGGCTTAAAAAAAAGTCAGAAATTATATTAGAAATAAGTTTGCATACTAAAAAAACAGTCCTATATTTGCACTCGAAATAATCAAGGAAACACTTGGTTAGCCAATGGGGAGATACTCAAGCGGCCAACGAGGGCAGACTGTAAATCTGCTGACTAAGTCTTCGCAGGTTCGAATCCTGCTCTCCCCACAAACCCGGATTCACATCCGGGTTTTTTATTTTATATCAGTTACAACTTTGCATAAAAAAAACGGAAAGCTCACTTCCGTTCTAATTATTTTCAGCTGTGCACGTTTTTAGCTCCAATAAAAAAGAAACGCAACCTTGGATTCCCTTAACAAATCAACAACAACCGATATTCCCCTTCCTTTTCTATTGGTGCTCTATGAATACAAGGTAGCACTTGTTGTTTTGGATGATCAACGGCCAATCGCCAAAGATGTCCAATCCCTAAATTAACCGGTTCTGCATTCGCATGTAACTGATAATGCAAATCAAAATAATTTTCCTTTAAAAAGTCCTCAAACCCTTCCGGCGGTCCATCATAGAGTCCACCTAGCTTTGTTCGGATTTCCGGAATCAGAATTTTTTGCGTGGCTTGCGTATTCGGAACAATATCACTTGCCGCTCCGTGATACGTACATAGAAAAGTATCTGTTGCAATGGGTGAACGATCTACATGAAACGAATAGACATCCGTCGCTATAAAATCAAACTCCTCATCACGCTCATAACACTTGAGTAAATTAAGAGAAGGCGAAGCGCCAAAATCAGTTAATAATTGTAAATCGTTTAAAATTATTTCCCTGGCTCTACTTCCCTTTTCCGATAGTTGGAGCGCGATTAGATCTTCGGGAGAAACTTCCGTTATATTTTCTTTTAAAGATAAGCGCGCTACAATTTCGTTAAAATCGCCATCCAAATTTCTGTACCAGCATAGCGCATTCGTTTCTCCTTTAAAATCAGTATGTGCAAGCTCATAGAAATCCGCCACTACTCCTATTTGCCGGTTTTCAGAAAATATATTACTCATAACACAACAGTAAGAAGCTAATTACTTCTTACATTACAAAATTATACAATAGTAATCAGCTATGGAATCCTTATAGCCATAAACTTTTGAAGGGAGCATTATTTATATCACAAAAATGCAAGGCTAAAAAATCATTACAAAACATAGACATTAAACAAAAGAAGCCTGTTTATGAACTGTCGGTTATTATTTAGCATAAAAAACTCCGGCTTTTACCGGAGTGTTATTTTTAAGATATACTGTCTTTATACAAGCTGTCAGATCAATAATAATCTGTAAAATTATTCTTTAACAAAGGTACGATTGATCATACCCAAGCTTGTGTTTATTTTAAGAAAATAAATTCCGGTATTTAATTCGGATACATCAAAAGTCTGATGATTACCGGAGCTTTGATCTGTTTTCACCAATTGTCCTAAACTATTATAAACGGCCACCGAAAGAACATCAAGAGCTGTATCGGATTCCAATTTAAAATACCCTTTAACCGGATTCGGATACATCTTCAGATCGTCTTTAGCCAAAACCTCAGGAGTGCTCAACACAGGATTACAGTCTACCGCTATTGGAACAAAACTGTTATTTAGTGTTCCATTACCAAACATACCAAATGTATTTGTTCCCATTGCCCATAAATCACCATTGGCCTTTAATCCTAATGTATGTCTGAAACCGTTTGTTATAAACTGCCAATCCGTATCTGTTCCGATAAGCATAGGAAAATGAATTGTATAATTTACGCCACCTCCTAATTCTCCAAATCGGTTTCTTCCCCAGGCCCACAATGTTCCATCGGATTTGATTGCAAAAGAATCTTCATTTCCGGCAAATACCGATACCCAATCAGACGAATCTATTATTTTTCTAGGTGAAGAAAATTGCGACTGGAAAGGATAAGCTCCTACCTGACCATAAAAATTACTTCCCCATCCCCATAGCGTACCTGTATTTTTTAAGGCCATAATATGGAATTCACCCGCTGCTATTGAATTCCAATCCGAATCCAATCCAATCCGGATAGGCGTGAGACTAACATTCGGAATACTTCCGGAATTAAACTGACCATAATCCGGCTTACCCCATCCATATAGTTTACCGTCATTTTTCAAACCAAAAGTCACGTCAGTATTTACCGCGATGGATTTCCAATCTGTATCATGTCCAATTTGCACCGGAACCATACTGGGAGAAGTTGTTCCATTACCCAACTGCCCATACGAATTTATACCCCATCCCCATAATGTCCCATCTGTTTTTATCCCAAAAGTTACATAATAAGAACCGGTGATTGTTTTCCAATTAGTATCAGTACCAACCTGCATCGGAGTCAAAACGGGATTTGTCGTTCCGGTACCTAATGTTCCATTCACATTATACCCCCATGCCCATAGCGTTCCATTGGTTTTAACAGCAAAACTTCCTAATCCTGCTGCGCAAACGGTTTCCCAATCGGCATCGACACCAAGTTGAACCGGTATCCTTTTATCTACCAACGTACCATCGCCCAATTGACCGGAAGCATTATTTCCCCAGGTCCATAAGGTCCCATCGGATTTAATACCGATACTATGATGGTATCCATTGGCAATTGTTTTCCAGCATTGTGCGTTTATTACAATAGTAACAAGAAGTAATAATAGAGTAAATTTTTTTTTCATAATTAAACATAAATTAAATTACATCACACTACACCTTCCGGAAATCTCCTTATAAAATTATTCAGCATATAATTTCTTATCGATAATACGAGCGTAATAATCCTGTACAAAGGCCTTACAAGCCACTTCAAGATCATCCATTTCCTTATTTCGGTTGCCGATCAGATTTTTCTCCAAACCTTTATCGGCAATCGCATAAAACCCGGTCGCTTTCTTACCGTCGAACAAACAGATATAATTACCGCGTTGGAACTGATACTGCGTTCCATTATAATTGATCACAAACGGTTTAATCGCTTTTTCACCTATCAAACTTCTTCCCCAGCTACGGAATGGCTTATCGTATCCGATCATATCCAATAAAGTCGGATAAATATCGATTTGCTGCGCCAACTCCTTATTCTCTCCCTTCAAACTACCATCCGGTTTGTAGATCAGAATAGGCACCGCCGAACGGTTGATCACCTTAGCATATTCATCATAGGCCACCTGATTACAATGATCGGCTGTGATTACAAAAATCGTATTCTGGAACCACGGTTCTTTTCTGGCCGCTTCAAAGAATTTTTTAAACGCATAATCCGTATAACCTACAACCTGATGCATCGGCACCGTACCCATTGGAAACTTCCCTTTAAATTTCTCAGGAACCACAAACGGCTCGTGCGACGATACGGTAAAAATAGTTCCCATAAACGGTTGCTTTTTCGCATCAAACGTCTTTTTCATATATTGAAAAAACGGCTCATCCCATATTCCCCAGGAACCGTCGAAATCGGCATCGTTATTATATTCCGTTTTACCATAATAGTGATCAAAACCTAATATATTTCCAAATCCAAGGAATCCCATCGAACCGTTTGGCGCACCGTGGAAAAACGAGGTATCGTAACCTTCTTCTTTTAAGGTCGAAACCAGCGATTGGATTTTTTGTTTCGGATAAGGCGATGAGGTAAAGGCATCCTGAAAAGAAGGAATCCCGGCCAAAACCGAAGACATTCCGTGAATCGATTTACTTCCGTTTGCAAAAGCATTCGAAAAAATAAGACTGTGTTGCGCCAATGAATCGATAAACGGCGTATAACTCACAAATCCCGGAATTTTAGTATCCTTATTAAAGGCACCGATATACTCTCTTCCATAACTTTCGGTTATAAAGATGACAATATTCGGTTTGGTTTTCGGATTATTACGATAGTGTTTAATCGGTTCCAATTCGCGTTGCACTACTTCCGGCGACACTAAATCCACCTTTTTAAAACTAGTGGTTCCCATAGTACGAATAACCGCAAAAGGCGTATTCAGTACAATATCGGCGTGTTCCGGTTTCGTTACATAGCGATTGGCATCCACAATATTAATCGGACGCGTACTCTTTTTAAAATCACCACGGATTCCACCCACAGCCAGAACCGCAATGGTAACCAATCCTAAAATCGACGACACGAAGTATTTCACTTTATTTTCGTGTTGTACCTCTTTTACTTTTACCTTTTTATACAAATAAACCCAAAGGATCGCACACAGGAAGAACAACGCATATACATGCCAGTAGCTCACAATAAAGCGCGAAAACATATTTCCTTTATTCGATTCGTTTTTCACGATATCCATAATGGCAATAGTCGTACGGGCATAGGTAAAACGATAATAGATAAAGTCGACAAAATTGGTCGCAAATCCAATCAGGTTACAAACAAAATACAGATAGAACAAAAACTTCTGATATCCTTTTTTAGTTGTAATCCACAACGGAAGAATTGAACAAACCACAAACAAGGCGTTGAGATACAAAATTGCCGCTGTGTCGAAAACCATTCCGTGATACGCCAAAGCCAGAAAATCGGAAACCGAATCCACCTTTAGCATTTTATAATTATAAGCAAAGAATAGCACACGGGCGATAAAATAGAACACATACGCTAAAAACAGTCGGTAGAATAAAGCCTTATATTCCTGAATACGATAATTGGAATTCATATAAAAGTTACAAAATCAAAATTATAAAGGAATCAAAATTACAAAATTACCGATACCGCTTCCACAATTATGAATTTTAAATTTTTTGATTTGAGTTTTTTTTATAATTTGCAGTAACTAAATGCGCAAAACATGACTGACGTTACACGTTTATTTGATTTTCCATACTATCAACTGGAAAAATACAACCTGCCGGATGCCTTGGTAACCAAATATAATGGAGAATGGATTAAGACTTCTACCAAAGAATATCTGGATAAGGCCAATGCACTTTCCAGAGCACTATTGCGAATGGGAATCCAGAAAAACGATAAAATTGCAATTATTTCTTCCAATAACAGAACGGAATGGAACATTACCGATATCGGGGTTTTACAAACCGGTGCTCAAACTGTTCCGGTCTATCCAACCATTTCCGAAGAAGATTACCAATATATATTAGGTCATTCCGAAGCCCAATACTGCTTTATTTCCGATATTGAGGTTTTCAATAAAATAAATGCGATTCGTCACAATGTACCTTCCTTAAAAGAAATCTACTCCTATAATGTAATAGACGGTTGTAAAAACTGGACCGAAGTTTTGGAATTAGGAAAAGATGAAAGCAACCAACAGGAAGTTGAAGACCGAAAAAATAGTATTGTCACCACCGATTTAGCGACTTTAATCTACACTTCCGGAACAACGGGAAGACCAAAAGGCGTTATGCTAAGTCACCAAAATATCGTTTCGAACGTATTGGCCAGCTCGGTACGCGTACCCTTACGAGCCGGAAGCACACGCGGATTAAGCTTCTTACCCGTTTGTCATATTTTCGAAAGAATGATTTTATACCTATACCAATATTACGGAATCTCCATCTATTTTGCCGAAAGCATCGATAAGATGAGCGATAACCTAAAAGAGGTAAAACCACATGTAATGACAGCTGTTCCGCGTTTACTGGAAAAAGTATACGATAAAATCTACGCCAAAGGAGCCGATTTAAGCGGTATCAAGAAAAAACTGTTTTTCTGGGCGATCGATTTAGGACTGCATTATAAGCCGTATGGTGAAAATGGTTGGTGGTATGAAAAGAAACTATCCATTGCCCGCAAACTGATCTTTAGCAAATGGCAGGAAGGTTTAGGCGGACAACTGGAACTGATGGTTTCCGGTAGTGCTGCTTTACAACCGCGACTAACCCGTGTTTTTGCCGCAGCCGGAATTCCGATTATGGAAGGCTACGGATTAACCGAAACATCTCCGGTAATTGCCGTAAATGATCAACGTAACCGCGGATTCAAAATTGGCACCGTTGGAAAAGTACTGGACAACCTGGAAGTAAAGATCGCCGAAGATGGCGAAATCTTATGCAAAGGCCCAAGCATTATGATGGGCTATTATAAGGATGACGAAAAAACCGCAGAAGCGCTACAGGATGGCTATTTCCACACTGGCGACATCGGAGAGATCGACAGCGAAGGTTTCCTTAAAATAACCGACCGGAAAAAAGAGATGTTCAAAACATCCGGCGGAAAATACATCGCGCCGCAGATTATCGAAAACACCATGAAGCAATCCCGTTTTATCGAGCAGATCATGGTAATTGGTGATGGCGAAAAAATGCCGGCGGCGTTTATTCAGCCAAGTTTCGATTTCCTTAAAGAATGGGCAAGTCGAAAACACCTTGCTATAGGAACCACCAATGAAGAGATTGTAGCCAACGAACAGGTTATCGAACGAATCAAAGAAGAAGTCGATCATATCAATAAAAAATTCGGTCATTGGGAACAAATCAAAAAATTTGAACTCACCGCAAATGTCTGGTCTATCGATGGTGGCGAACTCACACCAACGTTAAAACTCAAAAGAAAGATCATCAAAGAGAAATACCAGAATCTCTATGATAAAATCTACCAGAACTCTTAAAAAAATAAAGATACTCCTCATACCCGAGGAGTTTTTTTTTATTTAACTTAAAATTAATTCAACAGTATTATGCATGCATAGTATTTTTTTGTATATTTGAAATCACTGAAGAAAAATGAAAGATAAAACAATTGATTATGTTTTACGCGCAACCTGGCAGGCTGTTGCACGAATGTACAACGAAGAGGCGACCAAATACGGCGCCACGATGGCTACAGGATTTGCATTATTGAGCATCGATCGGGAAAACGGAACGCCATCGACCGCTTTAGGTCCCAAAATGGGAATGGAAGCGACGAGTTTAACGCGAACCTTAAAATCGATGGAAGATAAAGGACTAATAATCCGTAAAAAAAATCCGGTCGACGGTCGCGGTGTTCTAATCTACCTGACCAAACTCGGAAAAGAAAAACGCGAACTTTCCAAAGCCACCGTTTTAAAATTCAATGAGACCGTAAAACAAAACATCAGCGAAGAAAAGCTCAACCACTTCATGGAAGTTGCCGAGATCATCAACGAATTGATTTTGGATAAAACCATTTTTAATTCGGAAGAGGATTCTAAATAATTATAGTACTAATTGATTCCAGGCGATAAAATCGTTCGGAATCATCCAAACAAAGAAAACAGTAATTACAAATGAAACGACTAATCAAAAAAGTTGCGGTTATTGGTTCGGGAATTATGGGATCGGGTATTGCCTGCCATTTTGCCAATATCGGTGTGGAAGTATTACTTCTGGATATTGTTCCGAGAGAATTAACCGATGCTGAACAAAAAAAAGGATTGACATTAGAAAGTAAAGTGGTTCGAAACCGGGTGGTTAACGAACATCTTGCGAACGCTTTAAAATCGAAACCGGCTCCTATTTATGATCAAAAGTTCGCCAGCCGAATTACTACCGGTAATACGGAAGACGATTTAGCCAAAATTAAAGACGTCGACTGGATCATAGAGGTTGTAGTAGAACGTTTGGATATCAAACAAAAAGTATTCGAACAAATCGAGCAATTCCGCAAACCGGGAACGCTTATCACTTCCAATACATCCGGAATTCCAATCAAATTTATGAGCGAAGGGCGCAGTGAGGATTTCCAAAAACACTTCTGCGGAACCCACTTCTTTAACCCGGCCCGTTACTTAAAATTATTCGAAATCATCCCGGGACCAAAAACAGCCCCGGAAGTACTGGATTTCTTAAACAATTACGGCGAAAAATTCCTGGGTAAAACCTCGGTAGTCGCCAAAGACACTCCTGCATTTATCGGTAACCGTATCGGAATCTTCGGAATCATGAGCCTTTTCCACCTGGTAAAAGACATGGGACTAACAATCGAAGAAGTAGACAAACTAACCGGACCGGTGATTGGTCGTCCTAAATCGGCGACTTTCCGTACGGTAGACGTGGTAGGTTTGGACACTCTGGTACACGTAGCCAATGGTTTATACGAAAACTGTCCGCAGGACGAAGCACATGACCTTTTCAAACTTCCGGATTTTATCAATACCATGATGACCAACAACTGGTTGGGAAGCAAAACCGGACAAGGTTTCTACAAAAAAGTAGACAAAGACATTTTATCCTTAGATTTAGATACACTGGAATACCGCGCGGCTAAAAAAGCCTCGTTTGCAACATTGGAATTAACCAAAACGATCGATAAACCGATCGACCGTTTTAAAGTCCTTGTAAAAGGAAAAGACAAAGCCGGTGAATTCTACCGTAAAAACTTTACGGCAATGTTTGCCTATGTTTCCAATAGAATCCCTGAAATTTCGGACGATCTTTATAAAATTGACGATGCGATGAAAGCCGGATTCGGATGGGAAAACGGTCCGTTTGAAATCTGGGACGCTATTGGTGTAGCCAAAGGTATCGAACTGATGCAAACTGAAGGATTGGCTCCGGCAGCCTGGGTAACCGAAATGCTGGCTTCCGGAAACGATAGTTTCTACACCGTTAAAGATGGTATCACGCATTACTACAATATCGCATCCAAATCTCAGGTAAAAGTACCGGGACAAGATGCTTTTATCATCCTGAACAACATCCGCGAAAGCAAAAAAATATGGAGTAACAGCGAATCTGTGATTCAAGATCTGGGCGATGGAATTATCAACATCGAATTCCAGTCTAAAATGAACTCCATTGGCGGTGGTGTGATTCAGGGAATCAACAAAGCCATCGACCTGGCTGAAAAAAACTATAACGGTCTGGTAATTGGTAACCAGGCGGCCAACTTCTCTGTTGGCGCTAACCTTGCCATGATTTTTATGATGTCCGTAGAACAGGAATACGACGAATTAAATATGGCAATCAAAGCCTTCCAGGATACCATGATGCGCGTACGCTATTCCGGAATTCCGGTTATTGCAGCACCACACGGAATGACTTTAGGCGGTGGATGTGAAATGAGTATGCATGCCGACAAAGTGGTTGCAGCAGCCGAAACCTATATCGGACTGGTAGAGTTTGGTGTTGGGGTAATTCCAGGCGGAGGCGGATCGAAAGAAATGGCTTTACGTGCCGCCGACACTTTCCACAAAAATGACGTTGAATTAAACGTATTACAGGAGTATTTCCTAACCATCGGTATGGCCAAAGTAGCCACGTCGGCCTATGAAGCCTACGATTTAGGTATCCTTCAAAAAGGAAAAGACGTCGTGGTGGTTAACAAAGACCGTCAGATTGCCGAGGCTAAAAAACACGCCCTGTTAATGGCCGAAGCCGGTTATACGCAACCCGTAAAACGCAAAGACATTAAAGTACTTGGAAAACAGGCACTGGGAATGTTTTTAGTGGGAACCGACAGTATGGAAGCCGGAAAATATATCTCCGAACACGATAAGAAAATTGCCAACAAACTGGCTTATGTAATGGCAGGAGGTGATTTATCCGAACCAACATTGGTGAATGAACAATATCTATTGGATTTAGAGCGCGAGGCTTTCCTATCGCTTTGTACCGAAAGAAAAACACTGGAGCGTATTCAGTTTATGTTAACCAAAGGAAAACCGCTTCGTAATTAATCCATATGGATTTGAGTAGCACTTAACATCCATTATTCAAAACAAAACTATGAAAACAGCCTATATAGTAAAAGCATACCGGACAGCCGTTGGTAAAGCACCAAAAGGAGTGTTCCGTTTTAAAAGACCCGACGAACTGGCCGCCGAAACCATCGAATATATGATGAATGAGTTGCCAAACTTCGACAAAACCCGTATCGACGACGTAATGGTAGGAAATGCCATGCCGGAAGCCGAGCAGGGATTAAACGTAGGGCGACTGATTTCCCTTATGGGATTAAAAATTGAAGATGTACCGGGCGTAACCGTAAACCGTTACTGTGCGTCGGGAATCGAAACTATTGGTATGGCCACTGCCAAAATCCAGGCTGGTATGGCCGACTGTATTATTGCCGGTGGTGCCGAAAGTATGAGTTATATCCCAATGGGTGGTTACAAACCAACCCCGGATTATAAAGCCGCAGCAGCCGGACACGAAGATTATTACTGGGGAATGGGATTGACTGCCGAAGCCGTAGCCAAACAGTTTAATGTTTCCCGTGAGGATCAGGATGAGTTTTCGTACCAGTCGCATCAAAAAGCTTTAAAAGCGCAGGCGGAAGGAAAGTTTGACAAACAAATCGTTCCAATCACCGTTGAGCACGTTTATATCGATGAAAAAGGTAAAAAAGCAAGCAAATCCTATGTGGTGAATAAAGACGAAGGACCAAGAGCCGATACGTCCAAAGAAGCCTTAGGAAAACTGCGACCGGTTTTTGCCGCCGACGGAAGCGTAACAGCCGGTAACTCGTCACAAATGAGTGATGGTGCTGCTTTTGTACTGGTAATGTCGGAAGAAATGGTAAAAGAATTAAATCTGGAACCAATTGCACGACTGGTAAACTATGCTGCTGCCGGAGTAGAACCCCGAATCATGGGAATCGGACCGGTAAAAGCTATTCCAAAAGCCTTAAAGCAAGCCGGATTAAAACAATCCGATATTGAATTGATCGAATTAAACGAAGCTTTTGCGGCACAAAGTTTGGCAGTAATCCGCGAATTGGATTTGAATCCGGAGATCATCAACGTTAACGGTGGTGCCATTGCCTTAGGTCACCCACTGGGATGTACCGGAGCGAAGTTATCCGTTCAATTATTCGACGAAATGAAACGCCGCGGCAATAAATACGGAATGGTCACGATGTGTGTCGGTACCGGACAAGGCGCAGCGGGGATTTATGAATTATTGTAATTTGAAAAGATACTAGAGAAAAGAAAAAAGAAGGAAGAGTACTGACGATGAAAGAAAGAGTTAATGAGACACAACTTCAAGAATATGAAAATTTGGATTTTAGCTATGGAAATCGCAGCTGATACTCATAGAGTATGCCAAACTTTTCCAAAAACTGAAGTATACGGTCTTGTAAGTCAAATGAATCGATGCTCCATTTCCATGCCTTCCAATATTGCAGAAGGTTCCAGTAGAAGTAATAAACAGTTTCAATATTTTCTAAATATAAGTTTAGGATCTTCATACGAATTACAAACACAACTCTTGATTGCCTTCCAAAATGGGTACATAAAAGAGGAAACAGTAATAACAATTGAAAATAAAATTATCGAATTTCAAAAGATGATATCAGGATTTATAAGTAAGCTAGATCGTTAATCTTTCTTCTTTTCTCTTTTATCTTCTATCTAAAAAACTATAAAAATGGAAAACATCACCAGAGGAGGTCAATTCCTTGTAAAAGAAACAAAATGTGAAGACATCTTCACGCCTGAGGATTTCTCAGAAGAGCAGTTAATGATGCGTGACTCGGTTAAAGAGTTTGTCGATAAAGAATTATGGCCAAACAAAGACCGTTTTGAAAAGAAAGACTATGCTTTTACCGAAGAATGCATGCGTAAAGCCGGTGAACTGGGTCTTTTAGGAGTTGCCGTTCCGGAAGCTTATGGCGGATTGGAAATGGGATTCGTATCGACCATGTTGGTATGTGATTATATTTCGGGTGCTACCGGATCGTTCTCTACTGCATTTGGAGCGCATACCGGAATCGGAACCATGCCTATTACCCTTTACGGAACAGAAGAACAAAAGAAAAAATATGTCCCAAAACTAGCCACAGGCGAATGGTTCGGGGCCTACTGTTTAACAGAACCGGGAGCCGGATCGGATGCTAATTCCGGAAAAACCAAAGCTGTTTTATCGGAAGATGGAAAAAGCTATAAAATCACCGGACAGAAAATGTGGATTTCCAATGCCGGTTTCTGTAGCGTTTTTATCGTATTCGCCCGAATTGAAGATGATAAAAATATCACCGGATTTATTGTAGAAAACGTACCGAATAACGGAATCACTCTTGGAGAAGAAGAACACAAACTGGGAATCCGCTCCTCTTCTACCCGTCAGGTATTCTTTAACGATACCGTAGTACCGGTAGAAAATATGCTGGCCGGACGTGGCGAAGGATTTAAAATCGCCATGAACGCATTAAACGTGGGACGTATCAAACTGGCTGCCGCTTGTTTGGACGCACAACGTAGAACCATTTCCGGAGCGGTAAAATACGCCAACGAAAGAATTCAGTTTAATATACCAATTGCCAACTTTGGAGCGATCCGTTCCAAATTAGCCGAAATGGCCGCTTCGTGTTATGCCGGAGAAAGTGCTTCGTATCGCGCTGCCAAAAGCATCGAAGATCGAATCAACGCTCGTATAGCCGAAGGCGCTTCCCATCAGGAAGCCGAATTAAAAGGTGTGGAAGAATTCGCAATCGAATGTTCGATCCTGAAAGTAGCCGTATCGGAAGATATCCAAAACTGTTCCGACGAAGGAATCCAAATCTTTGGAGGTATGGGATTCTCGGAAGATACCCCAATGGAAAGTGCTTGGCGTGATGCTCGTATTGCCCGTATTTATGAAGGGACAAACGAGATCAACCGTATGTTATCCGTAGGAATGCTAATCAAAAAAGCCATGAAAGGTCATGTGGATCTGTTAGGACCTGCTATGAAAGTAGCCGAAGAACTAATGGGTATCCCTTCTTTTGATACTCCGGATTATTCCGAATTATTCGCAGAAGAAAAAGAACTAATCGGGAAACTGAAAAAAGCTTTCCTGATGGTAGCCGGAAGTGCCGTACAAAAATACGGACCGGATCTGGACAAACACCAACAGTTGTTAATGGCGGCTGCCGATATGCTGATTGAAATTTATGTTGCGGAAAGTGCCATCTTACGTACTGAAAAAACAGCCAAAGCCAACGGTGCCGAAAATGTAAAAGAGCAAATTGCGATGGCGCAGTTATACCTGTACCATGCGACAGATATCGTTACCCTAAAAGGAAAAGAAGGAATCGCTTCTTTTGCCGAAGGTGACGAACAACGTATGATGCTAATGGGACTACGTCGCTTTACAAAATATACGAATGTGCCAAATGTAGTGGCACTACGAGAAATTATTGCCGACAAATTGATAAAAGAAAATCATTACTGTTATTAATAGGCAATAACTATTTTTGGTTTAGTTTGTTTAAAAAAGACCGCTTAACAGCAATGTTTGGCGGTTTTTTTATACGATTTAGGATCCTCACGGTTTAAAAAATCCCTAACTTTGATAAAAACATAAGTCATGAAAAAAATAGTATTGGTCGCTATGGGATTGGGTGTACTCCTAACCGGGTGTAAAACCAAAACCGAATCGAAAATAAATGAGTTAAAAATTGCTTTAGAGCCGAAAAGCAACACCAAAACCGAAGGAACGGTAACCTTTTCCGAAAAAGACGGCAAAGTAACTTTTACAGCCGCTATTTCCGGACTAACACCGGGCGTACACGCCATCCATATCCATGAAAAGGCGGATTGTTCTTCTGCCGATGCCACTTCTGCCGGCGGACACTGGAATCCGACGTTTAAAAAACACGGAAAATGGGGTCAGGGAGAATACCACAAAGGCGATATCGGTAATTTTACTGCCGATGCGAAAGGAAATGGAAAAATCACGCTCACGACAGACGAATGGTGTATCGGATGTGGAGATGCGACCAAAGACGTCCTTGGAAAAGCAATCATCGTTCACCAGGGAGCGGATGATTTTGTAACACAACCAACCGGTAATGCCGGCGGACGTGTAGCCTGTACGGCAATTATCCGTTAAAAAAATAATCCGGAAGCATTTCGGAAATTTGAGAACGCTTCCGGATACTATTTTTAAAAACTTATTGACATCTTTGTTATCCGACAAATAAAAAAAGTAGCTTTGTGGAATAATTTTCGACAATGATTAACCCTTCAATTAACGGTTGGATAGATAAGTTTTTTATTAAGCAAAGTCCTTTGCCGTTGCCTGTTGTGGTATACCCCAAAGAATTCTATAACAGCGTTCGTAAAACCGGATTTATTTACGGACATGTGGTCAATTTTGTGACCGACAAACCCATTGAAACCAAGGGCTGGACATCGGAAGAACTTACCAAAGTTGCGCTATTAAACAGTCTTTATGGTGTTTATGGTCTGATTACCCATGATTCCGATCCCAAGACATTTATCCAAAAAGCCATTGTTTTTTACAATCAGATGAATCCGGAAGGGTTTAACCTGCTCAAAAAGATGCTACCGAGTTCTTTGCCGAGCAACGAACTGGAGAAAATGATCAGCGAGCGGGTACGTACCAACGATAACATCATCAGTAAAAACTTTTCGCATATCCTGACCAATGCCTTACTGTTTATGGACGTACTGGCCTTTCGTCAATACCTGTTGCATGGGGAAATCCCGAATAATTATCTGAAAAAACTGGAAGAAACCATTGTAAACCTTGTGGCTTTGGCGTTAAATACCAAAACCAACAAATCGAATTACGATGATTTACTAATCAAACTATTTGAATCTTCTGTACGTTTTACCAAGTTTAACACCTTGAGTATTCAGGACATTCAAATGCTTGAACTGGACTATTTCAGTTCGCCTCTGGAAAAAAACTATTTATTGGATATTACCGGTATGGCGCTATGGAGTGATGCCGTTCTCGAAGAATCCGAAACCCGGTTTATGTACAACCTCGCAGAACAATTACAAATCGATCGGGAATATGCCGTGGAAAGTATTTGTGCCATCGATGAATTCATCATGAAATACCAGAAGGAGATTCCGTATTTCCGTTATTCCAATCCGGTAAAGCATTTTTATGATCAGGCGACACAAAACGTAATTGTCCTGATTACACGCAATAAAAACCGTCTTTTAAAAGAGATCAGCGAAAGCGGAGAATTGATGGTATTATTAGCCAAATCGACGCACAAAGACCTCGATCCGAAGGAAAAGAAAAAAATGAAAAAGCAATTACTGGATATTTGCAAAACGATTCCGTCGTTAACGATTTTCCTTTTGCCGGGTGGCAGTTTACTTCTTCCCATTCTGATCAAATTTATTCCGAAATTATTGCCTTCGGCTTTTAACGAAAATCTTGATATTGAATAATAAAACCTGACAGGTCTTGGAGAGCTGTCAGGTTTAGCAAATAAAAAAAGGCTGTCGGAAGACAGCCTTTTTTACAAATCCAATTGGTATATTTCATCTAAGTCTTTATCGGAACTTAAATTGACTTTTAAATCGGTAATATAACCGGACCGTAACCCGTAAACCCAACCGTGCAAATGCAACTCCTGTTCCTCTTTCCAGGCCGCCTGCACGATGGAGGTCTTGGCCAGGTCATATACCTGTTCGGTTACATTTAATTCGACAAAACGGTTAAATTTATCATTTTCGTCCGGAATCGCATCGAGTTCTTTTTTATGGAGACGGTATACATCTTTAATATGCCGGATCCAATTGTCGATAATCCCGATCGAACTGTTGGTCATCGCGGCTTTAATTCCGCCACAACCATAATGTCCGCATACAATAATATGTTTGACTTTTAACGCGTTCACGGCATAGTCGAGTACGCTCAACATATTCATATCGGAATGTACGACCATATTGGCAATATTCCGGTGTACAAAAACTTCGCCCGGTTGCGCGCCAATAATCTCATTTGCCGGAACACGGCTGTCGGAACAACCGATCCACAATAATGGTGGCTTCTGACTTTGGGATAACCGAATAAAATAATCCGGATCGTTACTTAATTTCGATTCGACCCATTTTTCATTATTTTCGATTAACTTTTTATAAAACTCACTCATTATGATCAGTATTTCCGGAAACGGATTCTTTTTTAGTCGTGTAAAATTTCTTTCATAAACTGAACTTCACCGGTTTCAATATCATAGTAAGCTCCGGCGATTCCAATTTGTCCTGATTCGAAAAGTTCGCGCAATACGTCGCTTCTATCCAAAATCTCATCCATAGTATGGATTACGTTATGTTGTGCAACAGCACTTACCAAAGTCGGATCGGTTGGATCAACTCCCGGCATTTCGGCTTTAACTTCGTTAACCGAAACCTGTACTTTGCTTAAAAGGTTTGTCAAATGTCCTAATTCGGCACCTTGACACGCTCCTTTAATCGCACCACATTTGCTATGTCCTAAAACAACGATTAGTTTGGTACCGGCTAGTTTACAAGCAAACTCCATACTTCCCAAAATATCGTCATTTAAAATATTTCCGGCGATTCTCGCACTGAAAATATCTCCTAATCCCTGATCAAAAATCAATTCGGCTGAAGTACGGCTATCGATACAACTTAAAACGATGGCAAAAGGAAACTGACCGTCTTTGGTGTCGTTTACCTGCTCCAATAAATTTCGGTTTACTTTTAAATTGTTTACAAATCGCTCGTTACCTTCTTTTAAAAACTGAAGTGCTTTTGCTGGTGTTACTGTAGCTTGTGTTTCTGCTGTATGTGCTTTCATTTTTATACTTTTTGGAAGCGTTTTTGATTAGAGCCTACTTAAAAGTAAGCTTTTAATGGTTTAAAATTACTCATTAATCCAGAAATGACTCTAATTTTTCGCTTATTTATTATTAGTTACTTTTTTAATTTACTTATTTTGAATGTTCTACAAATACGTTCTTCTTATCCGAATGGGTATTTTCCAATTCGTATTCGTCTTTAAAACCGACTAAATGTACTTCGATATTGTCTTCTACAGCGCGGATCGCTTTAAACTCTTTGATTAAATCTTGAACGTCATGCGCAATATAAACCGTATCGGATGCATTAATAATCACTTTCGAATTCTCCGGGATTTCGTTTAATGTATTTTTGATCGCGGCTTTGTTCAGGAACGAAACCTCCTGTGCCAGGTCGATATGGATGATATCGCCATCGTGGTATTCCTCCTTACGGAAATTGTAGGCTCTTTTATGATTTCCACGCAATACGGCAAATACACTGATCACAATTCCCAACAACACTCCTTTTAAAAGATCGGTAAAAACAACCCCTAATAAAGTCGCGATAAACGGGACGAACTGGTATTTTCCTTTATGCCAGAAATGCATGATTACCGCTGGTTTGGCCAATTTATAACCTACCAATAATAAAACCGCCGCTAAAGTCGCCAAAGGAATTTTGTTTAATAGAAACGGAATACTTACCACACTGATCAATAATAAAAGACCGTGGATAATCGCCGACATTTTAGATTGCGCCCCTGCATTGGCATTGGCAGACGAACGTACCACTACCGAGGTCATCGGTAAACCACCTAATAACGAACTTACCATGTTTCCTACTCCCTGTGCTTTTAATTCCACATTGGTATTGGTGAATCGTTTGTGCACATCCATACGGTCGGCCGCTTCGATACACAACAAGGTTTCAATAGACGCTACGATAGCAATTGTAAAGGCCACCATCCATACTTTCGGATTCGTGATAGACGCAAAATCCGGTAGTACGATAATTTCTTTTACATCGTCAAAAGAAGTCATTATCGGTAAGGCTACCAAGTGTTCTTTTGCAATGGCTAATGAACTTCCCGTTTGTAGAAATATTTCGTTGATCAATATTCCCAGAATAACCGCCACTAAAGCACCCGGAACCAGTTTGATTCTTTTTAGGAAACCGATTTTATCCCAAGAGATTAGAATTGCCAGTGAAATTAAGGTAATGATCACAGAACCCAGATTAATATAATCCAAGGCACCTAAAAGTGATGAAAACGTATTACCGCCTTCTAGTTGCTGAAAAGCCTGATCACCTTCAAAATCAGCATCATACCCTATAGCATGCGGAATTTGTTTTAATATGATGATCACTCCGATACCGGCCAACATTCCTTCAATAACATTGGTTGGGAAATAGTTGGAAATACTTCCGGCTTTAATAAACCCTAAGATGATCTGGATTAATCCGGCCAGGAAAACGGCCAGTAAAAATACGTCGAACGCGTTCAGGTCGGTAATGGCTGTCAGTACAATAGCTGTTAACCCGGCAGCCGGACCCGAAACACTAATATGCGATTGGCTTAAATAACCTACAATGATACCACCGACAACTCCGGCGATAATTCCTGAAAATAATGGTGCACCCGATGCCATGGCTATACCAAGACACAACGGTAACGCAACCAAAAATACTACTAAACCCGAAGCAAAGTCAGCCTTCAGGTTAGCAAAAAGATTGATTTTTTTTGTCATAACCGATAAAGTATAATACAATTAGATTGTAAGCGTGTAGAAGACGCTTAAATGGCGAACGCAATGTTCCTGTAATTGAATTATACCTGTTCGGGAGGAGGAGAAAAGATTTCTCTGAAACGATTGTCGTGTTTCAGGGTGTTTTCGAAGGTAATAACCGCAGCGTTTTGTTTTGGAGCAAAGAAAACCGGATCCTGGAATTCGAATTTCAACTGTGCTTTGGTTTCTTTGATTTCTTTTACCGTTTCTTCTTCAGAAAGGCTGTAAACCATAGACGTATCGGTATCGCTCTTCAGGAATCCAACAATAGTAGGAGTTGCCAGAAAAGTGATAAACAGAAGTAATACTATTTTTACCAATACTTTCATGCCGCGAACTTACAAAAAAAATGATGTAAAAAAAGTTAAGTGAAAAACAATTAATATTTCTTTAATACTTTTTCACTTAACTTTTGAATTTTTATGAATTTTCAGTCTTTTAAATTTCTTCTTCCAACCAGGCTTTCATCATCCACATGGTTTTTTCCTGCTCTTTAATAAAGTCACTCATCATGGAGTTGGTTCCTTCGTCATCAATTTCGGCCGATTGACTCAGGATTACTCTTTCAATTTTTAACAGGTCGGTTAAGGAAGCAATGATCAGATGAACGGCTTCTTCGTCGTTGGAAATATTGTGACCAACTGGCAGTTTGTTGTTTTTAATATAATCGTCGAAAGTATGCAACGGCGTCGCTCCTAAAGTTAGCACACGTTCGGCAATCAAATCTACTTTTAACTGCGCATCGTTGTATAATTCTTCAAACTTCACATGCAAATCAAAAAAGCGTTTTCCTCTGATGTTCCAATGCAAACCTCTCAGATTTTGGTAATACACCTGAAAATTGGCTAATAAAATGTTTAATTCGGCTACTAAAACTTTTGTTTCTTTAACGGGTAATCCAAGGCTGTTCGTTTTCATGTTACTTGTGTTTAAAGATTAT
Source organism: Flavobacterium sp. CAU 1735 (assembly GCF_039888695.1). Lineage (NCBI taxonomy): Bacteria > Pseudomonadati > Bacteroidota > Flavobacteriia > Flavobacteriales > Flavobacteriaceae > Flavobacterium > Flavobacterium sp. CAU 1735. Next base: position 271,029 of record NZ_JBDQQQ010000003.1, on the reverse strand, counting down.
ACTACAAATTTAACCAAAAATAAGCCGGCGAACTATAATTATTATTGATACTTTTTATATTTTTATCGAAAATTTCTATAAAAATGACCATCACACAATTATATTACGTATTAGCCGTAGCCGAACACAAGAATTTTACGCTAGCCGCCGAAAAATGTTTTGTAACCCAACCGACATTGAGTATGCAGATCCAGAAATTGGAAGACGAGTTGGAAGTTCTGATATTTGATCGCAGTAAAAAGCCGATACAATTAACCGAAATAGGTCAGAAAATTGTTTCTCAGGCCAAAAACATTGTCAATGAATCCGATCGGATTAAAGATATCGTCGATCAGCAAAAAGGATTTATTGGCGGCGAATTTAAAGTGGGGATTATCCCGACGGTTATGCCTACCCTGTTACCGATGTTCCTGACCAATTTTGTCAATCGCTATCCGAAAGTAAATCTGATCATCGAAGAACACAATACGGAGGAGATTATCAAACGCTTAAAAAACGGACATTTAGACGTTGCCATAGCCGCAACACCTCTGGAAGAAGACAATTTAAAAGAAATCGTATTGTATTATGAACCGTTTGTAGCCTATATTCCGGAAAACAACCGAAACTTTGACAAAACGGAAATCGACATCAACGATCTGGATCTGGATTCTATTTTGTTATTGCAGGACGGTCATTGTTTCCGCGACGGCATTCTGAACTTATGTAAAAACAAAGGAAATTTTACCGATACCAAATTTCATATTGAAAGCGGCAGTTTTGAAACACTGATCAAACTGGCCGACGAAGGATTGGGTACAACCCTGCTTCCGTATTTACATACGCTGGATTTAAAAGAAAAAGACAAATTAAAATTACGTCATTTTAAAGAGCCGCGTCCGGCGCGTGAAGTCAGTCTTATTTTTCCGAAAAGCGAGCTAAAAAGCCATATTATAGAAGCGCTACGCAGTACGATTGCCGGTGTGATTAAAGGTGCTATCGCCTTTCACAACGTCGAGATTATAAGTCCGCTTAAAAACAAAAAAGGAGTCTACTAACAGACTCCTTTTTTTCATTGATTAACGTATATAAGACATTGTTTTAACTCGGGCTTGCCTACGGTATAATGTAATAACCAATCTCGTAATTGGTCGACTTCGTAAGGTAATAAGTTTTTTAGGGCTTTTTCTAACTCTTTACAAAATAACTTTGGGTCAAAGCTTACTCTTTCTAAAATAGATTTGGTGTAAGTAAACATAGCTCTTGGCATAATCTACAAGCATTAATGGGTTAATTCAAGGGTAAGAACGTAACTACTCTCGTAAATCTACAAAACGAAAGCCTATTTATTAGGCAAACGTACAAATTGTTATTTTAGTATAACAAATTCAAAAATTTAACATTTTGTAGCTCTCAACATTTCCCGTTTCCCCGGTGGACCTGGTAATTTTTCAGTTTTAAATCCTGCTTCCTGAAGCGCTCTTTTGATAGGACCTCTGCAGGCGTAGGTTACCAGCGTTCCTTTTTCCTGTAGCGCATCAAACATGATTTTAAAAATCTCCGTTGTCCAGAGTTCCGGTTGAACATGAAATCCGAATGCATCAAAGTAAATCAAATTAAATCGATTTTTGTAATCTATTTCGTTAAAGTATTGTTGCCTTTTTGTTAAAGTGAAATACGGCGACAGTACTGTTGGCGCCTCCCAGAGAGAATTATGCATCGTTTCAAATACCGATGCATATGCGGTGGCATCCAAAGTCGAAACGTAATTCATATGCTCCCGTTCTTCCTTGCTTATCGGAAATGCTTCCACACCTACATAATCGATATGTTGTTGTTTCTTTTCCGCTTCCAGATAGGTTATAAACGCATTTAATCCGGTTCCGAAGCCGATCTCTAAAACAGCAACGGACTGCTCTTCAAAAAGAGACAGTCCGTTTGCTATAAATACATGTTTTGCTTCCTGTATCGCTCCGAATTTTGAATGATACGTTTCGTCCCAACCTTCAATATAGATCGTGGTTGATCCGTCTGCTGTTTGTATTACTTTTCGATTCAAATTATTTAATATACAGTTTTTTAATTCTCGGAATTGGGCCACCGCACTTTGACTCATGACAACGCACACAGGCATCCACTCCGTTATTAAAATGTGTTTTGGCATTATCCGGATCGGCATAGATCTGTTTTTGTGCCTCAATAAATTTTTTTGCCTGCTCTTTAAAAAAAGCATCATTTTCACTTTCGTCGGTCATCACCGCCTGGTGAATTTTCAGAAAGTGCTCCGGGAAATTCCCTACGGCTTCCCCATTTTTAATCCGGTCTTTTAAACGCTGGTTATCCACATACATCTGCTCCATCAAAGCGGCCATTTCGGACATTTCATACATTTTGAAATCTTTCTTTTCCGATTGCGCAGCCGGTTCCGGCTTTGCATCCGCTTCTTTCCGGTTGCAGGAGATTACCAATAGCATGGCTCCGGAAATCCATACCAAAAACAACATTCTTTTCATTACTTACTAATTAAAACGCCATCGGCCATAAAAGCATACGTAACTTTTGGTTGTTTGATACTGTCGATTTCTGCCTGCGATTTACCACCGTCTTTGGCATAATGTTTCAGTTGTTCCACACTTTCGATATTTACAAAAGCTTTACCATTTACAATAGCTTCCTGGTTAGTCGCATTCATCGGGACAAAAAAGGCGTAATCTTTAAACTTTACAAAAGTCTCTTTACCATCGGTCAGATCCAGTGTCATCCAACAACCTTTTTTCTGACAAACATCTTTGATATTGGATTTGAATTTCAGGTTTACGGTATCTCCTTCTTTCAGATCTTTGAATTTTGCCAACATGGCATCTTTTGTAATCGCACCATCGGCTGTAATACTATCGCCAAAAACAGCATATTCGGTTTTGTTTTCGGCTACTTTGGCATCCTCTTGTTTTTTAGAATTACAACTGGCCAGTGCAATCAGTACAGCTGCTAAAAAAATACTTTTTTTCATATATCGTTTGGATTGGTTATTTTGATTATCAATGCCTTACTATATCCAGGTTATCCATGATAATCTGTCCTATTTTAAGACCTTCCAAAGAAACAAATTTATATTGAATATGCATAATTCTAATTTATTTTTTCGCTATTTCCGATTATTTCGAAGGAATTCTATTCAAAAAATAACAATTCAAAAAAAATTTAATAGTTCCTTATTTAATTACATTATTTTTAATCTTACTTTATTAAAAGTGCTTTTTTTAATTAAATTTGCAGCGACACAACAATTTTTTTATCAATTTAAAAATTATGTTTTATTGTTGGCCATCAACAATTTAGCCGATTTTTAAAATTAATCGATTAAATGGAATTAAAAACATCAACTGACATTAGAATTATCAAAGCCGACAGTAGCAAAATCAACAGTGTTGATTTTGAGAACCTGACTTTCGGAAATATTTTTACCGACCATATGCTGATTTGTGATTACAATAACGGGAAATGGGAACAGCCGGTTATCATGCCGTATGAACCTTTTACGTTAGATCCATCGGCAAAAGTTTTCCATTACGGACAGGCGATTTTCGAAGGAATGAAAGCCTACAAAGACGAACAGGACGATGTTTGGTTGTTCCGTCCGGATCAGAACTTTGACCGTTTTAACAAATCGGCCGTACGTCTTGCGATGCCGGAAGTTCCGGAAGACGTTTTCCTTGGCGGTTTACACAAGTTACTTGAAATCGAAAAAGAATGGGTTAAAAAAGGATTTGGAAATGCATTATACATCCGTCCTTTTATGATTGCAACCGGATCGGGTGTTGTCGCAGCTCCTTCTACACAATATCGTTTTACCATTATCCTATCGCCGGCAAAATCGTATTATTCCGGTGAAGTAAAAGTAGTGATCGCCGAGCATTTTAGCCGTGCGGCAAACGGAGGAATCGGAGCAGCAAAAGCAGCCGGTAACTATTCCGGACAATTCTATCCAACCAAATTGGCCAACGAGCAAGGTTTCCAACAGATTATCTGGACCGATGACGCGACGCATACCAAATTGGAAGAAGCCGGAACGATGAACGTATTTTTCAGAATCAACGATACCTTATATACAGCACCAACCAGCGAACGTATTCTGGACGGTGTAACCCGTAAGAGTATTATCGAGTTGGCAACCAAAGAAGGTATCGACGTACAGGTTCGACCGGTATTGGTTGACGAGATCGTAGAAGCGGCTAAAAACGGAACTTTACAGGAAATTTTCGGAGCCGGAACAGCTGCAGTAGTGAACCCAATCGTAGGATTCTCGTATAAAGAAACCTATTACGAACTTCCGAAACCGGAAAACTCGTTTGCTACTTTTATCAAACAACAGTTAACCGGAATTCAGCACAAACAAATTGAAGATACTTTTGGATGGACGGTAAAAATCTAATTCCAAAATAACCGATATAAAAAATCCCGAAGAAACTTCGGGATTTTTTTATTTTAGTATGGTTTCGAAATTCGGTTTAAAATAGTTGGGGCCTTTCATAACCTTTCCATCTTCCCGGTAAATCGGTTTTCCGTCTTCGCCCAATTTACTCATATTACTCCGTTGGATTTCATCAAAAACTTCCTCAATTTTATGTTGCAATCCGTGTTCCAGTATCGTTCCGCATAAAATATAAAGCATATCCCCCAAAGCATCGGCAATTTCGACCAGATCGTTATTTTGTACCGCTTCCAGATATTCCTCATTTTCTTCTTTCATCAGATTATAACGCAATAGATTAACCTGTTCGCCCAAATCGGCTTTAGGAAGCTCACTTACTCCCAGTCCGAAGGATTCATGGAATTCCCGAACGGCCTGTAATTGTTTTTTCATATTCTTTAATTTTACGGTCTAAAATAGAAAATCTCCCGGCAAAACGCTAATTTTGCGTAAAATTAAAATTCATGTTTACATCAGGTCAGCTTTATTTCGCTTTATTCTTTGTTATCGTATTTGTAACCGCTATGATTTATGTATATCGAAAAGACCTGTCGCTCCACAAATTACACTATAAAGGATCCCTTTGGATACTACTGGCGTTTTTTGCTTTTATAGGAATTTTATTTATAATTAAACTGTTTTTGAAAGAATAATTGTTATAACTTTGGACAACTAAATGAAATTTTTTTTAATACTATGCGCGTAGTTAAATACATATTTCTTTTATTACTATTAGCAGCTGTTGCATTAACGGTTTATATTGCTACTCAAGCCGGTACGTTCGATGTACAGCGAAGCAGGGTGATTCACGCAACACCGGCGGCTTTATTTAATTATGTAGACGACTACAAAAATTGGGACGATTGGGGTCCCTGGAAAGAAGACGATCCTACCATTCGCAACAATTATACCGACAAAACACAGGGAGCCGGAGCTTCTTTTTCCTGGACCGGTAAGGATGGAACCGGTAAAATGGAAACCATTAGAACCGTAGACACCGACAGTATCCAACAAAAAATATACTTTGATCAAAGCGACACGCCTTCTGATGTGTACTGGATTTTCACTCCGGTAAAAGGTGGTACTAAAGTTACCTGGGGAATGAAAGGGAATATGAATTTTATGATGAAAGCCTTTTCTATTCTTAGTGGTGGTTCCGACAGGATGTTAGGCCCGATGTTCGAAAAAGGATTGGAGAATATCGACAACATTCTGGTAAAAGAATTAAAAGTATACAATATCAAGATCAACGGACTGGTAAAAAAAGCCGGTACCTATTATATTAAACAATCGGCTACCTGTAAGATTCCGGAATTACCGGGATTAATGGGTTCCATGTTTGCTAACCTGAACAAATTCACCAAAGACAACAATATATCGGTAAGCGGAAGTGCTTTTGCTATTTATAACAAATACGATATGGCTTCCAATATAGCGGAGTTTTCGGTTTGTATTCCGGTAAAAGAAGAAATATTTACGGCACAGGGAAGTGATATTGCCGCTGGTGAATTAATCCCTTACTTAGCTTTAAAAACAACACTTACCGGTGACTATTCCCATAGCAAAGAAGCCTGGGATAAAGCCTATGCCGAGATTGTAAAAAACAAATGGATGGAAGATCCTAACGGGAAATATCTGGAAGTTTACCAAACCGGACCTTTACAAAACCGTAAACCGTCTGAATGGGTAACCGAAATCTTTATCCCGATTACGGCAAAACCAAAACCGGTGACTCCTGTTGTTCCAACAACTTCAGCGGACAAACCAACGCCGCCGCCAACAGCAAAACCAATCGAATAAAACATAAAAAAGTCCCTTAAAGGGACTTTTTTATTTATATATGATGATCAATTATTTTTCTTTTGCTAATAAATAACGTACTACCGTTTCGGCAGCATGCAAACCAAACAATGCCGGCATCCAGCTATTTGTTCCGAAAAACGACTTTTTAAAATTCTGTCCGTCTGTCATTTTCAAACTGCTTTCATCCGGTTTTTCCGTAGAAAACACCGCCTTAACACCTGTTGAAATTCCTTCTTTCTTTAAACGCTTACGGATGGTTTTAGCCAGCGGACAAACATCCGTTTTACTAATATCCTTTACCACAATCTTACTGGCCAACAATTTACCACCAGCTCCCATATTACTGATGATCTTAACTTTTTTGCGTTTTGCCGCCAGAATCAGATTTAATTTCGGCGTAATACTATCGATACAATCCAATACATAGTCAAACTCCGGAGTGATCAATTCAAAAGCGCGTTCCGGTGACAGGAATTCCTCGATACGGGTTAACTCCAATTCCGGATTAATATCCAGTAAACGATCCCCTACAATTTTCACCTTAGGTTGTCCCACGGTCGAGTGTAAAGCTGGTAATTGTCGGTTGATATTGGTAATATCCACAGTATCACCATCCACTATCGTCATTTTTCCTACACCAGCTCTTGCAATAAATTCTGCCGCAAACGATCCGACACCACCCATTCCAACAATCAATACGTTTGCATTTTTTAATTTTTCGAGTCCTTCTTTTTTAAACAGCAATTCTGCTCGCTCTGTCCATTCAGCCATTTATTTTTTATTTATTGTTATCAAATACATTTTTAAAATTTTGTGCTACCATTGCTTCAATGGCACCGCTCTTAATCGACGCGGCTTTCTTATACACCTGAAAAATAGTTTCTTCCACCATATCCGTTTCCAGAAAAAAACGATCGTCCGGTACGGCTTTAAACACCGATTCCAGCTCCGGATTCCGTAACAGGTATTTTCCAAAAGAAAGGTAAAACCCATTATCCAAAAGCGATCGCGCCACCTGATAATTTTTAGAAAAACCGTGAATGATCATCGGTACTTCCACTTTCATTTGTTTTTTAACCGCGATTACTTCCTGATAGGCCGCTACGCAATGTAAAATTACCGGTTTCGGATTTTGTTCGAGTAATTCCAATTGCTGTTCAAAAACCGATAGCTGTTTATTGATATCCGTTTCAATCCGCTTATCCAATCCGCATTCGCCTAACGCCAAACAATTGGCCTCTTTTAGCTTATCCGAAATGATACGCAAGTCATCCTCCAACCGTTCCGCCTGCGCATACCACGGATGAATCCCAATGGAATAAAACGCCACGGATGGATCAAACTCGTTTGGATACTGATTTACAATTTCCAGAACATCCGGATCACCGGACGCTTTATGCGTATGCAGATTGTACAACATTATTTATGAAACGCTTTAACACCGGCACGAATTTCCACTTTCAGATCATTAGCCTGCGGTGGTATCGGACAGGAATAACCTTCATTATACGCGCAATACGGATTGTAGGCTTTGTTGAAATCGATCGTTATGGTATCACTTTCCGGAATTTCCAGATCGATATAACGTCCGCCACCATAACTATCCACGCCACTGGTAAGATCGGTAAAAGGCAGGAACAGGTAGTTTTTGTACTTTTCCATTTTGGCCAGTTCCAGATTACGGTATACATTTAGTTTATAGTCTTTTCCATCGATTTTAAAAGACAATTCCCCGTATTTTACATACAGTGGTTTTCGCGTCCCGGTAGTCGGCATTGTAAATGGTTTTTCATCCGTTGCTTTCACCAAACGTGCAGTCACACAATACTTTAAATCCACCGGAAAGAAATCCAGTGTTTTAAATTTTTTACGGTCTTTTTCTTTTAACGGCGATTCTTCCGCATTGGCATATTCGGAATTGATCTTTTTCTGAAAAGCCGTAACAGATTCCAAATCGCATTGCGAAAAGCCCACTAACGGAAATGTCATCCCTAATAATAGATATAGTATTTTTTTCATGATAATCGGTATCAGGCTGTATGCGAAACAGCTGCTGCAAAAATAATCAAAAATCCCACGCCCGAAACCACTGCTATTATTTCATTATTAATTTACATCATTTCCTGTTTACAGCATCAAATAGTTTGTAAATTTGACATTTAGAACCGTATATGCTACAAAGAGTTTTTTCCAACTACATCAATAATTTCAGAGGATTTTCGCGTGAAATTTGGATTCTGACCCTGATTACCTTTATCAACAGAGCCGGAACAATGGTACTCCCCTTTTTATCGAAATACCTGAAAGAAGATCTTCATTTCGACTACCATCAAGTGGGCTGGGTCATGGTGAGCTTTGGTTGCGGTTCGATGATCGGCTCCTGGCTGGGCGGAAAACTATCAGACAAAATAGGCTTTTACCGTATTATGGTTTTTAGCCTGTTCACCAGTGGTATCCTGTTTATTAGTCTTCAATTTGTAACCAGTTTTACCGGATTATGTCTCGCGATGTTTTCCATTATGATCATTGCCGATATGTTTCGACCGGCCATGTTTGTATCCTTAAATACGTATGCACGCCCGGAAAACCGAACCCGTGCCCTGACACTTGTCCGACTGGCCGTAAACCTCGGATTTGCCGCCGGACCGGCTATGGGTGGTTTGATCATTATGGGAATGGGCTATAAAGGACTTTTTTGGGTTGACGGTATTTCCTGTATTACCGCTATCGTTTTGTTTCGTCTTTTGGTAAAAGAGAAAAAAAGAGAAAAAACCACCAGTCATTTCGACGATACGGAACCGGTAAAATCCGTATTTAGCGACAAACCCTTTTGGTTGTTTCTGTTTATCAGTTTTGCTACCGCTATGGTATTCTTTCAGTTTTTCAGTACGCTACCTTTATACCATAACGAACAATACGGACTTACGGAATTCCAAACCGGTTTACTAATGTCGATAAACGGCTTTTTGATATTCCTTTTTGAAATGCCAATCGTAGGTTATTTCGAGCGTAAAAAAGTGGACAAAATCAAGTTGATCTTTTTTGGAGCCTTATTTATCACCTTCGGCTTCTATGCCCTATTATTAAAAGGATGGGTAGGTATACTGGTGATTAATCTGGTTTTGATCACTTTTGGTGAAATGTTTGCGTTCCCATTTTCCAACTCCTTTGCTATGAGTCGCGCTCCAAAAGGACACGAAGGTCGTTATATGGCTTTATATACGATGAGTTTTAGTCTCGCGCATGTGATGAGTTCTAAAACCGGTATGGAGATTATTTCCCGTTACAACTATACCGTTAACTGGATTTTTATGGGAACTTTTGCCGCGACTGCTGCTTTTGCCGCTATCTGGCTGTTAAAAATCGTAAAATCAGAAAACGACTAACACACTAAAAACAAGTCCTTTAGCGTTATTTCTTTCGACTGCCTGAATAAAAAAACTATTTTTTTAGTTAATCAACTATTTTTTTAGTTGCAAAACTAAATTTATAGTTATATCTTTGTTTCAACAAATCGGAAATCCTATCCGATTATTATAGAAAATGAGTATCATGCAGAAATTAACAAACAAAGAAGAAGAAGTAATGCAAATTTTATGGACGCTTGAAAAAGCATTTGTAAAAGAAGTGTTGGCCGAAATCAAAGACGACCAGCCGCATTACAACACCTTGTCGACCATTATCCGGAATCTGGAGGAAAAAGGCTATGTATCCCACAAAGCATTTGGCAACACCCACCAGTACTTTCCGATTGTAAAAAAAGAGGATTACCGCAAGAGTTTTATGAACAATGCGATCGAAAACTACTTTAACAATTCCTATAAAAGTATGGTTTCCTTTTTTGCCAAAGAAGAAAAAATCAGCGCGGATGAACTTCGCGAAATATTAGACATGATCGAAAAAAAATAGGCCTTTATGGAAGCATTTGGTATTTACATTCTAAAAGTTACGGCATTAATAACCGTTTTTTTCCTGGCATATCATTTCTTTTTACGAAAAGAGACGTTTTTTAATGCCAATCGTGGTTATCTGATAGCCGGTTTGTTTACGTCCGCATTACTTCCACTGATCTCATATACCAAAATTATTTGGGTAGAACGGACTCCAATTGCTTCTATTACCTATGCCGACGGTACGTCACAAATTCAAATGGCAGTACCAGTGCCAGCCGATACCGGTTTTCAAATCGACTATCACTATCTGTTTAGTATTTTATATATCACCGGTATTATTTTGTTTTGTATCCGTTTTCTGTCCGAATACCGATCACTTCGTAAAATACTGGAAAAACCAAAAGCCGTAACTCAAAACAAGTTTCATTTTATCGATACCGAAAAAGTCCAATCACCTTTTTCGTTCTTTAACTATATAGTTTACAATTCCAAATTATTGCAACAGGACGAATTGTCCGACATTATCGAACACGAAAAGATTCACAGCCGTCAGAAACATTCACTCGACATGATGATCGCACAGGCATTTTGTATCTTTTTTTGGTTCAATCCGATCATGTGGATTTACAAAAAAGCCATTGCACAAAATCTGGAATTTATTGCCGATGCCGAGGCTACAAAAGTTGTCGACGACATTAAAGCTTATCAGAAGACCTTAGTAAAAGTAACAATGCAAACCCAATGCATTGCCATCACCAATCATTTTTATCAATCATTAATCAAAAAACGAATCGTTATGTTAAACACCAATCAGTCCCGAAAAAGGAACCTGTGGAAGTACCTAATCATCCTTCCGCTACTGGCCTTTTTTATCCTGCAATTCCAGGTAAAGATCCTGGCACAGGAAAAAAAGCACACACCAGCCACTTTACAGCAAAATAACGCTCCCTATACACCCGGAGACGATGTAACTGTAATCGTAGACAAAAACACCAGTGATGAACAATTAAAAAAGAATGTGGAATTACTTAAAAACGAATACGGTGTTACATTAAAGTATTCCAAAGTAAAGCGCAACAAAGCCGGTGAAATCATCCGTATCAAAATCGAATACAAAGACAAAGAAGGCAATACCGGAATCACACAAACGGAAAGTGACGAACCGATCAACCCAATTCGCTTTATCAAAAAAACCGATAGTAACGGTAAAATCAAAATCGGTTTTAACTCCGAAGCAAAACAACAACGCTATGCCAGAAACGGAAAAACCCGTACCAGTACAACCATTAAAGACGAAGGCACCAACGAACAGCCTGAAAGCGATACCTCATTTGGTGATCGTATCAGTAATTTTATAAGTCCACCGTCACCACCTAGCCCACCATCACCGCCAAGTCCGCCGTCACCACCTAGTCCACTGAGTCCGCCACCTAGTCCACCAGCACCACCAAGCCCTCCAGCTCCAAAGTATTGGTCAGGTAATCCGGCAACAGCGCCAGCGCCACCGCCGCCAAATTCAAAATCAAACGTAAAAAAATCGTCGGCTTCGGTGATCATTAAAAACGGAAAAGTAATAACTACCTCCAGAAATGGCAACGTTGTTTATGTAAACGGTAATGAAATAATAAATGCGGATGATCTTAAAATAGACACCAAAGAAATTACCCGTAAGGCATTGGAAGATGCTCGTATAGCCATCGAAAAAGCCCGTCCGGAAATTGATCGTGCCCGTGTGGAAGCCCTAAAAAGTCAGGAACTGGCCATGAAAGATCACGAAATTGCAATGAGAGCACATGAGGAAGCTATGAAAGGTTTGGAAAGAGCCATGAAAACACAGGAAATTGCTCAGATGGAACGTGAAAAAGCCATGAAAGCCCGTGAAGCAGCTATGAAAGACCGCGCTAAAGCGCTGGAATCGGCACGAAAAGATCGCGAAAAAGCGATGAAAGAACGTGAAAAAGCAATGAAGGAACGCGAGCGTGAACTTCGTGACAGCGAATAAAAAAAGAGCCACATATGTGGCTCTTTTTTTTGTATCTTTATCAAAACCAAAGGAATATGTTTAAAATACTGGCCCAACTCAACAAACTGCTTTTACCGAGCTACAGCAAACAAAACCTTGATTTATCCAAAGCAAGCGCTTTTCAGAAGCTAATTATCGCCTGGCGGTATTATGTAACCATCCGAGCTATAAACTAGTACTGAAGAGCCGCAAATCGCTCGTAGCCGGCAATTTTATCTCCTCCATTCAGAAAAGTCAGTTCCATCAGGAAATTTACCTGTACAATTTCACCACCCAGTTTTTCTACCAGTTCACAAACCGCTTTAATCGTTCCGCCGGTTGCTAACACGTCGTCGTGAATTAGAACCTTATCCCCTTTTTGGATTGCATCGGCATGAATTTCCAGTGTATCGGTACCATATTCCAACGTATACGAAGCCGAAACGGTATCGAATGGCAACTTTCCGGCTTTACGAACCGGTACAAAACCCGCCTGTAATTCGTGCGCCAATAAAGTTGCAAAGAAAAAACCACGGCTTTCCACTCCGATTACCTTATCGATTTTTTTATTTTTCAGGTTTTCGATCAAAATTTGGAGGCATTCATTCGTGGCTTCCGGGCTCATCAATAAAGGAGTGATATCTTTAAACAAAATTCCTTCTTTAGGAAAATCCTGAATATCACGTACATACTCTTTTAGTCTCATTTTTTTTTAAATTTTATTTCAATTTTGTTTGCAAGTTACACATTTACCCCTATATTTGCACCCGTAAAAACAACTAAGGCCTCGTGGCGCAACTGAATAGCGCATCTGATTACGGCTCAGAAGGTTACAGGTTTGAATCCTGTCGAGGTCACAACATCAGCTCATCTTTATGATGAGCTTTTTTTTTATTCAAATCAAACTTTTGTTGTGAAATAATGAGTATTTTGCAATTTTTATAATTCATTTATTCACATTTTTTATAAATTTATAAAGTTTTAACACCCATCCCAAAGGCAACTCCAATGAATCTGGATAAAAAAATTACAATTCTCATCAGTTGGTTTTTATCAAGACCAAAAACGACTGGGATATTGGTCTTTACACTCCTCTTTTTAGTTTCGAATTTAATTCTTTTTTTACGCTATCAAATTATAAAAGAAAGCGAGCAACGTGAAATGAGCAGCATCCTAAACGTGGTGCATCAAAACATCGAACAATCGCTAAAAAACAGCCATATCAGCACGCTGACACTAGCCATGACCATTGACGACAATGGAAACCCTAGTAATTTTGACGAAATCGGCAAACAACTGGTAGACTCCAATCCGAATATTGATGCGGTAGAATTGGTTCCAAACGGAGTAATCAAATATGTTTATCCGTTAAAAGGCAACGAACCCGTTGTAAACTTCGACGTCCTGAATTCTCCTAAAGCCCGAAAATCGGCGATGAAAGCCATCAAAAACCGAAAAATATACTATGCCGGGCCATTGGAATTAAAACAAGGCGGCAAAGGCATCGTAGGTTGGTTCCCGGTATTCAAGTCCAATAAATTCTGGGGATTCTGTACCGTTGTAATCAAGTTTAATACTTTTTTGGAAACGTCCGGAATTAAAACCTTTTCGACCGACAAATATTATTTTCAGTTTTCCAAAACGAATCCGGAAACCGGAAAAGAAGAATTCTTCCTTCCCAACAAAAAGAACTTCACAAATAAAACCCATTTAACCGTTTCATTCCCCGACGGCGACTGGAAATTATACCTGATAACCACGAACAACTATTACCTGATCAAACAATTAATTCCGATTGCTATTTTAGCGATTGTGTTATCACTGATTTGCGGGTTGTTTACCACAAGTTTATTAAAACGACCATCCGAATTACAACGTTTGGTACATTCACAAGCGCTTCGTTTGATGAAGAGCGAAATTAAATTCAAATCCATTTTCGAACAGGCCGCCATCGGAATTGCGCATATCGATTCCAACTCTGGTACTTTTATAGAAGCCAACGAGCGGTTTTGCCAGATGCTTGGTTACGAAACCAACGAAATCAGCAAAATGGATTATATGATGATTACGCATCCGAACGATCTGGAAAACGATTTCAAAAAAATGCGTCTTTTAAAAAGAGGTGTCATCCGCGAATTCGGACTTGAAAAACGTTTCTTCCACAAAGACGGCAATATCGTTTGGGCCAGTGTAACCATTACACCACTATGGTCGGTCGGTGAAAAACCAACGTCACATATCGGAATCATCGAAGACATTACCGACAAAAAAGAGGCGCAGGATCGTATCAAGCGAAGTGAAAAACGTTTTAAAAGTTTATTCAACAACTCGCCGATTCCATTATGGGAAGAAGATTTTTCGGAAGTCAAAAAATACCTGACGGAATTAGGCCTGATAGATATGCCGAGAGAAGAAGTTGAGGCCTATCTGAAAAACAACATCGACGTAATCCGCAAATGTTTGTCATTGGTAAAAGTGATTGACGTGAACAACATGTGTCTTGCGTTACATTCGGTAAAAGACAAAAACATTTTAAAAGGCAAACTGAGTACGATTTTCGACGACGAATCCATTCCGATTTTCTCGAAACAACTTATTGCTATTACGCAGCGACAAAACCATATTACAGGCGACTCCCAGATCAAATTCATGGACAACCAGTACAAACACATCCATTTCCGTTGGAGTGTGGTTCCGGAATATGAAAAAACATTGGAACGCGTTCTGGTTTCAACCGAAGACATTACGGAGCGTAAAAACTCTGAAGAAGTCATTTTAAAATCACAGCAGAAGATCGAATCTTTGATCAACACCATTGACGGTATTGTTTGGGAAGGCGATCCAAATACGTTTGATTTCACCTTTATCAGCCGAAAAGTCGAAGACATCCTTGGTTATACACCGGAAGAATGGCTCGGAACTCCATCTTTCTGGATCAATCATGTACATCCGGACGACAAAGAATGGGTTATTGCCTTTATGTCGCGTTACACCTACGA
This sequence comes from Flavobacterium sp. CAU 1735, assembly GCF_039888695.1. NCBI lineage: Bacteria > Pseudomonadati > Bacteroidota > Flavobacteriia > Flavobacteriales > Flavobacteriaceae > Flavobacterium > Flavobacterium sp. CAU 1735. The sequence goes on along the minus strand of NZ_JBDQQQ010000003.1, from coordinate 255,882 downwards.
AAAAAGACAACACGATTTCGAATACCGTATGATCCGTAAAGACGGAGAAATCGTATGGTTGCGCGATATCGTAAGCGTGGTAGTCGAAAACGACATAGCCGTAAACCTGCGCGGTATTATGATCGACATCACAAAAGCCAAAATGGCAGAAATCGAACTCAACAACACGCTACACCTGGTAACCGAGCAAAACAAACGTTTGCTGAATTTCTCGTATATCGTTTCCCACAACCTGCGTTCGCATACCAGTAACATCCAATCGATTTCCAACCTGATCGAATCGGCCGATACCGACGAAGAACGCGACGAAATGATTCAGTTGCTAAAATCGGTTTCTTCGGTGCTCAACGAGACGATGAACAACCTGAACGAGGTGGTAACCATCCAGACCAACATCAACCTGATTATAGAACCCTTAAATTTAAAAAAATACATTAACAAGACGCTGGACGTACTTCGGGAGCAATTAGTGAAAAACGATGTGATTATTCACAATGACGTCAACAAAGAAATCGAAGTTAAATACAATCCTGCTTATTTAGAAAGTATATTACTTAACTTTATATCGAATGCCATTCGATACGGACATGCCGAGAGGCAAACCGTAATTGATCTGAAATCCTACCAGGAAGACGGTAAAACCGTTTTGGAAATTTCCGATAACGGAATTGGAATTGATCTGGAGAAAAATGGAGAAAAACTATTCGGAATGTACAAAACATTTACCAACCACGCCGATGCAAGAGGAATAGGATTATTCATTTCAAAAAACCAGATCGATGCTATGGGAGGAAAAATAGTCGTTAAAAGTACAATAGACGAAGGAACAACTTTTAAAATATATTTCAGATGAACGCCCCAAAAAGTATCTGTATAATTGATGATGACCCCATTTATCAATTAATTACAAAGAAAATAATTGAGAAAAGTCAATTATTTAGTCAGATTCTGAGTTACAAAAATGGAAAAGTTGCTATCGACTCACTAAAAGCCATTCAAAGCGCCGAGGAATTTCCCGATGTTATCCTACTCGACATCGATATGCCGGAAATGGACGGCTGGGCTTTTATGAATGAGTTACAACGGATAGATTTCGGGTTTGGAAAAAAGCCTGCAATCTATATAGCCAGTTCCTCCATTGCTAACGAAGATCGTGAAAAAGCAAACAGTTTTCCCGAAATTGTAGGCTATTTATGCAAGCCTATCGATCGGGATATACTCGAACGAATTCATTTAGAAAACCCAAAAGACTAGCCCATGAACAAAAACCTACTTAAACACTAAATTTTTTAAATGACCCACAGCGATTTTATATTTAATACCCCTTTTACCAACCAGCTTTTTTCCGAAAGCGAAATCAAATACAAAGAATTCGAAGAATGCACTTTTACCGATTGCGATTTTAGCAATTGTAATTTTTCGGGGGTAGTTTTTACCGATTGTATTTTTTACAACTGCAATTTTAAGGAAGCGCAAATCAATTATGTCGGTTTGCGAAATGCTGTTTTTAACCACTGCGATTTTACCGATGTAAATTTTGCCATGACCGATCAGCTGTTATTTGAATTTCACTTTAACGATTGTGTTTTGGATTACGCCAAATTTTATGCTTTAAAGCTCAAAAAAATGACGTTTACCAATTGCAGTATGATCGCAGTTGATTTTATGGCAACCAATTTAACGGAAGTTTTATTCGACAACTGTAATCTGCATCAGGCTGTTTTTACCGACGCTATTGCCGAAAAAGCCGATTTCCTGACCAGCTACAATTTTACCATCGACCCGGAAAAAACCAAACTGCGCAAAGCTCAGTTTTCAAAAGAAGGATTAAAAGGATTATTACAAAAATATGAAATCATTGTCCGTTAAAATCAGTACAATAATTTTACCTCTTTAATATCAAAAGTAGTAATGGAATCGTCCTCAAGGAGTACTTCAAGCTTACCGTTTGAAGTTACTCCCTGGATAATTCCCATAAAATGCGAACCATTATTTGCTTCAAAAGGCATGGGTATCCCCTTTTTAAACAACCTGTTGTCATACGACTGCCATAACAACGCATATTCTTTAGCCTGCAAAAGCGACAGGTTTCGTTTCAGATTTCTCAGTATAGCCAACATGACTGCCTCTTTGTCAAAAACCCTTCCGCAGATCGCGTAGAGCGATGAAGCCTTTGGTAGGTTCTCAAAATGCTCCTGATTTACATTCAATCCAATGCCTACTATCGAAAAAATTTCACCATTTCGTTTGATACTGTTCTCGATAAGTATGCCACTGATCTTTTTACTCTCTGCCAAAATGTCGTTTGGCCATTTGATCGCCAATCCGCCAATAGCAAATTCTTCCAGTCCTTCGATTATGCTAACCGCCACCGCTACATTCAAATGAAAAATAGCCTGAATATCCAATAGCAAATCCCGAACTAAAACACTAAAAGTCAAATTCTTACCCGACTCCACACTCCATTCGGCGCCCATTTGCCCCTTCCCTTTTGTCTGATGTTCTGCCACAACCACGGTAAAGTTTTCTACAAATTGTTTTGTCAGTAAATCTTTTAAAAAATCATTTGTGGAACTTGTGGCACCGAGTTTGATAATATTCATATAAATAAATAACTTTACTATCGCTAATCTTGTGTTAAGGTTCAAAAATAAAGACAAAATTTGATAACTTTGCGAAAATATATAAAATAATAAATGGCAAAAAAGGATAATATTAACAATGATGATCTGTTAGCTAACATCATTAAGGGAGTTGAAGAAGTAAAAGGTAATGATATAGATATTCTGGATCTAAGAGCAATCGAAAATACCGTATGTGATTATTTTGTAATTTGTAACGGTAATTCCAATACACAGGTTAACGCCATTGCCAATTCCGTACAAAAAATTGTTTCCAAGGAACTTAAAGACAAACCTTGGCATGTTGAAGGTGCCGAAAACGGAGAATGGATACTTATGGACTACGTAACGATCGTGGTACATGTATTCCAGAAACACATCCGTGAGTACTACAACATCGAAAGCCTTTGGGGTGATGCAAAAATCACTTCTATCCAAAACAAATACTAAACATCCACATTTAACATGTCAAAAGATAAAAAACCAAATCCTTCTAAGATCAGAATTAGCCCATGGGTTATTTATGGGGCCGTACTTTTGATTTTAATTGCGATTCAACTTGTTTCAAGCGGAACGAATTTCCAGGAAGTAAAACCTACCTCGTTATCCCGTTTTTACCAATACCTTGACTCCGGTCAGGTCGAAAAAGTCGTTTTCAACAAAAGCACGGCTCAGGTATACTTGAACAAAGAAGCACTTAACAGCAAAACCCACGAAAAAATTGAGAAGAAAAACCTGTTAGGCAAAGACAATACAGGTCCTCATTATACGCTGGACATCGGTACCAACAGTGAACTTTTCCAAAAGAAACTGGAGGAAGCCCGTCTGGAAGGTAAGTTAAAAGACTATTCCTCAGAGCCGGAAAGCAATTGGGGCGATATCTTGATCAACTTCCTGCCTATTATTTTGATCATTGCCTTCTGGTTATTTATGTTCCGAAGAATGTCAGGTGGCGGATCCGGAGGTGGTGGCGGACAGATTTTCTCAATCGGAAAATCCAAAGCACGTCTTTTTGACGAGAAAAACGACATCAAGGTAACGTTTAAAGACGTAGCCGGACTGGAAGGAGCCAAAGAAGAAATCCAGGAGATCGTTGAATTCCTGAAAAATCCTGAAAAATACACCAGTATCGGTGGTAAAATCCCGAAAGGAGCCTTATTGGTAGGACCTCCGGGAACCGGTAAAACCCTTTTGGCTAAAGCCGTAGCCGGCGAAGCACAAGTACCGTTCTTCTCATTATCCGGTTCGGATTTTGTAGAAATGTTCGTAGGGGTTGGGGCATCACGTGTACGGGATTTGTTTAAACAGGCTAAAGAAAAATCGCCTTCGATTATCTTTATCGACGAGATTGATGCCGTAGGTAGAGCCCGTGGAAAAAACAATTTCTCCGGATCGAACGACGAACGTGAAAATACCCTAAACCAGTTATTAACCGAAATGGATGGTTTTGGTACCAATACACACGTAATCGTATTGGCTGCAACAAACCGTGCCGACGTACTGGACAAAGCTTTAATGCGTGCCGGACGTTTTGACAGACAGATTTATGTAGACCTTCCGGACATCCGTGAGCGTAAAGAAATATTTGAAGTACACTTAAAACCGTTGAAAAAATCGGAAGAGCTGGATACTGAATTCCTGGCCAAACAAACACCTGGATTTTCCGGTGCCGATATTGCCAACGTATGTAACGAATCGGCTCTTATTGCTGCCCGAAAAGGCAAAAAAGCAGTCGACAAACAGGACTTCCTGGATGCTGTAGATCGAATTGTAGGTGGACTTGAAAAGAAAAACAAAATCGTTACCCCGGAAGAAAAACGCGCTATTGCGATTCACGAAGCGGGTCACGCTACTGTAAGCTGGATGTTAGAACACGCAGCGCCATTGGTAAAAGTGACTATCGTACCAAGGGGTCAGAGTCTTGGAGCGGCCTGGTATTTACCGGAAGAACGTCTGATTGTACGTCCGGAACAAATGCTGGACGAGATGTGTGCTACTATGGGTGGACGTGCAGCTGAAAAAGTAATTTTCAATAAAATTTCGACCGGAGCTTTAAGCGACCTTGAAAAGGTAACCAAACAAGCCCGTGCTATGGTAACCGTATACGGTTTAAACGATAAATTAGGAAACATCACCTACTACGATTCATCGGGTCAGAGTGAATATAATTTCTCCAAACCATACTCGGAAGAAACGGCTAAAGTTATAGACAAAGAGATCTCCGATCTGATCGAATCCCAGTACAACAGAGCGATTCAGATCCTGAATGAAAACAAGGAGAAACTAAACCAACTTGCCGACATTCTGATCGAAAAAGAAGTAATTTTCAAAGACGACCTGGAAGCCATATTTGGACAGCGTCCGCATGAAAAAACAGAAAATGAAGTAGTTACTGAATCCTAAGAAAAATAATTATAACATTTTATACAAAAATCTTAATTCGATTGTAAAATTGAATTAAGATTTTTTTATCTTTGATTGATTTCAAGTGCAAAAAACAAAGATCTGACCTACTTTTATGAGTCTTTTTAAAAAACTTTTCGGCAGTGCGAATGATGCTTCAAAAGAGGAGAGAGAACCCGAATTGAGCCAATATCATCCAGAGATTGAGATGCCAATAGATGAGCAATTTACTTTCAATTTCAAAAAAAATGGAGGTAAGTTTTTGTATTGTGAAAATTTAACCGAAGTACACGAACAATTTGAGAATATTTTGGTAGAAAACGATTGGTTTGAAAGCGATGTCATTTGTTTAGAACCAAAACTCTACAGTCTGCTTGACGAAAATAAACTCAACTACAACAGTCCTAAAAATCCCAAGTTTTTATTTGCTTCCTGCGAAAACCTGATTGCCGACGAAGGTTCCATCCTTTTTTCATCCAATCAGTTACGCCAGAACAAACCCAACGATTTACCGTCGAATATCATTATTCTGGCTACAACCAGTCAGATTTTAGCGAATAAAAGCGATGGTCTACGGGAAATCAAACGCAAATACGATAAAGAATACCCAACCAATATCACCACTTTTAAATATTTCGAAAAAGCAAAAGAAGAAGATTTTCTACAGTATGGCAGTTGCCCTAAAAATCTGTATTTATTGCTTTTAGAAGATTTGTAGCATGCGGGAAAGTAGTATCAGGGCCCTTTCGGGGTTTATCTATATCGTCTTATTACTAACAGCTACTCTGTTTTCTGAAGTGAGCTTTACGTTGCTCTTCGGTATATTCTTATTGATTGCGGTAGTCGAATTCTGCAAACTAATCCACCTTAAAAACGGTTTACCAATTGTATTAGGACTTGGCGCCTATATTCTCTTTATTGTATTCCGCATCAATTCCTTTTATACCGATATTGCGATTTGCCTGGCAACACTGTTTGTTTCGGTAAATTTAATGATCGATCTATTCGGATCGGCACAACCGGTTCGCAGCGACAAATCGGCCAAATATGTAAAACTCTTCGGTTATATCATATTGCCGTTTATTCTGTTGATGAAAGCACCTTTTATTACCGGTAGCTTTACGCCCAATATCATTATCGGAATTTTTATCCTGATCTGGACCAATGACACTTTTGCCTATATCGTGGGCAAATCTTTTGGAAAAACCAAACTATTCGAACGCATATCGCCTAAAAAAACCATTGAAGGCTTTGTTGGCGGATTGGTTTTCACCATGATCGGAAGTTATATTATCAGTCAGTTTTTTACATTCTTCTCCCCTGTCACCTGGATCATAACCGGTTTAATAGTAGGTTTTTTCGGCACTATCGGCGATTTGGTTGAATCCAAATTTAAACGCACAGCCGGAGTAAAAGACAGTGGAAAAATTATGCCGGGACACGGTGGTATTTTAGATCGACTGGATAGTGTTATATTTGCAATACCGTTTCTTTATTTGTTTTATCAAATTTTAAATTATGTTTCATAAAGAAGGCTCAAAAATTATCTTAATCACAACCTTTTTGGTTGCTTTGACAGCTGTTTTAGCTGATGAATTTATCAGTATCCTATGGTTACAAAAAGTGGTGCAACTGTTAGGATTGGTTGTATTAGTACTTGTACTGCAATTTTTCAGAAACCCGAAAAGAATTGTAGACATCAACGACAATCACATTATTGCTCCGGTAGACGGAAAAGTAGTGGTTATCGAAGAAGTATACGAGCCGGAATATTTTAAAGACAAACGTCTTATGGTATCGATTTTTATGTCTCCGATTAACGTACACGTAACGCGTTATGCCGTAAACGGAGAAGTAAAATACAGCAAATACCATCCGGGTAAATACCTGGTGGCATGGCATCCGAAAGCCAGTGAAGAAAACGAAAGAACTACCGTTGTGGTAGAAAACCGTATTTTCGGAGAAATCCTGTACCGTCAGATAGCCGGTGCATTGGCACGACGAATTGTAAACTATGCTCAGGAAGGAATGCGCGTCGTTCAGGGAACTGATGCCGGATTTATTAAATTTGGATCGAGGGTGGATTTATACTTACCTTTAGGTACCGAAGTGACTGTAAAATTAAATGAGAAGGCTGTAGGCGGCAAAACAATCATTGCAAAAAAATAATAATGTCCGATTCTAATTTAGATACGCAATTCCAGGAAGCCTTTGAAAAAGCTTCCAATATGACGGAGAATTTACCTCAGGATGTCATGTTGCGTCTCTATGCCTATTACAAACAGGCGCTATCCGGAACCAACAGACTCAAGCAACATCAGGAGCCTCAGGATTTAAGGGATGCTTTTAAAATGAATGCCTGGATGCAGGTACGTCATTTATCGCCCGATGATGCTAAAAAATTGTATATAGAAACCGTAAATTCAATAATTAATAAGCCATGAAAAATTCTAAAATCCTTATTGCCGGTTTCCTTTTTTCGACCTTGCTTTTTTCTTGTAAAGATAAAAACAAGTTGGAAGAGGTAGTTGAAATCCCGGATCCGGTAGAACAGACAAAAACGGCAACACCGGTAGGTAATCCTGCGGATGTAAAAGCCGATCCCGGAACGTTCCAAATGAAAGGACTTCCGTATGCATATGATGCCTTAGCTCCTTATATCGACGCTAAAACCGTTGAAATACATTATTCCAAACACCATGTTGGGTATGCAAACAACCTGAATAAGGCGATTGCAGGTACCGCACTGGAAAAACAAACCATCGAAGATATCCTGACCAAATTGGATATGGAAAACAAAGCGGTGCGCAACAATGCCGGCGGTTATTACAACCACAACCTGTATTGGGAAATTATGGCTCCAAAAGCCGGCGGTGAACCCAAAGGTGCCATAGCCGATGCGATTACCAAAACCTTCGGTTCGTTCGAAAATTTTAAAACACAATTTTCGGATGCCGGTGCCAAACAATTCGGTTCCGGATGGGCATGGTTGGTTGTAGACAAAACCGGTAATCTTGTCGTAGGCAGTACGCCAAACCAGGACAATCCTTTAATGCCAAATGTGGGTATTTCCGGAACACCAATTTTAGGAATGGATGTATGGGAACATGCTTACTACCTAAACTATCAAAACAAAAGAGCCGATTATATCACAGCGTTCTTTAACCTGATCAATTGGGATGCCGTTTCAAAAAAATACGACGACGCGCAAGCTAAAATCAAAAAATAAAGTAAAAATCCGCTACACAGCGGATTTTTTAATTCCACACAAAACGGAATCATTCGTATGACAAAATTACCACTGAAATACAGTAACCGGAAAGAAGAAATTACCCTTGAATTTATCAATCAGGTCGATCGTCATATTGATAGCATTCTGGAAGGCCATAGCGACGTTATGTTCGAAATTAAAGACATCGCGTCCCTTATGTGTATTCATCCGGTACATCTTAGCACTACCATCAAACTGCAAACCGGTAAATCGCCCTGTTATTTCTTCGAAAAACGGATCATGGACGAATCCAAACGTTTGTTGGCCATTCCGGATAAAACCATAGCCGAAATTGCCTCACTACTCACCTTTGATCCTTCGAATTTTACCAAGTTTTTTAAACGGTTTGAAAACATCACCCCGTCACAATACCGCAATACCCTAAAAGCAATCGCACAGGATTAATCGTCGATACCCTTTCCCCTATAGATATTCGGCAGGTATTTTTCAATTCGCGCTTCTCTTGTTTTGGATTGTTTTGCCTGAGAAAAATAAAACAAATAGGCCCGTTGGCGGCCCGGAGTTAAGGCCTCAAACGCGCTTTTTAAAATCGGATTCTCATCCAGTCGCTGTTGAAATTCTTCCGGTACTGCATAATCCGTTGTTTCTTTTAATACCACCTTTGCACCCGACGCTTCAATTGCAATTGCTTCGTTGATATACGCCACAATTACCGGCTCCAGTTTCCGGATGTCGTCACTATTCGTAAACCGCAACTGTCGTGCCGACTGTACATTTTCGGTTTGCTGAATTAAAATTCCTTTAGGATCCTTAAGCAGTACGCCTTTATGAAACAACAGCGCACAATAGTCCTTAAACTCGTGGATGAGTACTACATTTTTCCCGGACAAGGTATAACACGGATGCATCCATTTATAATCTTCTACAAGGCGATTCGATTCCAGTACGATTTCCCGCAACAACGTCATCTCTTCTTTCCATTTTGTAGCCTTATCTAAAAATTGATCAACTTTTGGGTTCATGGTATAGCGATTTCGTTATGATTGTAAAGAGGCAACAACTTCTTGTAATCGATTGTGTGCCCAGTTTAATCCCTGTGCAAACGGCATTTGTACTAATTGATCCCGAAAGGCCTCCGATTTAAAAACAATTTGCATTGTTAACCGACTGGTTTCGTTTGTTAATGCTTCAAACTCCAAAAACTCCAACTGAACCGGAAAAGTACTGTTTTCCATTTCGAAAGTTCGTGTAATTCTTTCATTTGGAACGAAATCGAGAATGACCCCGTTTGCCCCAAATACCACTTCCCCATTTCGGTTGGTTTCAAACCGCCAGCTACCGTGCTTTCTGTTTTCCAGCTGTATTACGTTTGTTCCCATCCATTGCGCCACAATTTCAGGATCTTCATAGGCTTTAAAAAGCAATGCCACCGGTAATTCAAATTCGCGCGTAATCAGGAGCTCCTGCTTACCCTGTTCGGCCTGGATTTTCGTTTTCAGTTCCATCTTATTTGGTTTTATAGTTTTTCATTATCGATTCTAATGCGTTAAACCTATCGTCCCACATCTTTCGGAACGGTTCAATAAAATCGGCTATGGCTTTCATTTTTTGAGCGTTTAGGTGATAATAAATCTCTCTTCCGTTTTGCTCCGGTCGAAGGAGCTCGCATTCCGTTAATATCTGTAAATGCTTGGAAATCGTAGGTCGTGCCGAATCAAAATTTGACGCTATGGCTCCGGCAGTCATCGACTGTGTGGTTACCAGCATCAAAATTGCCCTACGCGTCGGATCGGCTATAGCCTGAAATACATCTCGTCTTAAATTCATCATGAAGTCATTTGACTACAAATATAAGTGTAGCCACTTAACTACACAAATAAAAATACATTTTTTTTATACAGTTCAAAAAAAACACATTCATTCCGTTAAAAAACACAATGGCAATAACGAACTGTTATATAACAATTTACGAGTCGATTAAATCCCAAATTCATTAGCAATTTATAACACGGCATAAATTTTATTGTATTTTTTGAAAAAATTGTCACAAACCGAAGCAACCAAATCGAAAAAACAGTGTCTATTAGTTTTACCATACTTTTTACACTGTTATAATTTTAAAAAAATCTGCTGTCTCGGCAGATTTTTTTTATTTAAGATCAAAACAACACTGTTAATTTTGACAAATAATTGGCTTTGTCAAAAAAATAATGGATTTTTGAAAATTAATTGACAACAAATGAGATCAACCTTTACCCTACTTTTACTTTCATTTTTATTAATCGCCTGTAAGAAAGACGAAAATCAAGCCGAAACCGAAGCCGAAATCGTAAACAACTGGAAAGACTTTAAACTTTCCGATAATGTAAAAACCGTAACCGAACAATCCTTTCTTTTGGTAAACGGACAAAAAGCCAAACCCGCAACCGAAAATCCAAACAGTTACAATACCGCTCTGGAATTTAGTGCTAGCGGAAGCCTGATTCACGAAAAGAAAAACCTTATGGATGGCAGTTTATTGGAAGAAACGACCTTTACCAACAAAGACAAAAAACTATTGGTATCGCAATATGTAAGTCCGGGGAAGGCTTTTACAACTAAATATTCATGGGACGACAATGGTAACAATACCATCATAACGCGTAGAAACCCGGAGGGAATGCAGTTGGAAAAAACACTAAATACCTTTATTAAAAACCAACGTGTAGAAGTGCGTCGATTTGACGATAAAGACAATCAGATAGACCGAAACACTTATTTATTTGGCACTAACGGTAAAATCCGGGAGGAAAAATCGTTTCTTCGTGAAGCGGCCGTACAATATATCACAACCTATACGTACGATAGCAACAACAATTTGCAAACCGAACAGCGTTTGAATTCGGACTATAAAAGACTGTATACGATCAATAATAAATACAACACTAAAAATCTATTACTTCAAACCGAAACGTTAAACAAAGACAACGCATTGGAATATTCGGAAGTACGCACTTTTGATGCGAAAGGTAACATGACTTCCAACCGAATTTATGACGGTTTTGCAGACGGAAAAATTTTAGAAGAGTTTAAATACGACAAAAACAAGAATCTGATCGAACGCAAAGAAATCGTGAACCAGCAAATAACATCACATCAGTTGTTAACCTACGATGATCATAACAATGTGACGTATGAGAAAACGGTTGGCAAAGACGGAAAATTAGTTGTTGATCGTAAAGTACGTTACGAATACGACAAAAATGGAAACTGGATTAAAAAGACCATTACCATAGACAACGAACCAAAATTTGTAGTCGAACGTAAGATAACCTATTATAAATAATTAAAAAGGGAGCTTTAAGCTCCCTTTTTTGTAAAATAAAAGGGAACAATCTGTTCCCTTTATATCTTGAATAAATTTAATTATTCTGCTTTCTTTTTATTTCTCTTTTCTTTGATCAATTCGATGATAGCGCCTCCTAGCCAATATTGCACGAAACCTACCAGGAAAATCATTAACCAAAAACCGATGGTTAAGATACATAAGAAAAGTAAAAAGCCTAAATACTGTTGAAATTCAAACATGTTTTCCGGAATTTTGAATACCCGCCAAAGGTAAGCCGAATAATCGGCTTGTCCAATATTTATCAGAAATTTATTTTAATTCATTTTTTTAAGCTGTCGATATTGTCTATTTTTGAAAGGATTTTAAAACACCGTACACGGTTACACACAGGACCGTTTTTATGGTTTTAAATCGACAGTAACAACTTATACACAACAATAAAATGGAATACAGAATAGAAAAAGACACCATGGGTGAAGTGAAAGTTCCGGCAGACAAATACTGGGGAGCTCAGACAGAACGTTCTAGAAACAACTTCAAAATCGGCCCTTCGGGTTCGATGCCAAAAGAAATCGTGGAAGGTTTTGCCTATCTTAAAAAAGCGGCAGCCTATGCCAATCACGATTTAGGGGTGTTAGCAGTAGAAAAAAGAGACGCTATTGCAGCCGTTTGCGATGAGATTTTAGCCGGAAAATTAGACGGTGAATTCCCATTGGTAATCTGGCAAACCGGATCGGGTACGCAAAGTAACATGAACGTAAACGAAGTGATCGCAAACCGTGCTCAGGTATTGGCCGGATTTAAGATCGGAGAAGGTGAAGCCGTTATCAAAGCAAACGACGACGTAAACAAATCACAGTCATCTAACGACACCTATCCTACGGGAATGCATATCGCAGCTTACAAAGCCGTAGTGGAAGTAACCATTCCGGGTGTTGAGAAATTAAGAGATACACTACATGCGAAAGCACAGGAATTTAAAACCGTAGTAAAAATTGGCCGTACGCACTTAATGGATGCTACGCCATTAACCTTAGGTCAGGAGATTTCCGGTTATGTAGCGCAGTTAAATCACGGTTTAAGAGCGGTAAAAAATACACTTGCACACTTATCGGAAGTAGCTTTAGGCGGAACTGCTGTTGGAACAGGATTAAACACTCCGGAAGGATATGACGTAAAAGTAGCCGAGTACATCGCTAAATTTACCGGTCATCCGTTTGTAACAGCCGAAAATAAATTTGAAGCTTTAGCAGCACACGATGCAATTGTAGAAACACATGGCGCTTTAAAACAATTAGCTGTATCGTTAAATAAAATTGCTAACGATATCCGTATGCTGGCATCAGGACCACGTTCCGGTATTGGTGAAATTTTCATTCCGGAAAACGAACCGGGATCGTCTATCATGCCAGGAAAAGTAAACCCTACACAATGTGAGGCTTTAACCATGGTATGTGCTCAGGTAATGGGTAACGACGTAGCCATCACAATTGGTGGTACTCAGGGACACTACGAATTAAACGTTTTCAAACCGTTAATGGCGGCTAACTTCCTGCAATCGGCACGTTTATTAGGAGATGCCTGTGTTTCGTTTGACGAGCATTGTGCACAGGGAATTGAGCCAAACCACAAACGTATTAAAGAATTGGTAGACAATTCCTTAATGTTGGTAACGGCTTTAAACACCAAAATCGGATATTACAAAGCGGCTGAAATCGCGCAAACAGCTCATAAAAACGGAACTACTTTAAAAGAAGAAGCGGTACGTTTGGGGTATGTGACACCAGAAGATTTCGACGCCTGGGTAAAACCGGAAGACATGGTGGGAAGTTTAAAATAATTATTCCTCAATAGTAAATAAAACCTGTAGTTGTTCCGACACTACAGGTTTTATCATTTCAACCCGATCATATATGTTATTTGAAGATCAACTTTTTGAAAAAGTCAACGTATTGGAAAAAGCCGAATACGACAATTGCCAATTTATCAATTGTCAGTTTGGGAATGCCTTTTTAAATAATTTTTCATTTTTGGATTGCACCTTTACCGGTTGTGATTTCAGTATGGCAAACGTAAGCGGTACTTCCTTTAAGGATGTCACCTTTACCGATTGTAAGTTACTCGGTGTTAATTTTAACGACTGTAATCCGTTTTTACTACAACTAACGCTTACTCGCTGTAATGTAAAATTGGGCTCTTTTTACGGTTTAAAACTTAAAAGTTCCCGTTTTTCCGATTGTATCCTCGAGGATGTCGATTTTACCGATGCCGATCTGTCCGGGATTCGTTTTCCGAACTGTGATTTCCGTGAAGCCATATTCAACCAGACGATGCTTGAAAAAGCCGATTTCCGTACGGCCGTAAATTATTCGATTGATCCGGGTCGGAATACCATTACCCGCGCCAAATTTGCATATCCGGCGGTTTTGGGATTACTGGACACGTATAAAATCGAAGTCCAATAACCTTACTTTTTATTTTCCATCTTATGAATGATATCATTCATCATGTCGATTTGAATCTTCTGGATTTCCAACATCGACTGTTCCTGATGTAAAATCAGATGGTCAATTTTTTCGTGTAACATGCGTATTTCCAACTCCGACTTTAAATTGATCATGTAATCGTTTTTAGCGCGTTCCCGGTCTTTTTCCTCCTGTCGGTTCTGACTCATCATAATCACCGGTGCCTGTAAAGCCGCAATACAGGAAAGAATCAGATTTAACAATATAAACGGATACGGATCAAAACCTTTATTGGCCAGTAAAAAGATATTCAATGCGATCCAAACGACCAGAAAGATCATAAAAGAAATAATAAACGTCCAGCTACCGCCAAATTCGGCTACCTTATCGGCTACACGCTGACCAAAAGTGTACCCTTGCCCCTCTTCTTCAGGTTTATTGAGCACCATCTTTTTGTCTTTTAGCGCATGCAAAACCGTTTTTTCCAGTTCGGAAATTTCGCCGACCTCCTTAATCAAAAAATCCGAAATATATTTTTCCCGGTAGTAATTTAGCTCCCCAACCGACAAATACTGTTCCCGCGAAAACTCCGGATGCTCTTTCAGTATAAAATTCATAATGGAAGCCCGGATGGTTTTCCCGGAAACTTTTTCGGCTGCCGGAAATTCCTTTCCCGAAATGGCGCTTATAAATGTTTTCATATCTTATCGTATCATTGCTTTAAAACCACTTTTTTCTTTTAAAATACGTCACCATCAAAATGGCCAGTATCGCCATAATACCCAGAACCGCAAAATAACCGTTATCCGTTTTTAACTCCGGCATGTTTTCAAAATTCATCCCATAAACTCCCACAATAAACGTGAGCGGCATAAAGATAACAGACACCACCGTGAGCACTTTCATAATTTCGTTCATCCGCTGACTTTGGGCCGAAAAATAAAAGTGTGAGGCACTATCCAACGAATTGGTATCGTAGTCGATCTGCTCCAAAAGTTCGAGACATTTCTGATGCAAACGGGCAAAAAACGTATAATTGGACTGTTCGATTCCATCGTATTGATCATCGTCCTGAAAACTTTTCAGACTATATAACGCATCGCGCAACGGGATAATGGAACGTTTTAGAAAATTCAGATTTTCCCGATTTTTTTCAATTCGTATCAGCACATCCTGTCGGTAGTTGGTTTTTGATTCGATCATCAACGCCTCAATCCGGTCTTCGTAATTCTCGATGGTGATGTAAAAATTTTCGATAATCGCATCCAGCATCAGATACAACAGGTAATCGTTTTTCTTTTTGCGGACAATTCCGGTGGCAGTACGTATACGCTCGCGGATATGGGTAAAAAAGTCACTCCTTTTTTCCTGAAACGAGACGAGCATATTTCCTTTTAGAATAAAACTGATCTGTTCAACACTGATATTGTCCAAATCTTCACCCGGTAAAATCGATTTGATATTAAAAAACAACATATCGTCCAGTTCTTCGAGCTTGGTTCTTCTCTGGGTATTCAGGATATCGCCCACGAGAAAATTCTGAATTCCAACCAATTCTCCTATCTTCTGAATCAGCCCTACATCGTGTAACCCGTGAATATTAAGCCATTTTACATCCTCTTCCTGCAATTTATCGTTGAGTTCTTTTTCAACCTTATTCAGCGTAACTTTTGCATATTCTTCAAAGCGTTTTTCATTGTAAACAAATAACTGCATTCCTACAGGCTCACTGGTGTGAACACCGGTATATTCGTAATAATTGGGCTGAACTTTGCGGACTTTACGATACTTGACTTTTCTCACGGCATAATAATTTTATATAAAGATAGGAGTTTTTAAAATTCCAGTTTATTTTTACAAAAATTATTTAAGCACTTATAAAAGCTGCTCTTTCAAGATAGAATCCTATGAAAATTTTAATCCAGAACATCAAAGAACTACTACAGGTAAGAGAAACACCCGTAGCTAAAGTTTCCGGAGCCGAAATGGCCGTTTTACCCAAAATAGACCATGCTTTCCTATTGATTGAAGACGATCGGATTGCCGATTTTGGTCCGATGGCAGACTGTCCGTCTTCTGAAGGCTGCAAACTGATAGACGCTACCGGTAAAACCGTACTTCCAACGTGGTGCGACAGCCATACGCATATTGTTTATGCCGGCAATCGCGAGCAGGAATTTGTAGATCGGATTAATGGGTTGAGTTATGAAGAGATTGCCAGTCGTGGCGGTGGTATTCTAAATTCGGCTAAAAAGTTACAGGAAACCTCCGAAGAAGAAATTTACAACCAATCAAAAGTACGTTTGGAAGAAGTGATGCGTCAGGGAACCGGAGCGGTAGAAATCAAATCCGGTTACGGACTTACGGTCGAAGCCGAATTAAAAATGCTACGAGTGATCAAACGCTTATCCGAGAACTATCCGATTGCGATCAAAGCGACTTTTTTAGGCGCGCATGCTTTCCCATCCGAATATAAAGAAAACCACGAAGGGTATATCGATTTGATCATTAACGAAATGCTTCCGGCTATTGCCCGCAAAAACCTGGCCGAATATGTCGACGCCTTTCTGGAAACCGGTTATTTTTCGGTAGCCGAAACCGAACGGATTATCGAAGCGGGAAAACAACACGGATTAATCCCAAAAATTCACGTGAATCAATTTACAGCCATTAATGGTATCGAAGCCTGTGTAAAACACGGTGCTTTATCGGTAGACCATTTAGAAATCGTAACCGACGAAGATATCGCTGTTTTAAAAGACAGTATTACGATGCCGGTTGCTTTACCAAGCTGTTCCTATTTTATCAGTATTCCGTATACGCCGGCGCGAAAAATGCTACAAGCCGGATTACCGTTGGCTTTGGCCTCCGATTTTAATCCGGGTACCACGCCATCCGGAAATATGAATTTTGTAGTCGCAACCGCCTGTATCAAAATGAAAATGACACCGGAAGAAGCGATTAATGCAGCGACTATTAACGGCGCCTATGCGATGGGAATTTCCGATACACACGGAAGTATCACCAAAGGGAAAAAAGCGAATATCATCATTACGCAACCACTTACCTCCTATTACCAGTTGCCATATGCTTTTGGCAGTAACCTGATTGATCAGGTGCTAATCGAAGGTCAGTTTATTCAATAAAAAAAGAGGAACCTATGTTCCTCTTTTTTGTTGTATTGTCGTTTATCTTTTGTTATTTCAATGTAAAGCTGGTTTTGGATACCAATTCCGCTTTGTCGAAAATATTTACGAAGAATGTTCCGCCTTCGATATTCTCTACCGGTAAATCCTGAGCTACCTGAACGGTTTTGTTTTCATATTTCACCGTTTTAACAAAGCTGTATGTTAATACTTTGTCACCAAAAGTTTCGGTACGTTTTTCTCCCAATACATTGTTTTTGCTGTCAATGATCTGGATATAGTACGTTTTATCTCCCGATTTGGCTACCTGGTTTTCAGCAATGGTAAAGCTCACTTTCAATACATCAGCTCTACGCGCTTTGTCTGTATCGATTTGTTTTCCGGAACTTCTTTGTTTTACCGCAGTCGTCTGTAAATTCAATACCGTTAATTTAGATGCTTTTTCAACCGTTTTGGCCAACTGGTCGTTTTGTGATACCAATGTATCGTTCACTCTTCTAGCGTCGTTTAATACAGTTTGTGTACTGTCGCGTTGCGTGGTTAAGGCTGCATTTTGTTTTTTCAGCCCATCATTTTCGCGCATCAGATTATCCATTTCACGTTTTAAACGCAGGTAATCGTTTTTAAATTTTGCTAATGAAGCCGCATCGCCCTTTGATTTTTCCAGTTCTTTCTGCAATTGGATCAGTTTTTCTCTTTCTGCCGTCAATTCAGACGAAAGTGAAGTGTTATCCGCTATCGCAGCATCATATTTAGCAATCGCAGCTTGAAGCTCTTCATTTAACTTATCTTTCTCCGACATGATTTTGTTTTCAGAAGTCTGATTATCAGTACTCATCTTGTACATATAGGCCAAACTCCCGATTAACAATAACGACAAAACAACAATAATGGCTTTTAAGCTCGAGTTACTTTTTTGATTTTCCATAGTCACATTTTTTTCAAATTCAATTAGCTATAAAATTATTCATTTCCGTAAAATAACGAAAGTTTTATAGAAAATAGTATTTTTGGATGCAACATTTTTTATATGGAAAAGCTTATCCGATTTACACTAAACGACTTAACGAAAATTACCAATCACCGTAGCGGTGAGATAAAATTCGGAGAAAGGATCCAAACCGTACCCAAGGAAATGGATACGTTGGAATTTCTCCAGACCAGCGATGCCGAATTTGTTTTACTGGGAATTCCGGAAGACATCGGCGTACGTGCGAACCTGGGAAGAGCCGGAACTGCTTCGGCCTGGGAAAGCACTTTAAAAAGCATTGTAAACATCCAGAACAACCGTTTTTGTAAAGGCAGTCAACTACTGATATTGGGTAGTATTGACGTTTCCGAACAAATGGAAGCCATAAAAACGTTGGACATTACGGACAAGGAAGACCGCAGGCATTTTTTTAAAATGGTCGAAAAAATCGACAAAGAAGTGTCGCATATTGTCTGTCAGATTATCAAAGCCGGAAAGACGCCAATTGTGATTGGTGGCGGACATAATAATGCTTACGGGAACATTAAGGGACTTGCACTGGCAAAAGGAAGAGCCGTTAATGCCATTAATTTTGATGCGCATACCGATTTCCGCGCCTTAGAAGGACGCCACAGTGGCAACGGGTTTTCGTATGCTTTTGAAGAAGGTTTCCTGAAAAAATATTTTATTTTCGGATTACACGAAAGCTATACTCCAAAAAGCGTACTCGATTCGATTAAAAAAGTAACCGAAAAAATCCGTTATAATACGTACGAACAAATTGCCGTTCGCCGGGAAAAGGACTTTGATGATGAAATGGAAATCGCCTTAAAACATATCGCTACCGATGCTTTTGGTATCGAAATCGATTTGGACGCCCTTCCGGGAATTGCGAGTAGTGCGATGACGCTGAGCGGTTTTTCGGTAGCCGAATTACGCCAGTTTATTCACTACTTCGGTCAGAGTAGCAATGCTTCCTATCTACACATTTGCGAAGGCGCTCCGGATCTGGATCAGGACAAAAACAACCATCTTGTAGGGAAATTAATCGCCTATTTGATCACCGATTTTATGAAGGCGAAGCATAATATATAAACAAAACCAATATTTTAAAGTATTTTTGCAAACGATAACTACTAACAGTTATCGTTTTTTTATGCAATTTCAAGACTTAGATTTACTTCGCAATATACAACAGGCGCTTACCGAAGAAGGTTATGAAAACCCGACACCCATTCAGGAACAGGCCATTCCGATCATCATGGAAGGCACTGATCTTGTAGGTTGCGCCCAAACCGGAACGGGAAAAACGGCAGCTTTCGCCATCCCGATCCTGAATTTATTACACCGAATTGTCGGATCATCAAAGAAAGTAAAACACATTCGTACGCTAATTGTGACACCAACCCGCGAACTGGCGATCCAAATCGGGGAAAGTTTTACTACCTACGGAAAATACACCAATATCCGTACACTGGTTATTTTTGGTGGTGTAAACCAAACACCACAGGTGGATCAGCTTAAAAAAGGCGTTGACGTACTAATAGCTACTCCGGGGCGTTTACTGGATTTACACAAACAGGGTTTTATCGACCTCCATCATATGCACCATCTGGTTTTGGACGAAGCCGATCAGATGCTCGATATGGGTTTTATTAACGATGTTAAAAAGATTATCAAACTAACACCGGACAACCGCCAGACATTATTGTTTTCGGCGACGATGCCACTGGCGATACGCGAATTGGCCGATACGTTCCTGACGCAACCGAAATATGTGTCGGTAGCGCCAATTTCCAGTACTGCCGAAACCGTACAGCAAAAAGTATACTTTGTTGAAAAAGAAGACAAGCGAAAATTATTGTATCATATCATCCGTAACGACAAACTTTCCAACGTTTTGGTTTTTGCCCGAACCAAGCACGGTGCCGACAACGTTGTAAAAGCCCTAAAAAAGAACGGTATTAACGCCGAAGCCATTCACGGAGACAAATCACAGTCGGCACGTCAACGTGTTCTGGACGGCTTTAAAAGCAAAGAAGTTTCCGTTTTGGTTGCCACTGATATTGCCGCCAGAGGAATCGACATCGAGCAATTGCCGTTTGTGATCAATTTTGATTTACCCAATATTCCCGAAACCTACGTACACCGTATCGGACGAACCGGACGTGCCGGAAATACCGGATTGGCCTTATCCTTTTGCGGAAGAGACGAAAAACCGTATTTACAGGATATTGAAAAACTGACCCGTCAGAAAATTAAAGTTGTGGATGATCATCCGTTTCCATGGAAAGAAGGCGAGAAAAAAGAAGAGCAGCCCGGAGCCAAAAAAGACTTCCGCAACAAAAACAAAAACCAGTCAAAATCACGTAAATCACCGGAATCCAAGAAGAATAAAAAACGTTGGTATTAGTATAAAAGAAAAAAGCAGCCCCCCTATGAGCTGCTTTTTTTTTTCAAAAAAACTAAAGATATGCAAATAAAAACTTATGTATAATAAATAAGGTTTTCTAGATAAAAAAATAAAAATGCTGAACTGTTAGCCGCTCAGCATTTTAACCCAAAATTAAAAGAACTTCACTAACTAAAATACACCATAAATGATGTAAAAGAGACCATATTTATTATCAACTTAAAAAGTTTAGGAACACACAGTTAATAAATCAATAAAGGGCAATATGGTCTTTTTTAAACTTACTAAATGAAAAACTCTATTGAGACAAAATTCCACATTCCTGAGCTAAAATGCAATACGTAAAAATACTGATTTTCTATCCGGTAAAACACGTGGTTTTCCCACAAACAGGGGGATTTCACTGTTAATGAAGTTATAATTCGGTTAATTCCTCGATTGAAATCAACTGGTGGCGAAGTGCAAAAAGGATTACGCCAATGAAGTTTTTGGAGTTGGTTTTCTCCATAATGCGTTTGCGGTGCGTTTCCACGGTACGCACATTAATATGCAGCTTGTCGGCAATTTCGATACTGCTCAGCTCTTTACAAGCCATACGGATCACATCCATTTCCCGATCGGAAATTGTAATTGACGAAGCGGTAATTTTTGGTTTGTTGTTTTTCTCCCATAAAATCGCTTCCCGCAATACCATTCCCAATTCCTGTCCGAAATAGAAATCCTTATCCCGAATACTTTTTATGGCATTTTCAAGCTGTTCCGGTTCGGAGTTTTTGGTAAAGAAACCATGTGCGCCCAATTCCATCACCTTATGAATACTTTCTTTGGTGGTGAGTTGTGAGACGATGAGTACTTTCATTTCCGGATAATGCTTACGGATATGTTCACAGGTTTCAAAACCATCCATACCCGGCATTTGAATATCCAATAACAATAAATCCAGAGTATGATCCTGAATCTGATCCAATAGATCGAGCCCGTTCTGGGCTTCCAGAACGACATTGGTATTTTCAAAAGAATTGATCAAAAAGGACAAACTTTTTCTAAAAAGTTTATGATCGTCCACAATACCTACTCTAAGCACTTTTCTTTCTTTAATGTAATGGTGAAACTATTTCCGGTTTCGATTTCATTCTGAACAAAATCGGCACCGACAATCTTTAATCGGGAGTTAATATTTTTAACGCCCGTTCCTTTTGATGTAGCCAAAAGTTGTGTAAAGTTAATCGGAATTCCGTTATCCTGTAGCGTAATTGTAAAAAAAGTGTCAGAAAGTACCATTGTTACGATCGATTCTGTCACTTTTCCATATTTGATCATATTGGTTGTAAACTCCTGAACAATACGAAACAACTCATAGGCAACCGGAGCGGCAATTTTAAATTCCTCCTGATTACTCACCACTTTAAAATCGATTTCCGTTTTCTTTTTCAATCCGTCCAGATAATCCGTAAGCGCTGTAACCAAACCGTATGTTTCCAATAGCGGTGGCATAATATTATAGGAAACTTTACGGGTATTTTCCAGTGCCATTTCGACACCGGAGCGGATTTCGTCAAAAATCTCCTGATTTCCGACAATACTTCCGTTTCGTTGTAAGATTGTTAAGTAATTCCGAATCGCATTCAGATCGCCGGACACACTATCGTGCAAATCGGCTGCGATACGTTTTCGTTCATTTTTTTCGGTTTCCAGAGACGTTTTTAGCAACAACTCCGTTTCTTTCCGTTTCATTTTGTAGAAATGATTCTGGTAGTACAATACCAGCGATAGTAAACCAAAAGCCAGGAAAAGCATTCCAAGCGTTCCCAACCAAAAAGCAATTTTTATTTCTTCTGAATTCTCCATATCCCTACCATTAAAAATATATTTTTGATGATAATCAAGATTAGATTAAAAACCCAAAAATCCTCGAACACGAGGGTTGGAGTTTGATCAATAATATCACCCATCAAAAATAGAAATAAGGTACCGGAAAAGTAGAAAATAAAACCCGATATATAGTAAAAAAGTGGAAAATTCCACAGGTATTGTTCGGACAGATTATGGAAGACATCTTTAAACCACAGAATAACAAAAGTATAGACGAATATCGCTTCGATAAGCGACAGGTAGGAATCGCCCTTTAAATGACTCCATTTGTTCCAAACAAAGAGCAAGCCGATAAAGGTGAGCAGAAAAACGGTACCGAAAAAGTAGAAAAGTGGCCGGTATCGCTTTTTAAAAACCTTCCAAAAGAAATAAAAAAGCACAAAAAACTCCGGTAATAGATAGGCTCGGAACCAAATATCGGAATTCAATTTAAGGATTAGCGTACAAATGAGCTCATAAGCACTGGCTATAAAAGTGAGCCAGACAAAAGGAGCTATATAGGCAGCCTCTGGAGGCAATTGCCGCTGTCGTTTCCGGATTAGGAATAGAATCAGGGGAATAAAGCCTACGAATGTTGATGTTACCGCTATAGCATATACTGGTCTCAAAATAGATCCGATTGAGGTTTTTGAAATTACGCAAATATATAAACTAAAACCTGTCGGATTTCCCAACAGGTTTAAAAATTAGATTTTAAAACAGAATAGCTAACTATCCCTGGAATAACGGACTGGCAATATCGCACATATCCGGGCAACGTACCCCTCTGTCGAATATTTTACCATCCACCATATCGCGACCTTCGGCATTTACGCCAACCACAACAATATTCGGGCAGTCTTCTTCTTCGTTATAACCGTTATAGATTCGGATTCCTACACATCCCTCCTGATTTAGAACATCCTGTACATGCTCAGCTCCAAAAGCAAATGCTTTCACTCCTTTTGGAAACCTTGCGTTGTGTGCTTTCACATAGGTCATTGCTTGTTCTAAACTAATCGCTTCTCCTAAACTTTTACTAAATTCCATTTTGATTATATTAAAATTCTCCGCGAAATTAGGAATCACTACTTTTTATGAAAATACCTGTAAACACGTAAATTTGTACGTATAAATACGTAACGACAACCTTTTTTTATCCCTACTTTCCCGGATAAAAGGTCTGCGATCAAAATAATTTGGGCAATTTTACGGATTAATCAACAGTTGAAACAGGGTGTTTATACCTGTTTTTTTGCACTTTTTTAGCTACCTCCGGAGCATCGCATTACAATATTTATTAGTAATTTTACAGCACCAAATGCAATGAAGATGAATCTGAACCAATACCCCGAAAGTCCCTTTAAAATCAAAGTATCCTTTCATAAAGTATTAGAGACCCTGGAACACATTGCCCACTCGGATGATACCGATTATCGTTCCAACTATGCCAAAGCCTTATTGAAAGAAGCTGCTACGGTTCCGGAATTACGGGACGGGATTACCTCATATGATCAGATTCAGCAACAGGAAAAGCTAATTCACAATTTACTGGCCGACCTTTTCCCTACGGCCTTAACCCATAACGAAATCAAAGCGGTTACGGTTCCTTTTCAAAACATTACGTTTAATTATACCGAACGCTTTAAAAAAATACTAAAAGAAGCCGGGAAAGACTTCGATATGACCATCCGGGATTTTGATCAACAACAGTTTTATATTCTGAACTGTTGTCTGATTTTAAACTCCTTTTACAATCGGGATTTTGATTTTAGTCGACCGCTTTTCTACGATATTCCGGACAAAGACGGAATTATCCGCCATTATCGGATTATGTATAACGCCGATTTTATGGAAATTATTCCAACGGAAAAATCGGTAAAACTTACCGAAGAAGACATCGATTTATTGGTTGACAACTTCGATAACATTGCTTTGTGGAAAGAAAAATTCCCACAGGAAAGTTGGATTTTAAAAGGATTCGGAATTGTGATTCTCTTTGATGCGACGATAGAAAATTCGGTTTCCAACCTAAAAAGTAATTTACTGAAACCGGACAAACAGAAACTAAACGACGACAATAGTACAGAGACAATTTTCCGTTCCATCTATAAAATACCGGATTTACGGATTGGTTTTACGCCCTATAACAGCGAAGAACAAAAATTTGAGCTGGTTCCCAATCGGAAATTCACCAGTTTTATCCTCACACACGAATGCAAAAATGCGTTGTGTAGTAGCTCGTTTGAAACTCTTATCCGCGAAAAGAAATATTTTGCAATATCCGATACCATGCGTTTTGTGGAATGTTCGGAAGACAAATCTTTAGGCAAACATCTGTTGGCGCAAAACATCAGAAGCTGTATTTTGGCTCCGGTTGTAAAAGACGACAAAATACTTGGAATTATCGAACTCGCTTCGTCTTATCCACAAAAACTGAATAGTTTAAATGCTAACAAACTTGAGTTGATCATGCCATTTTTGGTCGATACGGTCGATCGGTATCATTCCGAATGGCAAAACCATATCGAAGCTGTTATTCAAAAAGAATATACCGCCATTCACCCGAGTGTATACTGGAAATTCAAGATCGAAGCCGAAAACTATTTAACCGAAAGCAGTCAGGAAAAAGAATATATTTTCAAAGAGATTGTCTTTAAAGATGTATACCCGCTCTACGGTCAGATTGACATTAAAGGATCGTCGGATGCCCGAAATAAAACGGTACAAGAGGATTTAAAAAACCAATTGGAAATGATCATCTCTATTCTGGAACAGATGAAATCCGGAGTAAACCTGATGTTACTGGAACAACGCAAATTTGAAATTGAATCCTTATTAAAAGAATTGGCCGCTTCATTAAAAGCCGATACCGAACAACAGATTCAGATTTATATTCAGAATGAGATTCATCCGATTCTGAAAAATGCGAAAAGTAACCATCTGGAAGAAGAGCTTATTGATGCTTATTTCGAAAAACTGGATGAAAAAACGGGTACCTTTTATGATTCCCGTAGAAAATTTGATCTCGCTTTATCACTTACCAATAAAAAAATGGCTTCCATTCTCGATGCCAAACAGGTAGAAGCACAAACGATTTTCCCGCATTATTACGAGCGTTTCAAAACCGATGGTGTGGAACACAACCTCTATATCGGGGCTTCCATCGCGCCACAACGGAATTTTGATCTGATGTTTTTACAGAACCTTCGTTTATGGCAGTTACAAGCCTTATGCGAAATGGAAATCGAACACGAGAAACTCAAACTATCATTACCTTTTCAATTGGAAGTGACCTCGCTGGTACTCGTTTTCAGTTCACCTATTGCGATCCGTTTCCGTATGGATGAAAAACGTTTTGACATTGACGGTACCTATAATGCCCGTTACGAAGTGGTTAAAAAGCGAATTGACAAAGCCCATATCCGCGGAACGGACGAACGCATCACCGAACAGGGTAAAATCACGATTGTTTATTCGCATCTGGCCGAGGAAACCGAATACAAAAAGTACATTCAGTTCCTGCAATTCAAAGGCATTCTGGAGCCAAATATCGAAAGTTTTGACGTCGAAAGCCTACAAGGTGTTTCCGGCTTAAAAGCCCTTCGCGTAAAAGTAAATTACAAATCGCAAAAAGGGACAACCCGAACCTATAGTTATCAGGAATTACTGGACGAACTGAAATAAGATCAAACGCCCAGTGAACGGAATGCGATTACGAATACAATTACCGAAAAGATAATCCCGATCATAAAGATCGTATAGGTGATGCGCAATAATTTGTATTTGCGATCCAATACCAATCCGAGGTAATATAGATCCTTGATCATGGAATTATACAAATAATCCCGGTCTTTCATCATGACGTTCATCGCCCATTGGTATTCGTCGATTGGCATTTTGTAAAAATTACCAAAAAAGAGCAGATTCACTTTTTTATCTTCGATATCCTTACGGGTAAAGGTTCCGCTGGTTACTTTGGGGCGGGTTGACAATATGGCAAAAATGATCGACAATACGCTAAACATAATCATCGTAAACGTTGGTATGATCAAATGCGAATTACTCGGACTGTCCAATTTAGGTACCAAAGTCGATAGTGCGATGGAAATGATAATCGCATTAACCGATAAAAGAATATTCGCCTTACTGTCGGCAATATCACTCAATCGCGTATGATTGCTTAGCGTCACGCGAAACATCGTATCAATACCGCGTTCGGGACGTTCCAGTTTTTCCAGTTTCTTTTTTTTGATATTCGATTTCGAATCGGCTCTGTCTTCCGTTAATTTCTGGATGATTCGCTGGCATTCGATCGTATTTTTTTCTTTTTTCGGTTGCCAGTTGGTTTTAGCAAAATCGGTATAATAACGATGACATTGTACCATCATGGCCCGGTTTCCCATAGCCCATTCCAGATCGGTATAATTCTTTTGTTGCGTCAGTTTCCATTCTTCGCGCAAAAGTTCGCTCAATTCACTATAATTATCGGCTGCAAAATGAAAATAATCGGCATCCTTAATAATCTTTTGCGCCAGATTTTCCGGTTCCCGATCGATTTTCGTAGCCCGGATAATTTCTTTTACTTCTTCAATATACGCCTCAGATTTCTCTTGTCCCCGAAGGAATTTTTCTACAATATGCGTTCCGCATTCTTCGTGTTCGGTACAACCTTCCGTATAACCGGTATCGTGAAACCAGGCTGCTATCATAATTTTCTCAGCCGTATCGGGATCAACTTTTTCATTTTCAACAAGTTGTTTGGCCGCAGACACCACCCGTACAGTATGATTAAAATTATGGTAAGTATATGAAATAGAAAGTTTATCTTTGAGTAAGGCGAAAACGTAATTTTCAGCTTGTTCTATAATATTCATAAGCCAATTTTTATCCCTCTAAATTATGAAATTGTTTTGGTTAAGTATTGATAAGAAACGTAATTATATACTATTTCAGTATGTATTGTTTATTTTATTATTCCAATCCTGTGCCACCCATACCATACAGACGGGTAAAAATCTTACCGATACAATTGACAACCAAGCGATAAGCAAAAGTCCGGAATACCAATTATATTTGGTGGGCGATGCCGGAAATTCGGATGAAAGCAACGGTCAGCAAACACTTAAATCGTTGGAAACCCAATTAAAAAACGCAGGAAAAAACACCACCTTACTGTTTTTGGGCGATAATATTTATCCGTACGGTTTTCCGGATTCCAAAAATGAAGCCGCACAACAACTGGCCCGACAAAAACTGGACAATCAGATACAAATGGGGAAATTATTTCCCGGTAAAACTATATTTATTCCGGGGAATCATGACTGGTACAGTGGCGTAAAAGGACTGGAACGTCAGGAAAAATATGTGGTGGATCAATTAAAAGACAAAAAAGCATTTTTACCCCGAAAAGGTTGTGCTATTGACGATATCAAGCTGAGCGACCGCATTACGATGATCACAATTGATAGTGAGTGGTACCTTGAAAACTGGGATCAACATCCCACGATAAACGACAATTGCAATATCAAAACCCGGGACGATTTTTTTGAGGAACTCGAAAGTTTGATCAACAAAAATCAGGACAAAACCATTGTTCTGGCTATTCACCATCCGCTGATGAGCAATGGGTCACACGGAGGCCAGTTTTCACTTCGAAAAGAACTGTTTCCACTGGAAAAAGACATCCCCTTGCCTTTTGTTGGTTCGTTGATCAACCTGATCCGAAAAACCTCCGGAATTAGTCCGCAGGATATCCAAAACAAACAATATACTGCCTTAACCAAAAGAATCAAAACCCTGATTCAGGGCAAAGACAATATCGTAGTCGTTTCCGGCCACGATCATAATTTGCAATATATCGAACACAACAACATCAAACAGGTGATTAGTGGTTCCGGATCGAAAAGAGAAGCCGCAAGAAGCATCTTTCCAAACGACTTCTCCTCTGGCGACAACGGTTATGCCCGACTGGATTTTGACGCAGACGGTTCGGTAGCGTTGAGCTTTTTCGATAAAAACAATACGACTTTATACCAGCAAACTATCATTAAGCCGGAAACCGAAACGCACCCGGCTTCCTATCCTGATACTTTTCCGGCCATTACCAAAGCTTCTATTTATTCGAAAAAAATGACCTCCAAAAGTGGTTTTTACCGTTTTTTATGGGGCGAACACTACCGCAAATATTATAGCATGCCGATAATGGTGCAAACGGCGACACTCGACACCCTTATGGGCGGATTAAAACCCGTACGCGCCGGCGGTGGTCATCAGTCAAAATCCCTGCGATTAAAAGACGAAAATGGCAAAGAATTCGTCATGCGTGCCTTAAAAAAGAGTGCCTCCCGATTTTTACAATCGGTAGCTTTTAAAGATCAGTTTGTCGAAAATGAGTTTGAAAACACTTTTGCAGAGAATTTCCTTTTGGATTTTTATACCTCATCCCACCCCTATATTCCCTTTATGGTAGGCAATCTGGCCCAGCCTATAGGTGTAAGCGCGACCAATCCGAAACTGTATTACATTCCAAAACAGGCGGCATTAGGTGCTTTTAACGACCGTTTTGGTGACGAATTGTATATGATTGAAGAACGTCCGAGCGACAGTCATGCGGAACACGAAAGCTTTGGTGAAGCGGATGCCATAGTGGGTACCGACGATGTGTTGAAAAACCTAAAAAAGGACGAAAAATACAAAATCAACGAGAGCGAATATATCAAAGCGCGCTTATTTGATATGCTGATAGGCGACTGGGATCGTCACAGTGATCAATGGCGATGGGCCGAAAACAAAGAAGGAAACACTATCGTATACCGTCCGATTCCAAGAGACCGTGATCAGGCTTTTAGCAAATATGACGGTGCCTTGCTTTCTCCATTGATGCGCGTTCCGGCCATACGTCATATGCAGGGTTTTGGCGAAAACATCCGCAGTGTCAAATGGTTTAATATGGAACCCTACCCTATGGACCTTTCTTTTGCCGCCAATGCTACCGAAAACGACTGGATCGCACAAGCCCGATATATCCACGACAATCTAACCGATGCGCTAATTGACAATGCTTTTTTTAACCTACCGGAAGAAGTGAACGATGCGACGATCGAAGACATCAAAAAGAAATTAAAAATCCGTAAAACACATTTGGAACAATATGCTTCCGAATATTACAAAGTGCTGCACAAAACCGTACTGATTGTCGGGACGGATAAAAAAGACAAATTTATAATCGACCGAACCAACAACGGCTCTGTAACGGTTTCCAACATCCGCTTAAAAAATAGCGGAGAAGAATTGATCAACTCCAAAACCTATCCCGATAGCGAAACAAAAGAAATCTGGATTTACGGACTAAATGATGATGATCAGTTTGAAGTAAAAGGCGACGGGAAATCCAAAATCAAAATCCGATTGCTCGGTGGTCAGAATCACGATACCTATACCGTTGAAAATGGCAAAAAAGTAATTGTGTACGATTTTAAATCCAAAGAAAACACCTATTCGCTGGACGGTAAAACCCGTAAATTCCTAACCGACGATTACGAAATCAACTCCTACGATTACAAAAAACCGAAGTACAACGCTTTTAACAGTCTGCCGACAATTGGTTATAATCCGGACGACGGTTTTAAACTCGGAATGATCGGCTCCTATACCGTTAATGGTTTTAACCGTGCCCCGTATTCGAGTATGCACGGCTTTAAAGCCAACTATTATTTTGCGACCCACGGTTTTGAATTAACCTATAATGCGGTAGTAACCAAAGTAATTGGTGACTGGCAGTTTGAATTTGAAGCACGCTTTACAAGTCCGAATTTTGCGATTAATTATTTCGGATATGGTAATGAAACCGAAAACCAGGACGAAACACTCGGAATGGATTACAATCGGGTTCGCATCCAATCGTATAAAGCGGCTCCGGCACTACGAAAAATAGGCCGAAACGGCAGCGATATACAAATCCAAGCGACTTTTGAGAATATCGAAGTTGAAGATACCCAAAACCGTTATATCAACATTCCGGGTGTGATTAATCCGAAAGTATTCGAAAACCTGCAATTTGCCGGACTGAACTTTAAATACGGCTTTGAAAATTACGATAATCCGTCGCTTCCCACTATGGGTATGGGCTTTTCGATCCTGGGAAGCTGGAAGATGAATCTATCCGACACCAATCGCAATTTCCCATATATCGAAAGCAAACTGAACTTCAATCATAAAATTGATCCGGAAGGAAAACTGGTACTGGCTACGATTTTAAAGGGGAAGTTTTTACTCAACAACAATTTCGAGTTTTATCAGGGCGCGACGATTGGCGGTGACCATGATATCCGCGGTTTCCGAAACGAACGCTTTTTAGGGAAACAGGCTTTTTACCAAAGTTCTGATTTGCGCCTTACACTCGGAAAAATCCGTAAAAGTATTATCCCGATGACTTTCGGAATGATTGGCGGATTTGATTACGGTCGCGTATGGCTAGACGGTCAGGATTCCCAAAAATGGCACAACTCCTATGGTGGCGGTTTATGGCTAAACGGCTTAAATGTGATCACCGCACGGGTGACTTATTTCAGAAGTAACGAAGACGGTCGGATTGCATTTGGATTAGGATTTGGTTTTTAAGGTTTTTATAGCAACCTCATATACCTTACCCCCATTTTTTTTGACTTTTTCATCCGCAATAATCAACGTGTCCTTATCGGTAAAGGTAATGGCTTCTTTTTGCGACATATGATTCAGTTCCAGTCGGGTTACTTTTCCGTTAAAGAAATCGTCATTTTTAAAATCTTCGAACAACCATACTTTCGTATGACTTAACAGTACCATCTGTTTGCCATCCGGGCTAATTGCCGCACTGGTAACCGCGCAATGGTTATAGATATCGCAGGTTTTAAACGATCCCAATAATTCGGCTTTATGATTTCCGGCTTTATTGGGCACGCGATATAACAAGGTTGTTCCGTCGAATCCTTTGCTACGGTTTTTAGTAAATAGGTAGAAATTGTCTTTCCAGATAAAAAAACCTTCTACATCATACCATAATTCTGTTTTTTTAGGAGGAAATGCTTTTTGTTCCGGATAAGAAAAATGAATGCTCGCACTGGAATTGGCTTCCGGTTGCGCTAAATCGGCCGCATTGACTTTATAAATTACCAAATCCTTACGCGTATTATCGTTATTTCCGAAATCGCCTATATACATATTTTTATGTTCATCCATCGTGAGATCTTCCCAATCGGTATTGGTTGCATTTCCAACCGTCACCGTATGTTGGATCGCTCCTTCCCGATCCAATTGGTACACTTTATTTTCATTACCGCTATCTTCGATCACCCACAAACTTTTACCGTTATCGGAGGTTGTGATTCCCGATACTTCTTTTAATTTTTTAGGAAGTTGAAACAAAACCGGTAATTCTTTTTTGGTTGTACAACAAAAAAGAAGAGTAAGACTAAGCAGGAAAAAAGTCGTTTTGATCGTTTTCATAACAGCGTGAATTCTTATTTCTTTCAAAGATAGTATAAATACAACTCCGATGTTGGTAACCGAAAAAACAGTAATTTATTTTGTACTTACTATAAAAAATGGTAATTATATATTAATTTACACTGGTGTTATTTTTTTTCTTACATTAACAGATAATTTTAAAATCATAATATTATGCCTGAGCCAATATTTAAAATTGGAGATATAGTTACTCTAAAATCTGGAAGTGTAAAAATGACTATAAATGCACTTAAACATAATAGACCTCTCAGTGGTACTCCTTACTTTAATGGTTTTGTAACTTGTAAATGGTTTTCCGATGGAAAACTAAATGAAAGTGAGTTTCATCAGGATGCATTAGACCTCGGTTAATTCTCTATAATATTTCTATCAGTTGAGAGATAGAAGCCGGTTTTTAGTTGTAGGGCTATTTTCAATAGTTCTATCTTATGTTCTATATTCATAATCAGTATTATTTACATTTTTAGAATTAAAAAAATTAGCTCTTTCTGAAAAGGAAGGGCTTTTTTTGTTGTTTTAAAAAATAAACCGATACCATTCGTCATCGGTTTTTATGATTCCGATCATTTAAATGCAAGCGGAGCCAAAAAACTATCGATATACCTTAATGAATGCACTAATAATATTCTAAACAAGAAGCTGTAATCGCATTTTAATAGCAACTTAACAAACAGAGAATGTAAAAACAGGCTTTATGTGATTTTTTTATGTACTTTCAATCGAACAAAAATAATCCCAAAAAAGAATAGTTATGCGTACAACAAAGCAACAAAATCCTACATGCGAACAGAAAGTTAAACCGACTGGTATCGCAATAAATAACGTTAAAGTGAATCGGTTGGAGGCACAAATCGACTTTCCAAATCCAAGACATGACAAACCATTACCTCCAATTTCTCAGGCAACAATCAATAAGAATAACGAATTAGAAATCAGTATTGTCGTATTTATTAGTCAAAACACTGAAATCAAAGGAGATGAATTAGGTGTTATTCAGGATTTTAGTTATACAAACGACCAAATTCCGTTTGCTAATTTTTACGTTTGTTATGATATCGCACCGGAACCCTGTGCCACCTTCAATATTTTTCAACTGAATTTTATCGCCGATCCGAAAGGCTTTGTTCCCAATGCAACCCTACCAAAAGGCTTACCCATACCGAATCTTTTAGAACTACCCGAAATTGTGACCTTTTTATGGGACGAAGACCCGGTTGGTTCCCGAGGTACGGTTACGACGGTACAATCGGGCGTATAACGGCGAATGGTTAAAAAACAGCGCGTATTTACACGCTGTTTTTTACTTAAATTGCGGTAAAAATCACCAGATGAAAGCCGTTTTTAAAATCGTATTTTTAAGTTTTTTGTGCTATTCCCAATTCACACTAGCGCAACAAAACTATAGCCCTTTTGAAAAAGAAATCATAACCAAAAGCAAGCCTCTTCTTGATCATCCTGATTTTGCCAAAGCACAGGGCTTTTTTTTACAAAAAGAATGGGACTCCTGTTTTGTTTATACCCTGAAACAACTAAGTATCGAAAATCAAAAAAAAGAGATTCAAGACTTTTGCCATTTCTTTAGAGGTTTCGGTTTTAAAGCGAAAAAACTTTTTAAGGAAAGTAAGAAAGAATTTCAATTCATCAGCAATGATTTTCCATTCCACAATCACATTAAAATGTTTCTAGGCGAAATAGCCTTGGAAGAAAAACAATTCAATACCGCCATCAATTATTTTAACGCAATTGAACAACTGCATCCCGATTTGCTTTTGGGAATCAAAAAAAGTAGTGTCAAACACAACCTGGGATTGTGTTATTTGCATTTGGAAAAATACGATAAAGCAGAGCATTATTTACTAGAAGAGTTACAACTGGAAGAAGCGCAAAACGATACTGCTGTACTCGTGGGTTCTTATGGCGATATTGCCACATTGTATTATGATCAATATAAAGACAATCTCGCGATTCCCTATTTTGAAAAAGCCTATCATCTTTCGAAAAAAGTAAACAATTACCAATTAAAACAAAATGCAGCCTTGAATATGGCTGTGGTCGAAGAGAATCGGAAAGATTACATCAAAGCGCTGACCTATCGAAAAGAGTATGAACAGTGGAAAGACTCCCTAAACGATCAGAATAAAGTATGGGAAGTTGCTCAACTTGAAAAACAATTTACGGTAAAACAAAAACAAAAGGAAGTCAGTCTGTTGAAAGCCGAAAATAAAATTAAAATCGCAGAGCGAAACGGACTCTTATATTCGGCCATCATTCTGTTATTGTTATTGGGTACAGCCGTTTATTTTTACCGCGAAAAAACAAAAAATAACAAAATTATATTGGCTCAAAAAGAAGCACTTTCCGAGTTAAATGCCACAAAAGACAAACTATTTTCCATCGTGAGTCATGATTTGCGTTCCGCTGTCAATGCCCTGAAAATCAGTAACGCTAAATTATTGGAAAATTTAGCCGCCAAAAACCTCGACGAGCTGGATTCACTGTTACAGCGCAATAGCGCCATTGCAAATGGTACCTATAACTTATTGGATAATTTATTGCACTGGGCATTGTTACAAACAAAACAATCGTATTTTGAAATAACAGCTATCCGTTTGTATCATTGCATCGAACAAATGGCTTATAATTATCAGCCTTTGATGCTTGAAAAGAATCTTGTTTTTGAAAATACCGTTTCCAAAAATGATTTTGTTTGTGCCGATCAGGAATCTTTAAAAATAATACTTCGGAATTTTATCGACAATGCGATTAAGTTTTCAAATGAAAATGGATTTATAAAAATATATACCCAAAATACCGATGAAAAGTATTGTACTTTAATCATAGAAGATAACGGAATTGGTATGGATGCGGCGCTACAAACAGCCTTATTAAACGAAACAACACTATTGTCGAAAACAGAAAATGAAGCCATAGTCGGCACGGGTCTGGGAATGCAATTGTGTAAATCATTGATTCAAAAAAACAACGGAAAATTAGACTTAAAAAGTGACGTTGGGAAAGGGACAAAAATCATTGTATCTTTGATTAAAAAGCAATCCAATGGATAATGTAAACATACTTATTATTGAAGACACCCCTTTAGAGAGCGAGGCGTTAATAAAAGTATTGAAAGCACATAATTATACAATCACGGGCGTCGCTACCAATCATAAAGAGGCCTTAACGCTTTTTTACAATCATAAAGTCGATATCGTTATCATTGACATTTTTTTAAATGGTTTACCCGACGGACTTGCTTTTGCCGAAACCATCAGTGTTGTTCCCAATGCTGCCAGGCCTTTCGTTTTTTTGACAAGTTCGACAGACCGACAACTATTTGAACGGGCAAAACTCACAAATCCATTTAGTTATCTGATCAAACCCTTTAACGAGCTGGAACTTTTATATGCTCTTGAACTCGCTGTTGAAAAATTCTACAATCAAAATGATGTGTTTCTTGGCGAAGAAGAAAATACGATTATCAGTCAGGATTATTTATTTATTAAAAAAGGAAAGTCCCTTAAAAAAGTGGAAATCCGTGATATTATCTATATTGAAGTCGAAGAAAAATACTGTAGCATTGTCACCGAAACCGAAAAATTTGTCATTCTGATATCCTTAACCAAAATTTTGGAGTTGTTCGATAGTCAAGTATTTTGTAGAACACATCGCAATTTTATCGTGAATACTAAAAAGATAACCGAGATCATTCCGATAGACAATTTGGTGCTACTGAAAGGGGACCATAAAGTAATCCTCAGCGACAAATACAAAGACAGTATTACCCAGCGTTATATTTTAAAGTAATCCTTCCCGCTTTTCCCAAAACCGATTCATCATAATCCTTTTTATGATTATGGTAAATGAAGTTTTAATTTGTACTTCCGATTGGGAATCTTATGCCTAAAAAGCACTGTCTCGTTCCATTTTTTTAAATCACGGTGGCTTGTTATGCTACTTTTATGAAACTAAATCAGTTCATAACTTTAAAAAAACAATATTATGGCAACATTAACAGTAAATTTTAAGAACAACAGCGGGTTACCGGATAACCTGGTATCAATTGGTTTTGTTTCAGGAAGTACTAGCGCTCCATTTAGCATAAGCTACCCTGATCCCAATCTGACACAACCATTGGAATTGGAAATACAACCTTTAAATCAAACAAAAGGCGCTGGAAATTGGTACTCCTTAACCGATTTAAGCAATGGCATTTCCATTTCAAATTTCAGTGGTCGAATTTATGTCGCTTATGGTCAGACGTGGTCTGTTTTGAATGCCGGATATGAGCCGGCTCAAAATATTACCGATGTCAATTTCTTTCTTCGCTATGACAAAATGGAGTTGACTTTTAACGGAAATCCGGCAGATGTAGCCGATTTAACCAGCATTGATTATTGGAGTATTCCGATGCAGCTGGAAACTTTCCTGAATGGAGTTAGCGTTCAAACAGATAATGGCATCAAAACCGGAAAAACGGCTGAGATGATTTATTCGCAATTAAGTGCCATTACAACACCACCGCAATCGGGTTTACAAAATGCTATTGCAGCGGTTGTTCCGGGTAGCTTTCAACAAGCGCCTACACAGCCTGGAACTGGTTTTGCCCGTATAATCGGACCTTCATCGTATCCGCCAATCGGAGGCGTTCCGATTATTCCCTATGCCCTTTTTTCAAATTATATCGACTACTTAATCCAAGACTTTGGACCAGGTACTACTTCAGGGCAAGTAATCCCAGGATTAGGAAACGGAACGATTGCCACCATTGCGGGTCATTTTAATGGTGTTGGACCCAATGTACCCACAACCGGACCACAAAGTGCTCAAAGTTATAATTTTACGGCTTCAGTAAATAGTTCGGGCGATATCACGTTAACCGGAACTGTAGGTAGCGTGACCGGAACGACGACAATCGTGTATAAAAAAAGTGATTTGATCAGTCCAAGTGGCATTTATGGTGCCAATGCTCCTTTTTCGATTAATGGAGGAGCGTCTCAAAATCCGGCCAACGATGTTTATGGTTGGATAACCGGTGATTTATTAGCTGGATTTAATATTGGTGCCATTGCTTCGGCAACCAAAATAAACAGCGTACAAGTAGGAACAATGGAAAGCTCGAAATGGTTTACTTTACCCGACACGTCTTTATTTAATAATCTGCAGCAGAATTCGTTATATTACAATCAATATGCCGCTATATTACAACAGTTGTCGGATGCGTATAATTTTGCCTATTCCGATCGCTTTTCTCCGGTGTTAGTGTCATTAGATCCTTCAACAGTTAATACATTACAAGTTTCACTGTTTAATGTGACCACAAGTAGCTAATTGCTACCTCGCAATACCATACAATGAGCTCAATAATTATTGGGCTCATTTTGTATCCTATACTCTTCCGTTATTTTTTTGGATTAAAATCGATAATCCATTCGATTCCATATTTGTCTCTAAACATTCCAAAATAGGAACCCCACGGGCTATTCGAAATGGGCATTTCAATTGCTCCACCAGCAGAAAGACTATGAAATAATTGGTTTGCTTCCTCTTTACTTTCAGCGCTAATTGAAATTTTACTTCTGTTTTCATTTTCATTGACCCTTCCTAAAAATTCCGGAACATCATTTCCGATTAGCACATTGCTTTTCCCAATCGGTAATGCAATATGCATAATCTTATTTTCTTCATTTTTACTTATTTGGAATTCCGGGTTTTTAAAATCTTTGAATCGAACAATTTTTGAAAATTCTCCGCCAAAAGCAGCTTTATAAAATTCAAATGCTTCTTCTGCATTACCATTAAAGTTGATATGAGGATTGATCAGTGCCATAATGTGGTTGTTTGGATTAATGACGTTTTTACAATGCTAATCAGGATTTTATTTTAATCCCCTAATTATGTTAAAGATAGCGATTTTCAACGAGGATAAAATACAAGATGATCAAATAATATGTCATTTGATTGGATGGTTATAAGACGACTGATTAATGATATCTTCCACATCTTTTTGGGTCGTTACGTTTTTTCCGGCATCGGTAAACTCATAGCGCTGCTGTTCTTTCGAAATCTCTTTGATCAATCCGTTATCGATTAAAAATATAAAACACCGAACAACCTCATGTTCTTTGCAACCACTTTTATTGACTTCATAAATGCTACGCGCTACATTTTTTATGACCTTTTTACCATAGTCCGATTGATACCACAATTCCCGGATTAATAGAAACATTGTTTCCGCGCTCAGTTTTCCGTTTTCTGGGTTTTGCATTTTGTTTTATTTATTGATTCCGATGGTGCAGATTTACTTTATCTGTCCGACTAAAGTATCGAACGTAATCCGAGTTCACAATTAAAGCCAATCTAAAAAAGCATTTGTATTCTGTACAATAGTCTATATCAATTTACTCGGATTTGTAATCAGAGCGATCTGGTTTAGTGAATTTTAAACTTAGCACGGATTGCAAATCCGCGCTATCGGGGTATAAAACCGCTGTTAGCAGATGTACTAAATCTTTTTACTTACATTTTCTATTATATTGGTGACGAGATTTGGTGAACCTATATCATTTTCAACACCGCCGTATCCTGTATTTTGGTGTGAAAATATTGCCTGTGTTGCTTGGACTAATAACTTATCGTTACCATCTTCTGATTTAGCTGTATCTAATAGACTTAATGTACTTTTTAAAGAATTTGATTTATGAGAATTGATTATAAAATTATGCATTTGAGCATTATAATTTTTCGCACAAAACCTAATTCCATAAATTAAAAGGGAATAATATAATAACTTAGAAAAAATATATTTCCCATAAGAAGCATAGATTGTATTATTTATGATAGTTGGATCATATTTTACTTTATCTGATGCAAAATCTTTTTGAATTGATTTTGCAATATTTGAGAATGCATCACTGGTTTGCAAAGTGGAGCAAAGTATCCAAAATAGTATAACTAGTAATAAAAACAATATTACAGCCCAAATAATTGCAATTTGTTTATTCGTTTTTGCGTCTGTTTGAAAATCAACTCCTTTATCTGCAAATTCAAGCTTGGTTTTAAAGGAATTTAGCTTTTCCTCTTCCAAAAGAATACTCTCAGTCCGTTTTTGAAGGTCTTCTTTAATCTGTTGTATCGCATTTGATTCTGCTTGAAGTTTTTCTCTTTCTTTCTCCGCCTCTTCGCGAGCTTTTGCTAGAATCTTTTGTTTCTCATCTTCAGTAACGAAATCTAAATTTCGAACTGACAAATCTATATCATCGATCATTGCGCTAATTACGCTACGAAGTTGGTTCATAGAACTCAAAAAAGAATTATAATCTATCACGTTAATATCTACTTCGTCAACTAATTCTTTGTAGTCTGGGTTATTGTCAAATAATCTTTTAATATAAAGTTTCAGTTTATTACGAACACTTGTCAAAGTTACCGTATCAAATTCTTCCCGATATAACGTATCATCAAGCTCTTTGAGTAATTCGAATAATTTCTTTTTAATTTCATCCATAGTGTTGATTTGTTCAGGTGTGCAAGTATATCTGCTAACAGTGTTATTTACTAAACTTTCTCCTTTTTTATTTCATAAAAAAGCTATATAGCTGTATTTCGTAGATCCACAAGAAAGTAATTTATAAACAACAAAACAATACGTGTTTTTACCTAATTTAGAACGTTCCTACTAAGCCAATATCAAAAAATCACTTACTTTTAGACGTTTTTTATAGCTGTATATGTTAGAGATTATTTATCAGGACGATTATTTAGTCGCCATCAATAAACCACACGGTCTTTTAGTGCATCAATCACCTATCGCAAGAGATGCATCCGAATTTGCCATTCAGTTGTTGCGGGATCAAATTGGTAAAAAAGTATATCCGGTTCACCGAATTGATCGCAAGACTTCGGGAATATTGCTTTTTGCATTGGACAAAGAAGTGAATAAAAATCTTACGGAACAGTTAACGCTAAAAACCGTTGAAAAAAAGTATTGGGCCATTGTAAGAGGTTATACTCCCGATGAGCAACTTATAGATTATGCTTTATACAAGGATAATGGCACTTTACAGGAGGCACAAACAATGATTAAGACTTTAGCAAAAGTAGAAATCGATATCCCTTCGGGTAAACACAGTACATCCCGATATTCGTTTGTGGAAGCTTTCCCGCTAACAGGTAGAATGCACCAGATTCGCAAGCATATGGCTCATATTTTACATCCAATTATTGGTGACCGTCCTCACGGATGCAACAAGCAAAATAAAATATGGCTGGAAAAATTTGAAATGAATACCATGTTACTCCATGCTCAGAAATTGGTTTTCACACATCCTGTAAGCAATAAAAAAGTGGAGCTTACCGCCCACCCACAAGACGAATTTATACGAGCCGCAGGAATTATGGGCTTTTATATTGATGAACAAAATTGTATTAGTATTGGGAATACATAGTTTTTAAGCTCCAAACTATTTGTGATGTAAATAACAGAGTCGTTATTACACACAAGCACAGTTATATTCTATTTTTTTCTTTACTAATTTTAGTATTCTTTTTCGGGCTCCTAAATCTATAATTCCTATCGGACGACTGGAAAAAGCGTTAAATTCAATTTGGCTTTCGTGGATCTGGAAATGTACTTCATAATATACACTCAAAGCATATTTTTGATATCCCAACTTAATAACCTCATTATCAATATTTTAAATCAATCTAAATCTTTTTTCTTTAGCCAGTTTAACAATACTATTTTTTTTAGAAGCAGTGTCAAGATTACAAAACACAAATACTGATTTGGAATTTTGATATACTTTATAAATGGCATAGACATTCAATATAAATAAAAAAACAGAAGCTATGATTAAACTTTTATGTCTGTTTTCATACCCTAGAAAAAATAACACTATAGGAGGTCCAAGAGAAAACATCAAGGTCATTGCATACTTTAATTTATCTAAAAAAGAAGTTTTAATTTGTGGCATTAAAATCGTGAATTTAGTCTGCTTGTGAGGATTACCTATTACTTTTTTTTCGAAGCTTTTCCAGATGTTATTTTATAGGTTACATTGCTATAAAACAACTCTTAAAGTCCGAATTGCATACTACTGAAAAGGGCATAAAAAAAGCTCTGATTTAAAATCAGAGCTTTCAAAAGTGGCGGGCTGAGAGGTATCACAATCGAACACCTCATACCACTTTTGTTGTATTTTAATAAGGTTGGATGATGTTATATATGACTGTATTGTTTAGTATTATTATGGCTTACTTATTTATAATGGTTTGGGGATTGCTGTAGGCGGGGATTTTTAGTACAAAAGTCCTATTGGTAACACCTAAATTTTCTTGATTATATTACTTTTTTCCGTTACGTCTTATTTGCTTCAAAAAATTATTTCTGAAGTTATCAGGTGAAAAACCATGGGCATTAATTAACTTTCCAATATCTTCTTTGTTAACTACATTAATCCCCTTATTTACAATCGCATCATAAAATTGCTCTAGTTTTGTTTTTAGATTAGATAGAGACATTTCATCTATAACCCTAGTATTTTCACTGGGATTCACATTCCAACCTTTAACATTAGGCGATTGTAGAGTAACTAATGTATGTGACACATTATTTCCGTAATTTTTTTTAAACCATTCACCTGATTGCAATAATTGTCCAATATTATCTCTTGTAATTTCTTCGTGAATCGCCATTGATTTTGCCTCCAAAATTAAATAATGATTATCACTCATGATCCATAGTACATCTGGTCCATTACCAAATTCGTTCTCTGGCTGTTGGGCATCAAATCCAAGTAACTTTCCAACCTCGCTAAGCGCCTTCTCAAATTTAGGTGCTTTAATGTCCTGACTAAATGTAAGATCAATAAGAAGGGACTGGATATGAATTTTCAAATCCTGTGACTTATTAAATTGACTAATGTAAGAAAGAATTGTAGAGGACTGACCTTCATTTTTATTCAGTTTACTG
Source organism: Flavobacterium sp. CAU 1735 (assembly GCF_039888695.1). Classification (NCBI taxonomy): domain Bacteria; kingdom Pseudomonadati; phylum Bacteroidota; class Flavobacteriia; order Flavobacteriales; family Flavobacteriaceae; genus Flavobacterium; species Flavobacterium sp. CAU 1735. The sequence continues at coordinate 213,976 of NZ_JBDQQQ010000003.1, read as the reverse complement.
TAATTTTCTCCATTTATTGGTCTTAACATATGAGGTACCATTGTCGCTTTAATTTGTAAATCATTCGATAACACTGTATCTAGTTGATAGGTAAATTTCGCCGCATACTCATAATACCATCCTTGATGTTTCAAACTTAAACTCAATTCATTGTTATTTATAATTTTAGAAGTTATAATATCGGTTGCATTATTATATCTTCTTAAATTAAACTCATTCAACGCTTGTTTTTCTCGCTGTGCAACATTTAAATCCTTTCTCTTGATATCACTAAGTTCATCATCTTTTACTTCATCTAAAATCGTACTATGAAATTCTCTCCAACTTTCATCTTGATCAAGGCACAAAAAAATGGTTTCCCTAATAGTTCGTATCGAATTGGTTCTATCTTCCTCTTCATCAAGTATTGTAAGCCCAGTCTCAATTTGTTTTCGTGTCACTGGAGAGAAATAACCATAATTAAATTTATTCCCTAAAAACTGAACCAAATCATTCCCCATTAGAATTACGGAACAGTAATCACTCCCAGATCTAACAGCTCTACCTAAACCTTGTTCTATAATCTGCGATTTTAAGGAGGCTTGGATAGAGTCTACTCTCATTTCTTTATATAGATCACTATACGATACGAATCTTGGATATCCATCTATTATTAACAAACGACACATATCACCGTGCAAATCAATCCCATCATAACGATTAATCAAAACGTAAATTCCACCATTCGAACTTTTTAATTTCTCTATATTATATGCAATATTTGCACCATCATTAAGATTTTCAGCACCATACGAATACCAGACCCTGGCTCTTTCAATGGAAGGAACTAGTACAACAGCATTATATCCTTCACTAGTAATATCAACTACTAATTCTCTTATTTTCGAGTCTTCCAAACTTGGATCAAATCTCTTAGGAGCTAATATTAATCTTTGTCCAACGTCTTTTCTATTTCTAGGGACAATCGCATTAAGAATACTTTCTTCTGATATTCCAAAATCTTTAATTAAATCAACTTGATCTTCAAAAGTCGCTGATAAAATGTATTTAAATTTGGCCTCAGAAAACGATCGAACAGATTCATAAGGTACAATCATAGGTGATATTTGAAGTCCGTTCGGACCGATAAAGCAATCAAATGTGTCTAGAGAATCGCATATCATTTGCCATTTGAATTTTAACTCATTATCATGAGAAAACTCATTTAATATGTCTAAAATTTCTTCTTTTCGATCAAACCAAATCCAATAAGGGACTTTCAGTATTTTAGCATACGGATCACCGTCTATAAGTCTTCTGTAACTTCCAGGTGCTTGTCTTTTTAATTCAATTTCAAATAATTTGATAAGTCTTTCAAAGATTTCATGGGTCTTAGGTATCTCTAACGTGGTATTTTGCCTCGCAATATCTAAACAAGCATGAGCATCATCAATAACTATACCTCCAAGCTCAATATTATCCCTATTAAATATTGATTTTGAATTAAATAGTTTATAAAAGTTACAAAGTAATATACTCTTACAATTTAGAAAATCTGAAGGAAACTCATTTTGATCTGTGATCTCGCAAACAGGAATGCCATAAAATTGGGCCTGTCTTTTTGCTTGCTCTAATAAATAGTTATCAGGGCATACGTAAACAACTGTTCCCACTCCCTCGATTAATTTAGAGTAAAGCATCATTAAACTCACTAATGTTTTACCAGAGCCTGTATTCATTTTACATAAGACTTCCTTTTCATCTCTTCTTTGATGCCACGATTTTAGTACTTCTTCTTGAATCCCTCGTAAATACGCATAACCTTCTTTATGATATAAATTTTGGTATAAATCAATAGGATCTATAGGAAATGAGGGCTTATTTTTATTTTCGAGTTTCTTTTTAAATACATTCATATTACTCGCTTTTAGATGTTAATATATTATAAGAAATTTATTTATTATAAATGAGAACAGTGTACTCGAGAGCTAGTGAATCAAGGATTGTGAGCTACATCTTTAAAAAACAAAATGTACCAAAAATAAAAAATAACGACTAAAAACTCTATTATATTTTCTCAAAACGAGAATAAATTTAGCAAAAAAAATAAAACATTGCGATTTTATACATAAAACCTTATATTTATAGCTTAACAATACTTCATCATTAACTCAAGAAAAAATTGAAATAATCTATTCAATACAATCAATAGCTAAGCATTCCAAATGAACAAAGTCATCCAATAGTCTAGCCCAAGTGACATGGAGGTAATTAGCACATGGTTAGGTGCAGTATTATTGCATGAATGGGAAATACCTTTACTAAGCTCACTAATACATAAAGGTAATGATCAAAAATAAGGTGATGCTTCTATAAAATGTGTGAAGAAATTTACGGAGAAGATTGGAAAACGTTAAAAGCAAATCCGGATTTCGAAATAAACGCAATTAAGGAATGCTACTCATTTTGGAAAAACGACGACAACCTCATAACGATCAATTGAATTTAATTTCCGAATTAATTAAAATAAATAATAAAATAATTAAAACATGAACTGTCTATTATTAGGAGGAAATGAGAATGTAGGAAAAACAGAAACCATTATACGACTACATAAATATCTTGCCAATTTTATAAACGCTGCACCGCAACCACAACAACAACACAAGACTTTACAAGGTGTCCCCATTAACGATTATATGTGGATACTTGAAGGACAAAACAAAGAGAATAAGAATATCCGTATCATTATAAATACAGCAGCTGACGATAAAAATTCTATAATGTCTTTTAAAAATTTCTTTGATAAAAATTTTGGATTAGCTGGTTATGACATTTTAATTTCCGCTGTAAGAGACAAGGATACTGAAGAATCTCCTTCAAAACGTCACTTGTTCTTTAACACCATGAACATTAATCCCTTTTTCAATTTCATATTAGAAATTCCATTTGGCAAAGTCAGAAAAGGAAAAAAAAGTCCTATTGCAAAAAAATGGTATGCTGACCAAATAGACAACTTAATCCATCATACTTTAGCAAATCCTCCTTTCAATATATAAAAAGTTAACCTATCTCATGATATAGAAGAAAAATAGAGGCAGCTTATAACAACAACCTCATTTTTTTGAGATAGCACCTCTCTTACAATATATTGAAATCTACCTAGCTCCTACAGTAGATGATCCTCCCAAATGGGTTTTCTTCAACAGTATGACTATTAAGTCAGAAGGTGGAGCCAAACATGTAATAACAAGAAGTCTTACTTCCGAGTTTAGCTATACAGCAAAGTAATTAAAAAAGATCCCTACAAGTTATTGAAATAACCAGTAGGGACAATTTATTTTAGGAGGATTCTAAAAAACATCAATGAATGATCACTATACCTTCTAATAAATACGAAACCACTCCATCAAAAAACTGTGACTCGCAATTATAATATAAACAATCTTTTAGCATTTAATCCCAAACAGAAGCTTCCTATAATAAACCAGTAGTTACACGTATACTCATTCTCTTTTTATGATCTAACTTCCCTGTAACAAAAAAATAACTGATTATGAAAACATTACATATTTTAGGACTACTTCTCTTTGTTACAGGTAACAATTTTGCCCAATTTAAGGACAGCAATGAAACCGTTGTCTATAATATTGATAATCCAAATTTTAGTAATTTTAAAATTTCTACTAACGAAGCTATAGTAGAATTCCTTTTATTTGATTGGGAAAGCTCTTGGGTTGACACAAATGATACACTTAAAATCACTGCTATTAAAAAGAGTGGCGTATTTGCGAAGGGTGGCTTAACTAATACAAAAAAATTATTGACATCGATGATTTTAATTTTTCAAAACATGGATTTCTTTTAGGAGTAAGTTATGTATATGGAGCCAAAGAAGTTATTGATCCTAAAAAAGGTTTATCTACTTTTAGATTAAGTTTTGAATTCAGACAAGATAAATTTAACAATTATGATCCCGACACGAAAGATATAAAGTTAAGATACCCCGAGACCTTTTCAATAACCGGTGGCTTCACACATTATTCTTTTTATAATAAATTTGTTTGGGCATTATCTCTAAATGGCACATATAACCCTAGAACCTACAATAATTCAAGTTTGATAGATTATAAAGAAATCGATCCAAGTACAATAATTGATAATGTAGTTCCATTCAAAAGTCCTGATGGAAAATATGGTTCAATTAATAATAGAATTGCAGGAGGCAATTGGGGAATTTCATTACCTTTTTTCTTTGACTATACTCCCACCAAATTTTACCCATTGGTGAATATCGTACCATTTATTTCATCTCAAATAATACACACAAATAAACCAACATATAACTCTGGAATATGCATTGGCTTTTTATCAACAGAAATTTTTCAAAAACCAAAAGCATCTGAAAAAAAAACTACAGTCAATGTAGATCACATTCAAACGGAGATAGAGCGTAAAGAAGGTGCCAGAATTTTTAATACTCCAAGTTATATATCCATAGGAATTGACCGCATGTATCAAAGTGACTCCAAACCATCAAACGTCAATATTTTCTTATCAGGAACTTTTAATTTTTAAACTTACAGCTAACATATAACTAATTTTAATCTCTCTACCATCCGTAACTTTATCTAAACCCATACATTATAAAACAAAAATTTATAATAGATTTTATTTGAATGTGATAAACAAAATACTCTTAAACCAAGAAACTGCTTCATAATCGTTATGAAGCGGTTTTTTATTTCAGATTAAACTTGCTACTTCCCCTGTGCTACTTCGTTTTCAGGCATAAATTTGACTTTCTGCTTTCGTATGTTCCCAAAATTGTCTTTGACGGTAATCTCAAAGAAATGTTCGGTATCGGTATATGACGTATATTTCAATATGAAAGTCCTGTCATTCAAATCTTACTCAATGTTCTGACCTAAAAAAACACCTGATTCATTTTCCAGTGTACCAGTCCCCATATATTGAACATAGCTTACTTTATATTGTGTGGCGGACTGTTGTACCAATGGTACGATACGTAAACGTAATTCCAGAGGTGTATACTTTGCAATTATATTGAGAACTTTAGCTTCGAGACTTCCCAATCATCCGTTTTTCTATATCATCCCAGTCATCGACAAAAATTTCCAAATCAGAAGCAAACGGGCATTGCTTAGAATTAATTGTCAAACGTATCATAATCGATACTTTTCCATTTTTGTTTGGTCTATTTTTTCTCAAATAGAACAAGACACTTAGTCCTTTCTTCATCATAACACTCATCATTAGAGTTAAACATAATTGATTATTTGTTAATAATGAGTTATTTACACCTGCCAAATATTGACTAATGACCGACTAATGAGTAAATCGTTACCATTTTTTGAAGAGATTTTAATGGTAACGAATTGGTAACGTTTTCTATGTAAAAATTGGCTTTTAGTTGTCGCGACGTGGAATAGGCTTTAAGAAATGAAAAAGCGCCTTAACACATTACTGCATTAAGGCGCTTTCTTGATTTGGCAGACAAGTGTCTGACTATTAAGCGGAGAGTGAGACTCCCAAACCTTATTTTATAACGATTTGCAAATATGTTAGTTACAATACCTTTTCAAATCATCGGTAACTATTTTGTAACGATTTAAAAGAACAATTTTTCATTAAATTGTCACCATTTGTCATTACCACGTTTACAAAAAAAGCCCTGAGATTAAAAATCTTAGGGCTAAATATGCGTTTTAGATAGTCGCGGGCTAAGAGGTATTACAATCGAACACCTAATGCCGATTTTGTTGTATTTTAATAAGGTTGGATGATGTATATGATAGTATTGTATTATTGCTGCTTACTTATTTATAACGTTTCGCTGGCTTTACGTAGTTGCGGCAAGTTAAAGAAAAATGCAAGAAGAAATTGTAAGGTTCAGCGTATTTTCCAAGAAAGATATGCCTGCTATAACGCAAAACCGCTGTTAACTGTAGTTGCCATTAGTTAAAACGGTATCAATATTAGTTAAAATTGTCTGGTTTTTACTTTCTAAATTGAAGTCTCTATTCAATGAGATTTTTTCCAATTGATTTTTACAATCTTCAATTATTATTATTAATTCTAAATGAATTTTGTTATAGTTTTCAATTACTTCTTTTGATAAATCAAGATTAATATTTTTTGATTCAAGATCAACTAAGCTTTCATTATAAATATTAGAATATGCGTATGAGCATAGTTGATCTACTTTTTTTAAAATTTGTCTACTCAACTTTTTGATATTGTTGTAATCATCAAAATTTTCCGTTTCAAACCATAAACTGCAAACTTTTTCTAAATTGTGTACTACATTTTCATAGTTTTCAAGAGTGATGATGACTTTTTCTATAGAAGGGTTTAATCTAAACATTCTACTTTTAATGCCGTTCCAAACAATTCTGGTATAAACTATCAAACCTGGAACTCGTGTCATGGTGTGTCTACGCTTTAAAGATTTAATTTCATCTTTCACAAAATCTTTGAAATCATTGACGGTATCAACTTTCCATTGTCTATTAATGTGTGAATGATTGTGAATAGTAACTACTTCTACTTTATTCTTCCAACTGGATACTGAAAAATTACTTGAGCCATAATATAAATCTTTATCCGTTAGAATCCATTTAGAATGATTGTTTCCATTTAAAATCACTCCAATGCCATTTATAATGCAAAAATTAATGATTGCCGGTTGATTACTTCCATTTCCATATAAGTGTGATGGTAAAATAATTAATATAGGTAAGCCTTGCAATGCTTTTTGTCTTAATTCTCTAAAAAAAGAATATCCGACTGTTTTAAAAGTAAAATTATAACCTCCAACAATTATAAAATTATCTGCATTATGAATGATTCCAATTATATCTCCAGCTATATCATGTCCGCTTCGTTTAATTCCCCAGGTTGAATTTGAAAGTGTTATCATTTTTTATGTAGTTGGTTTGCAATTACAGCTAACATTCTTTTACACGAAACTTCTCCTTATTTATCTTATAAAAAAGCTATATAGTTATATTTCTTGGATCAACAAGAAAGCAATTTATTCATGATCAAACAATACGTGTTTTTACTTAATTTATAGACAACTACATTTTTAAAGTATTGAAATCTAATTCTTAATAAAAAAGAGAAAGTCTTTAGTTGAACCGAATAAAAAGCGAGCGAATTACAAAAAAGTAGCATAACTTTTTCTCCAGTTTTTGTTTGCATATCTAGGTGCCCTTTCAGCATTATTACAAGCTGAAGTAAAAGCAGAATTGTGAATGCTAAAATATATTTCATAGAAAGATGATTCTTCGAGTAATTACCACTAACGGTCTGGTAATTTGCTCAGTAGCTAATTTCGAAGAACAAAACTATCAATACACTATAAAGGTTGGTACGAGGTAGAATATTCAATTAACGACTTCACCTGATTTTTTACTAAACACTTGTTAGTAATTTGTACTTAGCCTTTTAATTTTTTCAAGTGTTCTCGTATAACCTCCCCCATGTCCTTTAATAAATCTGCTTTTACATTTGCGCTTAATTGTCTTGTATGAATTACTAATTTAATTCCATCCTCACTGTAATGTGAGAAAAACCAATTTGTTTTGGTATAAACTTTCTTAGGATATTCGACCTCATACTTTACACCGAAAATTTCGTCAATTTCTCGTAGATCGCCATTGTTTTTTATATAATTCGAGCAAGCTAAAACAACAACCGGAAAGTTTTGTATAAAATCAGATTCTTTAAGTAATGACTTTCGCTCGTTCAATTTACTTTTGTCGGCAGTAATGGTATTTTTGTTAGGTGCATCATTCATTTCTGTCGTAAACACATTTTCAAGAAAATCAATATGGTATGATCTTTCTTCCTTTTCAAATATATGATTTGTCAATCTTTGATATTTGCTCCAGGTGTTCTTCCCCCAGCTCTTTTCTCGTCTAAAAACATGGTCTTCTAGAATTGGATAGCTTAAAATTTCGCAAGTATTATTCTCTACATGATTTTGCCAATTACTTGCGTTTCTCTCATAGCATTTTTGATCTTCAAGATTGTCATCAGTAATTGCAGATTCTTTACCAATAAATAAAATTTGAGCGTTGGGATTACCAGTACCAATATGGAATTTATTTTCAACTCCCTTATTTACAAACTTTTTAAAATCGTCTTTGTGCATGTTTTTATTGATTTGATAGTTCTGTCCATCTGGTTCCACAGTATGACCATTAACGTTCCGCAGCTTGGTGCAGTGGCGGAACATTAATAATTTATAAGAAAGATAAGTAAAATTTGAATTAGCGGATTGTTTTCCAAGAAAGATAAACTAGCCATTACGCAAAGCTGCTGTTACCAGCCGTTTTTCTTAAAACCTTTGTACTCTCTCATATGCTAAATTCCCGTGTGCATAGTATTCAATTTGACAGCTTCTTTCTGCAATATTTACAATGACATAAACTCCTAGTAAATAGCCACAAACGTGCTCAGGATGCACTTCAGCTTCCCATGACCATACACCATCATAACTATCTTTTGTCATTGTTCTCAATCTTTTTCTGTCCGCAACTTTTTCTGCTTCTGGGCGAGTTGATTTTTTCATTTCTATAGCAATCAAGTTATCGTGCTTGACTACATTTCCTCTACTATGCACAATTAAATCGCATTGAATTGGGATGATAGTTTCTTCACCATCCAAAATAGTTTTTACTCGACCGCCTTGTTTACGATTATATTCTGGATCAGCAAAGTAACCTTTAATTCCGAATTCGTCTAGTTTAGGAGTAATGTAAATTGCAAGTCTTCCACACAAGTTTCTTTCTGCAACATTGCTTAGGATATTTTCTGTTTCGTGAGTTAAAAATATATTTAATGATCCGTCAAATAATTCGACTAATAATTCTTCATTCATAATTTATGCGATAGTTTTTAAAATGACTGGTAACATCCCTGTATTTGCGCTGGAGCGGAAATGGGAGCTGAGTTTTCTCTGTTAAGATACAACTTTCTTGGTTTTGAGGAACGTTTCAATTTATTCAAACCAGCTCTTGCACAAATGCAGTGTTGGTGGCAGTTTATGCTATTTTAATAATTTCTGAGATTAATTCATCTACACTTTTTTTTTCTGGTTTTCTTTTCGACAAATAATATTTCATAATTCCAAAGCAATGTTCCATATCTTTAAGTTGTTCATCTGTAAATGTTATTGTTGTTATTCCATATTGCTGGAAGTATTCATTTCTCTTAGTCATTTCATGAGCCCATCTTTTGGATAAATCTTCATTCATTTCTATTTGAGTTTTTGACTTTATTCCCGAAACAGCCATATGTGTCGATTGAGGACTTAATTCAAAACCTATACGCTCACCTGTGTGACAATTTAGTATTGTGAAATCTAAACGATATTTATGCTTCTTAGTTAATCCATCATATCTAAATTCTGGAATTAAGAAAGGTTCAGATAAAGGATCGGCTGATGAGTTAATGTAATCTTTATAAAAATCGAAAATAGCTTTTTCATAGATTGAATTTGAAACTCGCTTAAGTATAGATTCATAAAAATTCATAAAAACTGCAAGATCCCGAAATTTATACAATTTATCGTTTTCTGGGTCAACCAAACCTGTTTTCAATATTTGGCCAACAGTCCAGTATTCAAAATCAACTTTACGAATTCTTGCTGGCTTATTGTACCAAACTCCATCCCAAAAACGCGGCGCAATCAATAATCCCCATGTTAATGTTGAATTCCCAAACCAGATAGACCATAAATTTTCTTGGGGCTTTTGTTTGACTCGAATTTTATAATGACGATAAAAGTCACGTTCTAAAAAAAGCAAAATATATTCTCTTATTTCTTTGACCTTAAATATCTTCTGCATCATTGAGTTTCTTCCACTCGCAATCAAATCTTTTAACCCAGAAAGCCAACTTGCAATGTAGTCTTCATAAGTTGGCCACATTCCGTGAACTAGGTCTAGATTAGCTGCCTTATTAAGGCCAATTGTTCCGTGAAGTGAGTGGACAGAAAAAGTTCCACCTTTGATTTCACAATACTCTTTTAAAACAATTTCTTGCCGTTTAATAAGCTCGGCATTTATATCATTTTCTATTTTTTCAAAATGATCAGAGTCAATAACTTTCATTTCTATTTTTGAATGTTTATATGATGTTCTTATGGATTGACGTCAACAGTGTTTTTTACGAAACTTTCCCCTTATTTATTTCGTCAAAAAGCATATCGCTGTGTCTACACACGCAAGAAAGTAATTTATACATAATAAAGCAATCCGTGTTTTTACCTAATTGATAGGTAATTGAATTCGTAATAAAAAGAAGAGAATAACTTTATTAACCAGAAGAAGAAGAATGGCACAAATACATAAATAAAAAAACCTTAAAACAATCAAGCTTAAGGATTTACAAGAAAATTATTTCGGGTCGAGAGGTATCACAATCGAACACCTCCTGCTGCTTTTGTTGTATTTTAATAAGGTTGTGTGATGGATATTGTTTAGTATTATTATGGCTTACTTATTTATAATGTGTCGCGGCTTGACGTGTGTAGATACAATTTCGTGAAAAATGTAAAATTAAAATGAAGCTCGCATTTTTCACGAAAGATAAATAGGGTTATTATACGAAATCATTGTTAGCCAGTGGTGTGCTCATCCTCTCTAGTAACAAAGTTAAAAGCGCATTAGCATTTTCGAAATTTGTTTGTTGCTCATCTATAACTTGAATGTCTTTTACTCCATGAAAAAGATTGTTTCTAAATCGGTAAACAATAATAACTAAGGCTAGAATTATATCCCAAGTATTTGTATTATTTCCCAACAAAACTTGTTCAACTAATCCTTGTCGATCGTTTTGTCGAAAATTTAAATGTTGAAAACGTCCATTTAAGTTCGCATTGGTTACATAGCGATTTCTAAAATACTCTAAAAAAGGTTGAAATTCTAATATGTCAAAATGATGGATTTGTATTTCATTTTCAACAGTTTGTATTCTGAAATTAGATAGACAAACAGAACTCTCGAAAATGTTCCATATTAAGACAAAATCTTTCACACTTGCTAAGTCTTGGTCATTTAAATTTGTTCCAAATCTTCGATTAATCCATTCTCTCATATATTTTAGAATTATTTACGCCTCTACTAATTCAAGAGACATTAGCAGCAATTTAAGAAATATTATTAAACAATATTGAAACTCTGTAGTTTTTATAAAATATAAAAAACGAACTATTACACTACACAGCCTGTTAGGTGCTTTTACAATCATCTAAAATTTTAATACGTTTGAAAAGCAATTCTCTCATTTGAATATCAAGACGATTTACCTCTTCAAATTGTTTCAATGCTTTCTTGTTATGCTCATCAACAATAACTAAAAGTTCTTCATTGAAATTATATCTGATATCCTGCCTGATTTGATCATCCTTTTCTAAATTTAAATTAGTTTCCGCTTTCCAAAAAGCTTCATAAAGTGAGTATATTGTGTCTGATACAATTTTTTGAAGTTCGATAACTTCGTTAACTAATTTTTCTTTTAGTTCCATAAACTCACTATCGTGTATAAACAAGACAAGGTGAGCGGCAGCTAAGTCATATTCATATTGCCGCTTTTGATTTTCTAAATATTCCAACCCAACTTCTTTGTAAGTCTCGAAATTATATTTATAAAACGAAAATCTAATCAAAGAATATATCCATACAGACTTTTGTTTATTAAAATCGAACATCGCTTCTCTCTCTGCAGATTTGATATTTAACTTATGTTGATTTGTTAAAGAAAGTTGTGCTTTTAAAAATTCCGTTTGTTGAAATAAATCAGATTTAATATTTTCTATGATTTCGGTAATTTCCCCAATATCTTCTTTTGTAGCTTGGTTTGAAGCTTTAGTTTCGAAATACTTTGGCAAAAAGTTTTTGAATAGATAGAAAATCGATAAGGATATGAATATTAATATAAAATTGTAAAGATCTTGCTCAAAATTTTTCATTAGGCTATTTTATTTACGGAATGTTTAAGCAATTGCTGGGAATACTACTATTATTCGAAGTTGCTGTTAATTAATGAGTTCAAGTCATCAAACATATTTATTAATCCCGTAACTTTTAAATCTAAATAAGTTTTCAAATACTTCTCTGTTACAATATCTATACTTAAACTTTTATTATAGCCTTTTTCATATGGTGCTTTTAGCCTGTAATATTCAATATCTTTAAGTTCTAATTCTTTCTGATTAATTATTTCAATCATTTCACCTTGCAAAACAATTAGAGGTATGAATATTTCAAGTCTTGTAAAATCGGGACGAATTTCTTCCCATCTTTCTTTTGTGTCAGATTTCTTAATCTTTACGAATTGAGAAAGCTTACTTAAAGTTTGGTGAAAATCATCAGGATGGTTAGCCATCCATTTTTCATCTATATTTTTATCTTTTTTCATAATAAAACCACAATATTGACGTGCAGGCATGGACTTAATAATTTCGTTCTGTCTATCATATATCACTTGAGGAAAGCTCTCACTGCAAAATTCTAAGAATTGTGGACTACCATTTATAAAATTATATGCCCAATCTGTAGTTGGTTCTTCTCGATCACCATAACTACAAAACAAAGCTAATGGAACCGGATTATTTATACATTCTACGTAAAAATTAACGAAAAGTGTAATATTAGTTTTATTGGTGGAATTAGATGCTAGATTTGCCGTAGCCAACACATCTATTTCTCTAAATTTTCCTTCTACTTCATCGATAACGTATCGATGACTAGATTCTGCATCAAACTGGTTATCATTAAAAAAGTTTAAAACTCTATTCTCGAGTAAATAGCCCGACCTGATCAAAGCTTTTTTTATTTCATCAAAGGTGATTTTTTCCATTTTTGGGTATAATTTCGCTCAACATTCTTTTTTACAAAATTTTTCAACTGCTTATATAGTGAAAAGGCTATAGTCATATTTTGTAAAGTTATTCTGTTAGTTCATTAAATATCGCTTCTATATTCTCTAACAAATAAGAATTCTACTGGATTAGAAAAAAAATAACTTATTGATAATAAAGCAATATATGTTTTTACCTAATTACATATTTTCAATAGAAAAGTAAACAAACCATAGTGTAAAACGATTGTTTGTGACTACAGACTTATTCCTTTTTAGTATAATCAAGATATGCTATAATAACTGCTGCAATAGAAATCAAAAAAGCCAAAATTGATAGAATATGGGGGAGCCATTTGGTTTTGTAAAGCCATTTGTTTAAATCAGTTGTTATTTCTAAATTTTTTAATTCTAATTCTGTTCTATATTTTTGTTTTCTTTCAAGACTATTTATCTCTTCTAAATATTTTTTATAACCACCTTTAGATTTTATTTGTCTTCCATAATCAGTTAATTCGTCAAAAGCTCCACCAGTTTTAATTATTCCTCTTTGAACTAAAAGAAATCTTGCAAGATTATATAAATAAACACCTTTATCAGTTTTCATTGTGTCTACCAATATATCATAAACGAAATATTCATTATAACTCGGCCATTTACTAATAAATTCATCTATAAAATCTTCAACCTCTTGAATTTCAAATTCTTTAAAGTGTAAATTTGACATATTGATTTTTTTGGGATTTTGAGAATGATGTTCTTAGGTTGCTAACAGTTTCGGGATTTCCATTCTGGCTGGTTTCGGAGCATAAAACTTCATTTATGCACTGAATCCTCTTTTTATCACACGATTGTTATTTCTTCGCCCTTCTTTTTCTTTTGTCCGTTTTGTAGTCATTTTGTGTCTATCTTGGTGAGTAGGAATCAATATTCCAATTTGTTTCTTTCTGCATCTTCATCCATTTGTTGTGCATCAAATAAATATCCTTGTTTCATATTTTTGAAAATCTCAGCAACATTTGGAAATTTATTTTTATAGTCATTTTCTAACTTTTCAAAGTATGCTGCTTTTTCTCTTTCAATGCTTCCTCCTTCAAATGCAGCTCTTGATGAAAAACTTCTTTTGTTGAATAAAGCAGAAGAATAATTTTGCTTAAGACTATCTGTATTTATTTCTTCAATTAATTTAAATATTTTTTCCTGTGGCCACAAAGGAATATTTTCTGGATATTGTGCTAATACTTTACCAATTTCGGCATCAGCAACTTCTAGTCTACTTACGTTTTCTGCTAAAAATCTTGTTTTTATAATCCAATTTTTCAATTCCATTTCATCTATAGAATTGTCTTCTTTCATACCTGGAATTTTTTTCCAAGAATGAAGCAAATGATAGGCTTGTTTTGCTCTATTTTGAATAGCATCATCAGAAATACCCTCTCGTTCTTTCTCCAATAATGCTTTGTCTTTTGGAATGTAAATCCACTTTAAAATCTCAATAAAAAAATCAGGGTTGTTTGCCAATTCTTCTTCTAAAGTCTTGGGGTTTCTTCTTGTTCCGTATGAATCCAAAATCGGAAGATAAAGCCATTCCAAATGAATGAGGGTTGATTTCTCAATATCTGTACGCTTGTCAAGTTCTTCAAAAATTTGATCAATTTTATACCCACTGAAACGTGGCGTTTCACTTGCTTCCTCTATCGCTGCTTTTTTCAACATCTCTGACAGCAGGCTGCTCGAAATTACGTTTGCAAAATGTGAAGCAATATCTATTACAGAAAAAAATCTTTTGTATTTCAAAAGCATTTTAATTCCAATTGTTTTTTCTTCATCTGTAATGTGATAAAAATGTGGATTGATGTTTTGCCAATATTCATTTTGTATTTCTTCATCTAATGAAGCTACAAAATTCCACAATTGTTGATTTTGATTTAGTGGAATTAGAACATTAGAAAGTGCTTTGTTGCTAAACTTCTTTTCTTGTAATTCTTTGAATAGTGATTTTATCCAATCAAAGTTTTCAATAATTGATTTACGATAAATAAAGTTGTGAACAAAACCAATAAGATTTTTATCGTCATACAAACATTCACAAACTGTAATAACATCTTCTTTATTTGTGATTACGCCAGCTAAAGCACCGCCCAAAAGCCAAAACTCGTTAACTTTTTTTCGTAATTCTAAGGTTGCGTTTAAACCTAATTCTTGAAGAAAAACTGTTATTGCTGTTTTTCTTGCTTCATCAATACGCTTTTGTTGTTGATCGTATCGTTTTTCTGATTCATTGGGTTCGTATTTGAAACCTTCTGGAAACTCAGGCCAATGTTCATCGAAAAGCCAAATGTATTTGTGGACAATGTCTGTTGGTTGAAGTTTGTTATACAAATTTTCTAACCGTACTAACTCGGATTCGGGTAAAGCCCAATCGGTATCAGGATGCGACCTATGATGATTTAAAATTCTCCTTATTGTTTCCCAAGTTGAAAATTTTTCCTGTTTGACATTTGGGTAAACTTCATCAGCCCAATCCAAAACTCTTTTTCTATCTTTAGGAGAAAGATTGGTTATTTCCTTTATGAGTTGAGAAAACTTTTCTTCATCATTATCAAAAAGATTTATAAGCATTTCTATTACTTCTGAATGTGTATTCCATATTTCTTGATAAGAGTAAGTGAGATTGGTATTCTTATCAAACATTCGCCAACGCATTTTATGTGTTGGCTGTGCTATACCGTGATGATCTGGAAGCATCCTAATTAAAAGAGACCAACCTGATTCTTTTTCTTTTTCGGTAATGTATTTTAAAATTTCCATTCTTTCATCATATGATGAGAGAGTTTGAAAATGCCATGGTTTGAAAATTTCTGAAATACTATTCAGTGGCCTATTTGATAAACTACCGCCTGGGTCAAGGCTTGAAAGTTTAAGTAGTGCGAAACTCACATCCTTTAAATATTCGGGCAACCAAGCCAAATTTTCAAGTGCCCACAACAAACCAGTGTGATTACTTGTTTTGTGCAAAAAACCATCTTCCTCTTTGAACATATCCATTATTTCGGGCTGTTCTTTTGCCAATGAATTTTTTACTGCTTTAAGAAAACTTTCAGGTGATGCCTCCGAAATAAGAGGTAATTCGTGATCAACGGAAATCCACATTTCACCACTTGCATTGTTGAGTAAATCAAAAATGATTTTATCAACCCAATTTTGGGGATTGTCGAGGTTGGTAATTTTTACTCCATTCAATCGTCCAACTAATATTAACGATTGTGTTAAGCCTTCTCTTGACCAATTCGAATATTTGTTTTTTTTGTTAAAATAAGCTGCGAAACTGTTTTTGCCCTCAGGTTCCACTATCGGATTTCCATTTTTGAAAGCTAATGTATAACACTCTTGAATGTTCTGAAAGTCTTTAGATGAAAGTTGAAATGAAAGAGCTGTCCACAAATCCAGAGGAGAGATTAATCTCCAAGTCTGACCTATTTGGATAATGGGCGATTCTTCAAAGTTTTTCCATTTATTTAGGATAACTAAATAGTCTGAATACTTTTGTTCGGAAAGCTTTTCAATTAGTTCAATATCTCCAACAAATTTTTCATTCCATCTTCCAATTATAAGAGCAGGAATTATCTCACGGATGTTTTCTTTCTCTATCCATTTTGCTTTGTAGTGTGGGAATCCAAGTAGTTTTTTGAGTATCGTAATGTTTCTGCCTGATTCCCTAGAAAATTTCTCAGCATCTTCTTTTGATATACCACTCTTTATTAGGGCATTGATTTGATCATCTCTATCAATTGTTGGTAGAGTAATTGTTTCTTGATTAAAGTCATCATCTGCACCGAGAGGAACTAATACGTGGTTTCCTTTTGATACAGCTAAGTAAAGAGGTTGCGCTTCATCAAATCTTGGAATGAGATTTAACGTAGAGGTTATATTGTTTCTTACTATTCCGCGAAAATTCCCTTCAGTATCAACAACTAATGCTTTTGAAAAAAAACGGTCAAACTCTTCAGTTGGAAATAATTTTGCTGAAGCAATTATAAATGCAATTGCTTCAATCTTTGTTGATGCTTTTATTCCTTTGATTGTTGGGGCTCCTTGTAACGCTGATAATAACAAATCTTTCTCATATTCTCTTCCTGCTACTATACATTCTGGTGAAAGAACCAATCCTTTTGGACCAATTGACCATTCTTCCCAGAATTCGTCAGCCGTCATTATCCCATCAAATGGATATGTTCCAACTCCATCTTGCGAAGCAAGCCAACGAGAAACAGAGAACGTATCGTCAAGCCATTGCTCTAAGTCTATTGAATCATATACTATAACATCTTTCCAATGATTTTCAGCTTTTTTCGCTGCAACCCATGCGTCTTTTTTTGTCCAAAGTCTTGGCGTAACAAATATGAAAACAGAATCACGTGGTGTAAATCCTATTGGATTTGCTTTTCTTTTATCATAATCATCATCGGCTTTTCCTTTACAATCAGAAGAAGTGCCAAATTCCCACAAAGAGATTCCTTGAGGAACATAAGCTGTTTTAATTTCACAATTCACAACACCGTCCCAACCTCCAATATAGGATGCACTGCCCGAAGGAAGGTTTGCTTTTGTACTTGCAGGTGTTGTCGCTCTTACCAATCTTGAAATTAGGTAAGGTAGAATGGCTTTTGAAAAGGTAGTGTCTGCCCAATTTTCAAGATTATTTCTCGTAACAAGTTTCATATTGTAATTGTGATTTCTTTCATTTCTGTTTATACTTAATGTCTGTCATGTCGTCTTTTAGGGTAAGGCATAAAACTGTTTTTTACAAAACTTTCCACCTGTCTGTTTTCTAAACAAGCACATAATCTTATTTCGTAAAACTTATTCTTTAATAATTGTAATTTTGTTAAACTCGCAAGAAACTGATTTACAAACAACAAAGCAATACGTGTTTTTACTTAATTTTATGTTTTAAAAAAGACGTTAATAGAAAGCTTTTTTTTGCAAATACCTTGAAATATTTATGTGTTGATACGTGCAAATAAACAAGCACATTTACACATCTATAGATTTTATATCCCTTCTGTCACGGGTGAAAAGAAAGAACTATTTATAATCAATAATTAGAAAAAAATCTTTTTCTGTCTGTTGGATATAACACCTCCATAGTTTTATTAATTGATCAAAAAGGATTGCCTCTACCAATTGTAAGATCGGCCTCGTTTGAACTCAAAGCATAATTAACTGTAACATTCTAAGTTATACAGATACTTATTGCAAGAAAAGTATCACAATGTTTATACGTGTTTATACTGCATTTTGGTACAAAATGTCTTAACTACGGGAAAACCGTAATTGGATTGATTTTGAGAAGGTAATATTTGCACACGCATTTTAATAACAATTATGAAAACTATTTTTAAAGTATGGATTTTTATGATCCTGGTGATGCTTACTGGCTGTGAGCTGAACGAGGAAGTCGTTCGTAACGAAAACTATGCGGCTAAAATCAAGATTAGAGAAGCATCATTGGATAAATTACTTGGTGAAAGCAAGTTTGTTACTGCCTATAATAAAGTTTATGTTAACAGGGATAAATCCCGTACAGCTATGGAAGTTCAGTACAATTTCAGCATCGTACCGCATGGCGCAAAGGTGATAGAAGATGGTACTAAAACTTCCTACACTTTTAAGATTACACGGGAAATCAATAGCCCTGATTATTTTGAAAACCTTGTGATCAACGTAGACAGCATAGGACAACCAAGTGCATATATTTTAAAGTATACGCCTAGTGAGCCTTTACATTCAGGTGTACATGGCTCGTTTATATTTAAGGGAGACATTGATTTAATGCCGATAAATTATACTACATCATTATCAGGTAAAGATATTGTTTGCCATACAGCTACGATAATGATGTGCAATGAACATAAAGATGGAAATAAAATCGGACCAGAGCATGTTCGGGGTGAAGATTGTCAAAATTCTCTTTATTTATATGGGGTAACCTCAATAACCTGTGACGTCGTTGGCGGAGGAGGAAGTTTTGGAGCCGGAGCAGGTCAATACACCGGAGGTAGTAATACCGGAGGGCAAACCGGTAATGGCGGTGGCGGTGATGAAGATCCAAGTGGGGGAAACTCTAATCCTCCGAGTAATTGTCCACGTTGTCCAAATATAATAACGGTACCTGTTGAAGATTGGATTGAACCTCCTTTGCATTGTGACAAATTGAATGAGTTGTTGAAAAGCTTTAATTTTAAAGCGGCAATAAAAAAATTAAAAACAGATCAATCATTGACAGGTGTTAAAGAGCAAGGATTCAATTTATCCTATAATGGAAAAGGAAATCTTGTCGTATCAGAAGTTCCAGAGGCTAATACAGGTGACAATCATGTAAATTATTCCAGTAATTCACTGCTTTTTGGAGGAATACATTGCCATTTGAATGGTCATTTCTCAATGTTCTCGGAAGCGGATCTCTTTTTACTGGATAAATTTTATCAAGGGCATAATTATACTGCAAATAATGGAATTCCAGATCCATTAATACCTGTCCATATACTTGTTTCGAATATAGGAACTTATGCTATATCTGCTGATAATATTCAAGCATTGGAAAAGCTAAGAGCCATTTATTCGGATAATAGCAAGCGTGAAGATTTTAAAAGAGCTTTAGGAAGAAAATATAAAAAAATCGATAACAGTAGCTTTGCATTAGCAAATTATCAAACGATATTTTTAGAATTCCTAAAAGATAATGGCTTAGAACTTTCATTGTATAAAGCTGACGATAATCTAACCAAATGGACTAAATTAGCTTTGAATGAAAATCCAGAGACTAAAACAAACAAACCGATAAATGAAATAAACTGTAATTAATGTTAATATGAAATATATTCTTAAAATTCTCATGTTGCTAACCTTCTTCTCATGTAAAGCACAAATTATAGTGCCTCTTGCTGTAGATAGCGATGCAGCATATACAAATGGTACTTATAACAAAGATGTTGATAATGATTTTAGTAAATATATCGGTACTTGGAAATATCAAAACGGTAATACTACACTAACAATTTCTTTAGTAAAGAAAACTTTTGAATACTTCCCGTATAAAAATTACTATCAGGATTTGTTAATTGGAGAATACAAATATGTTCATAATGGGACTGAAATTATAAACACATTATCATTGCTTGCTAATAACTCACTACGAGGAGATGATCACAGCATTTCCGGAAATTTGATTTGGACAAAAAATTTGTACCCTATATGCAGTGATTGCGAAGAGAATGAACGTCGTATTAAATTATCAATTTCTGATCCTGAAAGAACCTATTTAAGTAACTCTATTGTTTTACGATATAAAAATGACAATGGAACCCAAAAGATAATTGTCAAAATATATAAAAGTGATAATTCTATTATGCAACCCGAAGGTTCTCCAAATGAAATGCGTGTTCCTTATGGAGAATATATTTTGATAAAGCAACCGTAATTAGATAGTATTAGCTGTAACTAAATACAACTATGAGATATATTTTCACAACGCTTGCTTTATTTGTCCTATTCTCCTGTAAGGCACAGACTGTGGTCTCACTTGCAAGTGATAGCGATTTAGCCTTTACAAACGGAACTTATAATAAAGATGTAGATAATGATTTTAACAAATATGTTGGGACCTGGAAACTCATACAGGGTAGTACTAGCCTGACTTTTGAGATAAAAAAGCTAACATTTAACCATTATCAATCAAAGAATTATTATGAAGATTTATTAGTTGGGGAATATCGATTTATTGAAAATGGTGTTGAAAAAATAAATACTTTAAGTCAAATGATTAATCCGCCTGCTAAGGCAGGATATCACAATATTTGGGGCAATTTAATATGGACAAAAAACTTGTTTCCTAAGTGTGATGATTGTTCTCAAAATGAGAGAAGAATAAAACTGTATATTACAGATCCTGAAAGAAAATATCTTGACAATGCTGTAATCTTACGATATAAAAATGAAAATGGAGTAGAAAGGATAATTGCTAGGATATATAAGAACGATACATCTGTAATGCTTCAAGAAGGGGCGCCGGATGAAATGCGTGTTCCTTATGGAGAATATGTTTTAACAAAACAACCTTAGAGTTTTTTAGGAAGTTTACCTCGTTCCTGTAAACGGCCAGATGTCCGGTTGTTAAACAAACCGATCTTTCAAGCCCTTAACTCGGAACTCGTAGGCTTAGCTTGCAGTAAGGATTTATACCTGTCTACTTAAATTAAAAGTAGACAGGTATTTTTTTTGTCTGGAATTAAGATACTCGATAGCGCGGATTTGTAACCTGTTAGTACGGATTTTTAATCCGTGCCCTACTAAGAAAAGATAACATTAAGGATAAAAAAAAGCCCTGATTTAAAATCAGGGCTTTCAAAAGTGGCGGAGAAAGAGGGATTCTTAATACCTATTTTCACTATTATGCACATGTTGTAAATCAGCACTTTACACTTATAAAATAGCTAAAAAATTAATGATTCTGACACAAAATTGACACAGGTCAAATCGCTGGATAACTAATAATTACAGGCCTTTCCTGCTATTTTATAAACAAAAAACCGTTGATTTTCGCAAAAATCAACACCTTATTAGTAATCCCCTTTCAAGGGATTACTAAAACCGTTTTTCATAGAAAAACACCATTAAAGAAGGCACAGCCTTTTTGTAGGCGGTCTTTTTTTTGTTTTTCCTTCCCTTTTATTCTATTTATTATTGTTTTTTGTATTATTTGTATTTATAAAGGAAAAATGTAGTAAAATCAACACTTTACGAGGTAATACAAAAAATAATACAAAAATTAAATAATACAAAAAAATGTATTATTTAAACTTTATCAATATTCCTTTGAAGTTTTGGCCGGTTCCGTCGTCTTCAAGTATTATTCCGTCAAATTGGATGTTTGTTTTTTCTGCTTTCTTAAGTAATTTCTTTTTTATCGTTTGATAACTCATGCCGTTGTAAAGGGTTCCTAATTTCTCTTGACCTACAACATCATAATTTTTATTCGTTGGTTGACAATCTGAAAATATAAGCTTCCCTTCATACTCATTAACTTCCGCCTGTTTATTAGGAGAAAATACATTAAAAGCTACCAAAAAACTAAGACTTGCGCCCATAGTTAAAAAAAGTATGTTTTTTTTCATATAAATAATATTTGATTATTGTAATTAACTCATTGTGTTTATTCTTATGCTAGCCTTGATAAGTGCCAGTGCTGTTATTTTTGATAAATGAATTTCTATATCATGATGATGCTTGTTTTCGCTAACAAGTTTTATGTGTTCATTACTTTTTTCGCTTTTGTGAATATATTTAACTGTAATCATTGGGTCATCATCCATTCGCCATCCAATTAAGTACATTTCTCCGAATATTATATTTTCTTTTACATTACTCAATTGTTTATACATTACAATATCTCCCGACTTCAATAAAGGATACATAGAATCTCCTGTAATGTAAAGCGCACCATCACACTTGGGAAGGTTAGGTATTTCTATATAGTCTACCGGTTTAGTATTTGACGAATCAGCAAATAAAGTAACGATACCAGCAGAGGCTTTTATACTGTACAATGGTACAGATTGATTTTTTATTATACGATCTGACTTCAAACTGAATATTGCTGTTTTATCTTTCTCCATACTTCCAACACCAGTAAGCAGCCATTCTATATTTATGTTAGGATATGTGGTCAAAATTTTTGCCACTGCGTCTGAATTCAAACTACCCTCCTTTGCTTTACCTTTAAAACTACCGTAACTCATATCGATAGATTCTAAAAAAAATTCGATGCCAATATTCTGATTTTTAGCAAAATACAACACTCTTTCCTTTATGTTGGTATATTTTTCGTCTATATTTATTTTTTTAGTCAAAATTTATACTATATTTGTTTAACAAAACGGATTTAAAGCGGAATTGAAACGGAAACAAAACCGAATTAAAACGGAAAATAAAATTAAGGTATTTGTATCGAAAGGTACCAATAATAAAACATTTTTTTTTCCGCTAAAAAAAAGGCAATAAAAAACCATTGAAAAACACCTGGTTAAAAGGTCTTTTCAATTAAACATTGCCACCCGCTTTGTAAGTCAATTATTATACCAAAGGTTAATTGAAATACTGAAACTGCTATATAAAAAGAGCGGGATAATCCCGCTCTTAAAAAAGTTGGTCGCTACTTTTTTGGCGTTAAGTCTACTTTTTTAAAAGAAGAACAAAGGCAAATGCAATAAGTGAAATAGCCAATTGTTCATCCGTGAGACTCAACTCAACATTGTCATTTAATTTAACAACATTCATACGACCATCGGGGCGCGAGTGGTTAGCGCGCCACCTACTCAAATATAGCAGTTTCTTTTTTATTAAAATAGCTATGATCAACAAAGCACAACAGGAAAAAATAAAATCAGTACTGGGTTCCAAATACTCCCCGGCCATTATTAAACGGCTGAACCGCCGTAAAGTGGTAAATGCCCGTGGCGGTTCCTATTCTCCCGAATCAATCCAGAAGATTGTTAAAGGAAAAATAGAAAACCCAGCGGTCGAATTGGAAATCGCAAAACTCGTTTCCGACACGATCGCGAAACAAAAAAAAATTGAAGCCCAAAAAAAAGCATTGTTAAAGTAGCCTACATCCATGAGTAACAATAACTACCCTATAACGACAGAACAAATTTTCGAGGCTACAAATGGCGGACTAGACATTTACAATAAGTATTTGTCGCTTCCTGCCGGTGTGGAAAACGGAAAGAAAAAGTTCAAACTACGCGATGAAGAGAAAACGCCTAGCTGTGTACTGGTAAATCGTGACGGTATTTTCTTTTTAAAAGACTTTGGAGATACTAAGGCTAAATCACCGATCACTTTTGTTATGGACTTTTTCGGTATTGAAATGGGTGACGCTATTAAAAAAATCGCTGCTGATTTCAACTTATTACCTGGACAAACATTCTATAAACCGGAAAAAGATTTTTCCGATACTGATCTGCCGGAAAACCATTGGAAGGTTGTATTTAAATATTACGGAAACCTGTCCACTATTGGTCCATTCATTGAGCCGGAATTAGCTATTGAATACGGTTTTAGAGAGGTCGAATACTATGAAAAAGTAATAATCAGTAGCAAAACGAATCGCAAAACGTTGCTAACGGTTACCGCAACGAATCATTATCCAATTTTCGCCTATTTGGAAAAGGATATTGAAGGAAACGTTTATCCGGTACCAGTAACCGGAAAATCTAAACCAAAAACAAAGCAGGAATCAACAAACAATTGGTGCAAATTATACGAACCTAAAGCAACTAAAAACGAATCCGGTTTTTCGTCCAAGCATTCTTATTTAGGAACCAAACCGGAACGTCACGTTTACGGCCTTGACCGGATTTTAAACAAAACGAACTATGACCGAATTTTAGATATTAAACGTGAAATAGCGACATCTAAGGATAAATCTTATATCGAAGAATTACGCGAAGAATTAAATTATTTAATGCTTGATCAGGTGTTTGTACTATCCGGCGGTACCGATGGTTTAAACTGTGCATCGCTTGATAATGATGTTATTTGGTTTGGCTCTGAAAGCGAACAAATTAATAGCAAGGAATACCAACTATTGAAAACGATCGCAAAAAAAGTGATCAACATTCCGGATATTGACGCGCCTGGCCAAAAGTACGGTAAAGAAGTAGCCGGTAAGCACTGGGAAATGTTGTCCTTATGGCTTCCTAAAGACAAAATGACCAAAGGCGGTAAAGACTTCCGAGACTGGATGGGCTTTTACAAGTCATGCGACAAAGAAAAATTGAAAGAGTATTTCAATTTACTATTGCCAACAGCTTTAAAATGCAAATTTTTCGATAAAAAAACCGCTAAAAACGGATCGATCACCTATAAAATAAACCTGTCAAACCTACACTATTTTTTAAATGTAAATAATTTTTACACTTATAAAATAGCACATAAACACATCGATATTTCTACGGATGAACAGATAATTTTTGTATTCATTCAAGGTAACATTGTCCGTAGGGTAAGTCCGCGAGATATTCGCCGTTTCTGCCTTAACTACATTAAGGAAAAAGGCCAAAAAATTGACGTTGCAAATTTAATACTGTCAACACCGTATTTTAATGAAAATCATTTATTAGGGCTTTCTGATATCGAGTTGAATTTTAAAAACTACGATTCGGAAAACCAGTACTTTTTTTTCCAAAATCAACTTGTAAAAATTAGTGCTGATTCCATTGATTTTAAAAAGCACGGAACGGCCTTAAATTATGCTTGGGATAAATCAATTATCAAGCATAATATTTTTCCGGAAGATCAATTTTTCAAATACTATACCGACGAATTAGGCCATAATAGAGTAAAAATACTCCGTTCGGATTGTCAGTACCAAAATTATTTGATCAACGGAAGCCGTGTTTTTTGGCGCAAAGAACTGGAAGAACCTTTCACCGATGAATCAAAAAAGAAAGCGTACCACGAAAAAAACCGGTTTAATCTGAACGGTGATAACCTTTCAATTGACGAACATATTAAACAAGAGCAACACTTTTTATCCAAATGCTTTGCTATTGGATATTTAATGCACAGGTACAAACGCAAGAGTTACGCCCGGCTTATTTATTCAATGGATAACGCGGTTAAAGATTCAACCAGCGACAGCAAAGGAGGTACCGGAAAGTCTGTTATGTTCGATGGTCTTGATTATTTATTGACTAACCGATTTTTCTTGAATGGTAAGGACAAAAACATGACCACAAACAACCACTTGTTGCAAGGTGTAACTGAAAACAATGATTATTTGTTGATAGAAGACATTGACCGATA
This sequence comes from Flavobacterium sp. CAU 1735, assembly GCF_039888695.1. Lineage (NCBI taxonomy): Bacteria > Pseudomonadati > Bacteroidota > Flavobacteriia > Flavobacteriales > Flavobacteriaceae > Flavobacterium > Flavobacterium sp. CAU 1735. Next base: position 188,233 of record NZ_JBDQQQ010000003.1, on the reverse strand, counting down.
CATAGACATTTCTTTTCTGTACACATGGATAACGTCTTCGGTGAAGGTTAATCCTAAAAACAACGGGCAATATGAACTTTCGTTTCAAGAGTTTCCCAAAGTGGCAATTACATCTAATTACGGTATACCGTCTTTGGATGATTCCACGATGAGACGTGTATTTATTATCTCATATTCTGACTATTATCATGCCAAAAACGACAATTACAGAGAAGAACGCCGGATAACACATGATTTCAATGGAAAAGAGTTGTATGCTGATTGGGATAATTCCGAGTGGGTTAAGTTTTTCAATTTTCTATTTCAATGCTGCCAATTTTATTTACAAAACCGTCAATTGGATATTGTTGCGCCCGATGATAATATTAAAATCAATAACCTAAAATCCGGTATCGGCGATTCATTTATAGAGTGGGCAAACAGTTATTTTATAGCTGACAATTTAAATACAAAAATCCCACGCAAAGAGATGATGCGCGATTATTCAGACTTTGTAGGTAAGTCCTCTAAGTCCGCCCAAGCGTTCCGAACATCACTACAAAACTACTGTAAGTTAAACGGATGGCAGTTGAACCCGGATGAAGAAAAACGCGCAAGTGATGGGCGAATAATGATCAACCAATACGATCCACAAAAACAAAAAAACTCTATGGTTGAGTGTTTTTATATCAAAGCCGAAAATGTTGTCAAAGAACCATTGACCGACAACCCTGAATCGGAATCAGAGCCGGAACAACAGGAATTATTTAACAAAAAAGAAGTAGACACTGACGTACCATTTTAAAACCAATAACGATGGAAAACACGGAGTTCAATATTTATTTGAAATGGTGCCTGGATAATGATATTAAAATTTATCCAATACCGACAGTTGTACCAGGGCATTACCGGTTAATCATTTCCACACGTGGAATTGAAAAAATGGGAGACAACATTTACCGCGATAAGCCATTGAAAGATGAGCCGTCCGTTTGGGAAAAAATAAGGCTACTGTATAGAGACATTTATAAAAAAAATAACAATCCTAAAGCCGCATAACATGATGAGTATCGATACATTTTTAAAGAGAAAACACGACATAGTAAAGTGTTTAAATTGGGTTTTAACCGATTATAAATACGCTATGTTGATACCATTTGACGATTACAGCACCTTTGCTGATTTCCTTGAAGAACATCATATGTCAGCCGGAATTTGTAACTATTTAACCTGTGAGTTAAATAATGTATCAGCAGAATTAACGGTTTATATAAAACGGGAAATGTCTAAAACGTTTAACGAGTCTTTTGTTCCGGGTGATTTTTTTTCCGAAACGTTGCCTGATTTTCCGATACATACAAACATATCAGATCATTATTTTTTTCCAATACTGGATAATTCAATGCAAATAAACACAGTCCAGGAAGTTAAAAACATTGTCTTACTCCCACGAATAGAACTACTCCAAAAAACCATTGATCGGCTAAACATTGAATTAACCGATTTCATAGAAAAAATACATTGAAAATTACAAAACGCCAACCAAAATGAAAGAATTATTACGAATCAGAGATAAGGACGAACTATACAACTTGTACAGGCTTCAAATATCGGAAAAAGAAATACGCGCCGAAATAAACGAGATAATCGCCGAAAATAGGCCTAACCTATCGCGAGACAAACCGCTATTTGTCCGGTTACTCCGTATCGATGAGATAGTGATTTTCATTCATCGGAATGGCGTTCCTTTTGGCTATAAACTATCCGAAGAACTCCAATATAGATTGGACAGATATCGCGAAGAATTAGCCGCTGAAAAACGATTTACATTGAAAAGATATAAATATAGAGAGATATGACAGTAACAGATTTTATACACGGTGACTGTGTGGAAATAATGAAAGGCTTTGCAGATAACCAATTTGATTTGGCTATTGTTGATCCGCCTTACGGAATTGGCCAAAACTGGAAAAAAGATAAGTTCTCACAATTTTATGATCATGTTAATGATTTCAATAACACTATACCAGGTCAAGAATATTTCGATCAGTTATTTAGAGTTTCTAAACATCAAATAATTTGGGGTTGTAACTATTACTGGAATTTTTTACCGCCAACAAACAATTTAATTTTTTGGGATAAAGGTAAAGATGCAAAAAAACAGTTCGGATCGGCCGGCGAACTCGCCTATACTTCATTTACAAAATACCCCTTGATGAAATATTATTTTTTATGGAACGGCTGTTGTGTTTGTGAAACAACAAAAAAAATACACCCCCACCAAAAACCGGTTAAACTCTATGAACAATGCTTAATTGATTTTGCGCATCCAGGAATGAAAATACTTGATACACATCTTGGTTCCGGCAGCGGTGCGATAGCCGCCTATAAATTAGGATATGATTTTACAGGCATTGAAAAAGATGAGAATTACTTAAACGATGCAAGAAATCGATTTAATGAAACCGTAAAACAGTTAAGAATAGATTTTTAATCAATAATTCCTTAAAACCATGCAAACAGAAAACAACAATCTGCAAAATGACAACTGTATAACGTTTGAAATTCGATTAGATGAACTAATTGAAGTAGGTCAGGCTTTAGCAGAACATACAAAGTTTCAGTTGTTTGAAAAAGTTCATTACGTCTCTGCTACACAATCAGTTTTATCAAATAATGGAACTGTCTCTCAAAAGGTAACAATAAACATGGATTGTGATTTTATAATAGTAATTCACGACGGTACAGAAATACCTATTTCAATTAGTAATTGGAATAGTTTGTGCCAACTTGCGCAGCATTGCATTTCCAAAGTTGATGAAGTAACCAATTTTATAAAAAATAACTCTTAAAAACTAAAACAATGATATACAAGGAATTAAGCATACATCAAAAAATAAACGTCAAGCAGTCAATTATCAATTGGTACGAAAATGTAAATGGATGGTCGCAGACCGCAAAAAAAGAACATCTACCTGTATACATGATTTTTTATAATCCGGAAGTAACAGAAAGCGAATGTGAAATGATTCAGTATGTAAAAAAAACAAAAAAAAGATGAAAACAGAAAGTACAGAATATCTTATTCGAAACCTTGTCTCAATGACTGATTTCGTTTTAATCCGAAGCAATGAACCAGCATTAAAAGATTGTCCTGCCGAAATTAGAACAATACACCGTTACGCTGAGTTTTTACAACAACCGCTAAAACTCGAAATGTTTGTACCTATTGACTCGGATGGTTTTTTTTGTGAAGAACCAAATCATAAAGATTTTTTAGAAGCCGACGACTTTGTTAATAATGGCTTTTTCTTAGAATTAAACGACTACGAAAAAGCCTTAAATAAAATATTGTTCAAAGGCTTTAGTGTTCTACCAATCAACCCTTATCAAGACACAAACTTTGAAAATTTAATTGGACATATAGTCCCTTTAACCAATGGTGAGGTTATGTTACCATTTATAGACAACGCAAACATGACTATTGGGGATTTTATCGTGATGTTTAATCTTTTAGAAACTATTACGGTAGAAAAAAAGCCATTAACAGGAAAGGAAGATTTAAAGCATGGTGTAATCATCCTGACCGACACCGCATTAAAACAAATATTTGGTCATGCCGGCTATTAAATCCGACTGTCCGACACGAGCGGAAATCAATCGTCACTTTGTAATTAGCTACGAAGTTCAAGGCGAAAAAGGCTCTAAACTGATCGGAGCCGGGAAATATGAAAGCCTTGTCGGTGAAAAACTAAAAATAAAGCACTTTAACGAGGTTTTAAGCGGTAAAAGGTATCAATACACATTTAAAATCAGAAACCGCCTCACAATTAAATTTCGGTCAAAATAACAAAACCAATTAGACATTTAAACTATGAAAACAGAATTTACACCCGATAACTTTGAAAAACTGACAATCGCAACGGTTGAAGCTTTTAACAACTTACAACGCGTTAAAAAAACGCGTCAACACTTGAAAGTACCTTTAAAACCATTATCAATGACTGTTCAACAAGCTATTGACTATAATCAGGAATTGGACATAATTGAAACCGAAAGACAATCATGTTTATCGTATGAGCGCGAATTAGAAGCCGATTTCAATAGCAAAAGATCAAGTCTTTATCAAATGATTCCAGAGTTAAACCAATGGTTTATTGTGGATAGTCGCAAATATGCGGTCGGTATAGTTAACTATTCTAATTATAGATTTCAAAGAGACGCTATAGTTATTACAGATCAAGTAGATAATCTTAGAAGGTTGGAATATGATTCTTACAGGTCTTTTTCCGATGGTAATCTACTTAAATACGACGAACAATCTTAAATACCAATCCATGACAAAACAAGAAAAAATAAAGCACGTTTACGGCGGTCAATGGGATCGCTTAAAAGACAAGATCGACGATAACGGTTGGTCGACTGAAAAATTAAGTTACGAAGGTGCCGACGGTGATACTTATGGTTTTTTCGATTGTAATTCTCAAACCTTTAATGGAGTAACAATGTATCGTCCATTTGATCTAGTTGGCATTGAAAACAACAACGGTTGGTTTAAAATTGAAAAACAAGACGGTCTTTACCCGGCTGGTTTGTACTGGGTAGTTATGGAAATAACTACAAGTGATTCAATGAAATTTAAGGTTGTAGTGCCGTACACCGCAAACGAACCGTTTACTGATTGGCCACAACCTTCGGAAAGAGTAAGATATACTCATTATGATTTAATCGTTCGGCCAACAAAACTACCTCTTTACTAACCAATAACTAATTGAATTATGAGTAGACAAAATTTATTGGTAACCGTTTCCGGTGGTAGATCATCGGCAATGATGGCCAGGCATATTCAAATGAGCCATAAATATAAAGATTATAATAAACTTTATGTTTTCTGTAATACTGGTCAAGAACGTCATGAAACAATTGATTTTCTTAAAGACATTGTTAAGTACTGGAAAATACCTCTTAATATAATTGAGGGGGTGTATTCATTAGAACATGGCGTCGGCGTTAAAAGTAAGATTGTAGATTTTGACACAATGGACATGCAAAGTATGGTTTTTTCCGAAGCAATCGCCCATGTAAATAAAAATAAATGGATTGGGGTTCCTAATTCTGCTACTCCATATTGTTCAGAGTATCTTAAAATCCGTCCATCTCATCATTTTGCAAAAAAAATATTTGGGACTACAAAGTATGTTAAAGCTTTAGGTTATCGTCGTGAAGATATGCCCAAAAGAATCACTTTGGCTGAATTAAAACATGATGCCACCCGGATTGCACCACTATTAACAGACTTTGATCGTCCAATTGGACATCGGGAACTAAACCATTTTTACGACAACAATGAATTTAAACTTCGAATTCATTCCGACTTAGGTAATTGTGAAATGTGCTATAAAAAATCAACTAAGAATTTAATAAAATCAATCCAAACCGGAGCCACGCATATAGATTGGTACAGAGACAAACAAAATCAGTATGGAGACCTTTTTTTTCGGGAAAATATGTCGATCGATGATCTTGTAAAATTAGCAGAAAACAGCACTCAACTCGATATGTTTGAAAATGTAGGAGACGGATGCGTTTGTAATTTTTAACCAATAAAAAATTTAAAATCATGCTTGAAAACATCTTGAAAATAATCGACAACATCTACTTTAAAATTATTTACTTCTTGTGTCTAGGATATACAGTTATGTATATTCAGTTTTGGTTCAACCAGCTTAACGATCCGCCTTTCGAGAGGCTTTCGGCCATCGTAATTAAGTTTACATTAGTCACAACAATCGTTGCAATATTAATTTCAGCCATTGTATTAATCAAAAACAACCAAAAAGCGGCAAAATAGCCGCTTTTTTTGATGCTTTCAACTAATAATTGCTAAACCATTGCAATTATTAATTTAATTTTTATAACAATACACCTGCTCAAAGTTATAAAAACATAACACAACCTTTCCTAACCTTACGTAAACTACCCTATCCTTACCCGGCTTTCCTTAACCTTTCACGCCTAATTCACTGTACACCAACTTTGTAATGTTCAAAACAAGGAATATTAAAGGTGAGCGATACAACGAATTTTAATCCACTTTACAGGCCAATTTTAAGCGGTTCAGAATATAACAAATTAATTCCCGATGCTCCATGTATGGAATTTTCGCTCGGGAACGGTGATACCGGCTTCACGGTTACCGCAATGGAAACTTGGATTAAAGAGCATTTCAAACAACTTTCGAAAATCGCTCCCCTTTTAAAAGCGGAAACGCTTCAACAAACAATTGCAAATATTCATGGATGGACGTGCTGGCATTTTCAGTACGTGAGAGACGATGCCGAACAACGCTTAAAATCCCCGGCCTGTGCTTGGAAAACAAGATCACAGGGAATGGATTGTAAAAGTTATACGATCGTTGTTTCTAGCCTACTGCTAAACCTCGGAATCAAACACTATATCCGCAGGATTAAACAACCAGGAAGCGACCATCCGAATGAATATTCACACGTATACGCAATTGTTCCTTTTGATCAAAACACAGCCGATTTAAAATCCGGCTATTACACAGTAGACGCGACCCTACTGTTAAATAATGTAGAAGTTGAACACACAGAACCAAAAGACACACTGATGGACTTTAAACACACAGGACTTAACGGGGTTGCGAAATATCGTCCGGGAAAACCAAGACGGGGTCTTGGAATCTCGTTAGGCGATATTAAAAGTTTGAATTTCGGTTCGCTTTTTTCCAACATGAGTTGTTGGGGCGGATCGGCGTACGAAAGCCAGGATATCCAAAGAATGTTACCCGGGATAATGGCAAAGTACAAAAAAAATTATGATGAAATAAACGTTGCTGTTGCCACTAAAGACATGGCAAAATTGTCACAAACCGTAGCTTATGCACAAGCTTGGCCGTTCGCTGCTTGGAACAAATTGCAAAATATCTTCTATGGCAAAAAGTGGAACGTTTGTACAGATGACTCGATCAGGTACACTCAACAAATCCACACCGATATGAACAACAAAGTCAATCCTTTGTTAGTCGCATACCTGGACAAATATTTCATCAAAACACCATCCGGTCAAAAAGTATCGATATGCACTAACGTTTACACAGCTGAGTTTGCCACGATGTTTTTTAGCGATATCGGAGCGGAAGGCTGTCACTCGATTGACTCATACAATTTTATGATAAAACCCGGTATAACCATCGTACCAAAATTCGAGTTACCGCCTGATCTGATCAACGCAATCAATCAAGGATTGCCGGCACCTTCAACAGCATCGAGTTTGGCACAAATGGTTAACACGGCCGCTAGTTATATCAGCCCAACCGCACCACCGGGAGCAACGCCAACACAAGGCGGAAACTACACACAGGATCCAGCAGCCGGAACCGACGGCGTGGCACCAAACACACCCGGAACCGACAAAGGAAAAGGTATTGGCGTATGGGGATGGATTGCAGCCGGAACAGCACTATTAATCGGCGGTACCGCCTATTACATGAACGAAAAGAAAAAACCAAAAACACCAAATACAGATGGACGAAAGTAAATTTTTTGGGAAAGGAGGCTGGTTGGCTCGTCAGTTTAGACGTGGAGCTAGTTTGATAAGGGATACTCCAATATTAAGAGATTTTTTCGGTCAATTGGCTTTAGGGCTTGATTTTGCCGCGGATGGCGCGGAGGCCATCGAGGTCGGCTTTAAAACAACAGCAAATATAAGCCTATCACCTTTAGAAGAACAACAACTCGATGCCTGGGCGGATCAATTCTTAATCCAGCTATCACCAAGATTGGAAGATTTTGCAAGATATCAGAACAACGAATCATTGCAACAAAAAATTGACATACTGAACAATGCTTACAAGGAATCCGCAGCGATTAAAGCGCATTTCGCGGCTGCTACAACAGGATTAACAACAAACCAAGTTCAAGCCCGAAATACCTACGTACAGAAAATCACTGAGCAACTAATGTTAAAAGCAGAGCATTTGACAACAGATTTACCGGCGGAAATCACCGTACGTAATACCACCGTCCAAATGAGCAAAATTAATACGAACGGAATTACGGCAAATTCCCCGGTTACCGCGATTATAACGCCTCAAATTTCAACGAATGTAAAAACCGGAACAGTAGACCCGGTATTAATCATCCCGAACATTCCAACAACGGGAATCCCGTTTACTCCGGCACCAAACACACCGGTAAAAGACGTGGCGGTGGTTGATCCAATTAAAGTCGATCCAAACACGCCGGCAACAAATACCGGAAATAACACCACAGGAACCAAAACAACGACTTCCAGTAACGGAAAAATGGCTTTAGGGTTATTGGTTTTGGCTGGACTGTCTTTCGTGGGTTACAAAGCCTTATCAGGCAATAAAAAAAAGAGCAACAAAAAATAAAACAACTTTTTAAATCTTAAACAAAAATGGAATTCAAAAAACCGAAATCAAAGGATGTTGCGCCGGTTGCGGGTGCTGTTATCGCTGGTGCTGGTGGTGGTTTTGCTACCCGTGCAATCATTGATTCAGTAACAAAACCCGCGATTGAGGCCGCGCCAACACAAAAAGAATTAGATACTAAAAAATGGGCACAGGGCGGAGTGGCACTGGCTAGTTTAGTCGCTTTAATGTTTGTTTCAGGCAATGACACCGCCGCGCAAGTGACAAAAGGTGCTTTAGCTGGTACAGCTATCGTTAACGGGCTTGATTTTGCCGCAGCGGCATTCAAAAAAGAAGGCGCATTACCAGCTAACAAAATGGGTGATTTCGTTCGATCAGGTTTAGGCCTGGGTTGCGGATGCCAAACTGGACAAACCGACAGCGGATGGCATCAAGCATTAAATCAACCTTCATACGATGGTTATACGTGGGAAGAAATTTCCGCGATTCGCGATGCAAACCTTGACAGAGCAAATACCACGCTATTAAGCACAGGAAATTCGGATGCTTGGAAAAGTATGCCGGTAGTATAATCAAAACAAAAAAAACACTAACAAAAAAAACACATTAAAAATGTATACATCAGACAGACAAAACGAATTGAACAGAGCCGCGGAAGCGGTTAGCAAATTAGGAATTAGCCCCGCTACTTTCAAAGACACGACTGTTTACAAGCGTATGAATGTAAAGGGAAAAGGTGGTCAAATTAAGCTAATGGAAACCCAGGTTAACAAGCTTGTCGGAGATTCCAACCTTGACGGTAACATGTTAGCGCAAAACCGTCATTATATCATTGATGGGGCTAGAATTTTAGCTGATTCAGGTGCCGCTTCATTGGGCGCTGCTACATGGGAAGCTGATTTACTTCCACAATTGTTAAATTCCGAATTGGAAATCGAGCAAAACGGAAATACCATTTTCAAAATGCCGATTGCGGATTTGCACAAAAAAGAACTTGCTAACGGAAGTAATTTTTCTGTAAACAGTGAGTTCCGTTCGATCGCTAATCCGGTGGTTTTATTCCCGCAAAAACAATTTGAAATCAAAATCAATATGCCGGATGGTACTTCCGTTCCTGCGGGAACAGATTTCTACATCAGTGTAGAGTTTAGAGCCTTCGAAGCGTATTCCAAGTAATAAGCTGCGATTTTCATGTTTTCATAACCGAAAGCCCTTGAATCCGTTTGAGGGCTTTTTAAAAAAAACAATCCAAAAATGAACACACAGGAAGAAGTCATTCAATTTAAGATTGAAAAAGATGCAAAAGGCGGAATGATTGGATCAGGTGCATTGGCATCCGGTCAAGTTATGGAAGTTATCGTAAACTCAAATCGTAACAAGGATACGTATTTACAATTCCAAATCAAAGACGCTAACGGAGTAGAAATTTCCAAAATGCAACATATTGGAAACTACGAAATGCGAAACGCGGCAAACTATTACCAATGTGGAAAGCCTTTGTTTTTCAATCCAAACAACAGAACTATTTATCTGTATTTCAATTGCCCGGATGGGGCTACCGAAGACATAATCGGTGAAGCCACATTCGTTTACGAATGTCAAAACTAAAACCATGAAGAAAACAAATTTTGTATCAATGGAAATATCAGGAAATCACGCTTTTAAAGTCAAAAGCGTTACTTCTCTGTCTATCTCAAATCATGGCGATACAGATTTGCATGTATTTGGCCGGGTTATCCCCGCAATTTCAGGGGTAAATCCGTCTCGATTTGTAATCGATTCGGACGGTACTGAAACTGATATGGATTTTCCGTTAAAATTCGACACTGGTAAAGGGCGTGCATACATTGACTATAAATGTCTTGTAGAACCAAACAACTGTTAAAAAATGCGACCAAAACAACAGGAAAAAGAAACAACAATGTTAGAAATTATCACCAAGTTAGAAACCGACAGATGCTACGCGATTTCAGTAATGAACGCGGATAATTACGCATTTGTAGATAAAAATTTAATCGGCTCTAAAATGGTTGATGATTACGGCAGTGTAGAAGGTTATTTTCAACACCTTATTGATCAAAATATCACTGAAATTGTGATTCACCCTAAACGAACGAACGGAAAAAATGCATTTGTTCCAGCTGGAGAGAATCAAAAATTTTCCATTGGTAGTAAACCGGAAATTCCAAATCAATCAACCGTTGAAACGGAAAACGTGGAAAAACCTGTAAAAAACTACCATGAGACTAAACCGGAACCACCGAAACAAACACACAATATCCCGGTACCTACTGGGCTAAATGGTTCGTTTGGACTTGGTTTTACTGATATGATGAATTTATACGTCAATTCGAACGATAAAGCCAGGTTGGAAGTTGAAAACAATTTTTTAAAAGGCGAAAACGAACGGTTAAAAACCGATTTGGAAAAATTAAAGGAAGAAAAGCTAAAAAACAAGTATGACAACTCAAAATCCGAAGGAACCAAAGATTTTGTTTTAAGTTTAGCAGGTGTGATTAAAGATATTATTCCGACGGTCATACCAAGCGCCGCTCCCGGGCTAAACGCCCCAGCGCAACAACCTTTAAACCAATCACCGGAAATAACCTTTTTATCAAGTCTTGAGCCTGAGTTTTTACGCTTTTTAACTGGAGTCGGTCACATGGCACTTACTAACGAACAGTTCTGTAAAGAATTATTTGAACTAAAAAAAACACACGAAAATGTCACAGAAAACAATAGCGGTAACAATACCGGGATCTAACTTTATTGAAGAACAAACCCGTCAAGAAAAATTACAAACAATCGCACAGCTGCCATCTGACGACCTGGACAGGCTATCTCAAATAGCCGGAAACCCAAAAGCACTAAGCACGCTAAAATCAAAGTGGCTTTTCCTTAAAACAATGTTTTAAATGAAAAAAAATACCGGCCTAAAACGTTCGCCCGGTACTAGCAAGGTCGTAGCTAAACCGGGCAACAAAGGCCAAAAAACAAATAAAAGGGGGTTAGGTAACCCGGCGGCCATTGCTGCGGCATCTGCCGTGGCTTCGCCGGCGGGGCAAAAAGCAATAGATAAGGGAATTGACTTGTTTTATTTAGGCTTAAAAATTCTAATTGTAGGAGGTCTTGTATATTATGGATACAAAAAAATTTCCAACAAGTTTACTCCACGTCAAGAAGTTTCCACTTATCCTATTGCAAACATTACGCTTCACCAGGCGCAAGACCGTGCAAATGCATTATATCAAGCCATGGTAGGATATGGAAGTAATTTAGTGCAGGTTGCACAAAACCTTCAAGGTTTAAATTATAATGCATGGATAAGGGTTTATAATGCGTTTGGTCGCCGTCAGGGTGTTGTTCCTTTTTCAAAGGAAATGGACTTAACGGAATGGATAATTGATGAGTTTAACGATGCCGATTTAACGTATTTACGAGGTCTTGTCGGAGGCGTATTTTAAATAACAAACCAATGGATTTTACAGATAAAGAAAAAAAATACGGACTTATAGCGTTAGGTGTTGTTACGGCTGGTGTGATCGGATACTTTGTTTTTCGTTCGTCACCGCCCGGAAAAACTGGCGCAAGTGCCGATCCAACAGGAAACGGAACGGTTATAAATCCGGGATCATCCTATACGTTTGATGTTAACAAAACGGTAACCTCATTGTATGACGCAATGCGCCCAAGCGGTACCGCCGGATGGCCGCTCAATCCGAACGAGCGCGAAAAGATATTTGCGGCTTTAGAAAAGGTAACCGCGACTCAATTTGGACAGGTGTACCAAAAATTCGGAAAACGATCTTATAACAAGACTGCTGGAAATCAAATCAATTACCTGCCAATTACGCCGCTTCCGTTGGAACCTTTGGACGTGTGGTTGAAAAATGAATTGTCCTACGAAGATTATAGGCTTTTACAAATAAAATACCCTAATCATTTACCATAATGGATCAGAACAAAAAAATTTATATAGGAATCGGTGCTGCTGCCTTGCTTGGATTAGGGGTTTATTTTTATACTAAATCAAAAAAAAATCAGTCCGCACCTACAACCGATCAACCGGTTATAATTCCCACAAGCCCAACGCCAACCACGCCAACACCAATGGTTTTAGACCGAAATAAGGTGTTAAAAAAAGGCGTTTCCGGTGCGGAAGTTAAGGAACTGCAAAGGTTGTTAGGTGGTTTAACGGTTGATGGTTCGTTTGGAACAAATACCGAAAACAGATTGAAGGCGGTTAAAAACGTGATTCAAATTACTCTGAACACCTATACCACTACAGCATCAACTAATCCAAACGTATATCCTAATGGCACGAAAGTTTTTGCAGCAAAAACTAGCGGTGCAGTGGTCACGTTTGCAAAGGTTCGCGATGACGGAGCGTTTCTTGATACTGGGACTGTTTTTCGCACTATTCCACGTGGGGACACGGTTGGTGTTATTATATCAAGAGTTCCATCAGGTAATTACTACGTGGTAAGGTTTCCGTATGGAGACATACCGGTATTTGTTGCCGCGGTGGATGTAACCAAATCGTAAAAAAAATAAATGAAAGGATTTTTAATTTTTCTAGGTACCGTAGCTGCCGCCGGTACAGCTTATTGGTTGTACACGAAAAATAGTACACCACAACCAGTGGTTAGCGATGTTGTTTTGTCTCCACAGCTGGACTACAACAAGGTATTAAAGTACGGCGTACGCGGTGAAGAGGTAAAAGAGCTTCAACAAAGATTAGGCGGACTGGTTGTCGATGGAATCTTCGGAACCAAAACGCAATCCAGGCTAAAATCCGTTAAAAACGTGATTGAAATCACCTTAAATCAATTTTAAAATGATAATAACAGGAACAGTTTTTTTGCTTGATGATGGCCAAAGCGCTTACGGCGCAACAGTCACCGTCAAACAGACCGGACAAACCGCCACTACGAATTTGGACGGAACATTCAGTATTAATGTTCCTGATTTTAGCAGTGTATTAGTATTTGACTATCACGGTTTAACGCTACCGGTAGAAAAAACAGCGGCAGATGTAACCGGGCAAAAAACATGGTTGCAACTCGATCCGAGTGAGCCAGGTGCTCAAATCCAGGTAAAAGTAAAAAAGGATTACACCTTAGCGTACTGGGGGCTTGGCATTGCGGCGGTACTCGGAATCACTGCCCTTATTTTGGTTGCTGTAAAAGGCGACTCAAAACCGGATAAACCAAAAGTAGAACCTAAAGAAGTAGAAGTATAATTATGGCAAAAAGTTATCTAAATCAAAATGTACCTACACTGGGTTTAAAAAATAATAATCCCGGTAACATTCGTAGGTCAAAGGAAACTTGGGACGGAAAAGTACCTTTTTCATTAAGCCGTGATTTGTCGTTTGAACAGTTTTACGAACTACGGTACGGTTTAAGGGCGGTAATGCGAATACTGGTAACCTACTCTAAATCAGGTTACAGTACAATTTCGTTAATGATCAATCGATACGCCCCGGCTTCGGATAATAACGATACTAACGCATATATCAACTATGTTAGTCAAAAAACTGGATTGAAGCCTGATCAACCGATTACCAAATTAACAGGAACCTTGCTAATTGAACTAACCAAGGCCATTGTAAAAATGGAAATCGGACCATCGGTCGCAAATCAATACATTACCGATCAAGACTATCGTGACGGATTCAATATTATAGGGTTAGACTTAAATTCAATAGTCTTACCGGCTCCAAAAAAAAAACTGATTTAATCATTCCGATTGCTTTTGCATCGGTCGTGCTTTTTTCTATTTATAAAATTTTCAAATCGTCTGAAAAATGATCGGAATCATAATCCCGGAAGCTGCTTCCGATAGCAACAAAGAAGATAAGGTAAATAAAGTGTATGATTGGGAAATCATACAACCGGAATTATATCCGTCGGTTCCATTGGTTTACGAATCGGTTAAGGATTTGCAAAACCAAATAGACGATATGTGGACGCCTCGGACACACACTTTGCGATACACCGCTAACGCAATGCTTTCCGCGCAAACGTTGTGGCAAACTCACATTCGGGATTCTGCGCATTATCAAAATCCGGCGTTTACATACACAAACTTTAATCCAAACAATGTAGCTGGTACCAATTTCGATTGGAGAACGTTTAATGATATCGTGCCGTTTAACTGTAAAATCAAATCGGCACGCGTAAAATTCCAATCAGGAACAACGGCGGCCGTTGATTTTGCGGTTTACACAGCGAACCTACCGCAAGGAAGTGCGTTATATCCCACTGAACAGGGAACAAACCGAACCATCAATGTCCGAGAAACCCTGTCGTTAACAGCTACAAATGCATTTTCGCACAAAATAATCAATCCGGCCAATATCACTGATAACGTTATTCGTGAGGGGGCATTTTTGACAGTTCTATTTAATACCGGAAATCTCGCCGTGAATCTCTATTCATTCACGTTAATCCTTAACCTCGAAGAAATACAACTATGATGATGAGATACGTTTATAATGAAGACGGTTTTTACACCGAATCGGTTACCTCTGATGAATTAGTTGAAAATTCTACCTCGGTATCACCGATCGGTGTTATAACTCCAAAAATTGAGTTTCCAGGTGATCCTGATAGTAATTGGATTGATGGACGAACGCCTGACGAGATCAAAGATTGGAAGGCGTATCAGGTAGAACAAATTCAAGAAAAATACGATGGGTTAATTTCAAAACTCTTATCCAAACATATCGGTAAGTTTTTTATAGCAGAAACCCCTATTCCGGAAGAAATCAAAGCGGAAGGACAACGTTTGATTGATGAATGCAATTTGTTGATATCGGAGATCGATTCCGATGGTGACGAATACAAGTGACAATAAAATAAAAATCAACCAAATACCAAAAACAAAAAATGCCAATAGAATTATCTACACTCTTAACTATCATTTTAAGCGGAACGAATGCAGCACAATTTTTTATCATTTGGAAAACGCGCAAATCATCAGTCCGAAAATCCGACGCGGAAGCCCAACAGCAGGAAATATTAACTGTAGCCAATCTATCCGATGTTTATACTAAAATTAGTGAGGCTTTAAAAAAAGACGTAGAAGAACTGATAAAAAAAACTGAACGTCAAGCGGAACAAATTGAAAAACAGGCTAAACAAATCGCTGGACTTACAAAAACACTAACCGACTATGAAAGAAAATGCAAATTGTGTCAAAAGTAGGATAATCATCGGTCTTATTTTTTGGATTTTAATGATTGTAGGATTAATCAGTTTAGTATCGTGCGGATCCACACGCAAAAAAACGGAAATCACTGATACATCCAAAATAACTGATACGACTTTATACAAAAAAACAATCGTTTCGAAAGATTCTTTAATTCTGATCCCAGGCGCAACACTTAGGGTTTCGGTTCCGGCCGCACAATTGGACAACGGCCAACCAGTCGAAACAAAAACCGATCGTGGCCGGGTGATACTGCAAAAACAAGGCGAAAACATTGAAGCTGTTTGCATGATTGATGATTTGGTTAAGGTTATTCAATTACAAAATACAATTATTGAAAACCATCAAAAAATAGAATCATTGAAAATGAAAACGGAGAGTACAAGCGTTGTTAAGGATTCCTTTTGGAACACGTTTTTTGCTTCAATTGGATTTGTCTTATTACCTGTTACCGTTTTACAGTCAATATTCTTGATATGGATGATCAGAAAAAAAATAACTACATAGCCCCGGTTATTTGGGGAATAACTATAACCAGTTTAATAATTGCACTAACTATGACAGCAAAAAAAGCATTCGCGGCCATCGTGCCAAATCAAAAAATAAGAGGTTGTGACACTCACGGGTGTGGTTCCTTTGGTGCATCCCGAGGTGGTCGTAAGCATGAAGGTGTGGACGTTGTGGTAACACCAGGTACAAAAATTTTATCACCGATAGCAGGTAAAGTAATTCGACATCCTTTTCCTTATCCCGGAGATATTTTTTACAAAGGTATTTTAATTGAAAACGAGCAGTATAGTGTTAAGATTTTTTACCTGAATCCGACCGCTATTCAGAACACAACGGTGAAACAAGGAGATGTTATCGGAGTTGCGCAAAATATTGCGTCAAAATACAGTCCAGGTATGACAAACCATGTTCATATCGAAGTTAAAGACCGAACCGGAAAATTACTAAACCCAACTAATTTATTTACGTAAATGGGAACTGCAAAAAAAATATTGATTACTGGAGCCGTTATTCTTGGCGGCTTGATGCTTGTTGGCTGGAATAAAGCCAAAAACTTGACCAAAATTTTTTCAAAAATGGACATTTTCCCGTCAGGAATCAAAAATATTGATCTAAACTGGAAGCGTTTGTCTTTCAAAATGGATATAACATTTACAAACGGATCAAACGAGGACTTATCATTAAACGGATACGTTGTTACTTTAAAACGGCTAGACATTTACTACAACGGTAAATATGTGGCTTCCGCCCACCCTTATTTAACGTCAATTTCAATACCGGCTAACAATTCGTTGATTATACACGATATTCCGGTAGAAATTCCACTAACAGCCTTACCGAACATCCTGCTACAAATCACCGATTTTAATTTGTCTTTGTTAAAAGTAAATGCGACTATCGATGTTTTAGGTAAAGAATACTTAATAACCCAGGATTAACAAAAAGATATGAGCGCGATAAAAGAATTTAACGATCTGAACGGTAAGGAAGTCTCCCGGGTATATTTAACCGGTTTGATCAGCCGCGGCCGGAAAGAAAAAAACACGGAAGTGGTTTCCCGATTATCCGGCTTACTGAAAAATAATCCAGGTATTGATCGATTTGTAATTAAAATCACAAATCAAATCAAAGAAAATCCGCCGGCTGAGAAAAATACAAAACCTAAGCTGGTTAACCATAAATCAGCATCAAAACAGCCTATCGCAAAACCATCGCGAAGGATTTTGAGAAAACCAAAACGAACCGGCTTAAACAGCCCGGAAGGCGTTCAAAATAGTAATCTGTCAGCACTTGAAAAAATGGGTTTTGTGATGGCCGATAAGGCTCCGGAAAAAGCTGAAGGCATTTTCCAATTACCAGGCGATATCGGAAAGTTTATACAAGAAATTCAGCCGCATAAAGCGCTTATCTTGATTAAAGGAACAAAGCATACATCCAAATCACAGCTGGCTATGCAAATTGCTAATGCATTTGGTGAAATGGGTGAACCGGTAGCGTATATCGATTATGAGCAAGGCGGTATGGACAGTAAAGACACAATTGCCAGTTTAAACCGAAATTCAACACCGGCCGGTCGAAAAAATATCGCCGTTATTGGGTTCCTTGAAAACCCGATGGTGGATTTGAAAAAATTTTGCGGACACTGTAAGGTGATTGTAGCGGATTCGGTAACAGATTTAGGAATTACTGCCGATCAACTTAACGAACTCCGGGTTAACTACCCAAAGGTAATTTGGGTTTTTATTAGCCAGGTTCGCGAAAACGGTCAAATGTATGGCGGAAACAAAATGGCTCACAATCCAACCGCTATTATTCAGTGTCACCCATCACCAAACCCGGAAGATAGATACGCAACACTTGAAAAAAACAGGGGAAATGATTTGAGTTTGAAATACTCCATTTTTCATAAAGCCCTCATTGTTCCTATTGATCCCAACCGAAAACTAACCTTTAATGTACAATAATATGACTAGACAGCAAAAAGAAAGAATTATCAAAGAGTTGGAAAAGAGTCCTGATTTCATCATTGCTCTTACCGATACACTTAGTACACCAACAAAAACAGTCATTGAATCAGTTGCCTATATGCATAAGGTAGATAAAAATAACAAGCTAGGATTGAAAACGTTTGAAGATGAAGTTGGTATCGGGTATGTAATTGAAAAAAAAATAACTAAAAAACCAAAACTTATGAAGTGGAAAGGACAAAGAAAATCTAAAAACGTAGAAGACCGTCGAACTACTAAGCCAGGACGAAAGGTTGTAACGTTAAAATCATTAGCTTCCGATTCTGAAAAGAAAAGAGCGGTCGCGAAAAAGAAAAAGGCCACCGGATTAAACGGGGCGACTTCAACAACTAAAACAGTGCGGGTTTCAAAAGCTGCCGGAACCAAGGCAAATGGAACGTTGAAAAAAGGCCACCGGTACGTAAAAGGTGGCGGAATCGTCAAAGTTACAAGCAAATAAACAGCCCGTATTATACGGGTTTTTTTATGTGTTTCCGGATTCGAGTCAAATAAGAAATGCCCCTATATAGGGGCATTTCTTATTTTCATATAGATAAAAACAAAGCATACCAAACCACATTAAACAAATATAGTTATATCAAATGTTAAATAGCATTATTTAACATTTTCCGTTTCTTTCCATTGCGGGTGCTTGATTTTATCCAAAAACACGATAATACAAAATAATACAATTTGTATTTGCATAATAATACAAAAATAAAAACATATAATTATTTGATTTTCAATATTTTAAAATTAAAAAATACGGATAATACAAATAATACACTTTTTTCAAACTCATATACACCTAGCAGAAAAATAAAACAAATTTACTGGGCTTACAGCATTTTTCTAGCAAAATTCAATTTTTGCTTTTTTTATTTCAGCTACTCCGCCTTTTCCTCTCTCCGTATATAATTCTGTTATTTTTATGTCGTGATGGCGTGCTTGATCACGAATTTTAATTGCCGGAACTCCAGCGTTAAACAAATCTGTTATTCCTGTGTCTTTTAATGAGTAGAACTGAATAGAATCCGGAAGCCTGGCTATATCTCTAACACGCTCCCATTTGTCATTTAGCTTCCTAACAGACAATTTCTTTTTGCCCGGCCTAAAATCATCACTGGAGAATAAATAGTCATTTTTGTTAGCCCTTTTAATATGATCAATTAAAAGCTTTAACATTGGATCCGGAATTGTCACATACTCATCTTTCTTATTTTTCGAAACATCACCAGGAATAAATAACGTACTGTTTATTATGCTTATCATTCCGACTTTCAATTTTGTTAGTTCGGTATTCCGAACTAAACAATAATAAGTTGTCATTCCTAAACAAGCATATTCTTTCCCGATCTGATTCATAGCATCAATAATTCTTTTCTTTAACTTATCAGGGATGGGCGTTCTTTTTTTCTTACCAACTTTTAATTGTGAAATTCCAACCGTAGGATTTTCTTTTAAAATCCCTTGATTTACAAAATAGGTACATAACAGCCTCAAAAAAGCAAGATGATTATTTCTTGTAACCGGTGCTACGGCTCGATCCAAATAAATCCAATCAATGTATTTTACACAAAAAGCCTTATTAATTTCCATTGCAAAGGATATTTCTATATTTTTTTTCTCAACAAACTCCTTTATAAGGTTAATGTTGGAATTATATGTACGCTGCGTATCTGGACGCATAACATTATCTTTTATTTGTTTTTTAACGTATTTAACGAAATCATCTAAAGCCTCGGTAAAAGGCTTGTAATTGTTCCCACTCTCTAGCGCAGGCGTCCATCCTTCAGATAGGTCTGTATTAATATCATGAACCATTTTTTTTGCAAAACGCGTCCTGACCGTTTTGCCTTGCATTACAGGTACGCGAACACGATATCTGTCCAAGTTTCCTGTAATAGGGTTTTTTGCGTAATAAACAATAATCCAATCTTTTCCGATTCGAAGTTCCGCCGGCCGGTAGTCTACAAAGGCCTTATATTGTACGCGGGAAGATTTTTTTTGACTTGTAAGCATTTTTTTATTAGGCTAAAAAACAAGCTGTTTTATAACCGTAAAATGCGTGACACAAATCTGACACAGTAGTATAATAAAAAAAATAAGGGGTTCCCGTATTTTACTGGTATTCCCGTATTTTTAAGCGGAGAAAGAGGGATTCGAACCCCCGGACCTGTTACAGTCAACAGTTTTCAAGACTGCCGCAATCGACCACTCTGCCATTTCTCCAATATGTCACAACCATTTCCTGATTGCGGTTGCAAATATAACAAGCTTTTTCGTATCTGCAAATCTTTATGACTAAAAAAAGTAAACTTTTTATAACAATAACTTAATTCACTCAAAATCAAAATACAATTAGTAAAAATAAACATATAATCAGTTCTGCAAATTCATTACTATATTACCTTTGAAAATCGCAACGAACGTTTTTTTTCTTCCGGAGTTTATTTTAACTTTAACACAATGTATTATAAAACATTTGATCCGACTCCGGAGTTACGCGAACTTATAAAATGTTACTGGATTCTGGAAAGCCCTGAAGAAGCTGTCCCGGAACGACAAACCATTGTTCCCGACGGTTGTATGGAAATGATTTTCCATTATGGCGATTTATACCGACAATACCTCGCTGATGGAAGCAATATTGTCCAACCACGATGTTTTGTAATCGGGCAACTCACCCAACCGTTGGAAATTGAACCCACCGGTACAACCGGAATTTTTTCGGTTCGTTTTCATCCGGGCGGTTTTCTTCCCTTTGCTAACCTTCCGATTCGGGAAATGGAAAACACCGCCGTTTCGCTGGAACAACTATTTGGTAACGACGGACTCGAAATGGAGCAAAAAATCCTGAATACTCCATCGGTAACAGAACGCATTCAACATATTGAACGCTTTTTGCTGGATCGGCTAACCGATGCGAAAACCATCGATCGGATTATCAAGACTACGGTTGAAACGATTTTAACCGCTAACGGTCAGCTAACCATTGAAGCCGTTTCCAAACAAACCCATGCCAATCGCCGACAACTGGAACGCAAGTTTGCTACCACTATAGGACTCAGTCCCAAACAACTTTCTAAAATGGTACGCCTACAGGCCACACTTAAAATGATGCTTAACAATCAATTTACCAGCCTTACTACCCTGGCCTACGAAAATGAATATTATGATCAGGCACATTTTAGTAAAGATTTTAAAGAACTAACCGGATTTACACCAAAAGAATTTTATGGTGATCAGCTAAAAATGTCTGCTCTTTTTTATGGAACGGAATAGCACTGTCGCATTTTTACAATTTTATAATTATCGTATAGTGCAACTTTGCAGGACAACAAAACCATTAGTAGTATGAAAACAAAATTGCCATTACTGTTTGCCGCTCTTATGCTTTTAGGAGCCTGGACTCAGGAATCAACCGATATCAAAAAAGCCGATTGGATTATTGGCACTTGGGAAAACAAAACGCCTAAAGGAAGCCTCTATGAAACCTGGCGTAAAATTAACGATCATGAATACCGTGGTAAAAGTTATATATTACAGGGAAAAGATACAGTCGTTTTTGAAACGATTCAACTTGTACAGGAAGGTCCTAACCTATTTTACATTCCGACAGTTAAGGATCAGAACAATAACCAACCGGTGCATTTTATTGCGAAAACAAGCTCCGCAACACAATTGATTTTTGAAAACCGACAACACGATTTCCCACAAGTGATCACGTACACAAAAACGGGTACCGATGCGCTAACTGCCGAGATATCCGGTACCAAAAACGGACAGGAACGCAGGCAGTCCTTTCCAATGAAACGGATAAAATAAAAAAGCGTTCTTATGGAACGCTTTTTTATCTAGTATTCAAAATTATAGATCGTCAATATGATTTAGAAGTTGATCAACCTCATCGATGGTATTAAAATAATGCGGTGAAATCCGTACAACGCCTTTTATTCCTTTTTTATCAAAATCAATAACACCGGATTCACGAGCACTGATACTGCAATACACCTCCCTTTTTAACAACTCCTCTTTTAACGTTAGAATTGGTTTTTCCCCTTTTGTAAATGTCAGGATATTGCACGTCACAGAACCCTGATCAAAAGTTGCTACTCCGGGTATGGTCGCGATATTTTTCCGAAGATATGTCATTAATTGATCATTATAAGATTGAATGTTTTCTATGCCGAGGCCTTTCTGATAACGAATAGCTTCTTTTAAGCCCAATAATAAGGCATACGGAAGTTCCCAATACTGAAAACGTTTTCCCTGTTCGATTAGTTCAAATGTATCTTCCGAGCGCCAGATCGCTCCGGCTCCATCGATAAAAAGCGGGTAACTTCCCCGATCCAGCATTCGATCTGAAATATATAAAAATCCCGTACCTCTTGGTCCGCGTAGAAATTTCCGCCCGGTAACACTCATAAAATCACATTTTATTTTGGCTACCGAAACCGGCAACTGTCCAACCGACTGACAAGCATCCAATAAAAAGGTCAGTCCTTCGCGTTCACAGATTTCGCTCACTTTTTCGACATCCTGAACAAGACCTGAATTGGTGGGTATATGCGTTACACAAACCAGTTTTGGCTTTTTTATAGCGATAAGGCGTTCAAAATCTTCAAAATCGATATCGCCATTTTCTGTATTTCGTACCTTTTTAATCGCAATTCCAAATCGTTTTTGTAGTGACAAAAACTGCATTTGATTGGTTACATAATCATCGGCAGTGGTCAGAATTACATCGTCTTTTTGAAAATCGATCGCCGATAGCGCTTTAGCATAGGCATCGGTCGCGCTATGCGCAAAAGCAATATTATGAGGTTTGGCTTCGATTAATTCGGCTACTTCGTTATAAAACTGTTGGATTTCGGCGCTATTCCGATCGAAAGCTGCATAGCCACCGTATTTTTCTTCTTCAATAAGATATTCCTGAATTTTCGCCATAACCGGTTTGGGCATTAGCGAGGCACCGGCGTTATTAAAATATAATTTATCAAGACAATTGGGCGTGTCTTTTCGAATCTGATCCAGATTTAAGTTGGTATTATAAAGCATTAGTATAGTCTAAAATCCCTTTAACAAAGGCATTATTTTTTAAGAAATTTATAAAACTGTTTTTCGGCTTCCATTTGAATCTGAACAAAATAAGTACCGGGAGCCAATTGTTCGGTATCGATTTGTACCGCTTCATCTGTTTTCGCAATAGCAACGCGCATTTGTTTTCCTAAAACATCAAACACCGTAATTTGATCAAAATCTATGGCCGTCATATAAATCCGATCGGTAGCCGGATTCGGATACATCCGGATCTGTTTTTTAGTAAAATCCGTGTTGGATAATGCCGTAACTGTAAGCGTTTGTGTGTTTGTAGTATTCGTATTACAGGCATTGGTTGTCAGACTAACCGTATAGGTGCCATTGGCCTGATAGGTATGCTGCGGATTTTGTATAGTTGCTGTTGCTCCGTCTCCGAAATTCCAAAGATAGGTTGTCGCAGTCGGATTTAGCGAGTCAAATTTATAGGTTCGGTTTTGAAGATCGTCCCATTTGAAATCGGATGGATTGTCATGCACTCCAACAAACCAGGTACCAAGATGATCAAACACAATATTTTTTACAATTCCTTTGATCATATTGGCATCGTCTTGCGACAAATCACCGATAAACGATGTTAATGTGGGATCCTTTTTAAAAAAAATGGTGTAAAATGTAAACGCGGCCGCCATCGAACCGATATAGGATGGATGTGAGTTGTCTTCGATATACAACTCCATACCCGGGTTTTGTTCCCGGATAGCCCGCCAGACTTTTGATACTGGTGAAATCAGACTTTTATTATCGGTTGCCATTTTCATATACGAGGTATACAGAGCGTTGTCCATTCCTTCATAGGTACACAACTGTGGGAGTCCGTTGTTACAGTTTTGCTCATCGCCATACTTACGTCCCCAGGTCATATAAAAAACCGCAGAACCACACGGATTGGCTGTTTTAAACGCATCGACCAATTGCCGGGCATACGGATATACCATATTGGCCACCTGTTGCTGCGGAAACGACGGCAATTGACTTTGTTCCTGTAAAACCACATGATCCCAGTTCCCTTCGGCGATTTTATTCAACACCGTAGGATTGGCAGCATGCTGTTGAAAACGCGAACCGCCGGGCGTATGACTGTCATATTCTAAATGATCATTTGTAGATTGTGCTATTTTTTGGATTAATTCCGGCAGGTTATTATAATAGGTGTAACTATTCCCTACAAAATAAACCCTTTTGGTTGTCTGTGCATAACTCCAGGTTATCCACAACAAACACACGATAAGCAAGCCTTTAAATTTCATGGTTTTACCGAATTATAATTATCTCAAATAATGTAAACAATCCTTAAATACTATATACGAATATACTTAAGTATTCTGACATTTTTAATAAATCATCACTTCAAGTAATAAAAATAGTAATTCCTATAATTAAAAAGCCTCCGGGACGATCCCGGAGGCTTTAACCTCACTAACTATCAACAAAATTTAATAATCGCCCTTTCAGGCGGAATATTTAATTCCATCCACCTCCTAATGCGCGGTATATGTTTACCATCGCATTCATTTGCTTCATCTTCGTTTCAATCAGGTCAAATTTGGATTCCAGAGCGTCACGTTGGGTCATCAAGACTTCCATATAATCGGCTCTTGCCGAACTGAAAAGATCATTTGAAATTTCAATCGACTGGTTTAAGGCTTCCACCTGTTTGGATTTCAGGTCGAAGGTTTTTTCCGTATTGCTGATCTTAGCCAATTGGTTGGCCACTTCGATGTAAGCATTTAAAAGCGTACGTTCGTAATTATACACCGCCTGAATTTGTTTGGCATTGGCAGTATAATACGCCGCTTTTATAGCATTCCTGTTAATTAACGGCGCGGCAAGATCGCCGGCCAACGAATACAACAGGGATTCCGGTTTAATTAAATAACTTGGATTAAACGCCTGATAACCGATACCGGCCGAAATCCCCAAAGACGGATAAAACCGGGCTTTGGCCACTTTAATATCTAATTTGGCGGCAACAAGATCCAATTCGGCTTGTTTGACATCCGGACGGTTTTCCAATAATTGCGACGGAATTCCGGAATGAATCACATTTGGTACCAAACCACTAAACGTAGCGGTACTTCGTTCAACCGGTTGCGGGAAACGACCTACCAAAAAGTTGATTTTATTTTCCGTTTCCGTGATTCGCTGTTGAATATCGAATTGCAGACTTTTGGTATTTAAAACCTGTGCCTCGAATCGGCGTACGGCTAATTCGTTCACACGGGCTGCCTGTTTTTGTAATTTTACAATTTCCAGTGCATTTCCCTGGATTTCGATATTCTGTTTTACAATAGCCAACTGATTGTCCAAAGCCAATAATTCGTAATAGGAATTAGCAATTTCGGCGATCAGATTGGTCACGGTAAAGTTTTTACCTTCTACTGATGCCAGGTATTTGCTTACAGCTGCTTTTTTGGCATTATGTAGCTTATTCCAGATATCCAGTTCCCAGGTAGCATACGCTCCGATGGAATAATCCTGTAGCGGTTCCGGCATTTCTTTTCCGGGTTTGATCTCGGTATTGGCTTCCATCGCACCGATGTTTGTAAAACGGGCTACTTTATCGAAACCGGCCGAACCTTTTAATCCGATAAACGGCAGGTATTCTCCTTTTCGCGCCCGGATTTCGTTACGACTGATTTCAATCTCCTGCATTGTAATATTCAACTCCTGATTCTTTACCAATGCCGTATCGATAAGCGCTACCAGGTATTTATCGGTAAAATATTCCTTCCATTTCATTTTTCCGGTATTCACCGAATCCTGTACTGCTGTTGTGTTATAGGCAGCCGGAACGTTTTTATTTTCCGATCTACCCAAGGTTGCAGGGGCTTTACACCCCGCAACCGTTAGTAGTAAACTGCTTACTCCTATACCTATATATAAATTTAATCGCTTACTCATTTTCTTGTTCCTCTTTTGTAAAATTATCTATCTGATGTACAAATTCGTGTGATAAAGAACTGTCTTCTTCATCGCGTATCAATTTTCTACCCGCTGCCAGTGAGCCGAAAATATAATACAATCCCGGTACGATAATTACCCCGAAAACGGTTCCGAAGAGCATTCCTCCAAGTGCTGCAGAACCCAGTGTTCGGTTACCGATAGCTCCGGCTCCACTGGCAAGCATCAACGGAATTAATCCGGCGATAAACGCAAACGAAGTCATCAGGATCGGTCGGAAACGCACTTTGGCACCTTCGATTGCCGCTTCGAGTATTGTGGCACCTTCATGGTGCTTCTGGACGGCAAATTCGACGATTAGTACGGCGTTCTTACCGAGTAGTCCGACAAGCATGATCAATCCGATTTGCGCATAGATATCATTTTGAAGTCCCATCATTTTCAGTAATAAAAACGAACCGAAAACCCCAACCGGAAGCGAGAAAACAACCGCCAACGGAATGATAAAGCTTTCATATTGTGCCGCTAAAACGAAATAAACGAACGACAATACGATTAAAAAGATATAAATGGATTCATTTCCTTTACCGGCTTCGTCATACGAAAGTCCTTCCCACGCAATGTCATATCCTTTTGGCAATGATTTTTTAGCGACTTCACGAACCGCCTGAATGGCTTCGGCTGTCGTATATCCTTTTGCCGGAAGTCCCTGAATCGCAGCCGAGTTGTACATATTGTAACGGGTAATCTCATTTGGTCCCTGTGTTTTCTTCAATCGCATAAAGGCTGAATACGGTACCATTTCGCCATGATCATTTTTGATATACAGGTTTAAGATATCCGACGGAAGTCTTCTGAATTTAGGATCCGACTGTACGTATACTTTAAAGAAACGCTCGAATTTAATGAATCCCTGTTCGTAGGTACTACCAATTAAGATATCCAGATTTTCCATCGCTTTTCCGATAGATACCCCTTTTTGCATCGCCAACTGGTTATCGATTTCCAATTCATACTGCGGATAGTTGGCCGCGAAGAACGTAAACAAACCGGTTAATTCTTTACGTTTACCCAGATCTTCCATAAACTTCTTGTTTATTTTATCGAAGTCTTTGTAATCGACCGTGGTACTCTTATCCAAAAGACGCATTGAGAAACCACCCGACGAACCAAATCCCGGAATGGCCGGTGGTTCGAAAAACTCAATTTTCGCACCAAGTCCTTTGGTTTTTTCTTCCAACTCTTCCATGATTTCCGTAACCGTATGTTTTCTATCGGACCATTCTTTAAGGTTGATCAAACACGTACCGGCATTGGATCCCCTACCTTCTGTCATGATTTCATAACCTGCTAACGAGGATACCGATTCTACTCCATCCACATGTTCGCAAATCTTCTGTAAACGTTGTGAAACCTGATTGGTTGTTTCCAACGTCGATCCCGGAGGTGTCTGAATAATAGCATAGATTGTTCCCTGATCTTCACTTGGAATAAATCCGGACGGAAGAATCTTATTCACAAAGAAAGTACCGGCACAGAAGGCGATCAATACGCCAAATGTTAGCCATCTTCTACTTACAATCGATTTCAGCAGGCTTACATATTTACCGGTCATTTTATCAAAAACACGGTTAAAACTGTCCAAACTTTTGGTTAGTATGTTCTTTTTAACTTCTTTTCCGTGGTTATTTTTGAGCAACATCGCACACAACACCGGTGTTAACGTAAGCGCAATCAAGGCCGAAATTACAATCGAACTCGCCATCGTAATCGAGAACTGGCGGTAGAACGTTCCAACAGGACCGGACATAAAGGATATCGGTACGAATACAGACACCATTACAGCGGTAATAGCGATAATAGCACCACTAATTTCACCCAATACTAATTTCACCGCCTGATATGGCGTAATATGTGGGAATTCTTCAAATTTGGCATGGACTGCCTCGACGACGACGATCGCATCATCGACCACAATACCAATGGCCAGTACAAGGGCAAATAACGTTACAAGGTTGATCGAGATTCCGAAAAACTGAATGACAAAGAAGGCACCAATTAAGGAAACCGGAACCGCTAATATCGGAATCAGCGTAGAACGCCAGTCACCAAGGAAGATAAATACTACCAGAGCCACTAATATAAAGGCATCACGTAAGGTATCGACAACCTGTTCCATAGATGCATCCAGGAATTTCGATACGTCATAACTGATTTTATAATCCAATCCCGGAGGGAAGGTTTCTTTCATTTCCTCCAACTTGGCTTTTACCTGTTTGATTACATCGTTGGCGTTACTACCGTAGTTTTGTTTTAATACGATTGAAGCCGAAGGATGTCCGTCTAAATTGGAATAGATATCGAAAAATTCACTACCCAGTTCCGCTCGTCCGATATCTTTTAATCGGATACTTTCACCATCTGCATTGGCCCGGATAATTACATTTTCATATTCCGATGGTTCGCTATATCGTCCTTTATAGGTTAAAACGTATTCCAGGGATTGTGCCTGAATACCGGAACTTTGTCCGATACGTCCCGGACGTCCCACGATACTCTGTTCGCCCAGTGCTTTCATTACTTCATCTACCGAAACATTGTACGCTCGCATACGATCCGGATTTAACCAGATACGCATGGCGTAGGTTCTACTTCCTAATATCTGAGATCGGGCAACTCCTTTAATCCTGTTAATTTCAGGAAGCATTTTTACGTTGGCATAATTGTACAGGAATTTTTCATCCATGTTTTTACCTTTCGCATATAGGTTGATGTACATCAACATACTCGGCTGAATAGGTGTGATTACCACCCCTTCCCGTTGTACCAGTTCGGGTAGTAACGGCATTACCTGATCCACCCTTGTTTTGACCCTCACAACCGCCTGATTCGGGTCGGTACCCGGTTCGAAGATGATTCTTAAAGTCGCTTCACCGGCACTGGTTGCATCGGTTGCCATATAACGCATGTCCTGAACCCCGTTAATAGCATTTTCCAATGTTATCAGTGTTGATTTCACCAATACGTCTGCACTGGATCCCGGATAAGCGATAAAAATATTTACTGTTGTTGGCGCAATATCTGGAAATTGCGATGTTGGCAACTGTTTAATTGCCAGGGAGCCCATAAAGACAATCATAATCGAAATTACAATCGCAAATACAGGTCTATGTATAAATTTACTAAACATGTTTTCTCTTTTTAGTTATTCGATTATTCTGCATATAGCTCTAAATGCGACATAACATATTCAGGCTTCTCTAATTTGTAGTTGATTTTTTCATTCTCTTTTACGAGACGTATTCCTTCGATAAGTACTTTATCATTTAGCGACAAGCCGCTTTTAATCACGAAAATATGTGGTAATTCTGCAGCGATTTGAATTTCTCTTGATCGCAATACATTGTCTTTATCCACTACGTATACATACTTTTTGTCAAGAACTTCAAAAGTTGCTTTTTGCGGAATCAGAATCGCATTTTTAAGTGGAATTCCCATTTTGATGTTACCGGTTTCTCCGTGACGTAACAATCCTTTAGGGTTCGGGAATGTTGCTCTGAAGGCAATGTTTCCGGTTTCATTATTAAATTCACCTTCAATAGTTTCTACCACACCTGAATGGTCAAACATTTTATTATTTGCCATTAATAAGTTTACTTTTGGAGCACTATCGCTTTTTACTTTCGCTTTATAATCCAGATATTCGGCTTCGGGTACATTATAATACACCCACATTTTACTGTTGTCCGAAAGATTGGTTAACAGATCACCTTCGTCTACAAGACTTCCCTGTCTTACATGAAAACGGTCGATGATCCCGTCGAACGGCGCACGGATTTCGGTAAATCCAAGGTGTACCTGCGTTAGCGCTAATTCGGCTTTGGCTTTATCTAGTTTCGCTTTCGCCATAGCCAATTCATTTGGTGCTACCACATTTTTATCGGCAAGTCGTTTGGTATTTTTATATTCGATTTCAGCAAAACTGGCTTCAGCAGCTGCTTTTTGTGTTTCTGCCTGGTATAATTTTGGCATAATCTGGAATAACAATTGTCCTTTTTTCACAAATTGTCCTTCATCGACAAAAATTTTCTCCAGATATCCACGTTCCTGAGCTCTTAACTCGATATGTTGAATGGAATGAATCTGGGACACATAATCCTTTGTAATCATCGTATCCTTTTGAACAGGATTGGTTACCAGATATTTTACTTGATCTTCTTTTTCGGTTTCTTTTTTTGACGTACAGCCAATGGAACACAACAAGGTACATAACCCTGTGAGC
Source organism: Flavobacterium sp. CAU 1735 (assembly GCF_039888695.1). Classification (NCBI taxonomy): domain Bacteria; kingdom Pseudomonadati; phylum Bacteroidota; class Flavobacteriia; order Flavobacteriales; family Flavobacteriaceae; genus Flavobacterium; species Flavobacterium sp. CAU 1735. Next base: position 157,821 of record NZ_JBDQQQ010000003.1, on the reverse strand, counting down.
ATTAGGATTTTCTTCATAATGGTTTTGCTTTTAAGCAGTATAAAATTTTATTGATTTTTTAGTGTACGGGCATAGATATCCTTACTCCGAAACGGGCAAAAAAATCCCAGGAGCATGGTGCCGCAAAACAAATGTTAGTGGAGATAGCGTTTTAACGCCAATGGTGGTTTGGAATCAAATTCTGATAACGCGGAAGATGATAAATTTTTTGCAGGAAGGCAAAAACAAAAAAGGCTTACAAAGTTGTAAGCGCTTTTTTATAGTGTAGTAATCCCTAGCGGGTACTTGTGTGTATAATACGGTAGTAAAATAATTATTTAACTCCAACCATTTTTTAGAAGACGTCAGTTCATTTTCTTCGGTCTCATTATCGGTAGGATATGTTTTGTCATTTAATTTTTCTACATGACATGAAGTATAATTTGTGATATCACTAAGTGTACTGTATACACCAGCGTTCTGAAATTTTTCAGAATTCCCACTTGTTTCATAGCCCAAAAACTGCTGATGTGCCGTACGGGCAAAAAGCCCGACAGATCCGCTCAGCAGCACAAAACATAGCGCTATAAAAAGTCTAATTCTTAACTTCATAATAATGGATTCAAAATTATATAAAGTTGTGTATACAGACCTTTTAAGAAATGTTAAATTTTCAATAAAATAATACCTCCCAATCGAAGCTCTTTGTCCGGTTATTACATTTACAAACATCCTGAAATTTTTCGAATAACAGGTAAAAAATATACCTTTTCAAAAACAGTAACAGTTAATCAATAAAGAACTCTATTTCAACACTTTTAATTCTCATTGATTAGCTGTTTAACTGCTTTAATTCTTAAAAAAACATTTCATCTGAAACAATACCGACTACCATTATAATAGCCACCAGTTTCGGATTCAAAACTTTTATTTACCCTTTGTATGTATTTTTCACTACATAGTTTTTTCGAAACTCGTCCAGTTTTTTAGGACTTCTGTTAATTAATCGTTCGTTTAAGGCCACTTCAATGTCTGACATACGATAAAGACATTTCCCTCTTAATTTTGTATAAGGTAGTAATTCGTCCTTACGCAAACGTTGTAATGTTTTTGTACTAATATGGAACAATTGACATACATCATAATTGTCCATCCATATTTCATCTTGTTCTTTTACCTGTTTTGGCTTTGTGTCGTATCCTTTGATGTATTCCTCTATTTTCGCAATTTTTGCTAATAGCATCTGATACGCTTTGCTTTCTAAAGTAACTAACTCCATAATTTTCTGTTTTTTCAATAAAAAATAAAAGATCGTTTCCATTAACGTTTTCTAAAATTATCCCGTTTTTTTTATTCTGATAGTCTATTTGGCTCTTTATTAGTATGTTTTGACCTATAATTCCTTTTTTTAAAACTTGTGATTATTCTTTCATTTTCTCAAAAAGCAAACTATTAAATTGATACAAAAAATCACTTTTATACGCTTCTTTTTAAATAATAATCACATTTTTCAATTCTTTACTTTTAAATCGTTAAAGCTGTAGGAAGTGTATTTCGTGTAATCCGAAATTGTTTCTTTTGGGATTTCTATTCCGGAAAACCTGATATCTCTTCTACCCGCTGGCGTTCGGTATCCGATCATAAAAACCGCGTGTATTATTTTGAAACAGTTCTAACGCCAACTAGCTTTTGGGTTGACTTAAAGGAAATCGACTTTGGTGAAAAAGCAGCCGTTAGAAAATATAAAGTCTGTATTTAACAAATAACACCAATGCCCTTTTTATCCATAAGAATGATTTGTTTATCCATATAGTCACTCAACGTGATTAAAAAAATTGCCTTTTTGGGTCATTTTGAGAAAACAATACACATTAATTCTGCTCCAATTGGAAGTATTCGATTTTAACCAATTCGCCTGCTTAACAATTACATCATGTATAGTATAATTACTAAAAAACACAAATAATTCGCATTACGCCTACACTTAAACCGAAAAATGTGTCATTTCATTTAACAAATAATTTAAACCGGTAACATTCTGTTTAATAAAGAATAACCTACAGCTTACCATAACACAATCTTAGAAACGGCAATTTTTAACACCTAGCCTCTATGTTTGTATTGTATTGATAATCAATAGTACAACCAAATCTTTTAATTTATGAAAACACATTTACACAAGACAATTGGCAATGCCGGTCTTCTGTTTACGGCCTTAATGGCCTCGACAGTGATGTGGGGTCAGGTTACCTTACCGGGAACTTCGCCTTACTCAGAAAATTTCAACACCACACCAGGTGCAACCGGAACTACGTATCCTACTGGATGGACTTCGTATAACGGTACGGCTGTGGACAATGCCATGACAGTGGGTAATGCCACTTCTAATGGAGGTGCTAACTACAACTACGGATCAAAAATTGGTATCCTTGGTTCTGGAAGTGCTTTTGTACCGGGATCAATTGTATTGCGACTAACCAATACAACCGGTAAATCGAATTTAAAAATTTCGTATGATGTAATCAAAATCAGAGAGCAAGCCCGTAGCAACTCTTTCGATCTTGAAATCAGTACGACCTCAGCTACCAGCGGATTTACAGCTGTAAGCGGAGGAGCTTATGCATCCGGTACACTTGCAGAAGGTACTGTAACCAATTACACGAATATTGATCTTTCTGCCATCGACAATAACTCCGGAAACGTATGGATCCGTTGGAAATACGATGAAATCAGCGGATCAGGTAGTCGTGATGGTATTGCTTTAGACAATGTAGTGGTATCATGGGCTGATGCTCCAACAGTAACTACTGTAGCTGCTTCAGCAATTACAGCGTCTTCAGCTACACTTAACGGTACGCTTAACGCCAATGGAACAACATCTTCTGCTTCTTTTAACTGGGGAACTTCTTCAGCTTACGGAAACAGTATTGCAGCTACTCCATCATCTGTAAGTGGAACTACTGCAATTGGAATCAGTGCTGTATTAAACACTTTATTACCGAATACACAGTATTTCTTCAGAGCTGTTGGAACAGCTGGAAGTGCTGTTTCTAACGGAACAGGTGCTAACTTCTATACTGCTGCCAATGTTCCGGGAATTTTAACAGTGAACAATCCTGGAATTTACACTTTGGATATCACGGTAAACGCTACAACACAGAACAACAACCCTGCAGTTACTACCTATGCAATCCGTGAAATCAACGGAAGTTATGTACAGGCTAACGGTACTTTAGGTGTGAATCCTGTTTGGAGAACCGCTGCTCAATGGGGAACTATTACAGTAACAGGTCTTGCCGACAATACCGCTTATACTTTTGGTGTGAAAGCCAGAAATCAGGCTACTCCGGCAGTAGAAACTATCTTTAGTGCCGATGTTACTGCCAGTACTTTAGTAAATACTTTACCGACATTAACCGTTGGTACGATCCGTACGTTTGGAGAAGTTTGTGTGAATCAGTTCTCAGAAGTACGTAACTTTATCGTAGAAGGAATCAACATGACTACAGCTCCGCTAGTAGTAGGTCCTTTAGCCGGATATGAGTTTTCAGAAACGGCAACAGGTCCTTTTTCTGCTACTTTATCTATCGCTCAGGCAGGTGGTACACTTAATCAGACCGTATACATCCGTTTTGCTCCAACTACTACCGGTGCACACAACGGAAACATTGCTATCGTTGGTGGTGATGCTCCGGCTGTTGCTATTGCAGCTAGCGGAACAGGAATCAACACGCAATCGTCTATCACTACAATCGAAGCAGGTGCTTTATCTGCTGCTACTGCCAAAGTTACATCTGAAGTAAGTGCTGAAGGATGTTCGACAGTAACAGAAAGAGGAATTGTTTATAGTACATCGGCTAACCCGGTAATCGGTGGAACCAATGTAATCAAGGTTACAGATGCCGGAACCGGTATCGGAAATTATGTTACCAGCTTATCTGGTTTAATTGGAGGTACAGTGTACTATACAAAAGGATACAGTGTTAATAACGGTGGAACTACCTACGGTCAGGAATTGACTTTCACTACAGCTCCGGTTATTGCTCCTGTTGCTACAGATGCAACTAACGTAACACACAATAGTTTTACTGCCAACTGGGACGCATCAGAAGGTGCAGCCAGCTACCGTCTTGACGTGAGTGAATCGGCTACTTTTGGTACTTCATCTCCGGCTACTGAACTTTTCTTCTCAGAATATGTAGAAGGTACATCAACTAATAAATATGTGGAAATCTATAACGGAACCGGTGCTGCTGTTAACTTATCAGACTACCGTGTACGTTTATATTCAAACGGAAGTACAAGTGCTTCAGGTTCTGCCAACGACGTACAATTATCCGGTACTTTAGCAAACGGAAGTACTATCGTTTTACGTAATTCAGGTGCTTCTATCTACTCAGGTGCAGCTACAGTGGTGGCTTCTGTTAACTTCAACGGTAATGATGCCGTAGCCCTTTACAAAGTTTCAACAAACGCTAACGTAGACATCATCGGAAGAATCGGACAAGATCCGGGAGCTGCCTGGACTAGTGGTTCATTAAGCACTCTTGATCAAACTTTAGTTCGTAAAGCATTTGTTACTTCAGGTGTAACGGTAAATCCAACTTCTGGATTCCCTACATTGGCTACAGAATGGGATGCTTTACCATTAAACGATGTGTCTAACTTAGGTACACACACTTTCGCAGGTATTGCTCCTTCATTTGTTGCCGGTTATGAAAACTTAACCGTAAACGCTACACAGCAAAACGTAACAGGTTTAACTCCTGAAAAACACTACTACTACCGTGTAAGAGCTGTTGCCGGAAACACAAGTGACAACTCAAACATTATCGAAGTAGTTACTATCGTAAATACACAACCTACATTCACGGTAACGGCATTGACTAACTTCGGTGAAGTTTGTATTAACGCTGTAAGTACTGTACAAAACTTTACTTTATCCGGAATCAACCTTACTACTGATGCTATCGAAGTAGGACCAGCTGCTGGTTTCACTTTTGCAACTGATGCTGCGGGACCATTTACATCGACTCTTTCATTAACACAAGCCGGAGGAACCTATTCTCAGGTTATCTATGTACGTTTTGAGCCTACAACTGTAGCTGCTTATAACGAAAACGTAACTATCGCTGGTGCTGGTACAGAAATCATCGTTGCTGCTGCCGGTACAGGTGTAAACAAAGTTGCTACTGTAGCTACTACAGCTACTGAGGTATTATCGGCTTATGCTGCAAAAGTATCTGCTGAGGTAACCAACGAAGGATGTTCAACTGTAATCGAAAGAGGTATTGTTTTCAGTACATTACCTTCACCTGAAATCGGAGGAACTGATGTTGTAGCCAGAGCTGATGACGGAACTGGAATTGGAGCCTATACAGTTAACATTTCCGATTTATACGGACAAACAGTATACTATACAAGAGCATATAGCGTAAACGCTGCTGGTGTAAGCTACGGTCAGGAATTGACTTTCACTACGGCTCCGGTACCGGCTCCTATTGCTACTGAGGCTACTGCTGTTACAGGAACTAGCTTTACAGCAAACTGGGATGAAGTTTTCGGTGCTGAAAGCTATCGCATTGACGTGAGTGAATCAGCTACATTTGGTTCTACTGCTCTTGCTACTGACTTATTCTTCTCCGAATATGTGGAAGGAACTTCTACAAACAAATATTTAGAAATCTATAACGGAACCGGTGCTGCTGTTAACTTATCAGACTACCGCGTACGTTTATATTCAAACGGAAGTACAAGTGCTTCAGGTTCTGCAAACGACGTACAATTATCCGGTACTTTAGCTAGCGGAAGTACAGTTGTAATCCGTAACTCAGGTGCTTCTATCTATTCTGGTACTGCTACTGTAGTTGCTTCGGTTAACTTTAACGGTAACGATGCTGTAGCGCTTTACAAAATTTCAACAAACGCTAACGTAGATATCATCGGAAGAATCGGTGAAGATCCGGGAGTGGCTTGGACAAGTGGTTCTTTAACTACACTTGACAAAACTTTAGTTCGTAAAGCTTCTGTAATTTCGGGAGTATCGGTAAATCCAACTTCAGGATTCCCTACATTGGCTACAGAATGGGATGTATTACCAGTAAATGATGTAACCAACTTAGGTACACATACTTTCTCTGGTTCAATTCCATCATTCTTACCAGGATATGAGAACGTAACTTCTTTTGGAGTTAGCTTACCGGTATCTGGATTAGTACCAAACAAAACGTACTACTACAGAGTAAGAGCAGTAGCTGGTAATACAAGTGGTAACTCAAACATCATCGATGTTACAACTGTTGAAACTGTAGCTAAAGCAGCTCAAAACCTTACTTTTGGTCAACCGGTTAATGCGATCACTATGTACAAACAAAACAATGTGATCAACGTTGTATCTTCTACAGATGCAATCCAGTCAGTAACTATTTTTGACCTATCTGGTAAAGTATTGTTCAACAACGATAACTTCAATGCTCAGGCAATTGCTATCGACAAATTAAACAACAATAACCAGGTGATCATCGTAAGAACTGTAACGGTTAACAATGAAGTGAAAACGCAGAAAATGCTTTTCTAATTTCAAATAAACAAATATGAAAAAGGGGCTGTCTTTCGGGATGGCCCTTTTTGCTATTAGTAAAATCGTGATTATCTCAAAGCTGACTTAGCTTAAAACAATAAAATTTTCTTTTTTCCAGATTTTCAATGAGAATATCGCTACAATACAGCAGGAATACTCCTTCCCGGATAAGCATAAAGCACACTGACTGAATGAATTTCGTGAGGGCCAACCATTAATTTTCCACTACTTGAAACACTTATAGGTACATCCCACCATAACACTATATCTTTATCATCTGATTCTGTCAAATAAATACTTTCAATAATCCCTGTTTCTACATTGTATTTGCATCCCCAAAAGGTACGTATATGATGAGGTGTAACAGTAGTTATCGAACAAACTCCTCTTTCTTGAAACCCTTTTATGATAAACTCCGAAAACGCTTTTACGTTATTGGGATATTTCTCTTCAAAAAAAGAATGATCAAAAAAATGATCTATATTTGGAAATATTTCCGGAAAATACTTCGGAAAATACCAAATCATTCCTTTTAATTCCATATTTCCCTGATTAGGAAAATGAGAAGCAAACGTTTCAAAAACGGCCAATTGCCGGAAATTAGCATGCTCTCTACCCGGAGTAAAACCATTTGGAACCCCAACAGGAAGTACATTCCCATCGGCTATATAACGATCCTGCCACCATTGAATCATATTACTACTGGTAGCCGCCCAACAAAGCTTGGAGTCCTGAGAAAATCCTTCCTGCCCTCTCGACTTATTCTGATCATACCACCCTGTATCCAAACTAACGCCTTCGGCAAAAAGCGTTCCCGGTTCATGAGGAACATGAGTAAGCAAAGGAACTTCTACCAGAATTACCGCCGTTTCCCATTCCGTTACCTGAATTCTAAAATCAATAGCCTTTTTGATCGTTTTTACCGGTTTAATTTTTAATAAAAATCTCTTATTCCGTACCACACTTTCGGAATTTTCGATCGTGATTATTTTTGCTTTTCCAAGATTGGGGTCGTTTGGTGTAATATATATTTTGATCTGCTGGCTCTGATAAAAGTAGGCTATATTTTCAGGCGTATTTACCGCTGTCAATTTCGAACTGTAATCGGTCTTTCCCTGTGCTGGTAGTGCTGTAACAGTATTACTAAACAGAGCACCTTCCTGTATTTGTAATCCTTCCATTTCAATCCGGTAACTATTATTATAAACAGTACCCGCTGCTGCATTTTCTTCTACTTCTACATATAGTGCAGACGGTACTCTTTGCAACGACGCCTCAATTACAATCGGAGAAGCGTCTCCGGATAAAACTGGAAGCGCACTGGTACACATCGGAAAACCATCACTTATAAAATCTTCCGGACGACGTGTACTTTTCAATTGAAGTAATTCTGCTTCCGTTATCGGATCGTCAGAGAAAGTCATATTAGCCACTAAATAGGCTTTTAAACCCTCTCCTATTTCACTTTCCGGAATCGCAACGGTTATTTTTTCATTTTTAATTTCATGATGGCGTTCTTCCTGAACTAATTCTTCTCCGTTATTATGGAAAAGAAATAAACTATGCTGTTTTATAGCATTTTCCTGTTCTGTTGGATTGGCGTCTGAACTTTCGTTAAAATCACTCAGACTGATTTTAAATTCCAAAGACTTCATTCCGTTTGCCGGATCAGCAGTAAAAACATCTCGCTCTTCAGAACAGGAAACAGGCGTAAAAACAAAAAGAATTATAATTAGAAAACTTATTGTCGACTTAACCGACGATACAAAATACTTATTCATACTCATTTATATTAATATTTATCGTTAGTCTTTTGGAATTGTACGATTAAATTGAGGATACAGAACAATATTTTGGCACATCATAACTGATTATTACAAAGTTAATTTATACCACCTTAAATTCAGGTAAGCCTAACCGAGTCAATAACAACCTTTCAACAGACATTAATTTAAAACGGTTTACCCGCCTGTTTCTATCCTGTCTACTTTACATTCAAAACCTAACAATTATCATGTTTTATCCGCGAATAGGTTCATTATTTTGTAGAAATCTATTAGAACCATATGAATTACTGGAAAAAAGTAACCGCAGCAGAACGTCAGCTCCACATCCGGGAAGCGCTGGCAGAAAATGTTAACTTTTCAAAAGATGCCTCCTTAGGCTATCCCGCCTCCAAACTGGATGGCAAAGTCTTTTATGAAGAAGCTCCCTTTTTAAAAGAGGCTCCGATGCTACAATCGTTTGTAGCCAATCCAAACCATATTGGTTGTCATACATTTGGCACTTCCGAAAAGGCCTTTAAAGGCACGCAGGAAATCGAACGTGAAGTACTCAATATGATCGCAGTGGATATCTTCCATATGGAACCTGAAAACTTCGACGGTTATATCGCTCCCGGCGGTACCGAAGCCAATATACAGGCACTGTGGATTTACCGGAATTATTTTAGCAATACTTTCGGAGCACATCCTGATGAAATTGCAATCCTGGCTTCCGAAGACACCCACTATTCCATTCCGAAAGGAGCCAATCTGTTACTGATCGACTGGTTAAAAGTTCCGGTAGATTTTGGAAATCGTTCCATCACAGCAGAAACACTGGAAACAATATTGATCAAAGCCAAAGAAAATGGTAAAAAATACTTTATCGTAGTAGCCAATATGGGTACCACCATGTTTGGTTCGGTAGACAATCCCGACCTGTATACGTCTTTGCTTGAAAAACACCAGCTCGACTATAAATTACATGTCGATGCCGCCTATGGCGGTTTTGTTTATCCGTTTAGCAATGCTTCTTCGGTTCTTGATTTCCAGAATCCAAAAATCAGTTCCATTACCATTGATGCACATAAAATGCTACAGGCGCCTTATGGAACCGGTATTTTTATCTGTCGTAAAGGACTTATCGAAAACGTACTCACCAAAGAAGCCGAATATGTGGAAGGTCTTGATCTGACACTCTGTGGAAGTCGTTCCGGAGCAAATGCCGTAGCCGTATGGCTGATTCTGACAACCTATGGTGCACACGGATGGTTTGAAAAAGTTTCTGTTCTACAAATGCGTACCAACTGGTTATGTCAGCAACTCGATCTATTGAAAATCCCATATTTCAGGGAACCGTTTATGAATATCGCAACCGTTCAGGCTTCCTTTGTCCCGGAACAAGTTGCCGAACGCTTTAATCTGGTACCACAAAAACACGACGCAACCAACCAATGGTATAAAATTGTCGTAATGGATCATGTTGAAATCGAGCATCTGACCGCATTTGTCACCGCCTTACAAAATGTCGCCATCACATCCGAAACATCCGTTTAAATCAGGAACGAAACATTTTTAAATAACAAAGCGCAACTAAAAGTTGCGCTTTGTTAAATTGCGGAAGTTTAATAACAATCCGTCAGTATTTGATTATGGGATTGATAATAATGCAACTCCATACCATTATGCTCCTTACAAATTGTTTCCAATAAAGTCGTTACATTTTGCTGCATTGCCAATGATCCACAAATCATGATCACACCACCCGATTGTAGCGTTTCGGCAATAAAAACCGCATCCCGTGCCAGTAAATCCTTGACATATTGTTTTGCGCCTTCGCGTGAATAGGCAATATGCAATTGTTTTAATTTTTGTGAGGTCAAACAGGTTTCAATACCGTCCCGATATAAGGCAAACGAAGCTTCTCCCCTAAAACCGCAATACAAATAACAATTCGCCCCTTTATTTTCGTCCAGCATTCCTAAAAAGGGTGCAATACCGGTTCCGTTGGAAATCATAATCACGTTTTGGGCTTTTTTCGGAAAATAGAAATGCTCATTACCTACAATTCGGGCTTGTAGTGTATCGCCCGGTTTTAATGCATACAGATAAGACGACCCCAAACCTCCGGGATATAACTTGACACTCAACTGTACCATATGGTCCACTTTTCCAATCGAATATTGACGTTCCCGGTGATCGTCAGCCGGATAAATCGCTAATAAATCTCCGGACGTAAATGGTAACTTGCGTTGTGGTGCTATCTGAATCAGAAAGGCACCGTCGGTATGTGCCAGTTCGGTTTTCGAAACAACGGTAAACGCTTTTAATCCCTTTGGTTTTATCTGAAAATCAATCATCGATTCGGAAAAAGGAATTTCGACTTTTTGCGACCAAAGGTTCGCCCAGCGTTGGAAATCATCCGGAGATTTATCATTAACAGTATGAATATCCAGAAATGGTATTGTCCATGTTTGTTGCTCCAATATATTGTGAACCTCAAAAGCAAACTTACAGAAATCCGGATAGGATTTGGATCCGAAACCTAAAACCGAAAAGTGAACCGGTTGCTGTTGTGGCTGTTTTTCCAATAATGTACGGAATTTTGCCGCATTTGTCGGCGCATCACCCAAACCATAAGTAGCCGTTAACAGGATGAGGTGTTCTGCTTTCGGGAAAACTGTATATGCATTCAGTTCCGTAATAAAGGACTTCTCTCCTTGTTTTAGCAACTGTTCGTGAACGGCATTCGCAAAACGAAATGTTGTCCCGTTTTCCGATCCGACCAAAATAATAAAACGGCTTTCGTCGCTTTTAAATTTATTTCGAACACGATTTCCGCGTCTTTTAAATGTGATTGCAAAACCGGAATAAATAAAAAATAGAATATTCGCAGCAGCTATCGCCAGAACAATCGCCCAAACAGCACTCGAACGCCCGGTATGCAACGTCAGACTCAGATTGGACAAAAGTGTGGTTTGTGAATACGGTATTTCGCTTAGGATATCACCGGTTATCTGATTCACGACCAATTCCCGGTCTTTCAGTTTAAACGTATAATAATCTTCTACATCTTCGGAAAACGGAAATTCAATGGATTGTACTTCGGATAAAGGTAAATGCTGAAATACTTTAAAATCGGATAACTTTTGAGCCGGCTCCGAACGGATGGCATCAAAATCGATAGCGTGCGTTATCTTTTTTTCCGGTCCTAGCAATTCAAAGCGCACTAACGACAGATAGGTTCCGGTAATTGTAATGATCAAAATCGGAATTAATGCCAGTCGTCCCAATAATACATGGTAATACTGCGCGAAGTTTTCTTTAACGATCCGGGTAAAAAAACGTTTCAAACCACGTTGCCGCTGAATCACTAAAACCGTTCCGGTACTCGCGATCAGTAACAATAAAAAGGCGGTTATCCCTATAAAAACCCTTCCGGTTTCATGTAAAAAAAGCGAGCGGTGCAATGTGGTTACCCATCGAAAAAATTCATTTTCTTTAGGTACCGCTCCGAGTGATTTCCCTGTTTTCGGATCTACGTAAACCGTTGCGTCCTTACCATCGGCATCAATCACTTTGGCTATTACAAACTGGTTGGCATCAATCGTTACATCGGTAATTTCGTCGTATTCCTTTTTGAGTACCGGTAGCATTTCAGCCACCGTAATTTGGTTGAAGTCGGCTGCGCGATAGGGTTGTGTTTTTTGCAGAACGGGTTCAAAAGCAAGCACAATTCCCGTTACGGAAGCGAGGGCTATAAAGAGAAAAGAAGATACAGCCAACGCTAGATGGCTGTATCTCCATAATGAGATTGTCATATTTCCAATTGTTAATTCGGACTGATACGTACGTAACGGATATATCCCGTACCTTCATTTTTACCCGAAAGATTCTCGGTTGTTAACGGGAATTCGATGTCTTTTACACGGTATTCCTGGTTCTCTACCGCTGATTCGAATCGAAGGCTGTAACCTGCATTAATCTTCGCATTTTCTAATTCCAACACTGTAATGCTACGCTCACCACCCGAAACCGATGCTCCGGTAATAGCACTAAGATTAGCTGGTTTTTTAGTCTGGAATTTATGCCATTCTTTCAGGTCTTTGTACCATTTTTTATCATCGCCCATCACATAAAGTGTTTTTTCATAGGCTCCTTTCGGATCGATTAACGATACTACAATATAAGCACCTTCACCGGGATAATTTGTCATCTGAACCATACATTTGTATTTCGATGATCCGGTTTTCTGTGCCATTACTGTTACTCCCGAACAAAATGTCAACGCAAGGATAAGGGCTACTTTAAACAGTTTTTTCATATTCTTATTTTAAGAAATCTAGTGATACTTTATTTTTAGTCAATGTTTCGTTTTCAGAAGCCAGGTCATAGGCTGTTTCTTTAAACTCGGTCTGGATTGATTTTTTAGCGTCAAGATTGTTGATCAGGTGCTTTAAAATCGCATCGTCCTGCGCTACTAAAGCCGCTTTATGTAAAGCAGTCATTCCTTCTTTATTCTTAGCATTTACGTCCGATTTATAACTTTCGATAAGTTTGATCAACGACATATCATTTTTTGCAACTGCCATATGCAACAACGTATTTCCGTTTTTCTGAGGTGCTGCCACATTCAATCCGGTTTGCTCGATTGTTTTTAATTTGGCGCGGAACAACTCCTCTTTTTGCGGTGTATACGATTGCATTAAATAGGCTACTACATTATCGCCATTGGCATCCACAACTTTTACATCGGCCTCTTTACTTAACAACAAACGAACCACTTCCGGAGAATTGTAACGTGCCGCTAATAACAATGCGGTTGCTCCTTTTTTATTCGCCTGATTGATATTTTTAACCGAAGGTAGTAAAATATTTAGCACTTCAAGATCGCTGTTACTTGCCGCTGCGTTCATAAAAGCGGTTGTTCCTTCTTTGTCCGGTTGGTTTACATCTACACCTTTAGACAGGAAATATTTAATAATATCACCTTGTTTGTCTTTTCTTACGATGGCATGTAAAACGGTTTCTCCATTTTTCCCGGTAGCTGTCGGCTTGATTTTTAATTCTTCCAGATATTGGTAAACATCCAGCGTGTTGGCAGTACTACGTGTTCCCTGACTCGCAAAGATCATCGCGTTATCGTTAAACTTCACTCCTTTTTTTAACAAAGCTTTCAAGGTTTCAATATTTCCGGTTCTGGCGGCATAGTTAAAAGCCGTATTTCCATTGGCATCGGTACTTTTAAGATCCAATCCTTTATTCACAAAGTAGTTGATCAAAGAAAAGTCTTTATCATAAGCTGCGACTAATAAAAGTGCATTAGCTCCTTCGTGATCCACATCTTTTTTCAGACTGGCTCCGTTTTTAAGACATAAATCGTACACTTTGGTGTTTGCCTGACCATTTGCAGCAGCAAAGTTCAATGGGGTATACCCTTTGTCATCCTGTAAATCCGTTTTAGCACCTTTGCTTAATAAATACTCCATCAGATCGACATTTCCTTTATAAGCCGCCCAAAACAGGTAGGTTCTACCATCGTGTGTTAGCTTATTTACACCGTTACCCTCTTGCGATAATAAAAATTTGATGGCATCGTTAGAAACCCCTTCGGTTATGGCAAATACCACCGGATCAAAAGCATTACTGTTCAACTGTGAAGGATTTCCTCCTTTTTGAATTTCCGCTTTTATAGTGGTTATGTCGGGATTTTTTTTCCAGAAAGAGCGCTCTAAAAATACATTTTGTTGCGCGTGAAGCGTTACGGAAGCCAGTGTTATCGAAGCGATAAATAGCTGTTTGAAGTTTATAGTCATGATAATTTGGTTTTGAATGATACCGTTTTTACAGCAACTACTGCAAAATCACGGTCGGGCAAAATTAATAAGAATCATTCTAAATAAAAAGCTAAATTATCACAAAATATAGATGGTTGCTTTTATTTGTTTATCAAACATTTATTTATTTCCAACAATAAAATAGGCCAGACTTCCCAAAACCGGAAAAGCAAGTATCAGTATACACCAGATAATTTTCCTATCCGATTCCAATCTCGATTTGCTCAATCGAAACAAACTAAAGATGATAAATGCAGCCAAAAGCGGCATAATCATTTGTAAACATAAATCTAACAACATTTTCTTTATATTTTAAATAGCAATGTGCTACAAAAAGGAAAGTAACAAATATGAAGGAGTAAGTGTCCCTAAATTATTAATATTCATCTAAAGCACGTTTCAACACTCCTTGTCAAAACCTAAATTGCAGCCAAGTCTTATATAATTATTTAGCATTTTTAATTTGATACTCTGACCATGCCGCATCTAACCTAGCGGATACATCATCGTCACTTAAAAGAGGCTCTTTTGAAAATATCTTTTCTAAATCGTCTAAAGACTTCAGCATTATACACTCATCAGGTTTAATTTCGTCCGTAAACGATACATTGGCCGGGTCTAATCCCAGCTCTTTAAATTTTGCCAGTATCAATTCTTTTTTATAATTTTTCTCCTCTTGACTTAAACTTTTTGGCGTCGTTTCTGTATCATCGGAACCACACGAAACAAACAACAATATTCCTAAAAAAGGAATTCCCATTTTTTTTACAATAGTGACTAATCTCATAACTTCCCTTTTCTAACGTTTACCAGAAGTTCCGTAAACATTAAAAAACAATAGCATAAATGACTTTTTCTTACTGCTTTTCGAACGGAAATACAACATTAAAAACGATACAAACACAAAAACCGTAGCGCATTGAACATTTTCAATACGCTACGGTTTATATTTTTTAAGGATTCAGCTATCGGTATCACGAGAACAATACCAATCGTTCGTTGAATTATACTGGTTTATGATGCTTACAATTCACCAGTAATTTCACCATTTGATCAAATTTCTGACGGTATTCATCCGTAAACGCGCCTTCGTGATCGTATAACGCTTTACGCGCAACCGGAACACTAAAAGGTAACGTCCACGCCCGTAGTGATTTGGCCACGGCATCCATATTCGTAATACCGTTCATCGCATGACTTCCATCTGCCCAACAAACAAACCCGATCGTTTTATCCGTTAGATAGGGTGTCGTTTCTTTCGAACTGACTTCCAGCCAGTCAAGGCAATTTTTCATCACACCCGTCATTCCGCCGTGGTACAAAGGTGTCAACCAGATATGTATATCCGCATTGCGAAATACATGTGCCATCATCTCCACCGATTTGGGCACCGTATTCAGGGTTACGTCAAAAAGTGGAATTCCGGAATCCGGCAGATTAAAAACGGTAACATTTGCCCCGGTCGCTTCGAATTCGGTTTTAAAATAATCGGCAATTTTATGTGAGGTCGCATTGGATCTTCTTTCCAAAGCGCCGTTAAATACAAGTACATTCATAAATCACAGTAATTGGTTAATATTTCCGGATCACTTTGGGCAATCCCGGTTCGCCATATAGCAATGTGGCAACTTTACCGGCCAGAATAGTGCTTACGCAAATATAAAGTGCATCCGGTATATGTTCGCTGGCCTTAACAGCCACTTTTTTATCAAAATATAAAGACAAATCGGCATTTTCGACCGACTTTTCCCAGCTTTTTATCAGGTGTTCCTTTTCCGTCCCGTAGGCAATTGATGCGGCAAAAGGCTTTAATTTTGTTGTGATCAACATATAAACCCATTGTGGAATAATCGCATCAACAGAACAAACAACTGACACTGCTTTACCCGAATAGTCTTCCCAATTTACGGAATCCATCGCAGTTCTGAAACTTTTTTCTACAATGATCAATTCTTCATATAAGTAGGTTTTTATATCAAATGTTACAAAAGTCATCGTAGGACGATAGACTTCTAAATCCAGTCGTAAAATCCCGGAAGCCGTCACTTTATTTTCTATGGTCGCATCTTCTGTCATAATCCAAACGAATCCAATTGTACCTTATAAATAGCCTTAAATTACGAAGTTCGCGCTAATCCTGTAAAGATACAATCGCTGTTTATTATTTTTGATTCTGAAGCAAATGTAGTAAATTCGCCTAATAAACCAAATAATCACTTTGTTTGTTATGGAAATTAAATTACCGGAAAACGAAAGAGCCTTATGGATCTTAAAAACCAAAGGCCCGCTTTCTGTTATAACCCTGGCCAAAGAACTGAATGTGACCACCGAAGGTGCGCGTTTTAATATTTTAAAGCTCGCTTCCGAGGGATTGGTACTATCGGAAACGGTTTCCAAAGGACGCGGCCGACCGCAGCAAATCTGGTCGCTTACCGCTACCGGTAATTCCCGTTTCCCGGATACGCATGCCGATCTGACGGTAAAACTGATCCAGAAAACAAGGGAAATACTCGGCGAAAAAGCACTAGATGCCGTTATCGAAGCACATTCCGCAGAAATCCGGAACAGCTATCTAAACGCGGTATCGGGTATAGACGTACTTGAAAAACGCATTCAGATTCTAACCGAAATCCGCAACAACGAAGGTTATATGGCCGGCTATACCCAAGAGGACGATCATTTTTTAATATACGAAAACCACTGCCCGATTTGTGCTGCAGCTACGATATGTCAGGGTTTTTGCCGATCCGAATTAGAAACTTTTCAGGCTGTTTTAGGCGAAAAAACAACTGTAGAGCGCCTGGATCATATTGTTTCCGGTGCGACGCGTTGTACCTATAAAGTCAGTATCAAAAAGAATCGGTAACCAATTAATACCCTGTTTACATCCAAAATCTCATAAAAAAATAAATGTTGTATCTTTGCCGAAAATAGACACTGTATGACCACTTTCGAGCAATTTAATCTTCCCAAATCCTTACAAAAAGCTATAGACGAGATAGGATTAACTACGCCTACTCCAATCCAGGAGCGTTCTTTTCCGGTAATTATGTCGGGACGGGATATGATGGGAATTGCCCAAACCGGTACGGGTAAAACGTTTGCCTACCTGTTACCGATTTTAAAACAGTGGAAATTTACGCCAACACATACTCCAAAAGTAGTGATCATTGTACCAACAAGAGAATTGGTGGTTCAGGTGGCGGAAGAAGTTGAAAAACTATCCAAATACATGTCTGTCCGCGTATTGGGAGTATACGGAGGTGTAAACATCAACACTCAGAAAACTTCGGTTTACGAAGGTGTAGACATTTTAGTAGCCACACCGGGACGATTAATGGATCTTGCCTTAGATAATGTTGTTCGTTTTGACGAAATGCAAAAGCTGGTCATCGACGAGTTTGACGAAATCCTGAACCTAGGATTCCGTTTTCAGATCACGTCTATTTTATCGATGATGAAACCGAAACGTCAGAATATTTTATTCTCGGCGACCATGACGGATGAAGTAGATGAATTACTGGACGAATATTTCGATTTCCCGGAAGAAGTTTCCCTGGCACCATCCGGAACACCGTTGGAAAAAATACGTCAGATTGCATACCATGTACCGAATTTCCTAACCAAAGTAAATCTTTTAAAACATTTACTAACGGAAGACGATAGCCTGGAACGCATCTTGGTATTCGTAAATAACAAAAGAGTTGCCGATATCCTGATGGAACATTTGGACGAAGACTTTTCGGGTCAGTTTGGAGTAATCCATTCCAACAAATCCCAGAATTACCGTTTGAATACCATGGCCGAATTTCAGGAAGGAAATCTTCGCGGTATCGTAACCACCGATATTATGGCGCGTGGATTGGATATTTCGGATATTACTCACGTGATTAACATGCAATTTTCGGAAGTTCCGGAACAATATATCCACCGTATCGGACGTACCGGTCGTGCCGATAAAGAAGGTATTGCCATTAGCCTTATCGATCCGAAAGAAGAAGAATTCCAGGTTGAATCCGAATTACTAATGGAAAAAGAACTGGAAATCTTGGAAATTCCGGCATCGGTAACAATCGAAGAAAAAAGACTGGAGTTTGAAAAGGAAAAACAAAAAGTAAAATTCCTTTTAAAGAGAACCAAACTTGATGGTGGTGGTGCTTTCCACGATAAATCCGACAAAAATAAAAAAGTAAACCTTGGTGGTCCCGGCAAACGTAACCCGCGAAAAACAAAACCGCGTAACCGTGCTGTAGAAAAGAACAGAGCCGCCAAACGAAAAAAGAAATAATTGGTACCCGAAGTAATGTCGAAAACTAAAAACTAATTACTATTTTTGACAAACATTAAAATACAATGCAATTCAAACACCCTGAAATTCTGTATTTCCTCTTTCTATTGGTTATACCAATTCTGGTTCATTTATTTCAATTGCGTCGTTTTAAAAAAGAATACTTCACCAATGTTCGCTTCCTGAAAGAAGTTAGTATCCAAACCCGAAAGAGTTCCCAAATAAAAAAATGGTTATTGCTTTGTACGCGATTACTATTGTTAGCCTGTTTGATTCTGGCTTTTGCACAACCTTTTTTTAACGCAAAAGATTCCAAAAATACAGCCAACGAAATGGTAATCCTTTTGGACAATTCCTTTTCGATGCAGGCCAAAGGCAACCGCGGTGAATTGCTAAAAAGAGCCGTACAGGATCTTTTGGAAAACACTCCGGACAATCAACGGTTTTCATTACTAACCAATACCGAAGCGTTTTGGGATACCGATATCCGTTCGATTCAAAAAGAATTACAATCATTATCGTACAGCTCGGCTCCTTTCCGACTTGATTTTTTACGAAACAAAGTCGAAGCTAAAAAACACAATGTTCCAAAAGATATTGTGATCATTACCGATGCCGTACAAGCCGATAAAAACGCGGCGGTCATTCAGGAACAAAGTCCAGTCTATTGTATCATTCCAAAGGCCGAAAATAAAAACAATATCAGCATTGATAAGGTTTCGATCAACCAGCAATCCGACGATTTTTATGAGATCAAAGTAGCGTTAAGTGCTTATGGCGAATTGCAATCCGAAATTCCAATGGCGGTTTATAACGGAAAAAATCTGGTTGCCAAAACCGTAATTGCATTTGATACCCCGAAAAAAAATATCGTGTTCAATCTTCCAAAAAAAGATTTCCACGGTTATGTTTCTTTGGAAGACAACAGCCTAACCTACGACAATACCTATTATTTCAGCATTTCGAAACCGGAAAAATCCAATGTGATTGCCATTGGTGATGCCGACAAAAATGCATTTTTATCACGGATTTATACTCCGGATGAATTCCAATACAAAAATACCACTTTAAGCACACTCGATTATAATGCACTCGACAAACAAGACGCGATTATTATAAACGAATTAAAAGAAATTCCGCAGGCACTAACCACTACTTTAAAGGCTTTTTACGACAAAGGCGGTACTATTGTGGTAATCCCGGCTGCGGAAACATCGGTCCAAAATCTGACTTCATTTTCCGGGAATTTCGGAATTACCAAAATCGGTTCGTTACAAAATACACCGAAACAAATCACGAAAATAGCCTTTAACCATCCGCTATACCAAACCGTATTCGAAAAGAAAACCGACAATTTTCAATATCCGAAAGTCAATACAACCTTTACGATTGGCGGTAATCCGTCCGGTATTTTAAGTTACGACGATCAGACACCGTTTTTGAGCTCCGTAACCAATAAAATCGGAATACTATACCTGTTTGCCGCACCGATAAATAAAACAAACAGTAACTTCCAAAACTCCCCGTTAATTGTGCCTACTTTTTACAACATGGCACAAAATAATCAGAAAACCGGAATATCCGAATTTACAATCGGAGACAATCAAAGTCTGATATTGGACGTTATCTTATCGAAAGATGAAGTGGTAACGGTTCAAAACGAAAAATCGGATTTTATCCCAATGCAACAGATCCTAAACAACAAGATCAAACTGTCCTTTGGAGACTATCCGGAACAATCTGGAAATTATGCCATCGCGAAAGGAAATACGCTACTGAAAAACATCAGTTTTAATCATGCCCGTACCGAAAGCGATCTGAGCCTGCACAACGAAAACATTTACGATAAATATACTAAAACCGACTCCATTGCCACTGTTTACAACGATATCCATTCGACGCGAACAGCCAGTGAAGCCTGGAAGTATTTTATCATCGCAACACTACTATTTTTATTACTAGAACTACTGATCCAAAAATTCGTAAAATGAATGTAATTCTTAAAAACGCAACGATCATCGATACCGACAGTCCGTATCACAACCAAAAAACGGACCTGAAAATTATCGATGGTGCTATCCGTGCTATCGGATCGAACCTTTCGAATGAAGAAGGCGCCGCCGTTATCGAACTGGAGAATCTCCACGTTTCCCAAGGGTGGTTTGACAGCTCCGTATCGCTTGGCGAACCGGGTTATGAAGAAAGAGAAACGATTGCCAACGGACTGAATGTTGCCGCCAGAAGCGGTTTTACCGATATAGCGTTACAACCCAATTCCGCTCCTGTAGTGGACAATCAGACCGAAGTTAATTTTGTATTACACAAAGCCCGGGAAGCCGCCACACAATTACACCCGATTGGCGCACTGACCAAAAACAGCGAAGGAAAAGACCTGGCCGAATTATTCGACATGACCAATGCCGGTGCTGTGGCTTTTGGCGATTATAACAAAAGTCTGGACAACGCCAACCTGTTAAAAATCGGATTGCAATATGCTCAGGATTTTAACGGACTGATCATCGCTTATTGTCAGGATGAAAAAATAAAAGGAAACGGAGTCGTAAACGAAGGTATCGTGAGTACGCGTCTTGGATTAAAAGGAATTCCAACACTGGCCGAAGAAATCCACGTAGCCCGCAACCTTTTCTTATTGGAATACACCGGTGGAAAACTACATATCCCGACCGTATCTACGGCAAAATCCGTATCTTTAATACGCGAAGCCAAAGCAAAAGGTTTAAACGTGAGTTGTAGTATTGCAGTACACCATTTGGTGATGACCGACGAAAAATTAACCGGTTTTGACACCCGTTATAAAGTGACACCACCTTTGCGCGACGAAAAAGAAAGACAAGCCTTGATTGCCGGCGTTATTGATGGTACGATCGATATGATCACTTCCGATCACAATCCGTTGGATATCGAACATAAAAAAATGGAATTCGACAATGCCAAAAACGGAACTATTGGTCTGGAAAGTGCTTTCGGAGCGTTATTAGCCGTACTTCCAATCGACATCATCGTAGCCCGCTTAACCGCCGGAAAAGCACTATTCGGATTAAAAAAACAATCGATAAACGTCGATCACAAAGCGAGTCTGAGTTTATTTACAACCGAAGGAACATGGGAATTTACCAAAGCTCATATTCTTTCCAAATCTAAAAATTCCGCTTTTCTGGGACAACCGATGAAAGGGAAAGCTTATGGAATTTACAACCACGGAAAATTAATCCTAAACGAATAAAAGATGCAAAATACTGTAGAGCAAGGCAAAACAACCGCTATTATCAGCTATATCACTATTATCGGAACCATTATCGCTATTTTTATGAATATGGAAACCAAAAATCCATTTGCCGGTTTTCACATTCGTCAGGCATTTGGTACACACCTGGCTTTTTATGTCCTGGCTTATTTTGTAGGATATGCCGATAGCTGGATGGCTTCTTCTGCATTTTTTATCTTCTTTTTTGTTCTTTGGGCCTATGGAATCGTAGGTGCCTTCCAAAATGAAATGAAAGTCACTCCTATCCTGGGAAAATATTTCCAGGACTGGTTTAAAAATTTAGCATAAAATGAGTCTATCGTTATTTCACCTCGTTAGAGAACCCAAAATCAAATCGGATAAAAATCCGTTATTATTGTTATTACACGGATACGGCAGCAATGAAGAAGATCTGTTTTCATTTGCTTCGGAACTTCCGGACAATTATTATGTTATTTCTGCACGGGCACCGCATCCGATGCCGCCTTACGGAAATGCCTGGTATAGTATCCACTTTGATAGTGATGCCAATAAATTTTCGGATGACGACGAGGCGATCGAATCCCGCGCGCTTATTGCAAAATTTATCGATGAATTAATCGAGACCTACCCTATTGATCCGACAAAAGTTACTTTGGTTGGTTTTAGTCAGGGGGCAATTTTAAGTTATGCCGTTGCTTTATCCGATCCGGAAAAAATACAACGCGTAGTCGCTTTAAGCGGTTATATTAATCCGGCGATTTTGGCCGATGGTTATGCCGATAAAGCACTTTCAAAGCTTCAATTTTTTATTTCCCACGGAACAGTCGATCAGGTTATTCCGGTAGAATGGGCTCGAAAAGCCCCAGAATTTTTAAGAGCTTTGGGACTGGATGTTGTTTATAACGAATATCCGGTAGGACATGGTGTCGCTCCGCAAAACTTCTACGATTTTAAAAACTGGTTGCAACAAACCTTATAATAAACTAAAAAGTCCGGTAATCACCGGACTTTTTTATTGTTCGGGATTATCACTTCCCGTTACTTGTTTTTCTTCAGTTAAGGCACCTTTATATTTTACGATTCCTTTTTCGATCAGTTTTAAACCGTCACCGGTTTCCAATGTCCAACCTTCTCCGTGGTAAGGTTTACCTTCTTTTTCACGTGTCAGGATAACCGAATTGTTTCTGTCCGGCAAAAACAATTCCGCCCGATCACCATCTTTTTCGAAGGTTACAAATCCACTGATAATTGGTTCTTCGATTTCTTCTTCCTCGTCAACAGTAGTTTCTTTTACCGGATTTAGACGAAAACCTTCTTCGAACACACGAATACAATCATTTTTAAGTACCGACCAACGATAACCGGCAGAACCAACACATCCGTGTTCGTCTCTGTCGGTTCCTAAAACCATCGGTTTAGGACTCACTACAACTTCTTTTTCGTCATCGTGTTTTTTCATGATATAATCACAGGATACGAAAAGAAAACTGCATAAAAGTAAGGGCAATATTTTTTTCATGCTATTATCTTTTTGCTTCAAAACGGTTTCCAAAAAGGAAACCCTGTTGAAACTTTAAAGTTACAAAATAATCATATTATTGTACGGTATTGGCAAACAAAATCGCATCAATACGCTCGAAATCCGTAGGCTTATCTTCATTATGAAAATATTTTAACAGGACTTCTCCTCTAGCCGATCCGCTGTAAAAGTCGGCTATAATCCAACGGTGATTTAGTATTTTTATTTTACTGATAATAAATTTATTTCCGTTAATCGGTTCATAAGGTACCAAACGGTTACCGGTTTTGGCATCGTTAAGAGTTACCAGATCTTCTTTTACTTTGGCTGCGACTTTAGCCACATCATAACGCGAGAAATATTCCTGTGCATCGTCGTCAAAATCCAGAGAAAAATAATCGCTGTCATTTTTTTCTTCTTTCAGAGTATTGATGGAATCCCGAACTTTTGTGATACGGGTTTTGGCATTTTCAAGTTCTTGTCCTTGTGTTTTGAGGATTTTATTCGAGTTCATATACTGAAAAATATTAAACAGTAATGACAGGATAAAAAGATAGAGTATCGCTTTTTTCATAGTGGTTAAATTACAATTTCAAGGTTGTCATAGGCTAGGAATACATTTTCCGGCAGGGTTTGCTGCACTTCTTCGTGGAATCCCATATGATGACTGATATGCGTCAGATAGGCTCTTTCGGGCTCAATTAATTTGATAAACGCCAGTGCTTCTTCGAGATTAAAATGGGAAATATGCGGTTCGATCCGAAGTGCATTTACCACAAGGACTTTTAATCCTTTTAATTTTTCGATTTCTTCAGGGTCGATTGTTTTTACATCGGTCAGATAGGCAAAATCATCAATACGATAGCCAAATACCTGTAAATCGGCATGCCAGGCATTTACCGGAATTACTTTTTTACCGCCGATTTCGAAATCGGAATCCTTTTCCACTTCCGTTACCGTTACGGATGGCGCACCCGGATAGCGGTTTTCGGTTTCAAAAATATAATCGAAACGTCTTTTCAGACTTTCAATTACTCTTTTATGTGCATAAACTGGCATATCACCCTGTCGGAAATTAAACGGTCGGATATCATCTAATCCGGCCGTATGATCCGCATGTTCATGCGTAAACAATATACCGTCGAGTTTACGGCAATTGGCCGCTAGCATCTGTTGCCTGAAATCCGGACCACAGTCAATTGCATAGGCTTGGTCATCCCAGCTTAGCAAAGCGGAAACCCGTAATCGTTTATCTTTTATATCGCGGCTCAGGCAAACCGGATGATCACTTCCAATTATAGGAATCCCCTGTGAGGTTCCCGTACCCAAAAAATATACTTTCAAAGTAGTCTTCTTTTTTACAAAAATAAGAATCTCTCTTCTAAAATAATGAATACACCCTGTGTTAAAAAACAATAGTTTCAGAAATTTAGAGCCGATCCTAATAATAACGGGAGATGACAGCTTATCAAAATCATTTTAAAACTACACGTACAATAGTTCACATTTTATTTTACATTCCAGTAATCGGGTCTGACAAAACGACTTACTAAGCCACTAACAACACATAAACCCCAAAACCACTTGACTTTTTAGTTAAAATGTCGGATATTGCACTGCAAATCAATGACGATCATGAAAGATAAGGAGCAACCGGAAGAAAGTCAACCCAAAAAAAGAAAAGTATCGCAGGGTCCGATAAAGGAAAAAGCCCGAACGATGCAAAAACTTGTTGATGCAGTGGGAATTGTCCTGAAATCGGAAGGTTATACAGGTCTCACTATTGCAAAAATAGCAGCTGCTGCAGGTT
The DNA here is from genome assembly GCF_039888695.1 of Flavobacterium sp. CAU 1735. NCBI lineage: Bacteria > Pseudomonadati > Bacteroidota > Flavobacteriia > Flavobacteriales > Flavobacteriaceae > Flavobacterium > Flavobacterium sp. CAU 1735. The sequence goes on along the minus strand of NZ_JBDQQQ010000003.1, from coordinate 132,798 downwards.
TAGACCGTAAACTGATTTACGCGTATTTTGGTGATGTAAACAATCTTATTGAAACCTATATCAGGAAACGGGATTACTGGGCGAATTCGTATGACGATGATATCGTTCCAGACATCATCACACAAAATCACGTCAGCGTAACGGATGGTCAATATTTTCTGCAAGGTCATTTTAATGCATTTCTTGAAGACATCGAAATGCAAAAAATGATTCTTTGGGAACTTAGTGAAGTCAACCCACTTTTAATTGAAATTGCCGAATTACGAGAAAAAGTAGGCGAAGAACTATTTAAATATTCAGATCCCTATTTTGAAGGAACGGGTATTAATATGCGCGCCATAACAGCCATCATGATTGGTGGAATCTACTACCTTTCCTTACACGCCAAGACCAATGGTGTTACAATTTGCGGAATTGACGTCAATCAACCCGATGGAAAACAAGCCATTTTAGATGCGTTAGCACAAATTGTTGCTTTTGGCTATGAAGCTGCTGAAAAAACAAAAAAATAATTCTTAAAATACCTTTATACAGAAACCGCTTAGAAAAGCGGTTTTTTTATGCTTTTATATTTTTTATCGCTTTTTTCACTTTACACAACCTGATTTCACAAAAGGATTTTTAGATTAAATTATTTCTCAATTTGTTACAAAACACAACAAAATATCAATTTTAAAACGAAACCTATATTTTTTAACAATACAAAACCTATTAAAACAAAAATATAACCGTTTTTTCAATTCAAAATATCTAAAAAAATAGATTGATTTTTTAAAATATTCACATTTTGCACCATTAATTAATCTTTTGATAATGATAATTTAATAAAAATGAGGCTGAATTTATTATTTCCAAGACAAGCGATATATTTTTTCAATAGATTTGTTTTCAACTAATTATCAAAAAATTTTAATTATGAAAAAATTTATTTTGATGGCAGCAATGATTCTGCCTTGTGTATTTGCTTCAGCAGCAACTTCTGAAAAAGTAGCACCAAACGCGAATCCTTCAATTGAATTAACCAGCAACATGGTATTAGGCCAAACTGCTGATGAAGTTGGAGAAGCTATCTATTTAGGTGTTTACGATGTATACGTGGATGGTGTCTATATTGGAACTTATCACGTATATCTGGTAATCAACTAGAAATGTTCGCAAAGTGTCTGTTATTTTTATAACAGACACTTTCTTTTTTAGTCAAAAAATCATATTTTTGATTAAATCACACTAAAAGTTCCAAATTTAGAGTCCCTAAAAATTATTTCTATGAAACGTTACATTTTTATCCTACTAACCAGTATCGGCATGAATCAGACTATCACCGCACAAACCTCCAAAATAACGTACGAAGAACAGGCGAATATTGAGAACCAGTTAAAAAATGTAACCGATCCGGCAACACGCGAACGTGTATCAAAATACCTGTCTCAGGTTAAAACATTTACGCTATACTATAAAGATGGTATCTCATTGTATAACGAACAAAACGCAAATGACACTTCAGATAAAGACAGTGGATTAAGCGAAAGCAGCTCCAAATTCAAGACCGTAAACATTGGTAAGAAAAGTGGTGGCATTTATAAAAATCAAAAAACAAACGAATACCTACAGGAAGCCGATCTTTTAGGCAAAGCTTTCCTGGTTTCGGACAAACTGGATAAAATCAGCTGGAAGTTGATCAATGAAACCAAAAAAATTGGCGAATTTAACTGTAAAAAAGCCACTGCCGTTGTAAACGGTGAAAACGTTACCGCCTGGTATGCACCTTCACTTCCCATAAATGACGGACCAAAAGACTACTGGGGATTACCCGGATTAATTATCGATCTGACAACCGATACGAAAACGTATCATGCTATAAAAGTCGCATCGATAGCGCAATTTGACTTTGAAAAACCTTCTAAAGGACAAAAAATATCCAAAGAAAACTATATAAAAGACCGAAACGAAAAAGTTGATCAACTAAAAAGAGGAATGGGGAATGTGTTAAACCAGAACTAAATGATCCGAACTTTTTTTGTACTGCTTATTCTAGTTATACCCACGCTCCTAAATGCCCAGAACATTACCGGTATCCTAACCGACTACCAGTCAGAAAAGGGCATTTCCGGGGCAACCCTGCAACTCATCGATAGTCAGACAAACGCTACCATAAGCTATGTACTATCCGATGATAACGGGAAATTTACGCTGGCAATACCTCCGCCCGGGAATTATATTTTAGAGATCAATCATATCGCGTATGATCCGGAATTTCAACAAATAACCGTTTCTAATTCCAACCCTGAAATTCATCTTCCGATACAACTCAGAACGAAATCCAAACAACTTAACGAAGTAATCGTTCAAGGTTCGCGCGCAGCAGCACAGCAAAAAGGTGATACAATTCGCTACAACATCAATGCTTTTACAACCGGAAACGAAGAAAAGCTTAAAAACATTATCGAAAAACTTCCCGGCCTTGAAATCGACGATAACGGCAAAATAAAATCCCAGGGGAAAGTCATCGAAGAATTACTGATCAACGGTAAACCGTTTTTTGGTAAAAATCATAAAATGGCTACGGAAAATCTGAATGCCAAAATGATCGACGATATTGATTTGATCAACAATTATGAAACCTTTGGCGCCATAAAAGATATTGAAGGAACGAACAATAAAAAAGCGCTTAACATCCATATCAAAGAAGAATACCTTGGCAAAATAACCGGTGATATTGCCGGGCTATCGGCTTATGACGATCGGTATAAAGTGCACAGCAACCTGTTTCGGTTTATGCCCAAATTTAATGCCAGCGCTATTCTCGACAGTAATAACCTAGGCGAACAGGCGATTAGTCTTCGGGATTATATGGACATGGACGGCAACATCAAATCGGATATCCGGAACAACGACATGGGCAATCCGTTTTTTGGAGCGGGGAAAATTCCAAAGTTTCTGGTTGCTAACGAAAACAACGAAACCAGTCGTTCGCATACCGCGGCTCTTAACATCAGTGCCATGCCAACGGACAAGTTGAGCATTAATGCTTTTAGCATTTTAAATCATTCCCGTTTTACCGAGCAACGTCTGGTTGAAAAAACTTTTTTTAACACTGCCAATTCCCTACAATCTCAGGATGCTATTTCCGGTAAGATGAACTTTTTATTTAACCAGACTAAAGTAAATCTGGAGTACAAACCAAACAAAGATAACCTGATTAATTATTCAGCCATTCTGGATTCCGGTCATGATAAAGGGCAACGGGACACCGAAAGCATTCTAAACGGTCAGCCGCAGGATTTTGAAGAAAACAACAAAGCGATTAAACTTAATTTCGGACAACAATTGAGTTATGTTACCAAGCTCGCTCGTAATAAATTACTTTCAATCAACGCCTATCAGGAATTTAAAAAGCAGGACAACCGTTATGATTTTCTTTCCGACCAACAAACCTTGCTTCCACCCTATCAGCGGCTTGATCAGGAATATGTTTTTAATAGTAATGAAATCGGCGTTTTTAGCAAATACACGCAAAAAATCAGCAACCATGTGGTACGTGGCAATGCCGGTTTTGTATGGAATCGTTCGTCTTTAGAACTCCTGCAATCGGCATTAGTCACCGGTCAGCCGGAAATAAATCGAAACAGTAATTATGCCTTCGCCGACATATCGGTCAAAAAAGCCGTTTCCCTATTGCAATACAATGCCAAGTTGGAATTCCGAAATTATTTTTTACAGCCGTCTGATGCCACTAAGGCTTATCTGTTACCGTTTGTACAAGTAAAAATCGCTTTTACCGACTTGCATTACCTGAGTCTGAGTTATAACCGGAATATTAGTTTTTATGCCAGCGATGTCCAAAACAATTTTCTATATGCCGACGATTACCGGAATTATTACAACCCTAGTACCATCGTTTTCGAAAAACCATTCGAGCAAAATATTGTATCGCTCAACTATTTTAAATTCGACCTTTACAATGGCTTTTTATTTCTGGCCAATTCGTCCTATTCCCGGAATAAAAACGAAAATACCAGCAACAGTAGCAATGTCGGAAATTACAATTATATAGCCTATCGCAACGATGCCAGCGGTTATTCCTGGAACAATCTGATCAGTGTGGAGCAACGTATAAAACCGCTCAAATCCAAAGCAAAAGCGACATTTTCGTATTTGCTTACCGAGAGCTATAACTTTATAGGCGATCAGCAAAATGATTACCGAACCGATAATTTTATGGCGCGTTTTTCTTTGATCAGCTCTTTTAAAGACAGTTGGTTTAATTACGAAATCGGTAGTCAGTATTCGAATTATGAAACACAGTACAAACTGTTTAATAGTACGATTTACACGCGTAAATGGACACCGTTTCTAAACTTTAACGGTCAAATTAATGACAGACTGCTTTATAGACTGGACAATAGTCTGGAGCATTTTTCGACGACCGACAGTGACCGTCAGTTTTTTAAAACCGATTTTAAGTTGAGTTATAAAAAGCCGAAAACCCATTTTAAATACTGGGTGGAAGGCAATAATATTTTTAACATCAGTAATCCTTCCATAATTGCCACCAGTAATAGCAATAACAGTTTTAGCCGTGAAACCATCACCCGACTGGCTGGATATATCGGTTTCGGAATCGGTATGGAATGGTAATTCTCTTCCAATCATTTATTTTTTTCCGTTACATTCAATTATTTTTATTAATTTCACAGTAATGTGAAACATTATTCACAGTGTTCTGCCCCGCAAATTAATGGCATAACACGATTTATCCTCTTTTCGGTTTTTGATAATGCCGGCAGCAATGCCGGCTTTATTATAAAGTCGCAAAAAGTACCTGAATACTATTTTTCATCGTTTGAACAACGCTATTTTAACATTAAAAATAGAATTATTTAGCTTTTATTAGAGTCCCTATTTTGTTAACTTTGCACTATTATGGCATTTATGAAAAACACAGATAACGAAATTACACTTAAAGGCGACCGGGAAATTGAACACATTCCGGCCCTTAAAGAAAAGGCGCTCCGCATTAACCTTAATAAAAACATTTACGGGACATTTGCCGAAATCGGCGCCGGACAGGAAACGGTAAGGCATTTTTTCAGAGCCGGAGGTTCTTCCGGTACCATTGCAAAGGCAATGTCGGCCTACGACAAAGATTTCAGTGACGCAATTTATGGTGTGGAAGATGATGGACGTTATGTTACTGAAAGCCGCTTAAAAAAGATGTTATCCCACGAGATTCAACTGGTGGAAGAACGTTTAGGAAGAGACAAACACCCAAGCAAAATGTTCTTTAGTTATGCGAATACCGTAGCTACTATCGACTTTGCGAAACAATATAAAGGCCACGGATGGGTTGGTATCAAATACCAACTGGATCCGGAGGAAGACTATAACGAGATTATCCTTCACATCCGTTTTAAGGAAAGCGATTCAAGATTACAACAGGAAACTCTTGGAATTTTAGGTGTTAACCTTATTTACGGGGCTTTTTACAAATACAACGATCCAAAAAAATTACTGCGTTACCTATACGATCACCTGGACAAAGATCAGTTGGAAATTGACACAATCAATTTTTCCGGTCCGCGTTTTAAAGAAGTCGACAACCGATTAATGAGTTTACAGCTTGTTAAAAACGGAATGACCGATGCGGTGATGTTTGGTCCGGATGGTAATAACGTACTTCCGGCAACGATCCTATACCGTAAAAATATCCTGGCACTACGCGGAAGTTTCCGCCCGGTTACCAAGGTTAATATGGACATGTACCAGAAATCGTACGAAATGTTCCTTCAGGAGAAAAAAGTAGACAAGGATAATACGATGGTTATTTTCGAAATCACATTATCCAACCTACGTTCGGAAGGCGAAATCGACGAGCGTGACTTTATGGATCGCGCCGAATTGCTTTGTTCATTAGGACAAACAGTTATGATTTCGAACTTTCAGGAGTATTATAAAGTGGTGGAATATTTCTCCGAATACTCCAAAGCCCGAATGGGATTGGCCATGGGCGTTAGCAATCTGATTGATATTTTCGACGAAAAATACTACCGCCATCTTAGCGGTGGAATTCTGGAAGCTTTCGGTAAATTATTCTATCGCGATTTAAAAGTATTCCTGTATCCGATGGAAGACGAAGATGGAAATGTGATCACTTCACAAAACCTGAAAGTACACCCACGAATGAAAGAGTTATATAAATTCTTTGCCTACAACGGAAAAGTGGTTGACATTACCGATTTCGACAAAGACCACCTTAAAATCTTTTCCCGTGAGGTTTTAAAAATGATTCACGACGGACAAGAAGGTTGGGAAGAAATGCTACCGGAAGGAATTTCGGAATTGATCAAACGCGATCACCTGTTTAGTTGTGGTGATCAGCCGGAACTGGAACAACAATCCAATTAAATACATTGGAAAACAATCATAAAAAAACCTGTCGGATTTAAAATCGGACAGGTTTTCTTTTTTGGTTATTATTTTAAAATCTGATCGGCATGTGCTTTGGTTTTTACCTGATTACACATCAATTAAACACAAGTAGGTCGCAGAAATCACATTTTGAAAGCCTCTAAAAAAGAGGTATATTTGATTTATTTCTCATTAAGCATCAAAACAGACATCCCTAATAAATCTGCGCTAAGAAAAATTACACTTAGTAAAAAACACTAAATCATATGATTCGTCTAATCAATCACTCGTTATAAATGGATAATTTAGAAGAAAAATCGAATTTTATGTTCTACGCAACGGAAGACGGAACTATCAATATTCAAGTAGTTTTGTATGACGATACCGTTTGGGCTACGCAACGCTCCATGTCGGAAATTTTCGGCGTAGAAGAAAACACAATTACATACCATTTATCAAATATTTATACAGAAGGTGAATTAATTAAAAACGCAACTACTCGAAAAATTCGAGTAGTTCGATTAGAAGGAAATCGAAATGTTAATAGGGAACTTGATTTTTATAATCTTGATGCCATTATATCTGTAGGATATCGGGTAAACTCTGTAAAAGCTACCCGATTCAGAATTTGGGCGACTACCATCTTAAAAGAATATCTGATAAAAGGATTTGCTCTTGATGATGATCGATTAAAACAAGGTAAAGCTTTATTCGGCAAAGACTATTTCAATGAATTATTAGAAAAAATACGTGAAATACGTGCAAGCGAAAGACGTTTCTATCAGAAAATCACCGATATATACACCACAGCTGTAGATTATGATGTTAAAGCAAAAATTACGCAAACATTTTTTGCTACCGTACAAAACAAACTCAAATTCGCTATAACAAAACAAACCGCTCCAGAAATAATAAAGTCGAGAGCTAATGCTACCAAACCGAATATGGGACTTACAACATGGAAAAACGCCGGTACGTATGGTAAAATAATGCGGTCGGATGTTTGTACCGCAAAAAACTACTTAAATGAGGAAGAAATAACAGAGCTAAACATCTTAGTAAATATGTATCTCGATTATGCAGAATTACAAGCCAAAAGAAATAAAATAATGACCATGGCAGATTGGATTAAAAAGATTGATACCTTTCTAAATTTCAACGAATACGACCTTTTAAAGAATTCCGGAAAAGTACGAACAGAAGTAGCAAAAAGTTTTGCTCTGGAGGAATATGAAAAATTCAGAGTTATACAAGATCGTGAGTACAGGTCTGATTTCGACAAAGCCATTGAAAAAATAAAATCATCCAGAAAATTACCCTCGGAAAACACCATCAAAACATCAAATAAAAAAGACGATATACATAACGACAATCCAGATTCCTAATTTTATTACTTTTTAAATACTAAATAATGCTATAAAAATAAAGTAAAGGCTGTTTATTACAGCCCTATACTTTTAAATTATCTAAAAGAACAGTTCTATATTTATTCTCTTTATTTTAAAATCTGATCGGCATGTGCTTTGGTTTTTACCTGAGTGATCACATCTTCGATCACTCCTTCTTCGTTAATCACAAACGTAGTCCGATGGATTCCATCGTATTCTCTTCCCATAAACTTTTTTGGTCCCCAAACGCCAAAAGCCTGAATAACCGATTTATCCTCATCGGCCAGTAACGGAAACGGAAATTCATATTTATCTTTAAACTTTCCCTGTGCTTTGGCATTATCGGCACTCACACCTAACAACTCGTAATTATTCGCTTTAAAGCGTTCGAAATTATCTCTTAAATCGCAAGCCTCCGCGGTGCATCCCGGCGTATTGGCTTTGGGATAAAAAAACACAACCAGTTTTTTCCCTTTGTAATCGGCCAGTGTATGCGTTTTTCCATCCTGATCCACTCCTGAAAAATTCGGAGCCTTATCTCCTTTTATTAATGTCGTCATAACCGTATATTTGTTTTTATAAAAGTAGAAAAAATGACCAAAGAAGACAAAGTCGAATTTGTTATAAGAACGTTAAACGAAATCTACCCGGAAATTCCGATTCCTTTAGACCATAAAGATCCTTATACACTGTTGATTGCCGTATTATTATCGGCACAATGTACCGATGTACGCGTTAATCAGATTACACCTTTGTTATTTGCCAAGGCCGATAATCCGTATGATATGGTAAAAATGAGTGTCGAGGAAATCAAGGAAATCATACGTCCCTGCGGACTTTCACCGATGAAATCGAAAGGAATTTACGGTTTGTCGCAGATTCTGATTGAAAAACACAATGGCGAAGTACCTCAGGATTTTGATGCCCTGGAAGCGCTACCGGCTGTAGGTCATAAAACGGCCAGTGTTGTTATGTCGCAGGCATTTGGTGTTCCGGCTTTTCCGGTAGACACCCATATCCACCGATTGATGTACCGTTGGAACCTATCGAATGGAAAAAACGTACAGCAAACCGAAAAAGATGCCAAACGTATTTTTCCACGGGAATTATGGAACGATCTTCATTTGCAAATCATTTGGTATGGCAGGGAGTATTCGCCGGCCAGAGGATGGAATCTCGAAAAAGACATTATTACGCAAACCGTAGGACGGAAATCGGTTATTGACGAGTATTACAAAGCGAAAGTCAAATCCAAACTATAAAAAAACATCCCGATATTTACTATATCGGGATGTTCCTTAATTAGCAATAGACTCAAACGTCAAATCACCTACTTTGACAATAGTCAGCGCTTTTGAATAGCTGAGTAAAAAACTTATAGTTTCTTTTTTAGGTAACATTGTTTGACTTGCTGTTTTTTTCTTAGAGTAAAGTTTTGCCATATTTGCGATTTAGGATATACATAATAACGCAAAACAAACTCCAATATTGTTTAGTTTGTCAAAACTATTTGATTTTTTTCGATTACTTTTCTAAGATTCATTAACGCGTAGCGCATACGCCCTAAAGCGGTGTTGATACTCACTCCGGTTTGATCGGCGATTTCCTTAAAACTAAGATCCTGGTACATACGCATTACCAGTACCTCTTTCTGATCTTCCGGTAGTTCCTCGATCAGGCGTTGCAAATCTACTTCCACCTGTTCGCTGATGATTCTGTTTTCAACATTCGGACTGTTATCCGTCATGATTGAAAAAATAGAAAACTCTTCCGTTTCCCTGTGGTACGGCATTTTTTTGGATTTTCTAAAATAATCTACGATTAGATTATGGGAAATACGCATTACCCAAGGTAGGAATTTACCTTCTTCACTGTAATTTTTGGATTTCAGTGTTTTGATGACTTTAATAAAAGTATCCTGGAAAATATCTTCTGTTATTTCCCTGTCCATTACTTTAGAATAAATAAAGCCATAAATTTTGGACTGATGTCTTTCAATTAATGTAGCCAAAGCGGTTTCATCGCCTCCTACATAATTTTTCACTAAGACAGCGTCTGGAAGTACAACATTAGCCATAATAATACCTTTTAGTTTTTGGTTTGGAATTTTTGAGAAATTGTGTCTAAAAAGTATTTTTATCCTATAGGCAAATGTTAAATTGGGATTAATGTTAAGCCAAATATAACATAATTTTTTATTACAACACTAACGGATTTTAAAAATTAACATATTTTCCTGTAGTAAATCCCATCGTTTTTTAAAGAATTTTCAACGGTACCCCAGCTTTTACCGGGGTCTTACAACCGAAGGAACTTTTTTTCGGGAAACACAATATTCTATCGTAAAATGCTGTTTTTGCTTATCTTTGTATTCTATGAAAACTGACATTACCACACTGGAGCCCAAAAAAAATATTATCATAAAAGGGGCGCAATTACACAATTTAAAAAATATCGATGTAGCGATTCCGCGGAACAAACTGGTTGTGATTACCGGTCTGTCCGGTTCCGGAAAATCGAGTTTGGCTTTCGACACCTTATATGCCGAAGGACAACGCCGTTATGTAGAAAGTTTGTCTTCCTATGCCCGTCAGTTTTTAGGAAGGCTGGACAAACCCAAAGTGGAATACATTAAAGGAATTGCACCGGCCATAGCCATCGAACAAAAGGTGAACACCACCAATGCGCGTTCGACGGTTGGTACATCGACCGAGATCTACGATTATTTAAAACTGCTTTATGCCCGGATTGGAAAAACCATTTCTCCTGTTTCCGGCAGAGAAGTTAAAAAAGATACCGTGACCGATGTGGTAAACGAAGTCAAAAAGCTTCCGTTGGATAGCAAATGGATGCTATTGGCTCCGATTCACCTGGAAGAAGGCCGTAAACTGGAAGACAAATTAAAAGTTTTACTGCAACAAGGTTTTGCCCGTATTTTGGTGGATACCGAAATGGTACGCCTTGATGAAATTGATCAACATAGTTTAGATCATAAGGATGTACTATTGATCATTGACAGGATCATTGTAAAAGACGACGAAGAGTTTTTTAACCGTCTGGCCGATGCCGCACAAACCGCATTTTACGAAGGTAAAGGCGAATGTTATTTACAGGAACTCAACAGCGAAAAGCGCATTGTTTTCAGTAATAATTTCGAAATGGACGGTATCACCTTTTTGGAGCCTAATGTCCATTTATTCAGTTTTAACAACCCGTATGGTGCCTGTCCGAAATGTGAAGGTTACGGGAATGTAATTGGTATCGACGACGAACTCGTAATTCCAAATACGGCACTTTCGGTTTACGAAAATGCTATTTATCCGTGGCGAGGCGAAAGTATGGGTTGGTACCGCGATCAGTTGGTCAACAATGCTTATAAATTCGATTTCCCGATTCACAAACCGTTTTTCGAATTATCGGAAGAACAAAAAAGTCTGATCTGGAAAGGGAACCGCTTTTTTACCGGACTGGATGACTTTTTTCAGGAACTGGAAGAAAAGAACTATAAAATTCAAAACCGTGTGATGTTATCCCGTTACCGCGGTAAAACAAAATGTAACGTTTGTAAAGGAAAACGTCTCCGACCGGAAGCTAATTACGTACACGTAGGAGGCAAAACCATATCCGATCTGGTTGACCTTCCGATTAAAAATCTGATTGGATTCTTTAAAGAACTAACATTGTCCGAATATGACGAAAAAGTAGCCAAGCGACTGCTAATCGAGATCAACAACCGTTTGCGTTTTCTGGATGAAGTGGGCTTAAACTACCTAACGTTAAACCGAAATTCGGCTACCTTATCCGGAGGAGAATCGCAGCGTATCAATTTGGCCACTTCATTAGGTAGTAGCCTTGTTGGATCGATGTATATTCTGGATGAACCGAGTATTGGTTTACACCCTAAAGATACCGAACGTTTGATCAAGGTACTTGAAAACCTTCGCAACCTTGGTAATACGGTTATTGTAGTCGAACATGATGAAGACATCATGAAAGCTGCCGACATGATTATCGACATCGGACCGGAAGCCGGAACCTATGGCGGTCATTTGGTCGCACAGGGAACTTATGACGAAATCCTGAAAGCCGATTCGCTTACGGCACAATACCTAAACGGAAATATGGAAATCGCAGTTCCTAAAAAAAGACGCAAATTTAAAAACCATATCGATGTTATCGGTGCGCGTGAAAACAACCTTAAAAACATCGATGTTACCTTCCCGTTGGAATGCCTTACCGTAATCACGGGGGTTTCCGGAAGTGGAAAAAGTACACTGGTTAAAAAAATACTTTTCCCGGCCTTGCAAAAACAGCTGGAAGGCGTAGGTGAAAAAGCCGGTCAGTTTAGCGAATTAAAAGGGAGTTATTCGCATATCAAGCATATCGAATATGTAGATCAGAATCCTATTGGGCGGAGTTCCCGTTCCAATCCGGTTACCTATATCAAGGCTTATGACGACATCCGGGACTTGTTTTCCAAACAAGCTGTTTCGAAAATGCGAGGCTATCAGCCCAAACATTTTTCGTTTAACGTAGACGGTGGACGTTGTGAAACCTGTAAAGGAGAAGGTTCCGTGACGATTGAAATGCAATTTATGGCCGATGTACATCTGGAATGCGAAACTTGTAACGGAAAACGCTTTAAAAAAGAGATTCTTGAGGTAAACTTCGAAAATAAAAACATCGACGATGTGTTAACAATGACTATTGACGATGCTATTGCTTTTTTTGATCAGCATAAACAAACCAAAATCACACAAAAGCTACAACCCTTACAGGATGTAGGATTGGGTTATGTACAATTGGGTCAGTCGTCATCTACACTTTCCGGTGGAGAAGCACAACGGATCAAACTGGCTTCATTCCTGGTTAAAGGGGTTACCAAAGAAAAAGCGTTATTCGTGTTTGACGAACCGACAACCGGTTTGCATTTCCACGATATCAAAAAACTATTGGCTTCTTTTGATGCCTTACTGGACAAAGGTCATTCGATTATTGTTATCGAGCACAATCTGGATCTGATCAAATGTGCCGATTATATTATTGATATCGGTCCGGAAGGCGGTGAAAACGGCGGAAAACTAATTGCTTTTGGTACGCCGGAAGAAGTTGTCAAAAACAAAAACTCCGAAACCGGTAAATATTTAAAAGAAAAATTATAATCATAAAAAAAAAATCCCGTTTCAAATGAAAAGGGATTTTTTTATGATGGTATATTTAAACCTGACAGGTTTTGAAAACCTGTCAGGTTTCTCGTTTCAATCTATATCTATATCTATATCTATATCTATATCTATATCTATATCTATATCTATATCTATATCTATATCTATATCTATATCTATATCTATATCTATATCTATATCTATTCGATCACAATCTTTTTCGAAATACGGTGTTCTCCGGTTTCGAGTATTCCCATATAGATTCCTTTGCTTAGCTTACTGATATCAACCGATTCCAGCAATTTGGCATTAGCAACCTTTTGTTTTAACACTTGTTTTCCGTTAATATCCACCAAAGTAAAAACATACTCATTTACTTCCAGTTTTCCTTTGTTAATCGTTAGGTATTCTTTTACCGGATTCGGAAAAAAGCTTACATTAAAGTCTTTTTCAAAGGTATCGGTACCCAAACTTGCCGTAGTGGTTGCTTTGGCAAAATGTAAAGTCGCACCCGTAGCGGCTTTTGCCACATTATATACATATGTCGGATCCATATTTATCAATAAATCCTGAGTGGTATGTGCATGCGTTGTTTCGTTGGTTTCAAAAAAACCGGTAATAATTTCACCATTCGACTGAAAAGGCATATAATCGGATGCATAGGCATACGACAATTTGGTCTGCAAAGGCGAATACAGCTTAACACATTTGATCAACTCATTAGTAATCGTATTCGAGGCCGCATTATTGGCCGATGGATTTCCGGTATCTCTTTCGCAGGTAATGGTATTATTTAACATTCCGGCAACACCTCCTACTTCATCGATATTAAATACGAGTTTGATACTCATTTTTGGCGTTGTACCATTTACAATGGTGCTCACATAATTCTGACTACCTCTTAGTCCGTCTTCTTCTCCGCTGAAATTGATAAACTTAATCGAATATTCGGTCGGGATGTTTTGTAATAGTCGGGCGATTTCGAGTATACTCGTTACCCCGCTACCGTTATCGTTTGTACCTGTTCCGGTAATCGTATCATAATGTCCGCAAACAATTACATACGTATTCGGATAGACCGTACCGATTTTCGTAACGATCAGGTTTTTACAAGTCGCCCCAGAATAGGTAAAAGTGTCTTCCGACAATTGGCTTGCCGTATATCCGTAGCTCAGGTATTTATTTTTGAGCCATTGTAGCGTATTGGCCTGTGCCAAGGTTCCGCGGTACTTGACGCCCAGATTTTCAAACTCCGTGAGATTCGTCAGAATTCCGGATTGTGAAGCCTGGTTGACTACATTGGCATAGCTCTGTATATAGGTTTGGGCTTGGGTTGTATTCCCATATACAGTCGCCAGCAATGAAATCATTAAACTTTTAGTTAAGTTTTTCATTTTTTTAGTTAGTTTTTCATTTTATTATGGGTTATTACCGGAAAACCGGTCAACGAAGATACTAATTTTTCAGACTAGCTGTATTGGGCATTACAAATAGCTCCTATTTTTTTTAACTTCTTAAAAACAAAACGATTACAAGCCTTTATAAAACAAACGATCCGACATAAGCCGGATCGTTTTAGCAGGTTTAAGATCATTTTTATTCGATCACAATCTTTTTTGTGATACGATGCCCGTCTGCTTCCAGAACGGCCATATAGATTCCTCTGTTTAGTTTCGAAATATCGATTGTTTCCAATAACTCAGCATTGGCAAATTGCTGGTTCAACACCCGATTTCCATGAATATCCACAATTGTAAAAGAATAGTCATTAGTCGTTAGTTTTCCTTTATTGATCGTTAAGCGATTTTTAACCGGATTCGGGAAAAAGCTCACATTAAAATCCTTATTGGCATTTTCTGTTTCTGAAGTCGGAATAGTCGCTTTAGCAAAATGAAGTGTCGCACCGATGGCCGCTTTAGCCACATTATACACATATACGGTATCCAGATTAACCAATAAATCCTGTGTGGTATGGGCATGAGGGGAATAATAATGTTCGAAAAATCCGGTGATCACTTCTCCGTTTTCCTGAAATGGCATATAATCCGATCCGTATGCATACGACAATTCTGCTTTTAAAGGCGAATAAAGCTCCGTGCAGGCCATTAATTCTCTTGTTACCACATCGGAAGCCGCATTATTTGAAGTCGGCGCAAATAGGTCGCGTTCGCAAACAATCTTATCGTTTACTATTCCAGCGACACTTCCGATTTCGTCAATATTAAAAACCAACTTAATATCCATCTTAGGCGTTGTTCCGTTAACCACTGACGTCACATAGTGCGTACTTCCCAATAGTCCGTCTTCTTCTCCACTAAAATTGATAAATTTGATCGAATATTCCGTTGGGATATTTTGCAACAATCGGGCGATTTCAAGAATGGTAACTACACCACTACCGTTATCGTTGGTACCACTTCCAACAGCCGTATCATAATGTCCGCAAACAATTATGTAGGTATTTGGATAAACCGTACCCATTTTAGTCACAATTAAATTTTTACATGTCGACCCCGAATAGCTAAAGGTATCTTCCGATAATTCACTCGTTGTATAGCCATAACTCAGGTATTTATTTTTAAGCCACTGTAAGGTATTTGCCTGATTTACGGTACCCCGGTATTTCAGACCGAAATTTTCAAATTCCGTCAGATTCGTTACAATTCCGGTTTGTGACGCCTGGTTCGCAACATCGGCGTACTCCTGTATAAAGGTTTGCGCCTGAGTCGCCGTACCGCATACGGCCGCGACTAAAGAAAGCATTACGCTTTTAGTTAAGTTTTTCATTTTTTTGGTTAAGATTTAGGTTTTTTAATAGGTTATTCTCGATATATCGGGTAACGAATATAATAAATATTAATTTCACATTAGCGAGAATTTACAAAAAAACTTACAAAATTATTTTTTTTCATTTTTAACAATCGCTGTAACACAGGTATTTACAGGGATTCCAAAAAATAGTCCTATTCGCTTTATTGTTTTGGCACGCAAATTGAATTTAGATAAGTAACGGAATTCTTTAAAACCGATTCCGACAAGTGGATCCGAAAAACTATACGAGTAGGAAACTATTAAAATTAGGTATTATGAAAAAAATTACACTTTTAGTAGCCAGCATCTTCCTGGTGGGAAGTATGGCTCAAGCATCCGTTAATCCCGTTTTTTCTGATGCTAAAACCAACGGTCCGCGTTATGGAATCGATTACAGAAATGCCGAACCGATTATGTTTATGGAACGTGGTATTGCGTTTTATATCTTTCCGAATGGGGAATTTGATTTCAACACCCAACCGGAAACCAACGGAACCGTAGTATATCGAAACGGAAGACGCGGTGTGGTAAACACCACTTATGGCGCACCCGATCCTCGCAATCCGCGTTATTACAATACGGCTACAAACTATGGAATCCGTATCGAGCATGACAACTTTGGCCGTGTACGCCGCGTAGGTAACGTTTTTATCAACTACGACAGTGCAAACCGTGTCAAAAGAGTGGGAACCGTTTATATGAGTTACAACAGCTTTGCCTTGTCACAAGTAGGTGGTCTGCGTATTTTCTATAACAGAAGAGGACAAATTGTAGACATCAGCGGGTATGTAAACCGTGATTCTCAAGGATATGCCTATATTCCAGCTGGAAACAATACAAACAACGGTTATTATCCGGAAGATGATTATACCACTGGCGGATCATGGCAAAACAATAACGATGATTACTATTATTACAGAGCCGACGGTACGAAAGCGAAAATGACCGATAGTGACATCAAAGAAATAAAAGACAAATAATAAAAACGATTTATATTAAAATTTTGGTTGGTTAGTTTGAAGAAACCCGCGACGCTTTTTTTGCCGAGCGGGTTTTCTTATTATCGTTTTAACCGAACCATCGTCAGGACTTTATCCATAACGAAATTAATATCTTCCGAAATTTTAAAGATATAATTCAGATATAAGTATACGGCCGAAATCAATGTTGATTTTAGCAGGATTCCAATCACCGCATGAAACGGGAAATCCCAATAATAAAAAGCAAAAAAGCAGCCCAACGAGATGGCAAAGGAATAAAGTGTTTTTTTGGAAAACGGAAACAACTTCATCCGAACCACTACAAAAAGTAATTTCGCCACGCTATAAAGCGTAATCGAAATCAGAGTAGCAATGGCCGCTCCTTCGATTCCCAACCGCGGAATAAAATACATATTCAGACTTACGGTGAGGAAAACCAACAGCAATCCTAAAAACAAAACTGCCCGATAATATTTGGAATTAAAAATAATGGCATTGTTATTTCCTAAAAGCAAATCGAAATATTTGGAAAGTCCGATCACAAAAACCACAAAAATCCCACCGCTATAATTGGCCGGCAAAAGCGTATATAATTCTTTTACATTTACCAAAATTCCCAAAAACACCAATCCGCCAACAACCTGTAAGGAGATTGATGTTTTTTTATAGAGTTCGTTTAGTTCGTCGTGTTTATTTTCGGTCATTAATTTGGCCGTAATCGGATACGTAATCTGGTGCATCGCCCGACTGGGAACCGAGATAACCGTGGCAATAAAAATGGCCACCGAATAATAGGCAATATTTTCGATCGCGATATATTGACCAATCATATTTTTATCCACATCCAATAACATGTTCGCAATACTACCCGACAGGATAATAAACGACGAATACACCAATACGGCGCGGGTATTGTGCGGCAATTTAAATCGGAATACGATTGGTTTGACTTTAAAAGCATAAAACAGCATGAGCAACATCACCGCCAGGTAAATCAACATCAGGAAATTTACAAAAGCCTCGGGTGTAATCCATTTAAAATAAACCGAAAACAGGAAAACGGTAATAAAAATACGAAGTGCGATTTCTTTGATAAAACTTCCGAAAACCGATTGCATATGCACTTTCACCCAGGCATAAAAAATCTCGAAATATCCCATACACAACCCGATAACCGGAATTTGCCAGACATATTCATAAATGATCGGATTTTTTCGGGATAAAAACGAAGCTATAGCCGAATAGCCAAAAGTCCCAAACAGCATCATCGGAATGATCAGTAAAAAAGGAAGAAACAACACCAGTGTTAAGAACGCTTCTTTTTCTTCTTCCGTTTTATAATGGGTGAAATATTTGATCAGTGTGTTATGTACACCAAAAGCCATCAAAGGCATAATGATATTGGCCGACGACAACAAATAGCCGGTTAACCCATAATAGGTTTCGCCCAGAAACTTCGGATACATAAACAACGTATTCGCTGCACCGATAGCAAAACCGATATAGGTAATAATGGTGTTTTTTATGGATTGATTAATGACAATTCCCATACTATTTCAATAAATCGGCCAGTTGTTTGGTTAAATTCCTACGGCTGTATTGTTGCAAACCTACCGGATATACTTTTAGGTTTTGCGTCAGATAAAGTCTGTAATACGACAATAACGTCTCTTTTACCAAATCTTTATTATCGTATAAGGCAAAAACACCGGTATTCGTTTGTTTTATGATTCCGGCAAAATCGGCATCTTCCGGACCAATTGCCAGAATCGGTCGTTCGGAAACCATATATTCGAACAATTTCCCCGGGATAATACTTTTGGTTTCTTCCGAGTCGATTTCAACCAGCAATAACACTTGCGAACTTCGTTGCTGTTGCACAGCTTCCTGATGGGAAACATAACCAAGGTTATTCACATAAGGCGAAAGTCGGAACTCCTCGATCGTTTCGAGTACTTCCTGACTCGTTGCTCCGATTAATTTTAATTCGAAATGATCTTTAAAACCCGGTTCCTCTTTTATCAGTTCGCTAAGTGCTTTCCATAAAATCCGCGGATTACGTTCGGACAAAAATGACCCGATATGCGCCAATGAAAACTTCTCATCCAACGGAAGTCGGGTTACGTTTTCCACGTCATAACCGTTTGTAATCACATGAATAGGTTTGGATGTAATCGCTTCAAACTCTTTTTGCGTCGTACGACTTGTCACCAGTAGAAAATCGGCTTCCTGCATCACTTTTCGTTCCAGATCTTTGTGCTTTTGAGCAGCATAGTCCGATAATTTTAATGCTTTATGATACCCGATAGTCGTCCATGGATCACGGAAATCGGCCACCCATCGAATGCCCGTTTGCTCCTTTAAATGCATCCCGATAAGGTGCAAACTGTGCGGCGGACCGGTTGTAATTACCGTATCAATTCCGTTTTCTTTGATATACCGTTGCAAATAGGATACCGAAGGTTTTACCCATAACACCCGTGCATCCGGGATAAACAAATTCCCTCTGGTCCATAACATCAGGCGTTCGAGGAACGATTGCTTCTTTTTGTTCGGGATAATCCCGGAACTGATTTTTTTGGTTTTATTTTTTGAAAAAACCGATGCCCAGGCATACGGTTCTGTAATTTTCTTTTGTAATACCGTCACCCCTTGCGGCACTTCGTCCAGTAATTTAGCATCCTGTAACGGATAGGTTGGGTTCTCCGGAATATACACAATTGGTTCTACTCCGAACTCCGGTAAGTACTTTACAAACTTCAGCCAACGCTGTACACCCGGTCCTCCGGCCGGTGGCCAATAATAGGTTATAATCAGTACTTTCTTCATTATCGCTACGACGGGATCTGCTGTTTCTTTTTGTTGTCAAAATAAATACCGGCAATGATCAACGCTAACATCACGATAAAGCTAATCAATGAAATCATACTTCCTTTTTTGATGACTTCCGGTTCGAATTTGAATTCAATCGTATGTTTTCCGGCTGGAACTTCCATCGCACGCAATACATAATTCACTGCAAAATGAGGTACTTCCTTACCATCGATAGTCGCTTTCCATCCTTTCGGGTAATACACTTCCGAGAAAACCGCCAATCCTTTATTCGGATTATTGGCTGTATATTTTAGGTAGTTTGGTTCGTATTGTGTTAATTTAATGGTCGCTGTCGAATCGGTTACAAACGTATTTTCTTTTACCACACCAACAAATTCCTTCTGATTCAGCACGGCTGTTTTTTTCGTATCCAGTTTATCCAGTGCTTTCATTTCGGCATCCGGCGTATCCACTTTTTTCACGTCGCTCACAAACCAGGCGTTTCCATTTGCTTCCGCATTTTTTAATGGAATATCCTGACCCTGATCGTCTTTCTGGATGATATATTTTACATTCAGCATGTTTAACACACCAATGTTGTTTTTCGCAATCTGATAATCGAACAGCTGTTGCATTTTTCTTGGTTTGGCCGCATGATAACCGCCAATCGAGCTATGGAAATAGGACGTTCTGGCGCTCGACATGTTTCCTTCGACTTCAAACACACGGTAGTGCGTGGTGTCTTTTAGAATCTGTTCGTCGGCCGGAGTTGCTTCAAACGGAACATCCGCCTGACGTGCCGATACAAAACTATCGCTGTTTACATAATTTTTATCCACAAAGAATAAATCACCTACCATTAGTACGCCTACCAAAACCACTGCTGTTACCTGCGACAATTTGTTTTTAGAGAACAACCATAAAATAGCAGCCGCTAGCAAAATCAATACGCCCGAACGCAATAAATCGGATACATACATCGCTGCACGTTGTTCTTTTAAAGCGTCGATAAACGGAGGGCCCATTTCGCCATAGGCCTTTAAATACATACTGTCACTTCCGCCGGTAAAGTCGAACATTCCTTTGGCAAACAACAATATTACTACTACCCCCAATGCCGTAGCACCCGATTTCCATAGGGCATTCCAACGTTCTTTTTCTTCAGCTTTAAAGAAAGACTGCAATCCTAAAACCGCCAGAACCGGCATACACAATTCCAGGATTACCTGAATTGAAGACACGGCACGGAATTTATTGTACATCGGCACATAATCGATAAAGAAGTTGGTCAGCGCCGGGAAATATTTCCCCCACGACAAAAACAACGACATTAATGCTCCGGCCAAAAAGGCATATTTAATTTTTCGGTTATCGACAAACAACGCCAATACAGCCAGGAAGAAAACGATAGCTCCGATATAGGCCGGTGCGGCTACAATGGGCTGTGCTCCCCAATAGGTTGGCACACTCGATACAAAATCTTTCGCCTGACTTGGAGAGGCTCCCTGATTGGAAATAAACTCATACATGGGTGAATTTTCACCTACATTTTCGTGGTTCGAACCACCAAATAAACGCGGTGCAATCAGGTTAAAGCTTTCGGCAATACCGTAACTATATTCGGTGATATAATCGTAGGACATCGCATTGCTGCTTTCTTTTTTAGAACCGTCCGGATTAAAGGTCAGTTCACTATCACTTCGGGTACTGTATTTGGCATATTCCGAAGTGGCCATTAAATTCGTTGCGTTTACACCGATACTCAAAATACCGGCAATCGCAAACGTGGCGGCAATGATTCCAAGATCTTTATATTCTTTATTTTTAATATACTGAACCAGATAATAAATTCCGATTACCAATAGGAATAACAACAGATAATAGGTCATCTGGAAGTGATTCGCATTGATTTCCAACGCTGCTGCAAGCATCGTGAGTATTCCGCCTGCCAAATAGCGTTTCCGGAATACCAGAATCACCCCGGCAACTACCATAGGCATATAGGCGATGGCGTGGGCTTTTGCATTATGTCCGACACCGAGAATGATGATCAGATAGGTTGAAAAACCGAAAGCCAGCGCTCCGAAAAATGCTTTCAGGCTATCGACACGAAATACACGTAACAGTATATAAAATCCAAGGAAATACAGAAACAGATAATCGGCCGGACGCGGCAGAAAACGGATTACCGAGTCCAGTTGTTTGATAAAATTATTAGGATAATTGGCACCCAACTGGTAGGTTGGCATTCCGCCAAAAGCACTATCCGTCCAATAGGGTTCTTGTCCGGTTGTTTTTCTAAAATCGGTTTGTTCTTTCGCCATACCGATATATTGTGCGATATCGGATTGGAAAACTTTTTTCCCTTGCAATACAGGATGAAAATACAATAAAGAGATTAGTACGAAGCCAAGTATTGCCAGTACATGGGGATAAAATTTAGAAAGGTTTTTCATAAAACGAATTTAGCCTAATAATAGTAGGCTAAAATAGAAATAAAAGTATTGTAAAAAAAGAAAAAGAGTAGCTTTAAACACTACTCTAACTCTTCGAAATCGATATATTCTCCAACTTTTTTCTTTTCCTTTGGTTTATCGGACGAAAAGTTGGATTGTGTATTTTGTTGCTGTTGCGTTTGTTGCTGGTTATAATATTGTTGTTGCTGCTGGAAATTTTCTTCTGCTTTTTTCACCACCTGCTGTAAAAAGTAAGGTGCCAATAGTTTCATTACAAATTTCAGGGCATAGTAAATTACAATAATCCACAACAACGTTTTTACAAGACCGCTAAATGATGCCGTATCCATAATCTATAATTTTTTCCAAATTTACTAAATCCAACGGTTAAAAATAAATTCTATTTCTTAAAATAATAATAAAATAACTACATTTGATTTTACGTTTATACGTTACTGAAAACTCTTTTTACCCATGATAAAGCATTTTAAACTCAAGATAGCAGGTCTGCTTCTATTTTCCACTTCCGTACATTACGCCCAGTTTACCGACGAGATCAACTCGAATCGTCCCGGTAAATCCCACGGTGCCTTTTCGGTTGGAAAAACGGTAATTCAGGCCGAAGCCGGTACCTATTATATTAACGACAAACACAAATACTTAGGGTATAAATCATCCGGTTTTGGGGGCGAATTGAGCTTGCGTTACGGTGCGGTTCTGGAGCAATTGGAGTTTATCGGCGATATTCAATACCAGTTTGACACCTATAAAACCGATTATTCCGAAACCAGTCGAACCGGTATCAAACAAGCATTAATCGGAGCCAAATACCTGGTTTACGATCCGTTTAAAAACCACGAAGACAAAGTAAACATCTATAGCTGGAAAGCCAATCATCGTTTTAAATGGCGTCAGTTTATCCCGGCTGTCGGTGTATATGCCGGAGCCAATTTTGCTTTATCCGACAGTTATAAAATTCCGGACGAACCGGCTTTTAGTCCGAGGGTGATGTTGATCACCCAAAACCATTTTGGCGCGCAATGGGTGTTGGTCGGAAACTTTATCGCCGACAAGTTTATTTCCGAATATAAGAGTTATGGCTATATTCTAACGTTAACGCGCGGAATCAACGCCAAATGGTCGGCTTTCCTGGAAAACCAGGGTTATCAAAGTGATTATTATTCTGATATGATTTTTAGAGGTGGTGCAGCTTATCTGCTTCAGAAAAACATGCAGATCGATGCTTCCATCGGAGCAAACATCAAAGACACACCGGCTTTAATCATAGGTGGAATCGGATTTTCATGGCGTTTTGACAAAAACTACAAACCGGTAGAAATCAAAAGCGGAAAAGAAGAAAAAGGCAAAAAAGACGGTAAAAAAGAAGAAAAGAAAAAACGTGTTGACGAAGTACAACCCGAATAGATTTTAAAATGATTACAATAAAAGAAGCCCTCACTCAAAAGGAAATGACCGATTTCGTTACCTTTCCTTTTCAGTTATATAAAAACAATCCCTATTGGGTTCCTCCGTTGATCAAAGATGAACTAAAGAGTTTTAACCCCAAAAATGATATTTTTAAAAGCGTAACCGCTCGCTATTTTCTGGCGTATCAAGACGGAAAACTTGCAGGCCGGATTGCTGCGATTATCAACTGGACGGAAGTCAACACACTACACAAATCGAAAGTACGCTTTGGCTGGTTTGACGTGATCGATAACCTCGAAGTGACCAAAGCGTTACTGGATAAAGTAATTGAACTCGGCAAAGAACACAACCTTGACTATATGGAAGGTCCTGTGGGTTTTTCCAACATGGACAAAGCCGGAATGCTTACCGAAGGCTTTGATCAGATTGCGACAATGATCGGACTTTATAACCACGCTTATTATCCGGAACATCTGGAAAAGTTAGGCTTTACCAAAGAAGCGGAATGGCTGGAATATAAAATCGATGCCAAACAGGTTGACTTAGGTAAAATTGAGCCGCTGTCGCGCATTATCGAGCAACGCTATGCCGTCAAAAGTCTGAATTTTAAATCAACAAAAGACATTATTCCATATGTAGATGAAATGTTTGGGCTTTTAAACAAAACCTACGCCGAATTACAGAGTTTTGTTCCGATCGAACAATTTCAAATTGATCATTATAAAGAAAAATACATCTCGTTTATCCATCCCGATTTTATCACCTGCGTAACCGACAAAGATGGCAAAATGATTGCCTTTGGTATTACGATGCCTTCGTTTTCCAAAGCGTTTCAGAAAGCCAATGGAAAACTCTTCCCTTTTGGTTTCCTGCATTTGTTACGCGCTATGAAAAAGAATGATCATGCTGAGTTTTATCTGATTGGCGTGGATCCGGAATATCAGAACAAAGGGGTTACCGCGTTGATTTTAAAAAGGATGTATGAAGTTTTTACCAAGCGTGGCATTCTAACCGTAGAAACCAATCCGCAGTTGGAAGAAAACAAAAAGATACAACAACTTTGGAAAAATTTTAGTCCGATTATCCATAAAAGACGTAAAACATTCCGTAAAGATTTATAATAAAAAGAGACTATCATCTAATAGTCTCTTTTTTGTTTTACACTAAAATGCCAAACCTGACAGGTCTATATTGCAAACGCTAAAAGACCTGTCAGGTTTAATATCTATTAGAATAATCATTCCCTTTTATCCCTATTCAATTTAAAAGCCAAACCTGACAGGTCTATATTCCAAACGCTAAAAGACCTGTCAGGTTTAATATCTATTAGAATAACCCATTCCCTTCTATTCGTATTCAATCTAAAAGTCAAACTATATTAAAAACGCTAAAAGACCTGTCAGGTTTAAATAAATAAAAAAAAGACTGTCTCTTACGACAGTCTTTTTCCTTTTTTGAGAGATCCGATTTTTAATTTAATTTATTAAACGTATCGGTATAATTTCCTGTAATCGTTACATTGTTTCCTTTGGTAACCGAACCGTAGATCGTGATCGAAGATCCGCTACCTACGAATTCTAATGTCGCACCACTATTTAATACAAGGTTACCGTAAATTACTACACTACCTTCTACTTTAAGTTTTGCGTTACTGTTAATGTTTAATGACTGATAAGGATTATTCGCCTGACCTTGCGCCAAAGTTCCTTTCATATAGAACACACCACCACTGTTAATGTTCAATCCTTGCGATACCGCCATTGAACCACAGAAAGTAAGGTTTGCATTTACGTTAACACCTTGTACAGAAGCCGAACCTTTATATTTTAGGTCTTGTCCTGAGTTAACATTTAACCACTGGTCACCTGGATAATTCGGGAAGCTTGTACAGTCGATTGAACTCACCGGAGCAGCAATCATCTTAATGATTTTCAGACCACCATTACCATTTGCTACGAAAATATAGTCACCAGAACTTTTTACATAGTTTGCAGAACCGTTAGGCGTAGAAGCATTTAAAGCCAATGAACCTAAAAGTGATAATGATCCGGAAGTATTATAGATATATAAACCGGCAGCACCATTTGCAACGAATGCTTTATTGTTGTTAACCGATACCGCATTGGTAACGATATCCTGTTGATTAGCACCTGCAACATTAGTAGGTACTGCAATCGTTTGTGATTTAGCACCACTAGTAAGATTATATACTCCTAAACCATTGTATCCTTCTGATACTAACACGCGGCTATCGGAGAAATCGATTGTTCTTTTAGCATCGGCTACGTCCTGAGAAGTTGCGAAAGATGTTTGTAAAGCGAATGTATTTTGATCATACACTTTTACCCCTTGCGTACCACTCAACACAACAATTTTATTGTTTACACTTCCTAAAGCTCTTAAATCCGCAACCGGGATTGAAGCCTCAAAAGTATTGTTTGATTTGTTATAACGTACCAATTCTCCATTATATCCGGAAACCGCATAATATTTAGAGCTGGTTGCGAAGATATCCATCGTTACATTTCCTAAAATGCTTGTTGATGCATAGTTATTGGTTAACAATCCGTTTTGTAATGGCATTTTTGCTACAAAAGCAGGGCTTGTTGTACCAGAATTTGCATTGGCGCCAGAAGCACCTGCAATATATAAGAATCCGTCATTATACGAAATCGCGCTAATGTCGCTGTTCGGGAAAATCGCCTGAACCACTAACTGCGGATTGTTCGGATTTGAAATATTGATCACATCAATAGCTCCTAAATAGGTATCTCCTTCTGTATTATACGAAACATACGCATAAACACCGTTGATATCTACGTGTGTAGCTTTTAAAACTTTTCCGTTGTAAGAAGGCGGATTTACTTCGGCTACTAAAGCTAATGGAAAATCGCTTCCGGCAGCAGTTGCCATTTTACCTTCTCCGTTAGTTAACTCTAAAACTCCGGAGTTCGAAAAACTAATTCGCTGATTTAAAGCGTTAATGTCTGAATTTAAGATAACTTTATCAGCATCTCCGTTAGGATTTACACCGTTCGTATCGTCAGACTGACATCCAATTACAGTAGCAAAAAGGGCCAAAACGGCAATCCCTGTTAATTTATTTAATTTCATAGTTAATTTATTTGGGACAAAACTAAGACTTTTTTAAGCCAATTCATGTTAAAAAAAAGAGTTGTTTATCGTAAAAAAAAGCGCGACACCGAAAAATTTCCCGGTGTCGCGTAAATTTATATGTAAAAAAATCTTATTGTGCGCTTACGTCAACTGTTGTTTCTGC
Source organism: Flavobacterium sp. CAU 1735 (assembly GCF_039888695.1). Classification (NCBI taxonomy): domain Bacteria; kingdom Pseudomonadati; phylum Bacteroidota; class Flavobacteriia; order Flavobacteriales; family Flavobacteriaceae; genus Flavobacterium; species Flavobacterium sp. CAU 1735. The sequence continues at coordinate 106,068 of NZ_JBDQQQ010000003.1, read as the reverse complement.
AGCGATTTTTTTATAGGTTCCATTTGTCAGTTTTTCGCGAATCGCTTCGAAAGCACGTAACGTCTCTTCGATATCCTGTAAGGTATGCGAAGCTGTCGGAATCATACGTAATAAGATAATTCCTTTCGGGATTACCGGATACACTACGATCGACAGGAATATTCCGTAATTTTCACGTAAATCGTTTACCATCACCATCGCTTCCGGAATACTACCTTCCAGATAAACCGGTGTTACACAGGTATTGGTATCACCAATATTAAACCCTTTTGATTTTAAACCGTTTTGTAGTGCATTTACATTTCCCCACAATTTGTCTTTCAATTCGGGCATGGAACGCAACATATCCAAACGTTTTAAAGCACCAACCGTCATAATCATCGGTAACGATTTTGCAAACATCTGAGAACGTAAATTGTACTTCAGGTAATCGATAATGTCTTTATCAGCCGCTACAAACGCTCCGATACTAGCCATCGATTTGGCAAAAGTCGAGAAATACACATCGATACCGTCCTGACATCCTTGCTCTTCTCCTGCTCCTGCTCCGGTTTTACCCAGTGTTCCGAATCCGTGTGCATCGTCTACCAATAAACGGAAATTATATTTTTCCTTTAAAGCTACGATTTCTTTTAGTTTTCCCTGTTGTCCTCGCATTCCGAAAACACCTTCGGTAATCACCAGAATTCCGCCACCGTTTTCCGTTGCCATTTTAGTAGCACGCTCCAGGTTTTTTTCCAGACTGGCTACATCGTTGTGTTTATAGGTAAATCGTTTCCCCATATGCAAACGTACCCCATCGATGATACATGCATGTGAATCCACATCATAAACGATCACGTCATTTTTAGTCACCAAAGCATCAATAATAGACACCATTCCCTGATAACCAAAATTCAGCAGGTAGGCTGCTTCTTTTTGTACAAAAGCCGCCAATTCATTTTGCAATTGCTCGTGGATGGTGGTATGTCCACTCATCATCCGCGCGCCCATCGGGTAAGCCGCACCGTAGTCTAAAGCTGCTTGCGCATCTACTTTACGAACTTCCGGGTGGTTTGCCAATCCTAAATAATCGTTGATACTCCAGTTTAAAATTTCTTTTCCGTGAAATTGCATTCTAGGTCCTAATTGTCCTTCCAATTTCGGAAATACATAATATCCTTCAGCCTGAGAAGCCCATTTTCCCAAAGGACCTTTATTACTTTGAATTCTTTCGAATAAATCTTTTACCATACTATTCTATGTTAAGTATATTAAAAACGTGCCAAAAGTAGTTATTTATTATATGCCATCATAATAATTTGGGATTGTTTTATGGCGGTATCCGGTTTTTATAAAAAATAAACAGAGCCGGGAAAACCCGACTCTGTTAGCACCTAATTTATAACATATACTTGAGGGTGTATGTTCAGAATTCAAAAATGACACAATAACTTCCCAACAGGAGTATTAGTGCAATAATTACTCCGGCAAAGCCAATTTTTATAGCCCTATCCCGATCGTGTATCATTCCGTTTACGACTATTAGTCCGGAACAGACAAAGAGGAAAACAAGCAGGAGTAACAATACTAATTGTCCTAAACTCATCTATTATTGTCTTACATTGAAATAATGATGAATTCACTTCTCCGGTTTAGCTGGTGTTCTGCTTCGGAACACGGCACGCCATCGGCGCATTTGTTCAGCAGTTGTGTCTCACCATAACCTTTCCCGGTTAAACGGGAAGGATCAATGCCTTGTTTCACCATCCATGCAATGGTCGATTTTGCCCTTCTATCAGACAAACGTTCATTATATTGATGTGTTTGGCGACTATCAGTATGCGAACGTACATCGATTTTCATTTTCGGATAGTCTTTCATCACTTCTACAATCTTCGCCAGGTCTACCGCGGCATCCGGACGGATATTCCATTTATCCAGATCGAAATAGATGATTTTGATTCCGAATGTTTTCGCTAAATCATCACCTGTTTGTACCGGTTTAACGGTTTTATCCAAGGCAACCGGTAAGTTGGTAGTTCCCGACGTTTCCGGAATGATCACACTAATTTCGCGGGTATTGTAGGCCGGTAATTCGGCTTTTACAAAATATTTGCGTTTGCAATCCACTTCTCCGAAATTGTAATTTCCGTTGGCATCCGTCGTGATCGTTTTTACCACTTTAAAGTTTTCGTCAAACAAAGTAACCGTAGCATTTTGCAAAGGCGCACCGGTTTCCGAATCGGTTACTACGCCAGCCAACAACTGTTCGCAGGCATATTGCAACGGTATGTTTTCGATAAACGTATAAATATCATCCGCTCCTTGTCCGCCGTCGCGGTTTGAGGTCAGGAATCCTTTTTTGGTAGACGTATTGATCAAGAAAGCAAAATCATCTTTCGGACTATTCGCCGGCGCACCAATATTCATTACCTTTTTATAGGTACCATCGTTAGCCGGTTTCGATACAAAAATATCCAGTCCGCCCAAACCTAAATGGCCGTCGGAAGCGAAATACAATTCGTTATTTTCCGACACAAACGGAAAGGTTTCCCTACCCGGTGTATTGATGGTTGGTCCCAGATTTTGTGGTGTCCCAAAACTTCCATCGGCCTTAATTTCGACTTTAAAGATATCCGATTGTCCTAAGGTTCCCGGCATATTCGAAACAAAATACAGTGTTTTTTCATCCGGACTTAAAGCCGGGTGCGCCACACTATAACTGTCGCTATTAAACGGTAACTCCGTTACATTTGTCCACTTTCCGTCTTTTAACGTCGCTCTGTAAACTTTTAGCAAGGTTGTTTTCGCATTATCTTTACCTTTCTTTCCGTTGTTAAAGTTATTACGGGTAAAGTACATGGTGTTCCCATCTTTGGTAAAAACCGGTGTGGCTTCGTGAAAACGGGTATTGATTTCCTTCGCGAAACGTTCCGGCTGTGACAACGAACCGTCCTGATTGATCGTTACCGCATACATATTGGTAAACGATTCTCCGGTCCAGGTGTGTACTCTTTTACTAAATACACCAGAGGTATCCCGAGCCGAGACAAATACCATTTTATCACCGGAAAAAGCACTTCCGTAATCGGAATATTGTGAATTGATTCCGGCATTATCGATCGTAAATCGTCCTGAATTTCGTTTAATCACTTCCAGATAATCCGTTTGATTCTGGTACATTTTTCCACGGACATCACTGGCGTTTTTTTCATGGAATTTTGCCAACATCCGGTTCGCTTTTTCATAATCGCCAACCGATTTTAGCGATTGCGCATAGCGGTAATAATATTCCGCTTCCACATCCTGCGACAGTGCAAATAATTCGCCATACCATTTTGCAGCCTGATCCAATTTCCCGTTAAAATAATAGGAATCGCCCAGTTTTTCCAATACTTCAACTGACTTATAGCCTTTGTCGGCTATTTTTTCGTAGGTTTTAATCGCATCGATATAGGCATAATTATCATATTCCTTATTCGCTGTTTTTATTTTCCCGTTTTGTGAATAGACTCCGGTCGAAACCAACATCATCAAACCGAATTGCAATACTATTTTTTTCATAATCCTTTTATTAATTAGAAGAATCTCGGAGACGTTATTCTGTTATTTCTGTTAAACAATTCGAATCTCAGGAAAATTTCATGCGATCCTGAATTATAGTCAGCCAGTTTTGTGGTTTCCATATCGTAAGCATATCCGGCAAACAAACCGTTTGTAATCTGAAATCCAACCATCGCACTGCAAGCCGCATCCCAACGATAGGCCAATCCGGCGGTAAATTTCTCATACAACAGGAAATTGGCCGACAAGTCTACCTGTAACGGCGCTCCTTTTACCACTTTGGTTAGTAAAGCCGGTTTGAATTTTACATCGGAACCCAATTCGAACACATGTCCGGCGATCAGGTAGTAATGCATATTCTCTTTGGCTGTCGATTGCGAACTTTTGTCGTAATGTTTGGTTTCCAAAAAATTCGGCACCGAAATTCCTACATAGGTTTTATCGGAATGCAAGTAGATTCCGGCACCGAAATTGGGAGAAAACTTATTATCGATATTGTTCTGAAAACGCGGATCCGACCAATCGTAAACATTCAGTTTGGTAAAGTCGACATTTAATAAATGTGCCGTGGCTTTTAAACCGAAAGACAATTTAAAGCGTTCGGATGTATTAATGGTATATGAAAAATCTGCTGAAATCGCATTTTCATCCGCCGGCCCGATTCTGTCATTTACAAACGACAAACCCAATCCGAGATTACTATTATTAAGTGGTGTATTTAGCGACACGGCATTTGTTACCGGCGCACCTTCCAATCCAACCCATTGTGTACGGTGTAATCCGAAAATACTCATCACGCCACGGGAACCGGCATAGGCCGGGTTAACGTTAATGGTATTATACATATATTGGGTATACTGAGCATCCTGCTGGGCAAATCCACCGATACCGGTTAACAGTAAAACGAAAAGTATAAATTTTGTTCTCATTTTTATTTTGTTTTATAAACCCGGGGTACTTATTTCCCCCGGGATTTCATTTATCTATTACTATACAGGTATCCGTTTTTCTCATGTGTCGCCCCATCGGCTGTGGTATACTTCAGGATGTAGAAGTACGTTCCGTCCGGTAATGGTTCGGACGAACTGATCGTCGCTCTTCCGTCTGAGTATCCTTTGAATACTTTATCGTTGTTGTTGTATCCTTTGGTTTCGAATACCTGAACACCCCAACGGTTAAAGATCAATACTTCGTTATTCGGATAACATTCGATACCGGCGATATATAAGATATCGTTGCTTCCATCTCCGTTTGGAGAAATCGCATTGAACACATTAATCGTACAACCGTCTACTTTTATTACGGTTGGATTATTACCTACCAGGTCATGATCATCCGAACTGTCGGTTACAACCTCTCCCTGTGGACTCGTTCCGTTTACAAAAGCCTGATTGCTTACTGAACCGGCGATAATATCCGCCTGAGTGATCACATAAACCGCAGTAAACGTAGTACTGTCGCTTGCTCCTACGGCCAGGTTAATCGGTCCACCGTTTACCACCACACCCGGTAGCGGATCGGTAACCATTACATTCGACAAGCTTGTATTTCCGGTATTGGTAACCGTAAAGCTGTAGGTTATCGTTTCGCCGGCCTGAGCAATACCATCGTGGTTGTTATCGTTAAACACACCTGTTTTGATCAATGCAATACTTGGTGTCTGAATTAACGGTGTTACGGTACAATCCGGACACGCTGGATCTACCAACGGATCGTTCGGATCAATAGGTGTCGGATCTTCCGAATCCTCTACTACCGTACTACCATCCGGAGCCGTACCTTCCACAAATGCCAGGTTGTAAACCGCTCCTTCATCGATATCCGACTGTGTGATTGTATATAGCGCTGTAAACGTCGTGTTATTTGTCATACCCGGCTCCAGACTGCTTAAAGGTCCTCCGGTTACCGTTACAATCGGATCACTGATTGTGATGTTTGTGATCGTTACATTACCGGTGTTAGTCACTGTAAACGTATAGGCAATCGTATCACCAACATTTACAATTCCATCGCCATTGGTATCCTGATACGTGCCATCTTTATAAAATGCCAGTTGTGGATTTTGAGGTAATATCGTTACCGTTGGCGTATCGTTCGTTGTACTCGTTCCGGAGGTATCCTGAACCGGATTTCCTTGTGGAGACGTACCACTTGCAATAGCCGTATTACTAATCTGACCGTTGTTGATATCAGACTGTGTTAGTACATAAGTAGCTGTAGCCGTTCCAATAGCACCCGGTGCTAATGTCGCTGGCGTTACCGCAAGGTTCGTCACACCTAATAATGCATCGTTGATCACAAGACCGTTAACCGTTACGTTACCCGTGTTGGTTACTGTAAACGTATAGGTAATCGTCTCACCAACCTGTGCAAAAGTATCCGCATTGGTATCGTTAAACACCGCTGTTTTTACTAAGGCAATTGCAGGGTTTTGCGGTAAGGTTGTTACCGTTGGCGTATCGTTCGTCGTACTCGTTCCTGAGGTATCCTGAACCGGATTACCTTGTGGCGATGTACCACTTGCGATAGCCGTATTACTAATCTGACCGTTATTGATATCAGACTGCGTCAATACATAAGTAACTGTAGCTGTTCCGATAGCGCCCGGTGCTAATGTTGCTGGCGTTACCGCTAAGTTGGTTACACCTAATAAGGCATCGTTGATTACTAATCCGTTAACCGTTACATTTCCAGTATTGGTTACTGTAAACGTATAAGTAATCGTCTCACCTACCTGAGCAAAAGTATCGGCATTGGTATCGTTAAATACCGCTGTTTTCACTAAGGCAATCGCAGGGTTTTGTGGTAAGATTGTTACCGTTGGCGTATCGTTCGTTGTACTGGTTCCTGAAGTATCCTGAACCGGATTACCCTGTGGCGATGTACCGCTTGCAATAGCCGTATTACTAATCTGACCGTTATTGATATCCGACTGTGTCAATACATAAGTAGCTGTAGCCGTTCCGATAGCGCCCGGTGCTAATGTCGCCGGCGTTACCGCTAAGTTGGTTACACCTAATAATGCATCGTTGATCACTAATCCGTTAACCGTTACGTTACCCGTGTTGGTTACTGTAAAGGTGTAGGTAATTGTCTCACCAACCTGTGCAAAAGTATCCGCGTTGGTATCGTTAAACACCGCTGTTTTTACTAAGGCAATCGCAGGGTTTTGCGGTAAAGTTGTTACCGTTGGCGTATCGTTGGTTGTACTTGTTCCCGAGGTATCCTGAACCGGATTACCCTGTGGTGATGTACCGCTTGCAATAGCCGTATTACTAATCTGACCGTTGTTGATATCAGACTGTGTTAGTACATAAGTCGCTGTAGCTGTTCCGATAGCGCCCGGTGCTAATGTCGCCGGAGTCACTGCTAGGTTCGTCACACCTAATAAGGCATCGTTGATCACTAATCCGTTAACCGTTACGTTACCCGTGCTGGTCACTGTAAAGGTGTAGGTAATCGTCTCACCAACCTGAGCAAAAGTATCCGCGTTGGTATCGTTAAATACCGCTGTTTTAACTAAGGCAATCGCAGGGTTTTGCGGTAAAGTGGTTACCGTTGGCGTGTCGTTCGTTGTACTCGTTCCCGAGGTATCCTGAACCGGATTACCTTGTGGCGATGTACCACTTGCAATAGCCGTATTACTAATCTGTCCGTTGTTGATATCCGACTGCGTCAATACATAAGTAGCTGTAGCCGTTCCGATTGCTCCCGGTGCTAATGTTGCTGGCGTTACCGCAAGGTTCGTCACACCTAATAATGCATCGTTGATCACTAATCCGTTAACCGTTACGTTACCCGTGTTGGTCACTGTAAAGGTGTAGGTAATCGTCTCACCAACCTGAGCAAAAGTATCGGCATTGGTATCGTTAAACACCGCTGTTTTTACTAAAGCAATCGCAGGGTTTTGCGGTAAGGTTGTTACCGTTGGCGTATCATTCGTTGTACTGGTTCCCGAGGTATCCTGAACCGGATTTCCCTGTGGAGACGTACCGCTTGCGATAGCCGTATTACTAATCTGACCGTTGTTGATGTCGGATTGTGTTAGCGTATAGGTAGCTGTAGCCGTTCCGATAGCACCCGGTGCTAATGTAGCCGGAGTTACCGCAAGGTTCGTTACACCTAATAACGCATCGTTAATCACTAATCCGTTAACCGTTACGTTACCCGTGTTGGTTACTGTAAACGTATAGGTAATCGTCTCACCAACCTGTGCAAAAGTATCCGCATTGGTATCGTTAAACACCGCTGTTTTTACTAAGGCAATTGCAGGGTTTTGCGGTAAGGTTGTTACCGTTGGCGTATCGTTCGTCGTACTCGTTCCTGAGGTATCCTGAACCGGATTACCTTGTGGCGATGTACCACTTGCGATAGCCGTATTACTAATCTGACCGTTATTGATATCAGACTGCGTCAATACATAAGTAGCTGTAGCTGTTCCGATAGCGCCCGGTGCTAATGTTGCTGGCGTTACCGCTAAGTTGGTTACACCTAATAAGGCATCGTTGATCACAAGACCGTTAACCGTTACATTTCCGGTGTTGGTTACTGTAAACGTATAGGTAATCGTCTCACCAACCTGTGCAAAAGTATCCGCATTGGTATCGTTAAACACCGCTGTTTTTACTAAGGCAATTGCAGGGTTTTGCGGTAAGGTTGTTACCGTTGGCGTATCGTTCGTTGTACTCGTTCCCGAGGTATCCTGAACCGGATTACCTTGTGGAGACGTACCGCTTGCGATAGCCGTATTACTAATCTGACCATTATTAATGTCTGATTGTGTCAATGTATACGTAGCTGTGGCCGTTCCGATAGCACCCGGTGCTAATGTCGCCGGAGTTACCGCTAAGTTGGTTACACCTAATAAAGCATCGTTGATCACTAATCCGTTAACCGTTACGTTTCCGGTATTGGTTACTGTAAACGTATAGGTAATCGTCTCACCTACCTGTGCAAAAGTATCCGCGTTGGTATCGTTAAACACCGCTGTTTTAACTAAGGCAATCGCAGGGTTTTGTGTCAGGGTTGTTACCGTACATTTCGGACAACCGGAATCATATCCGTTATCTCCAGGTTGTGAAGGATTTGTTGGATCTTCCGATTCATCCGTAACCGGGCCTCCAGTTGGATCTTGACCGGTAACAGTCGCTAAATTTCGAACAAATCCATTATTCAGATCCGCCTGTGTGATTGTATGGGTTGCCGTAACCGTTACACTTTGTCCTTGTGCCAAAGTCGCAATAGTTGCCGGGGAAATACTACCTGCATCCGCATTAGTATCCGTTACCGTAATATTGGTAACTGTTACATTTCCAGTGTTGGTTACTACCAAAGTATAGTTGATCACATCACCAACGCTATCATAGGTTCCGTTGGCTGCGTCTTTTGTTAACGTTAATTCCGGTTCCATTACAAAAACCGTTACTACCGCTGTATCACAATTCGTTGGATTTAATACCTGACAAATCTGATACGTCAACGTATACGTTCCACCAGGTGTTCCTGGAATTACATCTACATTTCCATTCGGATTTAAAACCAAATTCGGATTTGGTACCGTAGTCGTTAAGATCACTTCCGATGGAACTACTGCGGTTCCATTTAAGGTGTCATTCGTATATACATTTACAACATTCGTCGCACCTGTGGTTCCGTTGATGTTCGTAGCCGAATCATTCGCTGCGTCGATCGCTGGTGGTACTACTGTTACACTTACTACCGCTGTATCACAGTTTGTTGGGTTTAACACCTCACAAATCTGATACGTCAATGTATAGGTTCCTGCCGGAGTTCCCGGAATTACGTCTACGCTTCCATTTGGATTTAAAACTAAATTCGGGTTTGGTACTGTAGTGGTTAAGATTACTTCCGATGGAACTACTGCCGTTCCGTTTAAAGTATCGTTCGTATATACATTTACAACATTCGTGGCGCCTGTGGTTCCGTTGATGTTGGTAGCGGAGTCATTCACTGCGTCGATCGCCGGTGGTACTACGGTTACACTTACAACAGCCGTATCACAGTTTGTTGGATTTAATACCTCACAAATCTGGTACGTCAATGTATAGGTTCCTGCCGGAGTTCCCGGAATTACATCTACATTTCCATTCGGATTTAAAACTAAATTTGGGTTTGGTACCGTAGTCGTTAAGATCACTTCCGATGGAACTACTGCGGTTCCGTTTAAGGTATCGTTGGTATACACATTTACAACATTCGTGGCACCTGTGGTTCCGTTGATGTTCGTAGCCGAATCATTCGCTGCGTCGATCGCCGGTGGTACTACTGTTACACTTACTACAGCCGTATCACAGTTTGTTGGGTTTAATACCTCACAAATCTGATACGTTAATGTATAGGTTCCTGCCGGAGTTCCCGGAATTACGTCTACGTTTCCATTCGGATTTAAAACCAAGTTTGGGTTTGGTACCGTAGTCGTTAAGATCACTTCCGATGGAACTACTGCGGTTCCGTTTAACGTATCGTTCGTATATACATTTACAACATTCGTCGCACCTGTGGTTCCATTAATATTTGTAGCCGAATCATTCGATGCATCGATCGCTGGTGGTACTACTGTCACACTTACTACCGCTGTATCACAGTTTGTTGGGTTTAACACCTGACAAATCTGATACGTTAAGGTGTATGTTCCTGCCGGTGTTCCCGGAATTACGTCTACATTTCCATTCGGATTTAAAACTAAATTCGGGTTTGGTACCGTAGTCGTTAAGATCACTTCCGATGGAACTACTGCCGTTCCATTTAAAGTATCGTTCGTATATACATTGACAACATTCGTGGCACCTGTGGTTCCGTTGATGTTGGTAGCCGAATCATTCGCTGCGTCAATCGCCGGTGGCACTACCGTTACACTTACTACAGCCGTATCACAGTTCGTTGGGTTTAATACCTGACAAATCTGATACGTCAATGTATAGGTTCCTGCCGGAGTTCCCGGAATTACGTCTACGTTTCCATTCGGATTTAAAACTAAATTCGGATTTGGTACTGTAGTGGTTAAGATTACTTCCGATGGAACTACTGCCGTCCCGTTTAAAGTATCGTTCGTATATACATTTACAACATTCGTGGCACCTGTGGTTCCGTTGATATTGGTAGCCGAGTCATTCACTGCGTCAATCGCCGGTGGCACTACCGTTACACTTACTACCGCTGTATCACAGTTTGTTGGGTTTAATACCTGACAAATCTGATACGTCAACGTATACGTTCCTGCCGGAGTTCCCGGAATTACGTCTACGTTTCCATTCGGATTTAATACCAAATTCGGATTCGGTACTGTAGTCGTTAAAATAACTTCCGATGGCACTACTGCCGTTCCGTTTAACGTATCATTCGTATATACATTTACAACATTCGTGGCGCCTGTGGTTCCGTTGATGTTGGTAGCCGAATCATTCGCTGCATCAATCGCCGGTGGTACTACTGTCACACTTACTACCGCTGTATCACAGTTTGTTGGGTTTAACACCTGACAAATCTGATACGTTAATGTATAGGTTCCTGCCGGAGTTCCCGGAATTACGTCTACGTTTCCATTCGGATTTAATACCAAATTCGGGTTTGGTACCGTAGTCGTTAAAATGACTTCCGATGGAACTACTGCCGTTCCGTTTAAGGTATCATTCGTATACACATTTACAACATTCGTGGCACCTGTGGTTCCGTTGATGTTGGTAGCCGAATCATTCGCTGCGTCAATCGCCGGTGGTACTACGGTTACACTTACAACAGCCGTATCACAGTTTGTTGGGTTTAACACCTGACAAATCTGGTACGTCAATGTATAGGTTCCTGCCGGTGTTCCCGGAATTACGTCTACGCTTCCATTTGGATTTAAAACTAAATTCGGGTTTGGTACTGTAGTCGTTAAGATCACTTCCGATGGAACTACTGCGGTTCCGTTTAACGTATCATTCGTATATACATTGACAACATTCGTGGCACCTGTAGTTCCGTTGATGTTCGTAGCCGAATCATTCACCGCGTCAATCGCCGGTGGCACTACCGTTACACTTACTACCGCTGTATCACAGTTTGTTGGATTTAATACCTCACAAATCTGGTACGTCAATGTATAGGTTCCTGCCGGTGTTCCCGGAATTACGTCTACATTTCCATTTGGATTTAAAACTAAATTCGGATTTGGTACTGTAGTCGTTAAGATCACTTCCGATGGAACTACTGCGGTTCCGTTTAACGTATCATTCGTATATACATTGACAACATTCGTTGCACCTGTAGTTCCGTTGATGTTGGTAGCCGAATCGTTTTCTGCATTGATCACACTAATTGCACGTGTTGGTGTAATTGTGGATGTATTGTTTGTTAAATTCGGATCACTTTCATTACCTGAAATAACCGCACTATTGGTATAGGTTCCGGTTGCGTTTACTGTAGCTGTAAGCGTCAAAGTATACGACTGTCCATTGGTCATATTACCAATCGTCCATAATCCGGTTACGTTATTAAACGTTCCTCCGGTGGTTGTTGCAGATACATATGTATAACCACTTGGCAACTGTTCCACAACCTGAACACCGGTAGCATTTCCGGCTCCGTTATTTGTCGCCACAATAGTAAAGACAATCTGATCCCCTACCGATGGTGCCATGGTTGCAGTCGTTTTGGTTACAGCCAAGTCGGCCGAAACTGTCGGCGTAATGGTATTGTATTTAATATTATTACAATTCTCCACAGCCGTACCGTTTAAACACTCCAAATGCGGATCCGTAGGTGGATTGGTTCCCGGGTTGGTTGCATCCGGATCGGTAACGTCTGCCGGTCGTATAATACTGGCTTCCACTGTTAAGGCTTGTCCGCCTGCAGATGCGCCAACGGTTCCATTAATGGTAAACACCACTTGTCCGCCATTGGTCATATTCAGATTCGCGGAATAGTTGCCAGTAACCGGATCGATTGTTCCGTTTACCACGACAACCGTTCCCTGGCTGTTAACATAGGTTACCGAGCTAATGGTAAAACCAGCCGGTACAATAAAGTTAAAACCGGCTCCGGTTACGGCACTCGGTCCGTTATTGGATACGGTTACCGTATAATGCATATTCTGTCCGGCAATAACCGTTGTAGTCGACGGTACAATACTCACTACTTCCAGATCGGCAGCAGCAACTACGAGGTCCAGATTTTTTACCACAACGGCTCCCGGTACAAAACTCCAGGTATCCATTGATTTTTCGTTTCCGAAACTCGACGATCCGGTTCCACTGTTTCCACTTCCGCTACTTCCGGAAGTGTACAAGCCCCATTTATGACCGTTAGTATTACTGGAAATTCCATTGCTTCCGGACGCCGTAGGATTCGACTTGTGTGTTGCCATACCTCCAGAGATATCGCTATCATCCCAATATACCAGATCTCGGTTTGGTGTAAATAAATTGTAGCTGTTATCCAGCTGCTCTATAATAATTCCTCCCGGGTTAATCTCCATATCGATAAACGGAAAGTGTACTTCTGCCCCAAATAATTGTACACGAATTTCCCCGATATTCGTTCCCGCCGGAAGGATGTTTCCATTTCCGTCTCTACCGTCCCAAAATACGGTATTGGTTCCTACGATACAGTTTCCTGTGATTGTTCTTGTTGGAAAACCTCCCAGAATCTCAATTTTGTAGGTACCGGCCAGATTTGAATCAAAACCGATATACGCGCCTTTATTACCCGATAAATCCGGTGTTCCTTCCACTCCGGTATAGGTAATATTGGACGCTGTTGGCGTTAAAACCGAATTTTTTAACCAGGTTGTGGTTCCGCCACTCATACTGGCACTTGTTGGTAAATCCAACGCCGGTTTTGAGTAGAAAATTTTATGAGTTACATTCGACCCGGAATCCGCACTTCTCGGATCGTGGATCCGGAATTGCGCATCGGTCGGATCTGAAATATCCAAACTTTTATACGAAGGGTTTCCCGAAGCGGTCAGGAAGCCTTTATTGTTTACGAAGAAGGTAAATCCTACTCCATTCGAACCATTATTACTCACACGATACGCAATACCATCGCGTGTTAAGACATACATATTTCCGTAAAAAGCCTTATTCGCCAAAAAGGAAGATCCTGAGATATGCAGGTTTAGGATATTGGTATATACCCTTCCGTTAACCCAGGCCGAATTGGCACTGTTCCGTACCGATACATCCCAGGCGGCAATCAGTTCGGTATTGGTTCCCTGTGTCCAGTTAGCATCGGCCGCAATGTCCGTTACACTTGGTGTAGACGAACTCGTTTCCGATCCCGACGGCAAAAATTCTACTTTCCAGATTCCTTCGTTTCCGGCTGTTACTACGGTAGTATAAGGCTGGTAGCGGTTAGCTCCCGTTGCCTGTCCCGAGTATAAAGGCCCGGCTAACTCTTCGGCTCTGCTCGCGATTCTACCAATGGCATTGTTTGCCGAAAGATAAACCGTACCATCCGGTGCCGTTAGTCGGATTCTACCATTGCCCACGCCTTGTGCACTGGAAGCTGCAGCAATCGTTTCGCCGACTTTTGCATACACATAATGCGTCCCCAATGTTTTAAAAGGCCAGGACCGTATGGTTGTCCCTCCAGATTCATACTGATTACTGTATAAAAACGCACGGTTCCCGGTGGCACCCGAAGGATAAAAATCCTTACTACCATCGGCAAACATTACATTCCATAAACCGGTAATCATAAAAATAAAGAACAAGAAGCAGTATTTTTTCATGTTGAAAAACAACATTTGAATACAACTACTTCCCTGTCGATAGGACAAATTCTTGTCGCTATAACTGTAATTTTCGTTCATTTTTTTGGTTTTTAATTTTACTCTCTTGTAAGATTTTGCAAGTGCGAAATTCTAAAAACCGAAAGGGTAAAACGTTTCAATCGTGTGGCATGACGTACTTCCCACACGATTGAAACGTGTATAAAAATTTACAAAACACTGTTTAACAATTAGTTATAAATAAACCGTAAAAAATCACGTAGAAATACGGGTGCAAAAAAACCGGATTTTCGATCCGGTTTTTGGTTATTGTTTTGCGTTAATTTTTTTAGGGTTGTCGGTATTCCGACGGAGTGCATTCCATCTGACTTTTAAAATAACGGTTGAATGTCACTTTGGAATTAAATCCGCTTTTAAATGCAATTTCTTCCAGGTTCGTTTCCGGCTCTTCCAAAAGTAATTTGCAGGAATGATTTATTCTGTAGGTATTGATGTATTGATAAAAAGTCTGGTTGATTTTTGTATTGAATAATTGTGTCAGGTGGTGTTTTGGAATTTTGACTTTTCGGGACAGGCTTTCCAAAGAAAGTTCGGTATCGAGAAAAACCTGTTCCGTTTCCATTATCGTGTTGAGCTTTTGTTCGTATTCCCTTAATATTTCAACTGTGAGTGCCGATTTTTGATATTGCCGCGGAGCCGAGAGCGGAACCGTTTCTTCCAATTCTTCTTTCACTCCGGCTTGTGCCAACAGGTTATTGATGGAATATTTAAAAATCAGAAAGGAAACAAACAACATCGCTCCATAGATTATAATTCCCGGAAGCAACGAACCGATGTCTTCTTTTCGGAGTATTTTTGAAACAATAATGCTGGCAAGCAAACTGGCAATTAACAGTAACCATGTCGCTCCTGAGTTGATCAACTTTCTAACGTGGTTGTCAGAAATAGCCTTTTTATGGTTTAAGAAAATATATAAAACATAGCCAACCATCGATACCACCACACCGGAATAGAGTATTTCAAAATAATACAATCCGTAATCGCGGCGCCATTCCGGAAAAATCAAAAAAATCACATAGCCAATCGTTGCCACCAAAAACGGACTCCCATGTTTTATAACGTTGCTCCGACTTAACCATTTTTCGTGATTCGAAAACGACAGGAAAAACAACATGGGACCATACAACAATCCAAACGGTGCCGCGCGATCGATAAATGACAACTCTTCAAAATAATAGCGGGACAAAAAGGCGTAGGCCGAATGGAATAAAGAAATCCATACCACATAGCGGATAACTTTATCAAATAATTTATCGGATTGGGTTTTCAGAATTACATATAGTGTAAGGGCGTTACAGCCAAACACCAGTGTTAATAACATAAAGAGCATAATATCGTCTGCTTATAAATGTTGTACTTTTATTTTATAATAAGACGGTAAATAGCCGGTATACTCTTTAAAATAGCGGTTAAAGGACGTTTTGGAATTAAATCCGCAATCATAGGCCAACGATTCGATCTTAATTCCGGAATCTTCTTTCAGACAGGAAATGGCATATTCGATTCGCAATTCCGCTATATATTGGTAGAAATTTTTCCCGAGACAACCGTTTAGCAATTGCGATAAATGATGTTTCGGGATTGTTGTTTCGGTAGAAAGCATTTCGAGCGAAATATCCGGATTGCGGTAAATATTGGTTTCGCGGACACATTTTTCGAGGGTTTCCATATAAGCCAAAGAGGTAGACACATCGATACCCGGCAATATCGCCTGACTTCCTTTTGATTTTCTTATTCCCTTTTCTTTTTTCCCGTAAAATACCAGAAATATCAGAATCAGAACACTAAAAAGCCCCAGTTGAAAAAACAACATCGAAACCGGATCAAATCCAAAATCCAATATTCCAAACCCAACGCGGAGCGCCAGAAGGACTACTAATAAAGCGGCAAAATAACAACCGTATGCTAATACTTGTAGAAATTCTTTTTCAAAAACCGGAGCCGGATGTTCTTTTTTGCTTGCAACCGTCACTGCTACGGCATACGAACACAATGAAATAGCCAACGCCAACAGATAGATCGTATAATACAATTGCCAGCCGCCAAACGCAACAGCATCCACTTTAAAAACAAGATACACTCCGCTAAAAATAAAAAAAGGAAGTGTGTGTATCCAAAGTTTAACCGGTTCCATTTTACGAACAATCAGGAGCAATAACGGACCGTAAAGCAGTCCGAACGGTACACGCTGATTCCAGTAGAAAGATGCAAAGTGCACAATCGACAGTATTAAAATAAGCTTTAAAACACCTTTTAGTCGGGCATTATCAAACAATATTTTGATATACATAATCTTGTATTTAGGATTGACTTCAACATTCTCATAGCACTAGTTATCAATTCTAAAATTTGGGGAATACAAATATCTATAGTTCAAAACAATTCCTTTGTACGGATTCTTTATCGAATATGTAGAATTATTTCTACAAAAACAGTCTGTAAATCTTGTTTATTTTTTTGTAATATTGAACCTTCTCCGACAACCCGAACAGGATCAGATTGTCAAAACCGTTCCTATGACTCTTTTTTCACGTCTTTTAGTACTATTTATAATCAGCACAATGCCAGCATTTGGGCAGCAGGAACGCTCTTATAAATGGTATACTTCCGACAATGGAGAGCTGCCACAAAACAGTGTTAAATCGATCGTTCCGGATAAACTTGGTTTTATCTGGCTGGTAACCGAAGACGGTTTGGTTCGTTTTGACGGTCAACAATTTAAAGTCTACAACAGTGAAAACATCAAAGGGTTGAAATCCAACCGGATGAAATTTGCTAAAAAATTATACAGCGGAGAAGGCAATTATGTTAGTAATGATCTCGGTCAGATTTTAAAAATTGAAACCGATCCGAAACTCTATTACAAAGACGGAAAAGACATTCATGCGTTAAATGAAACCGGGCGATTGTTTGGTAATAACATCAAAATATCGGCTTCTTTTTTTAAATATTACCGCCGTTATGATGTCTTGATCAAAGATAAAGTATTTCAGTTTTATCCGGATAGTATCAGCTATTTCTCGGTGAGCACTAAAAAACGGATTAGCGGTTACCCGCATAAACTGTCACTCGATTCGGAGTTGTTTGTCCTGAACAATACACTCTATCTGAAAAGTAAAAAGCAGTATTTTGAAGTTACCCCTCAAAAGCTGGTTCCGACACGAATTGATCAACAAACTGAAGAAGACGGTAGTATCTATATCAATAATGCCGTTGATCAGGCCTTTTTGTATGCCAATCAAAAACTGTATTATCTGACAGCCGATCAAAACGGTTTGCATAAAAAATTGATCCTATCCAATTTTGATGTTGAAAAGCAAAAAGTACATGCATTCTATTACAACACCAAATTAAACATCCTCTACCTGGGTAGCCTTACCAAAGGTTTTTTAATTATCCGTCCGGAATATTTTAAAAGTTATGTCGACGAACAGGATCCGGTGACGTACTCTAATGTTTTATTCGATTCGACCCGCGTATTGACCGGAAAAGGACAAATTATAGACTATAGAGGAACGATTAAACATCTCACACCTCCATTAAAAGGTGAAAAGTTCTTTTCGGTAATCGATAATAACGGTGACATTTGGACATTGGATATCCGTAACCTGTATCGTTATAAAAAAAGCACCAATTATACTACTTCCGACCGTTGGACGCTTCAGTATTTTATGAGTGCGGTTTATAAAGATGAAAAAGGCCGGATCTGGATTGGAACCACCGACAGTAAGACGTATAAAAAAGGACAATTATATGTAATTGATCCGAATGCGATAGCGCCCAAACTCGTTCCTATTGCCGATCTGAATTTTTCACCGAACAGTATCTACAAAGATAGGAATTCCGGAGTTTTGATTGGCTCTCCTTCCGGATTGTACCATATGAATACGGAAACCAAATACATCACACCAAACAGCGTTATAGGCGAATCGTATATTCGTGGTATTCATTGTTCCGATCGGAATAATATCTGGGTATATACCTATAATAATGGTTTATTTCTGATCCGGAATCACCAGGGAACCACTCACTTCCCTTTCGACAAAAACAAGTATATCCGTTCGGCACATTGTGTAGTCGAAGACCAGAAAGGTTTTATCTGGATTCCCACGAACAAAGGATTGTTTCAGATTTCCCGACAAAGTCTGTTTGATTATGCCGACAAAAAACAAAAAACCATTTATTATCATTATTACAATAAAAGTTCCGGTTTTAGCACCAATGAATTTAATGGTGGTTGCTTCCCGTGTGCTACCAATCTTCCCAATGGTTATATAGCCTTACCCTCTTTTGAAGGGCTCACTTTTTTCGACAGTAAAAAGGTTACTCCTATCCTACCGACCAATCCGATTTATAGTAACGAGGCTAAAGTGGACGATCGCTCGGTTACTTTTAACGATACACTCGTTATAAACCGGGATTTTAGTCGTGTGGTCATTTCCTTTAACAGTCCGTTTTACGGTAACCCGGAAAACCTCACTATTGAAGTCCGTCTGGATGGAAACGATGTACATCAGAACTGGACAAAAACCAACGACAATCATACCATTTCCTATACCACCTTATATCCGGGTGAATATACGTTAACCGCTCGTAAATTAAGAGGATTCGATTCGCAATACGATTATAAAACGATCACGATTATAGTTCCTCCGGCTTTTTGGCAAACAACATGGTTTAAAAGTTTGCTAATACTCACGGTTTCTTTATTGATTTATTACGGATTCCGTCAGCGTACCAAATACATTCGCCACCGAAACCTGTTACTCGAAAAACGGATTTCACACCGCACTGCCGAATTAAAAAGTACGATTACCGCACTTACACGAACACAAACGGATCTGAGTGAACAGATTCATTCGCATAAAAAACTCATCGGCTCCATTACCCACGACATTAAAAGTCCGCTAAAATACATGGCCTTAACCGGGAAATATCTGTATGAAAATCTGGATCGCGATAATCCCGATTTTCAGGAGAATATCAAAACCATGTATACGTCGTCGTTCGAATTGTACCACTTTGTAAACAACCTGTTGGAATATTCTAAAATCTATCTGAATAAAGACAATTTACAAAATGAGGCTTTTGTACTTCGTGATTTGATCAATGAAAAAATAAAACTCTTCGATCCGATTGCAAAATCCAAACGCAACGTATTGGAAAACAATATTTCAGACGCTATTTATCTCAACCTCAACAAACAGCTTTTTACGATCATTTTACACAATCTGCTGGATAATGCGATAAAAAATACGGTCGACGGAACGATTCGTTTTAGTGCGGTTCAGGACGGTGATTCCATCCGTATTATCCTTACCGATACCGGATGTGGTATGCATGCGGAAATGTTGGAATATTACCAGACACTGGCTCAGAAGATGAAATCCGAAAACGACCGGAAACAGTTTACCAAAGGAATCGGTTTCCATATTATTATAGAGTTGTTACATCTGGTTTATGGAGATATCACTTTGGAAAGTGAAGTCGGAAAAGGAACCACAATTACCTTAAATCTAAAGCAATAGTTTTTAACTATTTTCTTCGTAAAGTTTAAAGAGATCGGCCAGAGAAACGACATTTTTGATATCCAGTTTTTCAAAAATCCGGCCTTTATAAGTACTAACCGTCGACATCTGGATATTGAGATGATTGGCAATTTCAAGATTCCCGTAACCGTTCACCAGCAATCGGCTAATTTCCAGCTCCCTGTTGGAAAGTCGTTCGAGCGGATTGGTTTGCGAAACATTGTTTAACAGGTCGTTGATCAGTTTGTCTTTCAGACTGTCACTGATATATTTTCCGGTAGTCATTACTTTCCGAACCGCTTCGACAATTTCTTCTTCGTTCCCTAATTTATTCAGATAACCATTGGCTCCCGAATTGAGGTACCGCATCGCATACAGGTCTTCTTCAAAAGCCGAAAACATCAGAATTTTCACATTTGGATCGATTCCTCTGATTTTTTCGATCATCAAAACATTATTGCCTCCGGGTAAATTGATATCCAGAATAATCAGGTCGAAAGTAGTTACAACCATTTTTTCCAAAACCCCGTTTAGAGTATCGGTCTGGTTGATAATGATATTCGGTAGCGAATATTTCAGGATCAACGATACGCCCTGTCTTACCACACTATGGTCATCGGCTATCAGTATGTTATATTCGGAAGTCATGCGGATGGGAGGAGGTTGGTTTCCTTACAAAGATATATTTTTTTATTCCGTTCTTTATATAAGGAACCCTAAAAAGTGTATCAATTATCCCGTCGTTTACTACAAATTGGTAAAATAACTGCCATCCGGATTTTCGCTGGCTGCAAGCAACAATTCGTACTCTTCATTTTTCATTTTATGTACATATTGATTTAGCTCGCGCGTATATAAATTCAACAGATCTGCCGATTCTTTCATTCCCTCAATCAGCATTCGCAACTCCTCCTGATTTAACTGTGTTTCTTTTAACAGGTCGGACACGCCTAAAATCTGCGTAACCGGTTGTCGTACTTCATGGGATATTTTAAAAAGAATTTTTTCCAGTCTTCGGATTCTTTTTTCGCGTTGTTCGTCCAGTTTCTTTTTCTCATCAATCGGAACGCGAATTGAAAAATACTGTGTAATTTTATTATGGACGTCAAAAACCGGAAAGATTATCGAATATACCCAATAATAACTTCCGTCTTTTGCTTTGTTTCGGATTTCACCATCCCATACATTACCGTTACCGATAGTCTTCCACATGGTTTTAAAAAACGTTTTCGGATGATGCCCGGAGTTTAGTATCCGATGGTTTTTTCCCAGTAATTCCGTTTCCTCATATTTAGAAATTTCGCAGAACTTCTGGTTGGCATAGATGATATTTCCTTTGATGTCCGTGATTGAAGAAATAATATTAAAACTGCTATCTTCCGAATTCTTGTCCAGTAAAATCCGAAGATCCTTTATACTCTTTTGCATTATAAAAATCGTCGATTGTAATTTGCTCAATAATGAAGTTACAAACTTCATCCCCTAAAAACAAATTTACAAAATGCAACCGCTGTCCGACTTAAAAAAGGCATCTTTTTAACGATTATTGAATGTAACCCCAAAACAACTACGATTCGTTATATTTCTTCATTTTTTTTAAGACAAAAAACATACTTAACAAAAAACTACTCTTAAAATCACGACACAGCGTTTTACAAAAAGCATAAAAAAGACAGAATAAAAGTCCGTTGAAAGTCTTCAAAAGTCCTTTTTCAATCATCCGTTTATTTATTCCCGATGATGCACACAAAGTTTACTCGCGTGTAATGTTCTGTTTTTACATTGTTTCCCTTTTTGGGTTATTCCGTTACAGCGCACCGAAAAACCTTTTAATTCACCACTATAACATTCCTCCAGCGTTGCCAGAATACTAATCCGGTATTCCAGTCCGTTTGTCTGAAACTCGGTAAACCTGTCGTCATTAAAAAAGACACCCTGAAAGTCTTGTATCACCGTATGATCTTCATTCCGGATTTCTTTTAGATATCCTTTTTCCACTTTGATCGTCAGATTGTGTTTGGACGCATTTTTGGCTTCCGGATCATTAATCGATACCGTAGCACAATAGTCACCGTTAAGGCTTGTATCGGGTTCGTTTATCGCGACTACTTTCGAAGGCGTTGCCATCAGTCCGGCGGGAATTGTTTCCGTTTCTTCGTTTAACAGAAGCTCTTTATCCCGACAAGACACCAGAATAAGTATACAAAATAGATAATAGCGTAATTTTGTTTTCATGGGTTTTGTTTTTTATTTGAATATCCGTTACCGATAATTTGCTTCAAATCACAATAGCAAAAAAGTACAACCAATCGGAATATGATCGGAAACTTTTCGGGCCAGTGCCAGACTTTCGAATTCCGTATAAAAAAGATGCGCTTTTTTATTTAGTAATCTAATCTTCTTAGAATTATAAAAAATATTGTCAAATTCCGATGCCAGACAATCCTGTGCTATGCAACGTTGTCTAAGCGAGGTTTTCTGATTCCGGAACACCGGTTGAAAGCCCATTCCCTTTAACGGATTAAAAACGGTATGGGATTCCGGACAATTAAAGTCACCGGCAAATACCAAATTATGCTCCGATAATCGCAATGGGATTTTTTTAAAATGTTTGATTTCGGTTTCGGGTTGCCGGCTTTTGGTGATCGCGTGAAAATTGACCACCGTAAATAACTTTCCTTTATAGGAAAATGTGCCGTAATACGGTTCCCGATCGATTTCCAGTTGCAAAACCGGATCCAATTCGGCTTTTACTTTCCTGATACGGGCTGTTTTCCAGAGAAACGCATAGCGTTCGGTTTTATAGGACGATCCGGTCGTTGGTGCGCTCACCGCATAATCCCATTTGTCGCCGGTGCGATTGAGTGCCGTAGCCAATCGGGCAACCGCCTGTGCGCCGCCAAATCCCGCTACGACTTCCTGAATCGCTACCACATCATATTCCTTGACGGTATTCGCTATAAAAGCAATGGTTGCCGGCTGTTTTCGTTTTCCGAAATCGGATAAATTCCAACTGCAAAATTTTACCTGGGCGGAAGCAAGACAAGTGAACAGCAGGATAACAAAGAAGATTTTATACCTCATATCATTTTTCAATTAAAAAATCAATACAACACTTCTTATCCGGTTATTTTTTCTGATCGATAAAATCTTTAATTATTTTTTCCATATTCGATGGTAATTCGGCACCTCTCACTTTAGGGTTACTCACTTTCATTTCTTTAAGCCATTTTTCCCAGTATTCTATAATAACTGCTTCTTCATTTGTATTCTTTGTATCCGGATTGATCCCTAAAACCAAAACTTCCAGATTCGACAAATTGTTTGCAGCCTTAATAAATCCGAAATTACCGGCATCCATTTTTTCTTTCCACATAGCATCATTCAGCTTATTGTTGCGAATTGTCTTCGAAAGCAGGTAATTCGTTCTGTTTCCGTTTTTTAATTCGGATCCTTTATTAAAAATATAACCATCTGTTAGAATGATCAAAATATTACGGCTATTCTCCTCAATACAATAATCGGCTACCTTGTTTTTAAAGAACCCCCAAATATCCGAACCGACATAGGCTTTATCTTTTATCGCCAATTCGTAAATCTGGATTGGAAAGTTTGCATAGATTTTTCGTATTTCATTTAATTTTTCTTTGGAGATATTGTTTCTATCCAGCTTGATTTTAAGTTTTTCGGATATCGCATTGATTTTGGTATTTTTAGGCTCCGGGTCAAAAAACAACTGCAATTTATCGTTAACCTGATTTATTTTTCTTTTACTGGCATGATCGGTAAAAGCCTCGGAAATAGCCTTGATATACCGAATATCCCTTTGATAATAGTCCATTGTTTTATTAGCGTGCTTTATCGGATCGATCCGGTCGGACAAATCCAAAAAAATACTGATATTATAATTTTCTGTTGGCTTGATTCTTTCCGGTGTTTCACTGGCAACCGGTTGTTCTTTTTCGGTAGTATCGGGTATATTTTCAATACAGGACATCGAAAATAAGGATAGCGTCAGGACAATCGAAAGTATTATTTTTTGTTTCATGATGTAGTAGGTTTATGTTTCAATCTCTATCTGTGGTTGCAGTTCGGGCTCACCCAATCCAATATCGTTTAAATGTTCTTTGGAAATGATTTCGCATAATTCCAGCAAAAGTGTTTTTTCCCGGTGTGGTAAAGCAATTTCAGCCGATACCGCCTGAAACCATCCTTCTTTATATTTGTGATGATGGTAAAAATATTCCTTAACCGGGATAATAAATCCATCGATTTTGGTTTGCAATTCGGCAATGATTCCGTTTATGGCGGTGACTTGCTGTTTGCCTTCGTTTAATTTTTCGGTATTGGCATTCTTTGAGGCTTCAAGGTTAACCAATTCTTCTTTTTTTACTTTAATAAAGGTTTTGACTTTATCGAGGCTTTCATATTCTTTCATCATGCTATCCAAAACCAAACCCCAAATGATATACACCATAAAACCCGCAAAAATGATCAACCAGAATTCGGCTTCAAATAAAGCAATCTTAAGTGTATAAGGTTCCGACGACGTCGTTTTATTAAAATCGTAGATCTTCTTTTCGATCTGATAAGCCAATATGACATCAAATAAAAACGTCACCAAACCGAGCAGTCCTATTTTGATCCATTTCATTTTTCCTTTTTCTTTTAACAACATATGAATCAGATATCCCAATCCCATAAACACAAAGGGAATGGTCATGATAAAAATTCCTTCCAGCCAACTGGCCTGAAAAGCGTTTTTTAAGGCATCGGCATCGAAAATGGCAGCCGTAAGACTATTATCATCAAACTCTTTAAAAAAAGCCGAATAACAGGCCGAAATATAGAATACCAACAGATACAACGTAATTGGAAACAAAAAAGCCAATCCCATATAAAACTGCACTTTGATACCTTTTCCGCCTTCGATCCCGTATTTTTCCGGATGCTGACGTACCTCAACCATATCTTTACGGGTTCTTTCTATGGTTTCATTCAGTTCTTTTTCTTTTGCTTCGGCAATTTCAAGGGTGGTTTCGCACTTTTTAAGTTCAGAACGATTGCGCTCCTGATCTTCTCTGTAAATCTGTTTTAAGGACTCCTGTTCTACTTTTTGTTTGCGGCATTGCTCTTCAAAACTCCTGTACAGATTTTGCAGACAGGCTTTAAATACGATCGGTTTCCCCATTGCTTTTACCGAAGCACCAAATCCGCGCTGATAATGGGTTAAACGTACCAGTTCCCGGGATCCGGTTTGCGTTTCATCCGGTAACTTCCCCGACACTTCATCATTTTTTAAACGAAATAATTGTTGTAATGACTTCATCATTTATGCATTTAACTGGTTTATAATTTCTTCTTTTTGAACCCCTTTTTGTACGCAATCGATAAAATAATCGGTCAGATCTTCGATATTCTCATCCAGGAATTCAAACTTTATACAGTATTTTTTTAGCGCTTCCCGATCTTTACTGGTAACTCTACCACTTGCCCAAATCATTCGGGTTAGATCATACAAGTATTCGATACGGGTTTCCAAACGTTCCGGCAATGCTATTCCATACGTAACGGGATTTAATAGTAGTGCTCCCAGATCTTGCTTTGTAAATCCTTTTTCGTCCGCCAAATGATACAACACCTCCAATTCGGACATCAAAAAGCCGGCGTCAGACATTGCGATCTGGTATAAACTGAGAAAATGACTTTTTAAGGCGGGTGACATTGTAGTAGTGGTATCCATATCTTTATAATAGCTTTTATTGTAAGACATCGCGATGGACATAACCAACCGTTCCGGTTTTTTCGGATTTTACTTTGAACCACGGTTCGTTAGCCTCTATAAAAATCACCCGTTGTCCTCTTTTAACGGTTTCGATTATTTTGTAATTTTTCCCCGGACCTTCGTATAAGGAAACTGATGTGGCAGTGATATATAGCAATTGATCCTTATAAAATTGAGCTTTTTTGGTTATCGTCACTGTTTTGACTTTCGTCCCGGAAGGGGTCTTTTTTTCTTTTCGTTTCACGGTGATTACATCGGTACTTCTATCCCTGCAAACACCGCAGGTTCCGCCACTTTTGCAATATTTACAACCACTACAATTGGTGCAGGCGGTACAATAATCGGATCCATTGCAGCCTCGTCCGGCTGTGTCGCAACAGGAAGCCAAGAGTTTTCCCGGTTTGGTTTGTGCTATCAAATCATTGCTACTCCACAGCAATAGACTTAGCCAAAAAATATATTTGATCATCGTTTTTTAAATGTATTAATGGGTTATAATTTCGGTTTATTCCAAACCGATTTTTAGTGTTTTCAGCCAACGGCTATTCGTTGTCATAAAAGCTGAGACTTTCCAACAAGGCCTCTTCAAACTGATAAATCGCATCGATGGATTCAATCGGATGACGGGTTTCGTTTTTCGCTTCATCAAATAATCCGATATATTTTTTTCCGCCATTCAGATGTAACCTACAAATCGGTTTCCGGTTGTTATCATCCAACAATATCCCGAAATAAGATTTTGTATCTCGGGGAACAATTCGGTCAATCGCTACTTTTCGTCTCAAAATGGCCACTACAATACGGAAACCATCCATTTCCTCATCGGTAGTGATCACTTTGCTTATTGGCTCGGCTTCTACATTTTCGACTTGTTGTTTTTTCGCTTCTTTATTTAATGCGGCGTTCAATCGATCGTTAATTTGATCATTTATTACCTGATTAAAAGCTTTATACACCAGTTCCTGGAATTCTTCCATCACACGTTCGGTCAGACGACCAGAATAGATACGCTCGGCAAACTGACGGACAAACTTATGAGAAGGAGTTTGCAGCTCTTCGGCAATTAATTTTTTAATTTCCTTTGTATATTTTAAAGCACTAGCGTTATCGGTTATTTTTTCTACATCGAAATTCGACTTGTGAAACTTATTAATTTCTTGAATTACAGCATCTTTCAGATTGGTAATATCAAACTCAAAAAAAGGTTTCTCGTCCATTTTATTCTTTTCGTCCAAATCGGTATAAAACTGATACTGAATCCCGTTGGTCAGTAAAGCAAACTTCGTTTTAGATACATGAAAATACCGGAATAATTGCGAATTGTGAACCGTCAGGTTTTCTTTCCAGTTTTTACATTCCACGATCAGGATCGGTTCTTCATTCTGAAAAATGGCATAGTCGACTTTCTCCCCTTTTTTAAGTCCTATATCGGCCGTAAACTCCGGCACTACTTCCATCGGATTAAATGTATCGTACCCCAAAAGGTTAATAAATGGTAATACAAAGGCATGCTTTGTAGACTCTTCCGTTTCGATCTTGTCTTTCATCTGATCGATTTTATCGGCTAATGATTTGAGTTGGCTTACTAATTCCATCCTATTTGTTTTTTGAATGTTTATTTTATTTTTATATCACACTCCAAAACTAGGATGCCTGTAACGGACTTCATTACGGTTTTACGTAAATGCCAACAAGCGGCAAAAAAAAACACCTCAAAAGAGGTGTTAAAACTTGCGATCAAATCAATCCCAGATCTTTGGAAATGGAGACCAGATGTGGGTTATTTTTGGCTTTAAGGGATGTCTTTAAGCGGTTGATTCTTTTTTCGATACTGCTCCGGCTATAATGCATATCGTCGGCAATTTCGCCTTGATCAAATCCTTTGGATAACAGACGAATAATCTGAATATCCTGTTCGTCGATTTCATCCAGTTCGGAATCGGCTTTCCCATATTTTAACTCCGGAGAGACAAACTTTTCATCGCTTGCAGCAATCGATCGGATGGCCTGTTTTAATTCGCGAATACTCTCCCGGCTTTTGTTGATATAGGCATTGCAATCGAGATCGTCCAATAATGTCCGGATCACATACGGTTTTGTTTCGACGGAATACACGATAACTTTGATATCGGGCTGTTCGCGTCGTACGGCCTCAATTAATTCTTCACCGGAATTGAGCTTGTTTTCCCGGAATTTATCTTCGACAAACGACAGGTCGCTGATCAATAGATCGAACGGCTCCTGATCCATTTTAGCTCTTTTAATTTTCAATAAAGCATCATCACAATATTTTACGTGATGGATACGGTCTTCCGTTACAAACTCCTCCAGTAGTTGTTTTACTCCTAAATTAACGGAATCGAAATCTTCGGCAATTAAAATCTTTTTAAACATACTTCGTATAATTTACTTTAGAAATGAAAAACTTACTTTAAATCCCTTATCGGGAACAGAATCAAAAGTATAGGTTCCGGAAATGCTTTTGATACGGGTTTCCACATTTTGCAATCCATTTTTTAAAGCGAGTTTATTTTTATCGATTCCCACGCCATTATCGGAATAATCAATCTGAATCCGATTCGCGTCGAGTTGGAAACGAACGACCACAAGCGAACTTTTACTGTGTTTTTTCATGTTGACCAATAATTCCTGTAAAACCCGATAAACCACAATTTTTTTAGTCGGATCGACCTCATCCCAGTTAATCTGATCCAAACCACTGGACATGACATTTACCCGTTCGCTTTTGTATCCTTTGATCACCTCTTTTAATTGTTCCGGATAGTCAGATCCGGTGTCTATGGTGCTGTTTTCCCGGGAAATGTTTCGGCTTCCGGTATAGATTTTATCCAGGGATTCGAGTAGGATTTCTTTGTTTTCGACATTGGACAAATCTTTTATTTCGGCAAAAGTCATCGCATTAAACACATCATTAGCCAATTCGTCGTGTACTTTTTTGGCAATACGGGTTTCCGTTTTATACGATTCCAGCAGTTTTTCTTCGCGACTTTTCTGTTGCATTCTGCGGATTACAAAAAAGATAACGCTACCACCAATCAGAATCAGAATTCCCAATCCAAGTTTCTGGGTTTCGGCTTTTGCCAATTGTGCTGTTTTTTGCGCTTCACTGGCTTTTCGGCGTAAATTTTCTTCCTGTGTCGCTTTATACTCGTATTTGGTTTGTACAAATGTGTTCCTTTTAGACTGGCGCACCTGACTAATACTATCATTTAATCCCTGAAATTTTAAGGAATACGGTTTTACAGCCATCCCGGAACTCAGGTTTGTTAATCGTTTTAAAGCTTCCAACCGGTCGTCTATACGACGCATTTTGGTTGCCCGATCGTAGGCTGTTGTGGCATATTGTATCGCCAATGTCGGATTGCTGTTTTTATAATAATCGGAAAGATGCAACTCACTCACAATACGATCACTCGCCAACATCGGATTGTTGGATCGGATTTCATATCCTTTTTTATAATAATCCAGACTTTTCGGATCGCCCGCTCTATAATAGGAAAAACCCAGGTTATCATAAGCCCTTGCTTTGGTCGCGTCAACGGTTGTTTTTTGGATAACCGATTCGAATATCGGGCGAGCTTTGGCATAATCGCCCAAATAGGTATAACTCAAACCGATATTATTTTTGATGATCCAGCGATCTTCCGGTTCATCAGTACTATCGGCTGCTTTTTCAAAATTCTCGATGGCTTTTTTATAATTATACATGGATTTATCGGCAATTCCCAAATTATTTCTGGCCGAAACATAATAGTTACTGTTGTTAACTTTTTTATTAAGCTTAAGAACATCTACATTCAGATCGGCTACCATTCCATAATCATTCGATCGTTCGACGATATCCGACATCAATAAAAGGATATACATTTCCTCATCTTCCTTTCCACGGTTGTCCAATAACGTTGTGGCATCTTTAAGTAAGCCAAATGCAAGCGTATCTTTCCCTTTCGCAGCATAATACCTACCTAAATCACGTTTAGCCTTGGCGATGTAAAAGGTGTCTTTTTTTTGTTCCGAAAATTGTAGAAAATCCTTTGTAAAAGCCTCGGCCTTATCCGGAAAATACCAATACAGCGTTTCTGATTTTTCGGCAGTGGCTTTTAACTGTAGCGAATCGATTTTGGCAGCAACCGACAGTTTTAGTGCTTTATCGATTTCGGTAATCCTATAGATCCCGGAACTATCATCGGTAGCGCTGTTTTCGATATGCTTTTGGATCTGTTCGACCACAGTATTTGCTTTGCTATTTTTGTCAGCATCTTTAGAACAGGCACCGAATAAAATCGCAAAAAGCAATAAAAAAAACGGGGAATAAAACTTTTTAAGTATCATTCCCCGAAGTTAATAAAAATACAATATGATTATGCTGTCATTTTTTATGGTTTTTTAGGTGGCTTTACCGGAATTGTACCATCTTCTCCGGTTCCTCCTCCTCCTTCCTGATTCGGTGGAATGGTATCGCCGGGTTTTGCGGCAAGATAATAGTCCTCACTTTGATACAGATTTTGTAACAGTTCATCCTGTTGTTTTGTGGACGGTGCGAAAAGTTCTTCGGCACTATTTTCTGTTGAACACGATACTAACGACAATCCCAGTACAGCAAAAGCTGCGATATAAAAATTTTTCATAATGTTTAATGTTAAAAATTAGACATGGGCGTGGCTGTCCGGGACCTTGTCCCGGAGATTAGCTTTGATTACGCCATTGATTTTTGTATTGGGAAGTGTTGGTGAGACAGAAAAAGCATAAGGGTATTATACTTCCCGGATAACGACATTACGTTTTTCCGTATCACCAAGTTAGAAGTAGTCATGTACATTTGTCCGTGAATGCATATCGGGACTGAACTAATTCTGAGGCAAATTAAAGGGCTATTTTTCAGCTTGTTGCTATCGAATTCTGGTAATTCCGACTATTCGAATGAATTCTGATAAATACTGATAAATACCGATAACACTATGGAAGAAAGAACTGTTGATTCCTATATAGAAGCTATAAAAGCACAATATGAAAAAGCTAAAACTGGGCCATATACTACATATCTAATACGCCCTTCGCCGGCGCAATTAAGAGAATTATGCTTTGATATTTTAAGACAGAATAAGAACAATAATGATGCTCTTGTTTTTAGAAACTTTTGGGAAATTTCATTTAAAGAAGAAGAGATTAGAGCTATTACCAATAGCATTGATATCACCCGGTTGATTCCGATTCAACGTTTTTATTTAGGCTCAACTACTCCTGCCGATTTGATCACGATCGAAATGGCCGCACTTTTAGTTGACTTTCCGGAAAGACCTTATAGAAAGTTTATAAATGCCCCCCCTGAACCACCTAAGCCACCTAATGGGTCGGGCACGGGCACAACAGACCCTCCAAAAACGGGAGGAGGCTCCACACAAGGTAATAAAGGCAGAAACACGACAGCTGGTACAGATCAAACTGATATCATACAATCACTAAAAAATAAACTTCAAGCTATTTGGAATACTATTACTCGTTTTTTCCGGAAACGCCAATTAAGCAAAATCCATTACGGATTGGCGACCGTTGCAATTATGGGGCTTTTAGTATGGAATATGAACAAGACGGTTTTCACACCGAAAAACTGTATGGTATGGATGGAGGATCATTATGAGAAGATTGATTGTAATGATCCGGAAATTAATGGTTACAGTGTTAAACTGGACGAAGAACTTTTGGAACACTTCCGGAAAGTTTCCTATAGTGATACATTGACATTTTTTAATCTTTATGGTAAACCGCTCATCTGGTATTCCAAGTCGAATGGTGTTTACGAATTGTTTACCTATCACGGGTTACATCCGGTAACCGAAAAAACATTAAAGCCAATTACCTACACCATTATTAACAATTTAAACAGTAATCCGAATCAATAACCTAATAAAAACAAAAAGGCCTCCGTCGGGAGGCCTTTTTTAATACCAGTTTTGTTTTTTCTTTTTGGAAAGTTTCTTTCCATGGTGTCTTTTTACATTTGAGTCGCCTTCAAAACTTAATTGTTTTTTCCTGCTTCTTGTAAAAAACCTGATAATCGATTCAAATAAATTAGACATGGGAGTTTAAATTTGCGCATCAAATATATAAAATCACAACATATTAAACATTTTAACATATACTATTTAAGACAAAAACCACATAATAATCGATGAAATCACATTTTAACACAATTTTTTAAAAATACAACAATTAAAAGCCATTCTAAATAGGTAATTTCCACCTTTCTTACGAGGTTTCTTACAACGCAATAATGCTGGTTTTTACGTCTTTTTTATGGATTATGGAAAACCGTAATCCCATCCTCACTTTAGCTCTTAAGTTTGCCCTACTATTATAACATTTTGTACAATCAAACTTAATTAATTATGGCATTCCTTACAGACTTAGCAAAAAGTTTTGCGTATGCTGCAGCGCGACAAGCAGGACGTAACTACAGTAATTCTCAAAACAATTTATATGTTGCATCGGTAAATCAGACACAATACCAAACGCCAACGGACATTAACGTCTTAAAAGAAGACAAAGAATATATTGTTATTAAATGGTTTTGGGCGACGGTACTTGCTTTCCTTATCCCCTTTGTCGGTTCGGGAATCCTACTATACCGAAGCTATATAAACTATACCAAAGATTACAAACTAATGTACTATATGGAGCGGCAGAATGTTTATAGAAGTGATGCTCGTTACCGCAATGGCTTAAGATCTTTGGGCTACCGCAACGCTAAGGTCCAAGCCAAAGTCGATATTGATCAAAACAAGAAAACCAGCAATAGGATTAAAGCATGCGGTTACTTTATAATTGGTTTTGCAACCCTTTTCTTTTATATCATTGTACTTAGCCAATAATACTGTCTAAATCGGAATGCAGGTTTCAAACAATCGATACGCAAGCTGCCGCAATTTAAGGCAGCTTTTTTTATGGTTGTATTCGCTACAAATGCATTTTTAGTTATACGATAATTTATCCCAATAAAAGCTAACATTTATCATATTTTATATTTCGGATACGGTTTTATTTTGCTCTTTATAAGTATGTTAATCGCATGCAATAACCATTAAAATAATTCCGTTATGAAAAAGTTCATCCGTCTTTCGGTTCTTGTCAGTATAATCGCAATGACTACAGCCTGTAAAAATCGAAACGAAACAACCGTTCCCGAAACCACTCCGACAACCGAACAGAACGAAACGGTTTCCACTTCTGAAAACACATTGGAAATTGAATCCACCGACCAGATGCAATATTCTACAAACGAGCTAAAAACCGGTGTTGGTACTATAACATTAACACTAAAACATACCGGTAAGATGGATAAAGCCGTTATGGGACACAATCTGATCATTCTTAAACCGGGCACCGATATCACCGCATTTACGCAAAAAGCCGCTTTGGCAAAAGCCACCGACTATATTCCGGAATCTGAAAAAGCAAGTATAATCGCCCATACCCGATTACTGGGCGGAGGCGGAGGCGAATCCGACACGATTGAATTTACTATTTCCGAACCGGGAACCTATGATTTTTTATGTTCCTTCCCGGGTCATGCCGCTTTAATGAAAGGAAAACTTGTTGTAGAATAAACCGGCTATTATCTAAACTCCCGGAAAAAATATCATGAACGAAACGACCCTAATTGCCGAGATCAACCGGTTACGACAGGAGAAAAATGCCGTTATTCTGGCGCATTATTATCAGGAAAAAGCCATTCAGGAAATCGCCGATTTTGTAGGCGACAGTCTTGAATTATCTAAAAAAGCCGCCACAACCGATGCCGATATTATCGTATTTGCCGGTGTCCATTTTATGGCCGAAACAGCAAAAATCCTAAACCCGGATAAAAAAGTGCTACTCCCGGATTTTAACGCCGGTTGTTCGCTTGCTGACAGCTGCGATCCGGACGACTTTAAAAAATTAAAAGACCAATATCCGGATCATGCCGTTGTGACGTATATCAATTGTTCGGCTCGAATAAAGGCGCTGAGTGATATTGTTTGTACATCGTCGAATGCTAAAAAAATCATCGCTTCGATTCCGGAGGATCGGAAAATTATTTTTGCGCCTGATAAAAATCTGGGCAAATACCTGATTCAGGAAACCAACCGGGATTTAGTCTTATGGGACGGATCGTGTGTGGTACACGAAGCTTTTTCGTTAAACAAGCTAATCGATCTGTACAACCAATATCCCGGTGCTAAAATTGTAGCGCATCCGGAATCGGAAGACCCTATTTTAAAAGTCGCTCATTATATCGGATCCACATCCGGGATCATTAACTTTATCAAAGAAGATCCGGGAACTGTTTTTATCGTGGCTACCGAAGCCGGAATACTCCATCAACTTTCCAGGGATGTACCGGATAAAACGATTATAGCCGCGCCATCATATCAGGAAAACAGCTGTTCCTGTAGTGAATGTGCCTATATGAAAGTGAATACGCTTGAAAAACTATTTCGATGTCTTCAAAACGAATATCCCGAAATAAAAATCAGTGATACACTACGAGCCGAAGCGCTAAAGCCAATTTATCGCATGCTCGCACTCTCCTAATTTCAATACTTATAATATGGAAAAAACGGATATACTTATAGCCGGTTCCGGAATTTCAGGGTTATTTTTTGCCATTAAAATGGCTAAAAAACGTCCCGATCTTTCCATTACTCTTTTTACAAAAGCATCGGCCGACACAACCAATACCCGCTATGCACAGGGAGGAATTGCTGTCGTAACCAATACGGAAGAAGACAGTTTTGAGCAACACATTCGTGATACGCTCCAAGCCGGTGGTGGTAGTTGTGATAAGGAAATTGTTCGTATGGTTGTAGAACAGGCTCCGGAAAGATTACAGGAATTACTAAGTCTGGACATCGATTTCGACACCACTACTTCGGGAGCATGGGATTTAGGATTGGAAGGCGGGCATTCCCATCACCGGATCCTACATCATAAAGATCAGTCCGGATTGGAAATGGAACGAAAACTATTACGTCAACTACGCCGGTATCCCAATATTGTACTGTTTGAAGACTATTTTAGTATTGATCTGACAACGGAAAACAATAGTTGTACCGGGATGACCTATTATGATAAAACCCGTAGCACGATAAAACACATCCGATCCCGAATTACTGTACTTTGTACCGGCGGATGCGGACAGCTTTTTCAAAACACGACCAATCCGGAAATTGCCACCGGCGATGGCGTGGCGATGGCTTTCCGTTCGGGGGCCGTTATAAAGGATATGCAGTATATTCAGTTTCATCCGACCGCTTTATATGAAACCGGCAAAAATCCGCTTTTCCTACTGTCGGAAGCGGTAAGAGGTTTTGGCGCACATATCATTAATCATGATAACGAACGTTTTCTTTTTAAATATGACACCCGCGGCGAACTGGCCACGCGCGATATCATTTCGAAGGCAATCGGAACGGAACTACACAAAACAGGCGAAAAATATGTTTATCTCGATTGCCGCCATCTTAACGCCAAACGTTTTTATGAGCATTTTCCATCCATAACCGATTATTGCCTGAAATCGGGATTTGATCCGGCCAAAGAACCGATTCCAATTGTTCCGGCGGCACATTACCAGTGTGGCGGTATACAAGTGGACAAAAATGCGCGGACTTCGATACAAAATCTGTATGCTGTTGGTGAATGCGCCCGAACGGGATTGCATGGAAAAAACCGACTCGCATCCAACTCCCTACTGGAAGCATTGGTATTTGCGCATCAAGGCGTACAATCGGCACTTAAAACGATCGATTCCATCCGGTTTTCAACATTGATCACTTTAAATCAACAGCCAATTAGCACCTATTCGGTATCACCGTCAATTAAGCCTTTAAAAGCGTTATTACAAAAAACGATGACCGCGTTCTTTACGACAGAAGCACCGGACATAAATACTGTTCGGAATACGATGGAAAGACTAAAACAAAAAGCCGATTCGCTATTTAACGGTCGCGACAGGAATTCTTTCCCCGCTTATATTGAATTGAGGAATATGCTAACGGTTAGCATGATCCTATTGGAACACCGTTATAGCACTTCCGAAATAGCGTCACTCACTACATCATAATTTTTAAACGTATGAAAATTAACACCCAAACCACTATCGGAGAAATTGTCGCCCGTGATTTCAGAACTGCGGCTTTGTTCTCAAAATACAAAATTGATTTTTGCTGTAAAGGCGATCGGACACTGGAAACGGTTTGCGCTAAAAAAGACATCTCTCAAAAAGAGCTGATCGACGCGTTGGAAACTCTTTTAAACAATTCGCAATCCTATATTTCCGATTACGGACAATGGCCTTTGGATTTACTCATCGATTATATCGAAAATACACACCATCATTATGTGGAAGAAAAAACACCGGTATTGCTTCAATTTCTGGACAAACTTTGTAAAGTACACGGCGAAAAACACCCGGAATTACTTGAAATTAACACCCTTTTCAGCGAATCGGCCGGAGAATTAGCCATGCATATGAAAAAGGAAGAACTGGTACTTTTCCCTTTTATCCGGCAAATGGTAAAAGCTAAAAATGAAGGTTCCGATCTAAAACGTCCTCATTTTGGTCCGGTTTCAAACCCTGTAGCCATGATGCGACACGAACACGATACCGAAGGAGAACGTTTCGATAAAATCGCAACACTTACCAATCAATATACGCCACCTGCTGATGCGTGCAATACTTATAAAGTTACGTATGCGATGCTTCAGGAATTTGAAAATGACCTGCACAAACACATCCATCTGGAGAACAACATACTGTTTCCAAAAGCGATTCTATTAGAAAGTGCTTTTACGGTTTAATTATTCTGAATCCGGTATTCGTTAGGCGATTGTCCAACATGCTGCTTAAACGATCGGCTAAAATGTTGCGGATATTTGAATCCCAATTCATAGGCAATTTCACTCACCGATTTATGTCGGTCGAACATTCGTTCTTTAGCGGTATTGATCACTTTTGACTGAATATATTCCTGAGCCGATTTACCGGTTTCTTTTTTGATCAGATCACCAAAATAATTGGCCGATAAAAACAACTGCTCGGCGCAATATCCCACAGAAGGTAACCCTAAGGTCTGCGGTTTCTCCGATTGGAAATAGTCGTTAAGTACGGTTTCAAAACGTTCCAATATCCCTTTATGGGCTGTGTCCCGGGTAATAAATTGTCGGTCATAAAAACGTACGCAATAATTCAGGAACAATTCGATTGTATTCACGATCAGTTTTTTACTGTGCTTGTCGATCGGTTGTTCCAGTTCCTGATTGATTTTTTGAAAACAATCGATAATGATTTTTCGTTCACTTTCAGACAAGTGCAACGCTTCGTGTACATCGTACGAAAAAAAGCTATACTCATCGATATGACGTCCCAATGCTGTTCCGCGAATCAAATCCGGATGAAAAACCAGTGCATATCCCTGAGGCTGGTAAAGTTCTCCGTTGTTTTCGATTCCCATAACCTGACCCGGCGCCAGAAATACAAGCGTTCCCTCCTGATAATCGTAATAATTACAACCATAGCGCAGGTTTCCGCACTTTACATCTTTTAAAAAAATAGTATAAAAACCAAAATTCAGCCGGATCGTAATCTTTTTATCCGACTTCGAAAGGTCAATTACACTCACCAATGGATGCTGTGTATCAGTATTATAATAGGCATTGTATTCGCTTACGGTATCAAATCGTACGATATTTTCCATGATCATTTTATTTCGGGAATCAAAGTTATTGCATAATTTTATTGCATGTACCATTCCATTATTATAATCAGTGATATTGGTAGGTAATTCTGTAATTCATATACGCCCCGGTTTAAAAATAGATTGGAATTTTGCAACGTTCATAATCGTATCACCAAACTAAAAACAAATCACATAAAACTAAAAATCACTATGGAAAAATTTAATGTAAAGGCATACGGTACCCATGCTATCGAAGCCGACCTGGAATTAGTAACGATTCCGCGAAGAGAGGCTACGCCTAATGATGTGGAAATTGACATTCTGTACTGTGGTGTTTGCCATTCCGATTTACACACGGCTCGTAATGACTGGGGCGGTACGGTTTATCCGGCAGTTCCGGGACATGAAATCGTAGGGAAAATTACAAAAGTAGGCAGTGCCGTAACCAAATTCAAAGTGGGCGATCTGGCAGCTGTAGGCTGTTTAGTGGATTCCTGTCGCGAATGTGCACATTGTAAAAATGATCTGGAACAATACTGTATTCCGGGATTTACCGGAACGTATAACAGTCCGGACAAACACCTAGGATTACAGACCTATGGCGGTTATTCCGAAAAAGTTGTTGTTGACGAACATTTTGTACTAAGAGTACCCGAAAATCTTGATCTTGCAGCCACTGCGCCATTACTTTGCGCCGGAATCACCACCTGGTCACCATTACGCCACTGGAAAGTAGGCAAAGACAGTAAAGTAGCCGTAGTTGGTTTAGGTGGACTGGGACATATGGCGATCAAACTGGCCAAAGGATTAGGTGCTCATGTGACTTTATTTTCGCGATCACCTAAAAAAGAAAAAGACGCTTTTGCTTTGGGTGCAGATGAAGTGATCATCTCAACAGATGACGCACAAATGGATACTGTAAAAGGAAAATTTGATTTGATCATCGATACCGTTCCTTATGTTCATGATGTGAACCATTATATTCCAAGTCTGACCATTAGCGGTACTATCGTATTGGTTGGCTATCTTGGAAATCTGGAACCGATGCTAAACACTGTTCCAATGATTTTGGGTCGAAAATCCGTTGCCGGTTCGGTTATTGGCGGTATAGCCGAAACTCAGGAATTACTGGATTTCTGCGGAAAACACAATATTACTTCCGACATTGAAATCATCAAAATGCAGGACATCAACGAAGCGTATGAACGTATGCTAAAAAGCGACGTACGCTACCGTTTTGTAATTGATATGGCTTCACTGAAAAACAACTAAGTCAAAAAACAAAAAGGATGGAAATTTTTTCCATCCTTTTTTATTACAAGGCTATCACGGAATCGCTTTCCGATTGTTTTCGACATTCGAATCCAACAATAGTCTATTCGGATCCAATGCTACGGCAACCGTTATATATAATTAATATTCTGAAAATAATAAAAATTCCAAAATAAGCTCTTGTTTTTATTTTGAAGACAGGTGGTTTACAGCCGCTTCCATTACCCGATCTACAAAAGTATCCGGAGCATTTTCCATCTGTGTTACTTCAGCATCGGTAGGAGGTGCTACATAGATGTCTGGTTTTATCCCGATACCTTCTATTATTTCACCATTAACATCTTTTACAGCAGAAAAAGGCATATAAAAATAAAACCAGTTATCGGCTATAGTACCGACGATTCCTCCATTAAAATCTGCGGGATTGGGGGTAATACCGGCTGTTGCGCCATAAGTATAATCTCCAATAGAAACAACATGATTCCCCTGACTTTTCAGCAATAACACCGTTATTTCCGACATGCTGGCACTATAATTATCCGTCAAAATAGCTATAGGGATGTTAGAAGGAATACCTCCTAATTCATGAGGCTTTGTTCTTTGTGGAATCCAAGGAGTATAGTCAAATCGTCCATTTGCTTCTTTTGTTCTTTCATAAGACCATATCGTACTTTTTGTGACCAAACGTTCTATAAAAAACTGTATATCTTTTACAGCTCCACCACCATTACTTCTTAAATCAAGAATCAGCTTTTTAATCGTTCCTTTATGCAATGGATTCAGAAGATTCTGATAGAAAGGAGCCCGCTCAATAACAGCCGTAACGGCTATTTCAAAATCATTTATATTGCGTTCATTTCCAATATACTGACCCATTTCACTTATAAACCAATCAATATAGAGCCTACTTTCAGGAGTCAGAACAGTGGCATAGGTCTCCTCCTCTTCATAAGCCGGCAGCTCATCATATTTTATTACTGCGGATCGTGCAGCCTCCAACAAATCGTCAGATACGATTTCCGTAGTCCTGAACTGCCTGCACTGAGTCCTGAAAACATTTAGCTCCGGAGCTATTGTAAAAGCCTCCCACTTACTTTGTATATCGCGGGTAAGCACTTTTACATTTTCTCTAACTGTAAGATCTGTGATTCTTTCCAGCAAAAGGTTATTTTCAATGTTACGAGTACGTAATCCCAATTCATTCTGATTGTTATCGTTTAAAAATTTAGAGCTCAGAAATTTTGTCAGGTCGCTTAAATACAGTGAAAACGAATCATAGGTCAAATAATAGATATCCGGATTTTTTTTTACACTTCCCATCAGGTAGGTGATCGAACGGTTACTCATTTTTACCCCTGGTATCATCGTATATTTCTGACATATGGTATCATTTCCTAAATAATTTTTTATATATCCAAGCTTCGATGAAAACATATAACTATTTGCGTGTTGCTCTTTCATTCCTCCCCGAAATCTAAAAATACCATACTGATAACGATTTAAAGGTACCTTTATCTTTACAAAAAAATGCCTGTCAATAATAGGGTTTATAATGTCGATAAAATAGTGTAAGGCTTTAACTTTGTCCGTATCAATTTCATTTTTATCGTCTGTACTTCTGCCAAAAGTTTTTAAAGCTGAAAACTTCGGATAATATTCATTGTAAATAGCGTCCCAATCCTTGCCATCCTTTCTTTTTTGCTCATAAAAATAACTGTAACGCTGATTCATAACCGTCCAGAATACTTTAAAAAGATCTGCATAGGATTTAACATCGTTCCTAGTATACTGTTCCGGTGCGGTAATCGGATATTTATCATCCAGTTCACAAGCGTTAAAAATCAGTATCGCTAGTAGTACTCCTAAAACAAAAGCTGTTTTTTTATATAATTTTACGTACATAACTACATTTTTAATTAAATTGATAAGAAGTTCCGGCAGCAATCCTATAAGATTGAATTGTTTTTTGCATATTTTTATTCGTATTAGCCATACTGATATCGGACAATCCATACTGATAATTACCGGTA
Organism: Flavobacterium sp. CAU 1735; assembly: GCF_039888695.1. NCBI lineage: Bacteria > Pseudomonadati > Bacteroidota > Flavobacteriia > Flavobacteriales > Flavobacteriaceae > Flavobacterium > Flavobacterium sp. CAU 1735. Next base: position 65,377 of record NZ_JBDQQQ010000003.1, on the reverse strand, counting down.
CCATAAAATGTCCACTTTTTAAAAGAATATCCCAGACTTAACTGCCCTTGCAAACCATAACCAAGCCGATTTAGCATATTTTCATTTTTTTTAAAATCATACGTCTCCGAAACTTTTTTATATCTATTTTCTGTTAGCGCGATATACTGTCCTTTCCGTTGCAAACGCATCAGGTACTCGATGTAGGTACCACCGGCTATTTTTAGCCATACACCCTGACTTTTATCGGCGGAGCTCAATACCGTAACGCCTACCAGAAAAGGTATCGAAAGGAAATCATTATAATATTTTGTATACCATCCGAGTCGGCTGCCTGTTCGCCTGAACGTGTAGTTTTTTTGCAGGAACGATACTGCTGTTTTCAGAAAAACCGGTTTCCGTATCGCATATTCTCCCGTAAGACTAGCACCAAAACCATAGCCTCCGCTATATTTCGATTCCACTAAATTAGACAGATTAGCATTGAGATTACTATAAGTATATCCCATATCGAATCCTGCCTTAAATTTACTTTGTGCCTGCAATGCTATACTTGAAAGGAAGAAGTAAAAACAAAACAACCAAACTACTTTTTTTACCATAATTTAACTGAATATAAAACCATTAATAATTTATAGAAGTTATTACAATTGGGAAGTCTTTACTATTTTTCAGTATACTTGTCCTTACAAACTCCATATTAGTCTTTACCTACGCAATACAATTTGGCCGCAAGCCATAAAAAAAGCCGATCCTGTTACAGACCGGCTCCAAAAACTAACTAATTATTCCTGTGGTAATTTATGAAAAAGATTGTATTGATACGATTTTAGCGGTATTGATGCTTTCGTTTTAGCTCGGTATTCATTTTTCGGATGCTTTTATACATCACACTTTGAACTGCCTTGCGTTTTTCTTCGTACCGCTTGGTACAATTGTCCAATTCCGTTATCAGATTCCGGAATTTTAGATGGAGCATTTGTAACTCTTCCACGCCCTGACGGGTTTTATGATCATCTTCAACCGATACCGTATGGGTCGAAATACGAGCCAGTTGTTCAAATTTTTTAAACGCTTCGACGATAACCTGATGTTCCTTGGTGTTGATTCCCCGCATATGATTAAAACTAAAATACTGTTATGATATAAGCATCGCCGGCTAAAATGCCAATGGTACTAAAGGAATTCCCTCCGTATCGATATGCGATAGCGGTAGAGAAATAGTTTGCGGCGATGTTGTTTTATTTCCGTGTCCTAAAATGTGTTGTAGTGTTTTTTGCAGCAGCAGTTCCTCCGAATCGCCCAATGCTAGCACGGCAAGTCCTTCCAACTCGTTTGCTTCGATTACGGGCTGGATTCCGCTGCTATAATTGCCCTGATCGTTTGCATTAAACAATTTATAAATTGACGGATACAAAATCCATCCCGGTTTATTCGGATTCCGGTTATCCTGAATTGGAAATCCGGCTACATCTTTTCCTACGGTTTTTTCGCCAATCGTAATCACTTCCATATAGGGCTTTAGATTGTTGATTATAATTTCGGAAGCCGATGCCGTTCGGTTTCCGCACAATATATATATCCGTTGCAATTCCGGATGTGCAGCGCGCAGTGTTGTAAAATCCACCTGCGATTCATTCATGGCCAAAGCTTCCGCAAACGATTGGGATACGATTCCGCCATTGGCATTGCCGCGGTATCGGATAAACAAATTCCCCGGTTCGATTTGTGGCGCCAGTAAAACACTAAGTGCCGCAGCCGAGGCTATATCACCACCGCCATTATAACGGAGATCGACAATCATTTCGGTGACCGACTGATTTTTAAATTCCTGAAAAGCCTGTAAAAAAGCCCCGGCCATTCCGGTATCAAAATGGGGTATCATCAGATAGCCGACCTGTTTGTTTTCCAATGCTATTATTCGTTTTAAAAGCGGTTGTCCGAAAGTATAACCGGATCCGATTTCTTTATGTACCGGGTTTGAAAAACCGGATTGCGGATCGTATCGAACCCGGTCGACTATAGCTGTTTCGGACTGCACCAACTCCCGATATACGGTATTATAATTACTGCTGGTGACGGCCACTCCGTTAAATGTTGTGATCAAATCACCACGGGATAAACCGTGATTTTGTGCCGGAGAACCAGTAAGGACGTAGAGTACCACGCCGTATACCTGTCCCTGATGGTTTATAAAAGCAATATCGAAACCAAATTTCCCCCGAAGGGTTTTGGATAATGTTTCCGGTAACGACGGGTGTATGATATAGGAAAAAGGATCGTCCGAATGGCGCAATTGTTCCAAATAATCTTTTGGAAATACCGACAAATCGGTTGCTATCGGTAGATTTCCATTCCACAGATAATAGCGTTTCATCTGTTCGTACATCCATTGATTCACATAGGCATTCGTTCCTTCTTCATATACCACCGTAGCGTCGTCTTGCTGACAAGAGGATAGTCCACCAAGAAATAATAATCCTCCCAATAATACCCACCAGGCTTTCATATTTTCGTTCTATTTTAAAATTGAAAAAAATCGCATAAATCCAGTGTTCCCTGAACGCCCGAAAAATTGCCACCGGCATCCTGTTTTTCTTCCAGTACCACCAATCGCGATTTGTTGTTCTGCATCACCATAGCAACTACTACCGGTTGCCCATTACTTCGATACGATTCGGTGGTTCCGTGTTTGACCAGTTCCATACGCAGGATGGGCGGCGCGGCAAACGGAAATTCCACAAAATTGCTAAACGTTTCTTTGGTGATATTCTGAGCGACACCCAGCACTTGTCCGCTTAGATTACGGATAATCCCATCGATCGGGCCATCATAACCACTATTGGAATACCGATTCAGTGTCGGGAAAATAAATTTATAACCGGTTCGTCCCGACTGACTTATGGTTCCGGGCGAAAAAGACAATACGTCGTTAATCCACAAGCCCGGTTTATAGAAAAAAGACAAGGTATCCGGGCTGTTCTCCTGCGTAAAAGCATAGGACCCCAAAAGCTGCTGTGTCGTTTTTACCCGTACGTCCATATAGCGCGCCTGTCCGTTATAATACACGAATTCATAATCTTTGCTGATTGTCCCTCCTAATGTTTCATGCTGGTTGATTTTTAAAAGCGATCCATTGGAAACAATCTGAAGCGAATCTTCCTGTACCACACCCCGAATCACTATTTTTCCCGGTGCCTGTTCGTCGTAATACGGTAGCATATTGTTATCGCAGGACACCCAAAAAGTAGCGATTCCTCCCAAAAGACCTAGCTTCGTCAATGTTGTTTTATACATATAGTGTTGTTTTAAAAAACGGTATGCTTTTATTTATTTTTTGATGAATTTTATTTTTTCGGTTACGTTTCCATTTCCTACAACCGCAAAATAAATTCCGGCCTGTAAATGACTAACGGCGATCGCATCGGTAGAAAAACGGGCTTCTTTTACCAATATTCCGGATGCATTGTACACATAAACCGTAGCATTGGTCATATCGTTTGTACCCGATACAAATTCCAGATTATCGCTTACCGGGTTTTGTTTTAAGGCAAATTTTGTTGCAGAAACCTCCGCTACACCAAGAAGATCCGTAGCGGTAATACGTACCTGATCCACTTCGATTCCAACGCTGACCAAAGCATTCATAACCAAAGCAAAATGCACTTCCGTTTGTCCGGCAAACTGCGAAAGATCGACCTCATAATCATGGAAAAATTCGCCATCGTTTGTCGTACGAACCAACGATAAGGCGGTAGGTGTTCCGGTTTGTAAAACCATTGGATCGGCAGAGGTGCCTACATACACCAATAAATCACGGGTTCCGTCGTAGATAGCCGTTTGTGCATTGATGATCAATTTGATTGAACCGGTATAAAACGAAAGATCGATCACCGGAGAAACCGCCCAGTTGTTTTCGTCACCCGATAAAGGCGAACCGTTTGTCAGGTTAATATGATAGCTTCCCAATATGCTTTTTGTCCCGTCGATTACTTCGCCATTTCCGCCCATTTGTATGTTTTTACGGGAAATCCAGTTACTGCCGTTACCGTCCAGATCCTGTAATGACCAGTCGGAAACAGTACTGTTATTAAACGTTTCTTCCCAGATGGTAAATTGTGCCGAAGCTGTTGCCGACACCAAAGCAAATGCTGCTAATAGTAGTTGTTTTTTCATTTTTTTGTTTTTTAAAAGGCATGAGAAGCCACTACTTCTCATGCCGGTTTGTATTTTTTTACTAATCCTTATGGTATTAGAAATTGCTGAATTTTGTCCATCCGCTTGTCCATCCAGACTCCGTTTTAAAGGCTCCTGTATTTCCGGAAAGGTTAAATGATCCAAGATTAAAGAACGGTTGTGAAATTCCCAATGGTAAAGCCGGGTTATCGGTATAGGTGCTGTTTCCGAAACCTAAAGAAACCGTAGCCGGCGTTACGAAAGCATGAGCCGATACCGCACTCCATGAAGAACTTGAAGCTACAGAAGGTGCTTCCCAACGAATACCTGTATTATAACCGGTAACCGTTACATCCTGAAGTGAAATCTGACCTAAACGTCTTACGTGAATTGCATTTTCATATGCATTAGCATCAGCAGGGCTGCTCATTCCCACGATAGACATTTGAGAAATTACCGGTTTTGTGATGATCGTAGTAGCGGTACCGGAAGCGTTGTTGTCTAACTCGATTCCGTTAGAATCCGGATTTCCGGAACTGGTACTATGTGTTGAATTTTTATCGGCAATAGCGATCGCTTTCGTAATGCTTCCTGTATATCCTAAATCGAAATCGAAGTTATCGTCATCGGCAGCAAATGAAACCAAGTGTGTTGCACTTACTTTTCCACCGAAAAACTCATACGAGTCATCTCTTCCGTATGATACCTGAATGTGATCCACTTTAGTAGCGGCACCTACACCACCAAAAGTAAGTCCGTTGATTTCCACACCGTTTACAGCGTCAAGAATACGTCCTGCAAATTCGATACGGATATAACGTAACGTACCGGCATTGTGGTTAAGATTCGTACCACCGTAATAGAAATCACCTACGTTTGGCTGATCTCCTAAACCTTCGATTACGTTTGTATTCAAGCCATTGTTCACTTCGTCGTCACCTAATATAACAACACCTCCGAAATCACCTGGTGTAGCTCCGGTAGCAGCATTACCGTCTAACAGGTTGTAACTTGTAAAGATAATTGGCGCTTCAACAGTACCTTTAGCGTCAATTTGTCCTGATTTTGTAATTACCAATACTCCGGTAGCAATACCCGTAGCAAGTGGTTTTGCTTTGATAAAAGTTCCCGGCTGGATTGTTAATACAGCTCCGTTTTTAACGCGAACCACGCCTTCGATTTCCCAAACTTTGTCGTTTGTCCAGGTAGTGCTTGTTGTAATATCACCTGATACGGTTTGAACCGCAGCCGGATATCCGGTATAATCGGCACCGGAAGCCTGCATTTTAAAAGAAGAATCGGCAGAATCGTCATTCTGACACGAGAACAGCGTTAAAGCTGAGGCAACTAACAAAAAAAATTTTTTCATAATAATGTAATTTGTTGGTATATTTGCTGCTAGCTTAGTAGTAGGTCTTTGGGAAGGCAGCAATTTTCTTTCCTTAGACCTTTCTTTTTTTGAGGTCATCCCTCATTTTATACCTGATTTCCGTCTTTCCCCGCCAGGATTTTATTCGGGAGAAAGGTTTACAGCATCGGACTTCTTTTTGGCTATCTGACCGGCAGAACATAACTCGGAACGATAAACGCATTACTACCTTTTCGGCTTTCGTTTGCACGATGGTTGTCGTTATTCAACATTTTATACGTCGGACATTTTTCCTGCCTGATCTAAATTTTTCAAAGAAGCGGTTTTACAAAACAGTACCTATTTCTATCTATATTAGCTTTGTAACATTCAAAATATCACGCTATACCATCAGGCTTAACCGTTTCTTAATACCTGTAACACCGCTGTAATATTCGCATAACATTTTGTTAGGCAAGGCTTTAAAAACTATAATTAAGCGACACGCTGATTGTCCTTCCTGTAAAGGCTTTAAACAACTTTCTATCAATATTTTCATCGTAACGGTTTGTCGCCCCGGCACCAAGACTATACTGATCTCTCGGGTTCGAACCATACGCCGAATTCGTAATATGCGAATAGCTGTTTTTGTTGTTATACGTTTCAATCGGACTATCGAACAGGTTTTTCATATTGCATTTTAATTCCAGGTTTTTATTTTTCAAAAACTTACAACTTACCTGAACATCCGTTTGAGCATATGGCAGTCGGATTTCTTCGGCATCATAATCGAAACCGACCAAAATATATTGATCACCTGTGGCGTTATGGCGGATGCTAAATCCCAGACGGTCACCGATATAATCCAATCCGAGGTTATAGGTATACGGCGATTGCCCAAAAAGCGGACGATCAGCTTCATACAAACCTCCCGTTCCATCGATTTTTACATAGGAGGTTACTTTGGTTTTATTGATCGCAGCATTGGCATACAGGTAGATTTGTTCCAGGGCTTTTCCTTCGCCTAAAAACGACAGGTTTTTAAGGATTTCGGCTTCCAGTCCCCAAAGTTTGGCGCTATGGGAATTCATATTATAGATACTTCTCGAACCACCATCGCCACCAATTACCGTTACCGCTTCGATTGGATCCTGAATGTTTTTATGGTATAAGCCTACCGACATGATCTGTCCGAACGATGGAAACCATTCGTATTTCAAATCATAATTTTCCGATACGGACGATACAATTCCATCGGTCCAGTTGAGTACTTTAGCGCCGCGAACCGGATCGAAATACGGGATTTTTAAACGCTCCGAAAACTGCGGACGCATAACCGTTTTGGAATATCCCAAACGGATATTCGTTTTGCTATTCGGACTTATGGTTACATTGACTGATGGCAGGTATTGCCACACTTTATCGTCTTTTTGCGAACCTTCGAACTGCGCTGCATTGTCCGACTGACTCGAGATTTCTTTATACACATAACTTTCGGCACGCATTCCCCAAACCACGCGTACCCACGATCCGAATTTATGATCCAGCATCAGGAAAGGCGCATGGGTTATCACTTCACCTTCGTAGGCACTACCGTAGTAGTTTAGTTTTTCCCATCCGAAACCGCCGTAATAATAATGCGATCCGTCCAAAAGTTCCGATAACGGATAATACACATCTGCCCGATCCGATCCTTGTCCAACGACTTTTAAAAGGGAACGTTCCTGGAAATTGGTGGCGCGTTTATAGGTTCCGAAATAACCGGCTTTAATATCGTTTTTAACCGATCCGATGGAAAAGGAACGATTGATATTTGCACCAACGTTATAATCATCTTCACTATTGCTAAAATTGGCTCGGGCAATATTCGCACCCGGATTATACACCTGATGGTACAACAAGATATCGTCGCCTACTCTTTTGCGGAACTTGGTCAGAAAAGTGGCATCGCGGGTATCTTTGTCGACGCGACTATACGCCCCAAACCAGTTGACTTCAAAATCATTAAAACGATGGTTTCCTTCGATCTTGTTTTGTAAAAATGTTTGAAAAACCGGGTAGTTGGTTTCTTCCGTATCCGGCAGATCGGTTCCGTTTAAGATATCGTCTACACTACTCCCGTAATAATTCCAACCGGTAATTTGCGTGAGTTGGTTATCATAAATATGCAACAAGGTATTCCGCATGGTAATCCGGTTGTTTTTTAACTGAATTCCGGCGTTTAACATTCCACCCAAGGTCGAATTGAAATTATAGGACGCACCGGAATTTTTAAACCCGTATTTCTGAAGTGTGGAATAACCGCGATCGGTTTCGGGCGTAAAATACGAGTTGTGCATATAGGTTCCTCTTTCGGTATGATCAATATCCAGTGTGGTTTGTGTATTCCGAAACATAATCGAACCAACAAATCCCCAACGGTTGTTGTCTTTCATTTCAAAAGCCCGTCCTAACGCAAATTGTAATGACATTCCCGGGTCGGCTACGTTTTTATAGGTCGAAAAATTATCCTGTGTAAACTGTCGGGATTGTTGGAAAAAAGGTTCCGATCCGGCTTGTGCTGTTGGCGTCGGAATATGGACCAACGATGGATAGCTCCGCGTTCCGTCGTCAAAACCCAGATAATCAAAACGTCCGCGCTGTTTCGAGAGCTGTTCTTTAAACGTACTGCGGCTGTTATACGAATTCCCTACGGTAATACTGGTAAAATCTTCCCTTGGGATATCTTTGGTCTTCACTTCCACATAACCACCGGCAAAATTGGCATTCATATCGGGAGTCGCGGTTTTACTCACCACCACACTTTCTACCATAGCCGTCGGAATAATGTCGAAAGCAAAATTTTGTTGCTGCGCATCGGTACTCGGCAGATTCACGCCGTCCATTACCGCCTGATTCCAGCGTTCGCCCATTGAACGTACCACTACATATTTATCGTCAACCGTGGTAATCCCGGTGATTCGCTTTAGGGTACTTCCGACATCGTTATCCGGTGTACGGGAAATTTGTTCGGCCGAAATTCCATCGGAAAACTGAGCCGCTTTTCGTTGTTGTCGTAATAAACCTTCGGTAGACGCAGCCGATTTGTATTGCTGTACGCTGATGACCACCTCATTCAGTGCAATGTTTTTATGTGCACCCGACTTTAACGCTACGTTTAGCGGTGTCGTCTGACCTTCCTGAACCGGTACGTTTTCGATGAGCTGCGTGGTATACTCCTGAGCCGATATTTCCACGGCATAATTTCCGGGTTCCAGATCCAGTACAAAATCACCATTGTTATCCGTAAATGTGAGTTTAGCTCCGGGTTGCGTAAGCACCATCGCGTCATATAACGGCGCGCCATAACCGTCAACGACTCTACCGGTTATCCCTTGTTTTTTTTTTTTAGCCGCGTCCCTGTTGTGAACGGCAATATTATTTCCGTTACGTCTAAAATTTAAAGTGGTTAGCTGTTGCAATTCGCCCAGTAAAACGTCGATCGCTACATTTTCCTTTTTCAGCGTAATTCGGGGTGTATTGAGTGTTGTTGTATTCTGATAAATAAACCGATAAGGTGTTCTGGATTCCAGATTTTCGATAATCTCTTTCGGGGAAGCATTTTTATAATCGACCGATACGGTACCGGTTTGGGCCAGCAGATTGACCATTCCCAGAAAGTATCCGAAAAGCGTTAACCGGAACAAAGCCGGAAGTCGCTTGAAAATAGTGTTGTTCATGATTTGTAAAAGTGTTGTTTGTATTAAGCGTTAAAAATTGATTACAGTTTAGTCGCTAACAGTATAGCTTTGATTTCCGGTTTTGGTAATGGTAATACCCAAAGCAAACGACAGTGTTTCGAACATTTCCGGCAATTGCTGACGGGTGTGCAGTGTTCCGCGCATCGTGAGTTTTTTCAGATCCTCACGGGCATAGGTAATGGTTATTCCTTTAACCGGTTCCAATAACTGGAATACCTGTTCGAGCGTAAGACCATCAACATCCAGCAGCGTTTTTTTCCATTCCGGTTCCAGCAGTGTGATCTTTTGTTTTTTCAGACGCTCACTTGTGGGCATAAAAACGGCAGCATAGCCTCTTTCCAGAAAAACGGTTGTCGTACTGTTGGCGACTTTAACTTTTCCGGTACGAACCGCGACCACCGGTGCTTTTCCGTTATAAGCCTTTACGTTAAAAGACGTTCCCAATACTGTGGTTTCGATACGTCCGGAATGAATGATAAACGGTTTGGAAGGATCCCGTTTTACTTCGAAAAAAGCTTCCCCGGTTAACGTTACCTTTCGTTGTTTTCCATTAAAAGCCTCCGGATATTCCAGTTTCGAATTTTCATTGATCCAAACACGGGTACCGTCCGGTAATCGTAGTAAACGGACATCGTTCGGAAAGGTTTGGGTAATAATTGTCTTTTCGGGAAACAGGTTTTCAGTAAAAAGTAATTCATAGGCGACTACCGAAAGTAGCAAGGCGGCACAAGCAGCTGCAGCCCAACGTGACCATTTTACCGGTTGCTTAAAAGTAGCCTTTTGGATACGCTTCCACATACGGCGTTTGGTGTCTTCCGGTAACAATCCCTGTTGTGGAATCTCGTCCCAGATCTCTTTTAATCCATTCAATTTCATTGCATTTTTTTTTATGTTGCGCAACACACATTGGTGTTTTACTTACATTAGGAAGGAATTGCAGGAAATATCACGGGAGAAAAGCAGTCTTAATAATTATTTAAAAAAGCTGCCCGATCGGAAACATTGCGATAACAATGGTACTAGCGTTTCAAATCAAAAGTCGATATAAACGTGGTGAACAAACATCAGAAGAAACCAGTACAGTTCGTTATTTTTTACCGAATGTTTTTTGAGATATTGGAGTGTTTTGGAAATCTGGTTGGCTACGGCACCGGGGGTCATGTTCATTTCGGAAGCGATCTCTTTATAGCTGCGCTCCTCGAATTTGTGTAGTGTAAATATTTTGCGTCTTTTTTCGGGAATCTGGCGTAGTAACTGTTCGATTTGTTCAAATCGGGAATCGAGTACCTCATCCGATTCGTAGGTGGTATCCATTTCGGAAATGATCTGTTTTTCTTCGGTTGTAAAAATCCGATTCTGTTTTTGATACCATTTGGAGATTTCCTGTTTGGAGCTTTTAAACAATACCGATTCCAAGGCTACTTCCGGGTTGAGTTTTTTCCGGTAATTCCATAAATGGATAAAGACATTTTGGGTCACATCTTCGGCATCGGCGGGCTGTTTGGTATATTTCTTCACAAAGCAATACACTTTAAAGGCATACAGATCATAAATTTCCCGGAAACAAGATTCGTCATCTTCGCGTAACCTTATAATCAAATTAGCACTCATATTGCCCATAATTGTAGGTATGTATGCGTACAAAAATAACACAAACTGTCATCAATAATTGGAATCGTCGGATATTTAAAGATTTATTAATATATAAAAAAGTCGGCTATAAAGCCGACCTTTTACTAAGACTCATCTTCAACCAAAGCCGTTGGTGCATTTTGCTTTACGGAATCAATTCCAGTTTCACGAGCTTCTACAGATTGGTACATTTGACTGGTTCCGATAATTTCACCATTACCCGCTTTGAGGTTAAAATACAGCCTCCCGTCTTTCGCCGTTTCCCTTGCATAACGGGCATCCAATTGTGAGTTTTCACGTACCGATTTGATACCATTCAAACAACCTGCTTTGGCAGTATAGCCTTCGCTGGTAAGGATTACCTGTCCGTTGTTTGCTCTCAGATTAAACTGAAACTCATTGTTCGTTCTTCTTGTAATTACAAATGTTCCCATTGTTATAATTTTATTGTTACTAATTGACTACAATAGTATAGCGGCATTTGCTATAAAAATTACGGGTTTTCGCAAAAACACTTTTTTACGTTGCAAAATTTATAACACATCACCTTTATTTGTTTTTTGACAAAATCAATTTATAACCGATTCGTATACCGGAAGTTTGTCAGCGCGTCAAACACTATTTTCAAAACGAACGGCTTTGGCAACCGTCAGCACTTCGCGTCAAGGCATTCTGGCGATAGTACCCGGAAACATTCTGATTTTTATAGTACCTTCGCTTTATCATATCCAAATGTATGTCGAAAGCAACCCTTACCCGAATGTCTATACTCGAAAAATCCTTCGAACTGATCTACCGAAAAGGTTATCAGTCGACTAGTATCGACGATATCATCGCGACCACACAGGTTACGAAAGGTGCTTTTTACTATCATTTTAAAAATAAGGACGAAATGGCTTTGGCTTTGATCAACGACTATATGCGCCCGAATATGTACCAGGTAATGCTTCGTCCATTGGAACAAGCCGAAAAACCATTGGAAACCTTTTACGATATGATGCGGAATTTATTACACGACACGGATTTTTTTGATGTGCGCTACGGCTGTCCGGCGATTAATCTGATTGAAGAGATTGCGCCGCTAAACGAAAACTTTCGGGAAGCACTTTCCGTTTTGATGACCGACTGGAAATTGGCCATTGCCGACTGTATCCAATACGAACAACAGCAAAAAACCATTAGCCCGGACATCGATCCGCAGCAGATTGCGTTGTTTTTGATTTCCGGTTATGGCGGTATTCGCAATATCGGAAAACTGGAAGGTACCCAAAGCTACGAAAGCTATCTGAACGTTTTAAAAAGTTATCTGCGTAGTCTTAAACCAACTTTTTCAATATAAAAAGGCGGTCTATTTCGGTACGGGCATACGGCAATGCTTTCCGGTACCAGTCAGCTGCGGATTCACGATCACCTAGTCTTTCGTATCCATAGGCTTTGGCCGTTAGTAAGACAAACTTATTTTCGTTATCGAATAAGGATTCCATTTGATCAATTGCTTCTAATAACGCTGGCGTCATGGTGATATGCATTTCGGCAACAATACGATTAAGCCGTAACAAGGTTGATTCCGGTTGTAAATGTTCTAACTGTCGGTACAAATAGACGATCAACTGCCAATCGGTATCTTTAAAATCGGAAACGGTACAGTGTAACGAAGCGATCAAAGCTTCCAGATAATAGGCATTCAATTCTTTTTCCGGCCGCGCCTGATCCAGATAATAAAATCCTTCGGTTATAAACGTATGATCCCAAAGATTTCGGTTTTGTTCAGCCAATGTAAGCCATTCACCGGTAGTCGTAATCCGTGCCGGAAAACGCGCAATGTTAAAAAACAATAATGCCAGCAATCCGTTTGTCTCGGAATTTCCCGTATCATATTCCCGTACGATTTTAGCCAGACGGATGGCTTCATAACACAGATCGGTATTAATCCCGCTGCTTCCTTTGGTTGTTTTATAACCTTCGTTAAACAACAAATACAAAGAAGTATGCAGTAACGCAAAGTGTTTCCGAATATCATCTTTGTCGGGATTTTCAAATACGTACTTTTTATTTTTGAGTGCTGCTTTGGCTCGATACAGGGCTTTTTTAACCGCCTCCCGAGACATCAGTAAAGCATTCGCAATTTCACCGATCCCAAAACCGCAAAGCACCTGTAAGGTAATGATGATTTTCTTTTGTGGAGTAAGATCCAGTCGGCAACAAGCCAGCAACAAACACAACTGACTATCACTTATTTCATAATCCGAAAAAACAAGTTCCGGTGCCATCGTATCATTAAAATCGGATGTTGCGACAGTTGTAGTTTTACTATCACGTTTTAGTATATTAATCGTTTTATTCCGAGCGACTTTCATCAGCCAGGCAGCAGGATTATCCGGAACACCGGTATACCGCCATTTTTGAATTGCCGATTCAAAAGTGTCCTGAATCGCATCGGTAATACAATCCAGTTTATCGATTCCGTAAAGTCGTATCAATACGGCAGTCATCTTTCCCGCATTTTCACGGAAAAGATGTGCCGTTAAACGGTTAACCGGTTGTTTATCCGCCGTATTCTTCATCGGCAGCTATAATCGGTCGGACTTCCACCATTGCACCAAGCTCCAGAGACGGACATCCTTTGGCAATTTCCCTAGCTTCGTCGAGCGAACTTGCCAAAAGGAAATAAAACCCACTAATACATTCTTTAGTTTCGATAAAAGGACCATCGGTAACAATCCGCTCTTTTCCGCGAATACAGCAGCCTTCCGCATCCAATGGATTCCCTTCTTTAAAGTGTCCCTTTTCGATTAACGATTCCACCCATTGCATGTGTTTTTCGATATCTTCCTGCATTTCTTGTGCTGTAAGACTACCGTAATTTATGTTTTCACGGATCAGCATTAAAAATTCTTTCATGATTTTCGTTTTTAAATTAATACTATTCCTATAACAATTCACCCGTTTAAAAAGGGACAATTTAATCTATTTTTTTTCTGTTTTCAGATCGATCAAAAATGGTTTTAGTCGGATTCCGTCTTTATTTCTGAAATTTACCGTAGCCGTCGACTGATAGTGATTCCACGGTTGTAATTCGGTTTCAAAACGAAACGAACGTCCATCATCCGAAAAACCGATTACTTTTGAAATCCGCAATACATGACTTTCTCCTAGCGGACCGAAGTCAAATCCCCGGAAATTTTTATCCATTTCTTCCGAGAATGTCAACGTTACCGTAAGCGGACCGGATGGCACTAACCCGTTTTCTCCAGCAGCTTCCGATAGTTTCATGTCGATTATCGTGGGTCTTATTCTTTCATAATCCGCTTTAAGCTGTGCAAGTGTTCCTGGGAAGAAACCGGTACTGTTTACCAGATTATCAATCTGTTCCGGCTCATTATAATCCAGTTCGATAAGCGTTTTGATGGCCTGTTTTTTATCTTTTGCCTGATCGTAATATTTTTCGCAAATCGCATAACCGATATAATAGCCCAGATCCCTTTCTTTTAATTCATTCTGATTGGTTCCCCAAAGCCAGTTATAAGTCGTTTCGATATGCTGCATGTCTTTTACGAATACTGCTTTAACCCGTGCTTCATTCTTTTTTCCGAACGCTATCGCCGGCGTATAAGACGGTTTTCCGGTAACTTTAGTCGAAATAAACTCAGCCACCCCTTCATACAAACAATAATACAATAGGTTATCGACCATGTCTTTTTGCTGCGTATGCACATATTCGTGCGTACATAACAATCCGATATCGTCTATCGGGTTCAGGTTTTTATAATACGAATGCAGGTATTTCGGAAGCGCATCGGTATTTACATTCCGGTCCGACAACGCCATTTCACTTCCAATGAGTACTTTTCCATTCGAAATCGTTCCGTTTGTACGGAAAACGCCTACCGTAAAATAAATCGGAGCCGGTCGTAATTCCGGATAAGCCTTTTTTAATCGGGCAATATTTTTTTGGATTTCCGGACTTACTTTTTTGACCGAAAGTGTATTTTCCCGAATCGTTTTCCAGAAATCCGGATACTTTTTAATGGCGTCGATATACTCTTTTGCTGTATAACGTCTGCGTTGTTTTATGGCTTCGAGTCCTTCGGTTCCGCTGTCGAAATACAACTTTTGCAACAATTCATACTGACGCGCACTATCGGGTGTTGCGACAATCGCATCATAAGCTTCCCAGAAATGATCAATATCAGAAGAAATGATTTCCGTTTTTAGTTTTTGGCCGTATGATACGGATAACGATAGCAAACTCAAACAAAGGATAACGTTTTTTTTCATGGTATATAATTAATCATTTAAAGATAGTCGACTCGTTTTTATTGATCTACAAATAACGTATTTTCTTTCATTTTAATATTTGATCAAAAAAAACATACTAATCAGTATGTTTTTTTAGTTATCTTTGAAACACAAATTTACAAAAGCATGTATTCCGTACTTCTACCACTTCATTCTGTAATCCGCTGGTTGGTATTGATCAGTCTTTTGATTACAATCGGAAAATCCATTTTGGGTTACTATAAACAATCCGTTTTTTCGAAAACCGACAATCGTTTACGGCATTGGACGGCTACTTTTTCCCATATACAACTCCTGATCGGAATGCTGCTTTATACACAAAGTCCGTTTGTAACCTATTTTTACGACACCTATAAATCCGGAAACCTGAATACAGAAGCATTGTTTTTTGGTGTTATTCATATTATATTGATGTTTATTGCAATACTTTTTATTTCGATCGGATCGTCTAAAGCCAAACGAATAACCTCCGACAAGGAAAAATACAAAACGATACTGATCTGGTTTTCTTTGGGATTGTTACTGATATTTCTGGCGATCCCGTGGCCATTTTCGCCTTTGGCTGTCCGACCTTTACTACGTCCATTCTAATTCCTGAATTTTTTATAGCTACCATAAAAAAAGCCGGCATAAAGCCGGCTTTGTCTCCTTTAAAAAAGGAATTATTTTTTAGACCATTCTAAGATAGAGTCTTTATTCATTTTTACGTAATCACCGTTGTTTGCTTTTTCAGCGCTTGCCTGTGATAATTTTGCTGTTTCGATCGCTCCTTTTTTATCTCCTAATTTCGCCTGAATCAATGATTTTAGACGTAGGTACCAGAAAGGCGCATCTTTTTCCATTCCAACTGCTTTGTTTACCCATTCCAATGCTTTGTTCATATCGCCTCCGGACTGGTAGTAATACTGTGCTGAAGAAAAATAATCGTTAGCCGTTGGTCCCGCTAAAGCACCTTCGATGCTCTTCATAGCGATTTTTTGTGTTGGTACTGTAAATTTAACGGCTACCAATGTTTTTTCCCATGAAATTTCAAGGCTTCCGTTATCGTTATCTACATTATTAACTGCAATGGTAAACGTTTCTACTTTTCTACCTAATGTTTCCGGTTTAACCGTAGTACGCAACGCTACTTTCGAATCGTCCCATTTTTCAGGAGTTCCCCAGTTGTTCGTATCGGTATAGAAAATCACATCCCATGAATCTGCTTTTGGCAACGTATAAAGGGCGTATTTTCCTTTTTTCAGTGTTTTTCCGTCGATCACAACATCATCATCGAAAGAAATAGTAGTATTGGCATTGGCACCGGTTCTCCATACTTTTCCGTAAGGAACCAATTCACCAAAAACAGCTCTTCCTTTAGAACTCGGACGGGAATAATCCAATTCTACTTGTGTTAAACCTACAACCTGTTCCAATTCTGCTTTTGGACTGGCCTGTGGCGTTTTTACCTGAGCTTGAATCGCTAGAGTAGCCATAAAAAAAGCTGCAGTAATAATAATTCTCTTCATAACTATTTTGTTTATTTGCGAACGAATTTACTAAAAAAACACACTTTAAATGTTAATTTTAATTTAAAAGAAAAAACCATCCGACCGGTATCGATCCGAATCGCAAACATTTGTAATTTTGTTTTAAATGAGGCTATATACCCTACATACCCGCCAAAAACTACCGGTTTCACTAGACGAAGCCTGGGCTTTTTTTTCGGATCCGTCGAATCTCAATACGATCACACCCGAAGACATGAAATTCCAAACCCTTTCGGGCGACGATCGGAAGATGTTTGCCGGCCAGATCATTCACTATAAAATCAGCCCGTTTCGCGGTATTCAGCTACAATGGGTAACGGAAATCACCCATGTGGAACCGAATGCTTTTTTTGTAGACGAACAACGATTCGGTCCTTATAAATTCTGGCATCACAAGCATTTTTTCAAAGAGATCGACGGTGGTATCGAAATGGAGGATCTTATTCATTATCAGGTTCCTTTTGGTTTTATCGGAAATCTGTTCCATCCGTTACTCGTCCGACCAAAACTAAAGGCTATATTCGACTACCGAAAAAACAAACTGGAACAATTATTCGGCCGTTATCCCGGCTAAACAACTGTCATTTTATATGCAAAATACGATCTCTATTTTCTGGTTTCGGAGAGACCTGCGGTTAAACGATAATACCGGACTGTTTCACGCCCTTAACAGCGAACTTCCGGTGTTACCCATTTTTATTTTCGACATCAGCATCCTTTCTCAGTTACCCACCAATGATGCCCGGGTTGGTTTTATCCACAACCTACTCGATCAGATGCAACAGCAACTCTCGAAATCGGGAAAATCACTGGCTGTTTTTTATGGTGATCCTGTTAGCATTTTTCAAAAACTGATCCACGAAAATAACATTGCTACCGTTTATACTAATCACGATTACGAACCATCGGCGCGCAAACGGGACACGGCTGTTTATAACCTTTTAAAAGAAAACAACATTGCTTTTAAAACGGCTAAAGATCAGGTTATTTTTGAAAAAAGTGAGGTCGTAAAAGACGACGGCACGCCCTATGTGGTCTATACACCTTATTCTAAAAAGTGGAAAGAGCATTTTTATAAAACGACTATTCACCATTATCCATCGGAAACCGTTCTGGGAAATATAGTGTCACACGACTATCCGTTTTTAAGTCTGCATGACATCGGATTTCAATCGTCCAAAATCACGGTTCCCACTTTTGACGTTTCGGAAAAGTTAGTCGAAAACTACGAAGACACGCGCAACTTCCCGGCTATTTCCGGTACCTCTTTATTAGGACCGCACCTACGCTTCGGATCGGTGAGCATCCGACAAATGGTGCGCTTAGCGGCCGGGTTTAAAAATCAGACCTTTTTAAACGAATTGATCTGGCGGGAGTTTTTTATGCAGATCTTATGGCACTTTCCACATACGATTCACCGTAGTTTTAAAGAAAAATACGACGCTATCCAATGGAGCAATAACGAAGACTTATTTCGGAAATGGTGCGAAGGTCAAACCGGCTATCCGTTTGTCGACGCCGGAATGCGCGAACTGAATACCACCGGACATATGCACAACAGAGTCCGTATGATTGTAGCCAGTTTTCTGTGTAAACATCTTTTAATCGACTGGCGTTGGGGCGAAACCTATTTCGCTCAGAAATTACTCGACTACGAACAGTCCAGCAATGTTGGTAACTGGCAATGGGCCGCCGGATCGGGTGTGGATGCCGCACCGTATTTTCGAATCTTTAACCCAACCGAACAAATCAAAAAGTTCGACAAAGATCTTATCTATATCAAAAAATGGATTCCGGAACTCGGAACCGAAACCTATCCGTTACCTATCGTCGATCACAAAACGGCACGTGAAAAATGCCTGACAACCTATAAAAAAGCCGTAGGATAATCCACGGCTCCTATACGATTAGCGTTGTTTTATTTGGGAAACGATCTGATAATTGATCTCATCAAAATGTCCGATTTCATGATCAGCTTCCGACAAATCCTGTAGTTTGGAATTGATACTGTTATACGCCAGACAAAATATACCCGCCGCTTTCGAAGCTTTGATACCATTAGTACTATCTTCGATTACGATACAATGTTCGATTGGAGCAACCGACAAAGACGCTGCGTGTAGAAAAATAGCCGGATGCGGTTTGGATTTTGGAAAATCTTCGCCACTAACCGTATGGGTAAAATACGGATGCAATTCAAAACGGTTAAACACTCTTTCGATCGTTCCTTTGGAAGCCGAAGAAGCCAGAATGAGTTGCATACCATTTCCGTGAAGATCAACGATCAACTTTCGGACTCCATCAATCAGTTCCAAATCTTCTTTGGTATCGAAAGCATCGTTAAAAAGGAAACGTTTCCGCAGAATCAATTCTTCCACATCGTGTTGCAGCTTAAAACTTTCTTTTAATTTCTGAAACACATTTCGGGTAGAATTCCCGGTAAAAGAAGCATACATTTCTTCCGAAACGTCGATTCCTAATTCTGAAAAGTGTTTATAATAAGCATATTTATGAACGGGTTCTGTGTCGACAATCACGCCATCCATATCAAAAATTACGGTCTTAACCATTGTGTGTTGTTATTTTTTACAAAAGTACGCTTTATTCCAGTATCCCTTTCCGGTTGTAAAAAAGATATTTCCGATTAAACTTTTTCGGTTATCTTTAGTCTAAATCATAAAAACAGTCAGTTTGCAGGACGAAGCTCTTTTTATCCGCCAGTTACTCGATCCGAAGACGCAAAACGAAGCGTTTCGCCGGTTATTGACCGAATACCAACGGCCATTGTACCGTCATATCCGGAATATAGTACTGGATCACGACGATACCGACGACGTACTGCAAAATACCTTTATCAAGATTTTTAACAATCTAAAACACTTTAAAGGAGAAAGCAAACTGTTTTCCTGGATGTATCGTATTGCAACCAACGAAGCGATCACCTTTATCAACCAACGCGCCCGGAAAGCGGGAATCAGCAATGAAGAATTGCAATCGAAAGCCGTAGGCAAACTGGAAGCCGATGTGAATTACGACGGTGACGAAATTCAGTTAAAACTGCAAAAAGCAGTCGCCACTTTACCGGAAAAACAACAGTTGGTTTTTAAGATGAAATATTTTGAAGAGCTGAAATACGAAGCCATATCGGAGATCCTCGGCACTTCGGTGGGTGCCTTAAAAGCCTCGTATCATCATGCGGTAAAAAAAATTGAAGAATATTTGAATTCCGTTTAAACCTTTCAATCGGAAATTTGTCAAATAAATAACAGGAATAGGAAATAACGCTATTAAAATTCACAAATAGTGTTAGCGAAGAACGAAAAATGAGAATAATGAAAAAGTTTAATTTAGAAAACGATCCGAAAATTACCTCCGGTTTTACCACTCCGGAGCCGTATTTCGACCAGCTGGAAGCCCGTATTATGGACCGACTGTCGCAACCGGAAACCAAAGTAATTCCGTTATGGCGTCGCAGCAGTGTATGGATGTCGAGCATCGCGGCCACTCTTTTACTGGCCGGCGGATTGACGATCTATTACAACAGCCAATCCAATCCGGTGACTTCTTTAGACGATGCTACGGTGGAAACCTATTTGCAGGCGAATGTGAATTCGTATGATCTTATCCAGCATTTGGATGAAAACGACATTCAGGCGTTGGAAAAATCGATCGTTTTAAACAATGATGCGGTAGAAGCGTATCTGTCCGATCACAACAATTTAGACCTTTATTTAAATGAATAATGCCATGACTATAAAACGAATCCTACCCTTTCTATTGTTATTGCTGTCCGTTACGGTTTTCGGACAGGGTTTTAGAGAAAAAAGAGAGCAGATCAAACAGTTAAAAGTCGCTTTTATCACGACCGAATTAGGTTTGACAACGGAAGAAGCAACTAAATTCTGGCCGATTTACAATACTTTTGACGAAAGACAATTTGAATTACGCCATAAAAAAATGCGTGTTTTTCAAAGCAATATGGATGAAGGAGCCATCGATAAAATGAGTGAGAAAGAAGCCTTGGTATTTCTGAATCAGATGGAAAATACCGAAGAAGAACTTTTTAACCTGAAACTTAAATTTATTGCCGATCTGAAAACCGTGATCAGTCCGACAAAAATTTTAAAACTCAAAAAGGCAGAAGACGATTTTAACCGGAAACTTTTACGACAAATGAAAGACCGCGGAAGATAATAAAAAGGAGCTTTTTTTATTAGGAAACCTGCTTAGATGTTGCAAAACATCGGCAGGTTTTTGTTTTTATAGACACTCTAAACCTGACAGGTTTATTAACGTTGCACTGAGAAACCTGTTTAGTTCTAAACTTGACCGGTTTTTAGCGTTGTGCAGAGAAACCTGTCAGGTTTTAAATAGTCATTATGTATATATAATATCCCGAAACCTGTCAGGTTTATTTACGTTGCACCGAGAAACCTGTTTAGTTCTAAACCTGACCGGTTTTTAGCGTTGTGCAGAGAAACCTGTCAGGTTTTACTAGTACTCA
Organism: Flavobacterium sp. CAU 1735; assembly: GCF_039888695.1. NCBI lineage: Bacteria > Pseudomonadati > Bacteroidota > Flavobacteriia > Flavobacteriales > Flavobacteriaceae > Flavobacterium > Flavobacterium sp. CAU 1735. Next base: position 44,170 of record NZ_JBDQQQ010000003.1, on the reverse strand, counting down.
TACATATACAAAACCTCACTGAAACCTGTCAGGTTTTTTACTATGCGCTGAGAAACCTGACCGGTTTTACTAAAACCGAAATCGTAGAATTTTGTTATTTCCGGCTGCTATAACGGTTTTTCGGTTTACAAAACGAATCGTAAACAAATCTTTATAATCGGCTATTTTTTGCCAGTCTTCTCCAAAATCAGCCGAATAATACACACCACTAGCTCCTACGGTTAGCAATTCCCTACCATTACTACCGGGAAAAAACTGTACACAGGAACCATACCCAAAGCCTTTATTATCGGCCACTTTTTGCCAGGTTTTCCCGCCATCGGTTGTACGGATTTTATTTCCGTGGTTCTGATTTGGTTTTTCATAATTTCCACCTATCGCAAAACCGGTATTCTTATCGTAAAAATCGGCCGAAAAAATACCCGTCATTGCTTCACCCTGAACAATTGGTGTATCGACTACTTTCCAACTTTTTCCCTTATCCGGAGAGAAGAAAACCCGCGAACGTTTTCCGCCCGATACTACCCAGGTATTATTTTCTTTTACAATAATATTGGTGTTACTGGCGGCAAAAAAAGCCTCGCCATCAGCAATACCCGGTAATTGATCACAACCTATTTTTGTCCAGGTTGTTCCGCCATCTCGGGTGATTAGGAGCGAAAAACAACCGTCGGTCGGATCGCCAACCACGATACCTTCCTGATCGTTCCAAAACTGCATACTATCGTAAAAAACCTTTTCCCCTTTTTCTTCATATACCAACTGTACATGACTTCCACTTTTATCAATCCGATATAACAATCCGGGATTTCCGATACTGACCATAAAAACATGCTCTTTTGTTTGCGCACTACTCCGAAATTCGGGTTTCAGATCATTCTTTTCGATATGTCCCTTAAAAGCCTTCGAACCGTCTAACGCAACATAGCCGTATTTTCCATTACTTCCCGCATACCAAATGCGGTTACTGTCGACTGTAATGGCCCGGATACTGATTTTATCCGTTAGCAGCGTATCGATAGTAACCGCATTTGGGTTGGTTAGCGTCACCGATAAACCGTTATTTTCGGTTGTATCGGTTGTCGGTTTTAGTTTATTACAGGAAAAACAAATGAATGCTGTAAACAGTAGTAGCCTTATTTTCATTCCGAAGGGATTTAAAAGGCTAATTTACAAACATTTTTAACTATAAACGTTTGTTTTTTCCATCCAACAGATACATCCACAACATACGGGACATTCTGAAATTAAAGGTACTTAACAGGATCGACATAATTCCGATAAGCACCACAATCGTCACAAAACTGTCCACAAAAAACTGGATAATCAGGAAAAAGGCAACCATTTCGGCCACCGCTACGGCATAACTCACAAACATGGATCCGAAGAAATATCCGGGTTCTTTTTCGAATTTATGATTACAGTTGGAACAATGCGTATTCATTTTTGGCATCTGAAAAAGCAATATATTTCCTTTCTTTTCAAAAACCTGTCCCTGATGACATTTAGGGCATTTTTCCGTTACAATGTTCTTTAAAATTGACATAACTCTTTTTTTATACAAATTTCACAAGAATTCGGCAACAAGCTATAGACGATTCACACAAGTTTTTGTACTTTTAGGACATAAAAAATCCCGATATCCGTTTTATGAAAACAGCTATTCTCGACATAAAACAATTCGAACCGGGCGAAACCCGTAAGGAATTCTACTCAAACACTATTGAAAATCACATCATTACCAACCATCGTAACATTCATAAACCGCATAAACACAATTTTTACCTGACTGTACTTTTTACGCAGGGAAGCGGCATTCATGAAATTGATTTTACGACATATACCGTAAAACCCGGTAGTCTTTTTTTCCTAAATCCCGGACAAACACACCATTGGGAATTATCGGAAGACATTCGCGGTTATATTTTTTTCCATACACAGGCTTTTTATGACCTGCATTACAATCGGATCAAGATTCACAACTACCCTTTTTTTTATAGTGTACAAAACGCTCCCTTTTTATATCTTGAACACGATGCAACCGATTTTGAATCTTTATTTCGCGAAATTCTGAAAGAAAATCAAAATGAGGCCGTTCTAAAAATGCAAAAAATCCTAAGTCTGATTGATCAGATTTATATCGACAGTACCCGTTTGTATATCGAAAAGAATGCCACCGCGACCGCTGTACAACATTCGTACGCCTTACGATTTCAGGAACTCGAACGATTGATTGAAAAGCACTATAAATCCGAAAAATCACCCTCACAATATGCCGAATGGCTCAATGTGAGTCCGAAGCATTTAAACCGCATCACGCAATCGATGGTCGGCAAAACCACTTCCGACGTCATTTTGGATCGGGTATTCCTGGAAGCCAAACGGGAATTGATCCGATTTAAGAACAATTTTGCAGAAGTAGCCACAGCATTAGGCTATGATGATTATGCTTATTTTTCGAGGCTATTTAAAAAAAAATGTGGCGAAACGCCCTCTTCATTTATTAACCGATACAGATAGGCTTGTAAGTAAATAAATTAACTATCTTTGCAAGCTGATTTTTACACAAATGAGATTACACAGAAACCTGGTTTTTACCGTTATTGATTCGATAATGGCTATTTTCAATGAAGGAGAATATGCCGACAAAGTAGTGGCACGCGCCTTAAAAAAAGACAAACGTTGGGGAAGCCACGACCGAAAGTTCGTTGCGGAAACCATTTATGAAATTGTACGTTGGAAACGTTTGTACACTGAAATAGCCGAAGTTAAGGAACCGTATGACCGGGACAATGTATGGCGTATTTTTGCCGTTTGGGCGGTTTTACGCGGGTATACCTTACCGGATTGGAAGTATTTTGAAAGTACTCCGGTACGAAAAATAAAAGGCCGTTTTGACGAATTGTCAAAAATCAGAAAATACAGAGAATCCATTCCGGACTGGATGGACGAAATTGGTGTGCAGGAATTGGGCGAAGCCTTATGGTCTACAGAAATTGCAGCACAAAACGAACAGGCGAAAGTTATTTTACGTGTTAATACACTAAAAACGACCAAAGAAAAGCTTCGTGCTGTCTTAATGGACCTGAATATCGAAACGGAATTCCATTCGGACTATCCGGATGCCTTGATTTTAAAAGAACGAGCGAATGTATTCCTTACAGATGCCTTTAAAGAAGGTATGTTTGAAGTACAAGATGCCTCATCGCAAATGGTTGCCCGTTTTCTGGATATTAAACCGGGAATGCGCGTAGTCGATACTTGTGCCGGAGCCGGTGGAAAAACATTGCATATGGCTTCCTTAATGGAAAATAAAGGCCAGTTAATCGCAATGGATTTGTATGAAAGCAAATTAAAACAATTAAAAATCCGCGCGAAAAGAAACGGTGCTTTTAATATTGAATACCGTATCATCGACAGTACGAAGGTGATCAAAAAATTACATGAAAAAGCCGACCGTGTCTTAATCGATGCACCGTGTAGTGGTTTGGGTGTTTTAAAACGTAACCCGGACAGTAAATGGAAACTACAACCGGAGTTTATCGACAACATCCGTAAAGTACAGGCGGAAGTATTGGAAAACTACTCTAAAATTGTAAAACCGGGCGGGAAATTGGTGTATGCCACCTGTTCCGTATTGCCTTCCGAAAATCAGGAACAGGTTCAGAAATTTCTGCAAACCGAATCCGGAAAGCAATTTGAATTTGTAAAAGATATTAAGGTTTTGGCGTCGGAATCCGGATTTGACGGGTTCTATATGGCACTTTTCAACCGAAAATCCTAATAAACAAATTGTATAAACTGACTTAAAATGAAAAAAATTTACGCACTCGCGTTAGCCCTTTCTCCTCTATTGGGCTTCGCACAAGCAGGTGCTCCGGCTTCTCCGTACTATAACGGATTTAACTGGACTGTGACCGGTAGCAACTTAAAAAGTGCGCTATCGACTAAAATCACAAACACGCACACTAAAACACTGAGCTATGACGACATTTGGGATGTAGACAAAATTATTGATCTGGATCCTAATGATGCCTCGAATGCCAACGTATTATTGTTGTACGGTTTTAGCAACAACATGTGTCCTTCTTCTTCATCGGATGACAACGACCACAGAAGACGAAGCAAAAACAGCAATGGCGGTGGTACAACTTGTCAATGGAATCGCGAACACACGTTTGCCAAATCATTGGGAACCCCAGATTTAGGAACTTCGGGACCTGGTGCCGATGCACATCATTTGCGTGCTTCCGATGTACAACGTAACGGTGCACGTGGTAGTTTAAAATTTGCAGCCGGTTCCGGTAACTCCGGATCTGTTTCTGGCGGATGGTATCCCGGAGACGAATGGAAAGGCGATGTAGCACGTATGATCATGTATATGTATCTACGTTACCCAACCCGTTGTTTGCCTAAAAATGTAGCAACAGGATCGACCGTTTCGTCCGACAGTAACATGATGACCTTATTATTACAATGGAATGCAGAAGATCCGGTTTCGGAATATGAAGACCGTAGAAATACCTATTTAGGAAACGCTAGTAATTCTTTCGGACAAGGAAACCGTAACCCGTTTATCGACAATCCTTATCTGGCGACGGTAATCTGGGGCGGACCAGTAGCCGAAAATCGTTGGCCGGGTATGTTAGCTACGGATAGTTTTGATCTATTGGCGAATGTTATGGTATATCCAAACCCATCCAACGATCAGAAAATCAATATTTATTCGGAAAAAGAATTGGATGAGATTGAATTGATTAACATCAACGGACAAATCATACAGCAAATCAAAAAACCGGTACACAATCAGGAAGTATATACGCTTGAAAATTTACCACAAGGTTTTTACCTGATCCGTATGTCATCTGAAAATATGAGTACGACCAAAAAAGTTATCATCAACTAGAATTCCGTTCTATTTTATAAAACAAGCCTGCTTTTCAGCAGGTTTTTTTATATCCTTTTTTTACAGACCTCACAAAATGTTAAAAGTTTACCCTATATTTTCCTACAAAATAAACCTTACAGAAACTTTTTTTGTAATTCACTCGTTTCTAAATAGTTAAAATTCTTTTTTTGTAACGTCAAACATTTTACATTTGAATCCTAAATATTATTTCTTTTATGAAAAAACTCTACACTACCGCACTATTATTGTCGGTATTTTTGGGATTTAGTCAGATCCCGGCCGGGTATTACAATTCGGCCACCGGTACCGGGTATACCTTAAAAACCCAGCTTTATAACATTATTAAGGGACACACAGACAGAACTTATAATGGTCTTTGGACAACCTACGGTACATCGGACCGTGATCATTACTACGAAAACGACAACACTATTTTAGACATTTATTCAGAAAAACCAGCTGGCCCAGATGCCTATAGCTATACGTACCAAACCGACCAATGTGGAAATTATACAGCAGAAGGCGCTTGCTACAACCGGGAACATACCGTTCCACAATCGGTTTTCGGATCACAGACACCTATGTATTCCGATGCACACCACATTCCACCGACCGACGGATATGTAAATAACAGAAGAGACAACTGGCCACACGGTGTTGTAGGAACCGCCACGTGGACCTCAACCAACGGATCCAAACTGGGATCGGCTTCCAATAGCGGCTATGCTGCGGGATATACCGGAACCGTATTCGAACCAATCGATGAATTTAAAGGCGATATTGCCCGTATGTATTTTTACTTCGCCACCCGTTACGAAAATACCGTATCCGGCTATACTTATGCGATGTTTAACGGTACCAGCAATCAGGTATTCACTACGACATTCCTTCGTATTTTATACACCTGGCATACACAGGATCCAGTAAGTCAGCGTGAAATTGATCGTAACAATGCGATTTATGCCCGTCAGAACAACCGTAACCCATACATTGATCATCCAGAATATGTACAAGCTGTTTGGGGACCAACATTGGCTACGGATAGTTTCGAAGTGATTGCCAATGTATCGGTATATCCAAACCCGTCAACCAATCACACCATCAATATTTATTCGGAAAAAGAACTGGACGAAATTCAATTGATCAACATTAGTGGTCAAATCGTACAGCAAATCAAAAAACCGGCACACAATCAGGAAGTTTATACGTTAAACGAACTGCCACAAGGTTTTTACCTGTTACGCCTTTCTTCCGAAAACCAATCCACCACCAAGAAGATAATTATTAATTAATAATCGAGGTTAGTTATAACTGAAAGAGCACCCGTAATGGGTGCTCTTTTTTATTATATGATGATCATCTGTTAATTACATATTTCTGCGGTATTGTCCACCTACTTCAAACAAAGCTGATGTGATCTGACCTAAAGAACAGTATTTCGCAGCATCCATTAGCTTTTCGAAAATATTCTGATTCTGAATCGCCGCTTCCTGGATAATCTCTAATTGTTTTAGCACTTCATCCGCATTCGCCTGATGTAGGTTTTCCAGGGTATGAATCTGGAATTGTTTTTCCTCTTCCGTTGCACGGATAACCTCAGCCGGAACAACCGTTGGCGAACCTTTCGAACTTAAGAACGTATTCACTCCAATGATCGGGAATTCTCCGGTATGTTTCAGGGTTTCGTAGTACAAACTTTCCTCCTGAATTTTAGAACGCTGGTACATGGTTTCCATAGCACCCAACACACCACCTCTTTCGGTAATTCTGTCGAATTCGGCTAAAACGGCTTCCTCAACCAAATCGGTTAGCTCTTCGATGATAAACGATCCCTGAATTGGGTTTTCGTTTTTCGCCAATCCTAACTCTTTATTAATGATCAACTGGATTGCCATCGCACGACGCACCGATTCTTCGGTTGGCGTAGTAATCGCCTCATCGTATGCATTCGTGTGCAACGAGTTACAGTTATCGTAAATCGCATATAGCGCCTGTAAAGTCGTACGGATATCATTAAAATCGATTTCCTGTGCGTGCAACGAACGCCCGGAAGTCTGAATATGGTATTTTAACATCTGTGCTCTTTCGTTGGCTCCGTATTTTAATTTAAGCGCCTTCGCCCAAATTTTACGCGCCACACGTCCGATAACCGCATATTCCGGATCGATACCGTTTGAAAAGAAGAACGACAGGTTTGGTCCGAAATCGTTGATGCTCATACCACGGCTCAGGTAGTATTCCACATAGGTAAATCCGTTTGCCAGCGTAAAGGCCAACTGTGTAATCGGGTTAGCACCTGCTTCGGCGATATGGTATCCGGAAATTGAAACCGAATAGAAGTTTCGTACGTTTTTCGTGATAAAATACTCTTGAACATCACCCATCAAACGCAACGCAAATTCCGTAGAGAAAATACAGGTGTTTTGTGCCTGATCTTCTTTTAAGATATCCGCCTGAACTGTTCCACGCACTTGTGCTAATGTTTTTACTTTGATGTCGTTATAAATATCCAACGGTAAAACCTGATCTCCGGTAACGCCCAATAGCATTAATCCCAATCCGTCGTTACCTTTTGGCAAATCACCATTATAACGTGGACGCGCTACGCCTTTTTTCTTGTAGATCGCTTCAATTTTAGCTTCCACTTCTTTCTCCAATCCGTTTTCTTTGATATACAATTCACATTGCTGATCAATAGCGGCATTCATAAAGAATCCTAATAACATAGGCGCCGGACCGTTGATGGTCATACTTACCGATGTCATCGGGTGTGCCAGATTGAATCCGGAATATAATTTTTTCGCATCGTCAAGACAACAGATCGATACTCCGGCATTTCCGATTTTTCCGTAAATATCCGGTCGGTGACCCGGGTCGTTTCCGTATAAAGTCACACTATCGAAAGCGGTTGACAAACGTTTTGCCGGCATTCCCAAACTTACATAGTGAAAACGACGGTTCGTACGTTCCGGTCCGCCTTCTCCGGCAAACATACGGGTTGGATCTTCTCCTTCGCGTTTAAACGGATACAATCCGGATGCAAACGGGAATTCTCCCGGTACGTTTTCCTGTAACGACCAACGTAAAATATCGCCCCATGCCTGATATTTCGGCAATGCTACTTTTGGTATCTGCGAATGCGACAAACTTTCGGTATGTGTCGCGATTTTGATTTCTTTATCACGAACCATAAAACTGTACACCGGGTTTTTGTATTTGTTTACTTTTTCATCCCAGGTTAGAATAATTTCCCAGTTATACGGATCGAGGTTCATTTTTACTCTGTCGAATTCTTTTAGCAATAACGACAGGAATAGTTTTTTATCGTCATCGGAAGTTACTACGGAAGCCTCATCGATTCCTGATTTATCGATCGATGGTTTTAGACCTGAAACGGTTTCGATGGTTTTAAAAATTCCGTATAATTTTTGAGCCACATCTTGTTGACTAACCGCTACCTGATCGTATTTACGGTTATTTTCGGCGATTTCCGATAAATAACGGGTACGATGCGGTGGAATCACGAAAATTTTCTCGCTCATCTCGCGGGTAATTTCAAAAGTCGACTGTAAAGCGGCACCGGTTTTTTCCACTACTTTATCCATAATGGATTTGTAAAGCGTGTTCATTCCCGGATCGTTAAACTGCGAAGCGATTGTTCCGAAAACCGGCATCGCATCCGGGTTTACGTCCCAAAGGTTATGGTTGCGCTGGTATTGTTTTTTCACATCGCGAATCGCATCCAACGCCCCTCTTTTATCGAATTTATTGATCGCAACCAGGTCGGCAAAATCCAACATATCGATTTTTTCCAACTGCGTCGCGGCTCCAAACTCCGGAGTCATCACATATAATGACACATCCGAATGTTCCAGAATTTCCGTATCCGACTGACCGATACCGGATGTTTCCAATACAATCAGGTCGTATTTCGCTGCTTTTAGCACTTCAATCGCTTCAGCCACATATTTTGACAACGCCAGATTGGACTGACGCGTAGCTAAAGAACGCATATAAACTCTTGGATTGTTAATCGCATTCATACGAATACGGTCGCCTAATAAAGCACCGCCTGTTTTTCGTTTGGACGGATCGACAGAAATCAAACCGATTGTTTTTTCCGGGAAATCGATCAGGAAACGACGTACCAGTTCATCGACCAAAGACGACTTACCTGCACCACCGGTTCCGGTGATTCCCAATACCGGGATATGATTTTCTTTATTTTTCTGATGAATCTGATCCAAGGTATCTTTGGCCACTTCGGGAAAGTTTTCGGCCGATGAGATCACCCGTGCAATTGCCGTTGGATTTTTCTCTTCCAAATGATTGATCTCTCCGTTTAGAACATCTCCAACCGGGTAATCGGCACGTTGTACCAAATCATTGATCATTCCTTGTAATCCCAATTCTCTTCCATCATCCGGCGAATAGATACGGGTAATTCCGTATTCGTGTAATTCCTTAATTTCCTCCGGAAGGATCACACCGCCTCCACCGCCAAAAATCTTGATATGTCCGGCACCTTTTTCTTTTAAAAGGTCGTACATATACTTGAAATATTCATTATGTCCACCCTGATACGACGTCATTGCAATTGCATTGGCATCTTCCTGGATCGCAGTATTAACTACTTCTTCCACACTTCTGTCGTGACCTAAGTGGATCACCTCAACACCGGTTGCCTGGATAATTCGACGCATGATGTTGATCGCCGCATCGTGCCCGTCGAATAACGACGCAGCCGTTACAATACGGACTTTATTAACAGGTTGGTAAGGTTGTGCTTGTTCCATTGTTATTCTGAATTTTGAGGTCGCAATGTAGTGAATTCTGCAAGATTAAAAAAGTGTTCGGTTGTTAATAGATTGCGCTTCAACACGCTTTAAGCCTATTTTTATAACACAAAAAAACAGGGTTTCACAATTCATCCAAGATATTCGATTGAAAAAACTACTCCGATTAACTGTAACAAACTACCGTTTTACCGGACTGATAAAAGAAAATGATGAAAAAAACGGGATTTTTACTACTCCTATTTTGTCTGACAACCACGCTGTTCGGTCAGGAGCAACATCACTCCGAATTATACCGCACCTTACAGGAAAAAGACAGCCTTTTATTTAATGTGGGATTCAACACCTGCGACATCCGCCAATTTGAAAATCTTATCAGTGATCATTTTGAATTTTACCACGATTTGGGTGGCATCACAAAATCCAAAGCCGAGTTTATTTCCGGGATCCAAAATGGACTATGCCAATCGGAATACAAATCCCGCCGGGCATTGATTCGCGAAAGCTTACAAGTCTATCCATTAAAACAAAACGGTGTTTTATATGGTGCTATCCAAACGGGAAAACATCGGTTTTATGAAACCGGGAAAAACAAACAGGAATATCCAACCAGTATCGCACAATTTACACATGTCTGGTTACTGGAAAACGGCGTATGGAAATTCAGCCGTGGATTAAGTTATGATCATCAGCCGTATAAACCCTAAGCACGGATCTTTTATAAAACAAAAAAGGCGCATCTCTGCGCCTTTTTTAAATCGATATACGATTTATTTTATCCTTTATGGATGTTGTCCATATCAATTTCTACGCCCAATCCCTGTGCAATACCCATTCCCAATCGGGCATCGGCACGGAACCAGTGACAAAGCTGGCGGTTGATAATTTCCATTTTTTTAGGTCCGCCAATGCCTTTCATCGCACCTACAATATTATGGATGGTATTTTGTTTGGCTTCCGGTGTCATAATATCAAATAATTTACCCGGCTGTGAATAATGATCGTTTTCACCTTCCGCATTGCGATCGTACCAGTCGGCTATAGAATTTCCTAAATCCCAGGCCGGTTCTTTATACGATTGATCCACTTCAATGTTATCAAAACTATTCGGGAAATAATTCGGATTACTACCGCCGTTTCCATCGACACGCATCGCTCCGTCGCGTTGGTAATTGTTCACTGCAAACGGACAACGGTTTACCGGAATCTGTTCGAAATTGGATCCCAAACGATAACGGTGCGCATCCGGGTAAGACAACAAACGTCCCTGTAACATTTTATCGGGCGAATATCCGATTCCATCCACTACGTGCGCCGGAGCAAAAGCCGCCTGCTCTACGTCCTGGAAGTAATTATCCGGATTCTGATTCAATTCCAATACCCCCACATCGATAAGCGGATAATCGCCATGCGGCCATACTTTTGAAAGATCGAACGGGTTGATATGATAGTTTCGCGCTTCCGCTTCCGTCATTACCTGAATTCTCAAATTCCAACGCGGATAATGCCCGTTTTCGATCGCTTCAAACAAATCGCGTTGTGCATAATCCATATCTTCCGCACGCATTTGATCGGCTTCCTGACCGGTAAAATTTTTGATACCCTGAGCCGATTTAAAATGGAACTTCACATAAAAACGCTCGTTTTTATCGTTAATCATCGAAAACGTATGACTTCCGAATCCGTGCATAAAACGATAGCCTTTTGGCGTACCGCGATCGGACATTAAGATGAGCACCTGATGCAAACTTTCCGGGTTTAGCGACCAGAAATCCCACATCATGGTTGGCGATTTTAAATTCGTTTGCGGATCCCGTTTTTGCGTGTGGATAAAATCCCCGAATTTTTTAGGGTCTTTGATAAAGAAAACCGGTGTATTGTTTCCTACCAAATCCCAATTTCCGTCTTCTGTATAGAATTTCACCGCAAAACCTCTTGGATCGCGTTCCGAATCGGCCGATCCTTTTTCTCCTCCAACCGTAGAAAAACGCAGAAACACACGGGTTTCTTTTCCTACCTTATTAAATACTTTTGCTTTGGTATATTTCGAAATATCATGGGTAACGGTAAAAGTCCCATAAGCACCGGAACCTTTGGCGTGTACCACTCTTTCCGGAATACGCTCCCGATTAAAGCTGGCCATTTTTTCGTGAAGAATAAAATCCTGAAGTAAAATCGGTCCGCGTGCGCCAACGGTTTGCGAATTTTCATTTTCAACGTAGGGTTTTCCTGAGGCAGTTGTTAGTTTGTTGTGTGCTTTCATTTTTTTAGATTTTTGGATTAACAAACGATTTAAGGATTTAAAGTTTTGAGAATCAATCTCCATAGCACTTTAAATGTACTCAAAATTACCGAATGCATCCGCACAAAAACCATAAATCAAATTGATTGTTCTTATTTTTTGATAAGTAAAAGTTATATTAATTTTTGGTACAAACTTTGATTACCTTTGAACATCAATAACAAATACTATGAAACGAATAATTTTACTCCTTGCGCTTTTGTCACTATCCTATCATGCCGATGCGCAGATTTTTAAACAATTAACCGATAAAATAAAAGGTTCTACCAAAACACAAAGTACCGGTACCGGATTGTTGAGTCAGACCGATATAGCAGCGGGTTTAAAAGAGGCCTTAAACAAAGGGATTGAAAAACAGGTAACCAAGCTAACTCAGGTCGATGGTTTTTATAAAAACGAAATGGTTAAAATCCTGATGCCGGAAGAATTGCAAAAAGTAGACAAAACCCTACGCAGTATGGGAATGGGAAGTCTTGCTGATGAAGGTATAAAAGTAATGAATCGCGCGGCCGAAGATGCCGTAAAAGAAGCCACTCCTATTTTTGTGAACGCGGTTAAAGGAATGACGTTTACCGATGCCAAAAATATTTTAATGGGTAACGATACCGCTGCAACGACCTATTTACAGGGTTCCACGTCAACAGCATTATACGCTAAATTTAATCCGGTTATTAAAACCTCGTTTGAAAATGTAGGTGCTGATAAAGTATGGACGGGAATTATCAATAAATACAACACCTTGCCATTGGTTAAAAAAGTAAATCCGGATTTAACCGATTATGTAACCAACGAAGCCATGAAAGGGGTGTTTAAAATGATTTCGGTAGAGGAAAAAGACATCCGTGGAAACCTGAATTCGAGAAGCTCTGATCTATTGAAAAAAGTGTTTGCAGTACAGGACAAAAAATAGTCTGAAAATTATAAAAAATGGAATAAGAAGCCTTCGGGAAAGAAAAATCTTAAAGTATTCTTAAGAATCTATTTTTTTAATTATCAATAACATACAAATAACATTCCGTTAACACAAGTGCTAAAAAAAATGTCGGACATTTGCAGAGTAATAAATGATTTCTCATTTGGTTAGGGTTAGTTAAAAAAGAATTGCCGGTGCTTCTCACACCGGCTTTTTTTATGCCATAAATTAAAACACCTGACAGGTTTTGGAAACCTGTCAGGTGTAACTTATAAGGTAAAACTCTACAAAGATGTTGAAAACCTTTAGGGTTCGTTAAGAAGAATTTCCGGTGCTTCTCACACCGGTTTTTTATACCATAAATTAAAACACCTGACAGGTTTTGGAAACCTGTCAGGTGTAACTTTAAGGTATAACTTTATAAAGATATATTTATAAGGAGTTTAAAAAGGCTAATAATGAAGTTCGCTCCGCTGTAGAAAGTTGTTTAAAACGATCTTTTGCATTTTGTCCTTCACCGCCATGCCATAGAATGGCTTCGGTTAGGTTTCGCGCACGTCCATCGTGTAGAAAATGCGTGTGTCCGTTTACCAATTCTGTTAAACCGATTCCCCATAATGGTCGTGTTTTCCACTCTTTACCATTTGCAAGGAAATCCGGACGGTTATCGGCCAATCCATCCCCCATATCATGTAATAGCAAATCGGAATACGGATAAATGACCTGATTCGACAAGGCCGCTATCGGGCTATATCCTGTGGTTTGTTTTGGCGTATGACATTGCGCACAGCCAATTCGTTCAAAAATCGCAGCACCTTCCCGTACCTGTCGGCTACCGATATTTCGCGGTGCCGGAACGGCCAGTGTTTTACAATACAACGCCACCTGATCCAAAACAGCATTGGCAATTTCCGGATCATCATTCAGACCATCTTGCCCGTTTGACTGGTTGTGTCCGGTTTCATTCGGAAATATATAATTGGTAATCCCCATATCTTCCACATAGGCCGCCGCACATTGTACCAAAATGGTTCCGGTATTGGCTTTCCATCCAAAACGTCCCAATACGGTTTGTTGTAACATCGGATCCCAGACATAATTGGCTTTTCCGGAAATCCCATCGCCATTGGTGTCATTGATATCCTGTAATGCCAGAATATTCGCTTCCGGAATGGCTTCCAAAAGTCCCAATCCAAAAACCGGGGTTCCGATTCGCGGTGATGTCATCATACCCGCCGGAAACGGCATATATGGATTGGTTAAGGTGATCATCGGTTTTCGAAGTCGCACAACGGTACCATCGGCTAAGGTTTCGATACTTTCTTCAAAAGTCACCTGATAAGCTGCTTCCGGTGTATAACCGAATAAAGCCTGATTTTGAATCTGCAAACCAAAACCCGGAGCGGCAAGTGGTCCGCCATGGGCATCCATTCCCGGAATACTGGCGCGAACCAGTAAACCGCTTCGATTGTTGATCACAATAGGAAACGCCGATCGTCCGTCTCTTGGGTGACAGGCAATACAGGATGAATTATTAAAAATGGGGCCCAATCCGGAGTTCACATTTGCCGGTGCCGTCACAAAAATGGATTCAAACTGTACATCACCCGACAAATGGATTCCCAAACTTTGCGGATCCAGATTCGGTGCCGGCATACTAAACGCATTACTGGTTGCCAGAAAAACAGTCGTTTCCCCTCCGGCCATTAACCGGTCATTTAAATCCGGAATATTTTCATATTCGTCCGGATTGTTATCACTACTACAGGAACCCAGTATTATTCCCAACAAGCCTAATGCTATGTATTTTTTTATCATGTTGTTTTTCATTGGAAAATCCCCCACTTAAATTGTATTAGGTGAGGGATTAGGAAGACATCATAATGAAGGTTCACAAATTAATTACAACTTGTGAAACTAAATCACGGTCAAAATTATAGTTACTATGGCAATTACTATTCTTAGTTATTAATTAACGGTAACAATTGCGTTTGCAACATGCTAAACAATTCGTTCACTTTTTGCTGTGCATTTTCAACTGCCGGTCTGTTATTATAGATGGCATCCGTAAACGATACCGGAATAGTTTCGATTGCTGAAATTGACTCTGCAATTTTCGCTTTGATCGCCGTATCCAATTGGGGATTTCTGGCCGCCACTACATCGGTTAATCCTTTTCCATTTACACTTCCGTAATCACCTAAATAAATATTCTGAACACTACGAATGTTATCGGCAAAATCTAAAAGTGAATTTTTACTAAAACGAGATTCTTCAGCCTGAGGCGAAACTCCTTCTCCATTCGGTCCGTTTAACGGCTCCTGAATTTTAGTATTGGCTACCTCATCCGCAATAGTGATGATTCCGTGAACAAATTCTTCCAATGCCGCTTTTTGAGACGGATATTTTACGTTTCCGGAATTTCCGGCCGTAAGGAAAAATCCAACATAATTTCCGGAAGAAGCACTCCATCCGTTGATCAATGTTTGAGTGTTATTTTGTAAATCTTCTGCAGCCGCTTTAAGGTATTGTAACTCACGAGCCGTAAGTTGTGCCGCTGTTTTCGTTCCGTTTTCTCCCCATAATAAGAACTCGATTAAGTGGAATCCACGTGCTTCCGGGTTAGCTGCAATTACATTCGCAGTGATTTGCTGCCCACTGTTAAGAATGTTGTTCATCGCTTCCACGTCAACCGGCCAGGTATCCATTGCCGGATCCAAACCTCCGTTTCCTAAAGCATCATCGGCAACCGGTCCGTAAAGGAATCCTTCCGATTGTTCCCACGGTTTACGGGTATTCATCCAGGCCTGTTTTGCAGCAGCAAGATTGGTTTCGTTTGGTGTTGTTGCCAACGTATTGATTGCCGTTCTTAATTCTCCGGCTTTTTGGTTTAATGTTTTATAGGTTTCTACCACTACATTTGATGACACATTACCAATTACATCCGAAAATAATGAAGCGTTCGGGTCTACATAATTAGTATCGTCATTATTACTACAATTTGCTAATGTCATTGCCATTGCAACAAATCCCAGACTTAAAATTCTTCTTTTCATCTATTAAAAATTTGAGTTAGTATTATTAAAACGAGAATCCGATTCCGGCAGAAAAAGTATTCTCTTGTTGTCTTTCACCTGTGTTTAACGATGTTACCGGATCAAACTGATACGATCCCAATCTTCGGTTTTGATAATGTGCTTTTAAAACGATCTGCGGATGCACAAACCAGTTAAAACCACCCATCATAGCACTGCGTTCCCAACGCGGCTTACGCACTACGTTTCCTTCCACTTCATGCATGGTGTCGTAGTAGTCGTAACGTAAAAACGGGTATACTTTATGCTTGGCCTGCGGATTAAAGAAATGCAGGATTTCGTAGCCTACTTCGGCCGAAAATCCGACTACATTTTTCCCAACCGGCGTTCTTTTTACCCCTAAGTTATTGGACAAACTGGCATTTTTACGGGAAACGATATTGGAGTTTTCAAGGTTTCCATATAGGAAAATCGAGTTAAAACGCAGGTAATCCTCATCGTAGGTAATATGCCCTTCGAAAATGGTCACATAAGCCGTTTCCTTCATATCGTTTTTCGGACGGTTTGCAGCGGCATCATTAATATAGGCCGAAACCCCGAAATAGGTATTTTTGTGTGTTCCGAATTTATAATCCAAACGTGCTGTTAAAGCCCAGCTTTCGCCAACTGACATTTCAAAACGGGTTTGGTATCCTTCTTTGATCCATCCTCGGGAACTAAATCCGGACGCATCCAAACCATTGGTAACCGATACTTCGTATTTGAATCGTTTTTTCCAGAAAGTACCGTGGAATTGTACCCCGTTTTCATACCATCCTAAAGGCAGAATTTCGTTTTCCATTTCCTGACGGTGCGTTGTAAAATACGAGATCGGACGGTCTAAATCCTGTGCCAATCCAAAGTGAATTTTCATACGTCCCACACGAACGTTAAAATACGGACGGATGGCCAGGTTAACGTGAACCTGTTCGATTTTCACTTCTCCACCCGCTTCGATTTCCTGTTCGTATTCTCCGGCTTCTTCCTGTGTATCCAGTTCGATAGTAGAACCGGTTCCGCCGTGTTCGAATTCGATTTCCGATTTAAAACTAATCCAATCGTTAAAATTATAACCCAGATATAGGTTCAAACGTTCGGCATCAAATTTATCTTTCATTCCCAGATCGGTATCATAGCGTCGGTAGTTGTAATAATTCACTACTCCATAACCGCTCAGCGTAAACTTGCTCCAGTTAAAAAGGTTTTTATTATCGTTAGCAAAATCTTGTTTCACTTCTTGTCGAAGCTCTTCTCTAAGCTCCTTTTTGATTTGTTCTTTAAGTTGTTTAACACTCGTAGAATCAACCATTTGTGCGTATCCAGTATATGAAATTCCGGCGAGTAATAAAAGTAATATTCGGTTCATACAGTCTTTAAATTTCGGGCAAAGCTATATATTTATTTTTAATAAGTCTAAATAAGTGCAATATTTTTTTAACTTTGCCCTAACTTTTGATTAAGATTTTTTTATGTTAAAAGATTATCGATTCGCTAACGTTTTAGCCTTCAATCGCTTAAAACCGATAAAAGGCCAATTCAAAAAAAAGCAGGATCAGTTACTATCCGCCTTATTTACCCCGATTGACAATTCGCAATTAATCCTTTTCAGGATTGTTTTTGGTTTATTGATCACATTACATTGTTTACAATCTGTCACCTCCGATTGGGTACGCCGCAATTTTATACTTCCCTCCTATACGTTTACACATATCGGAATGGACTGGTTGCAGCCATTACCCGGTAACGGTATGATTTATTACTTCTATGCGATGGGAATTGTCGGACTGCTAATTTCGATCGGATGGTTCTACCGTTTCAGCATGGCGTTGTTCACGATTATGTGGGCAGGTGTCTATTTTATGCAAAAAACCGCCTATAACAATCATCATTATCTGTTGTTGTTACTTGGGATTATGCTGTTTTTTTTACCGGCCAATTGTGCCAATTCGGTAGATGCCCGATTAAAACCATCCATCCGCAAAACTCATATCCCGCAATGGTGCATTTGGGTTTTAATCTTGCAGGTTGGTATTGTTTACTTTTATGCAACCGTAGCCAAGCTATATCCCGACTGGCTTGACGGTACCTTTACCCGCGAAATGCTAAGCAAACATGCCACGTCATCACTAAAGACATTGTATTCTCAGAAATGGTTTTACCTGTTTATCGCCTATGCCGGTATCCTTTTCGACTTACTCGTTGTGCCGTTAATGCTATGGCGTCGCACGCGAATGCTGGCTTTTATCGCCTCAGTGATTTTCCATTTTTTTAATAAAATACATCTTGGTATTGGGATTTTTCCGTTCCTGGCCTTGTCGTTTTCCATATTGCTTTTCCCACCGGAAACCATACGCAAGCTATTTTTCAGAAAAAAAATTGTACCGGAAACCGATCATCAAAAAACGGATTATGGAAAGCGGATACTGCTTTACTTTTTTATCCCTTATTTTATTTTTCAATTGGCATTCCCATTACGGCACTGGCTGATCGAAGGCGATGTTTTATGGACGGAAGAAGGCCATCGGTTAAGTTGGCGAATGATGTTGCGCAACCGAAGTGGTTATTCCAAATTCTATGTCGTGGATCATGCCACGGGTGAAAAAAAACGCTATAAATTAAAACGCATTCTAACCAAAAAACAGATCCGCGGAATGCAAACCAAACCGGATATGATCTGGCAAACGGCGCAAAAGATCAAAGAAGAATATCAAAAAGAGGGGAAAAACATCAGCATTTATATCGATTCGAAGGTATCGATTAATAAAAAACCACTCCGTACGCTCATCGACCCCAATGTCGATTTTGCCAAAGCAAAGTGGAATTATTTCACTCATAATGAATGGATTCTACTCTATAAATAGCAGTATAATTGATAACAATTCGGTCACTTCATTAAATAAAATTCAAAAAAATATCGATTAAAGGTCAAACCATTAAGAAAATTTAGTAGTATTGCAAATTATTTAGATTTAGTATAAATAAAAATAACTCACCCAAAATGAAAAGAACATTACACGCCTGTTTTACTGCATTACTCTTGCTTACACTACCCGATTGTATCGCACAACCAATACGCATCGGAAACGAAACCAGTAATAACATTACCAGCGATGCTCCGGTAAACTGCGTATACGAAAAATCGGCTAGCGAAAGTCTGTATCTGTCCAGTGAAATTAACAGTTCCGGAACCATAACCGCACTATCCTGGCAACACAGTTCCACTTTTAATGCAGCAGCTACCAACAATATCAAAATTTATTTAAAAACCGCTACCCTTACCGCTTTACCATCGGGTACTGTTGGCAGTGGTTTTTCGGGCTATACCGAAGTATATTCCGGAGCATTACCGGCTATAAGTACAGCCGGATGGAATACCATCACCCTTACAACCCCATTTTCCTACGATAAAAATACCGGTAATCTGGCTATACTGGTAGTACGGGATGCAACTACAAAAGACGATAACAATTATCCGAGATTCCGAGCCACGACAACCAATCCCAACTATCTGTGTCGCAAATACAGCAGCGGTGTCGACTTTTTCACACCAACCGCAACACCGTGGAACAGCAATGCCAGTATGAGCGGTTCGTATTTCCGCCCGAATATTCAGATCACAATGAACAGTAATACGCCAACAGCTACTTACTGCACGATCAACAATAACAACAGCTGTTTGTATGGCGGTACGATAACCAACGTTACTTTTGCCGGAATCAACCATACCACCGAATGCAGTCAGGATAACTATTCGTATATCGATTATAGTGCGACTGTTGGCGCGGCACAAATTGCCAAAGGTTCTACAAACAGTATTTCCGTGACGGTAGACAATCCGGGAAGCAGCGGAGGTGTAGGTGTTTGGATCGATTTTAACCAAAACGGAACCTTCGAAAGCAATGAGTTTTTTAGCTTAGGAACCATCAACAGTAGCAACAGTGCTACCTTTAGCAGCAACCAGATTGTCGTTCCTACAACCGCTTTAACCGGTACCACCCGTATGCGAATCCGTTCGAAACGACTAACCGCCGTAACGGCTGCCGAGGCGTGTGAATTTATAGGCAGCGCACGCGGCGAAGTAGAAGATTATGCCATTACCATTGCCGAACAACCTATGGGACTTTCCGATTTCGATAAAACTTCCGTACGACTGTATCCAAACCCAACACAAGGAACCGTGACGTTTGAAACCACTGAAAACATCAAAAAAATTACGTTTTACAACTCACTTGGCCAAGTTATTGCCGTTCAGACATCGACTATCGCAGACCTGTCGGCTTTTGGAAACGGGATTTATACCGCGAGAGTTGAGTTTGAAAACGGTCAGACCACGACTCAAAAGATCATCAAAAAATAACCCCTATGAAAAGCCACTATTTATTTTTACTCCTAATCAGTACCTTTACATATGCCCAACATTGGGAAAATGATTTTGAAAACGGCAAAAAAAATGCCGTGGCCGAAAATAAAAATATCGTACTTGTATTCTCCGGTTCCGACTGGTGTGCGCCTTGTATCAAACTGGACAAAGCCATCTGGAGTTCTGAAGAATTTAAAACCGAAGCGGATAAAAACTGGATTCTGGTAAAAGCCGATTTTCCGAAAAAGAAAACCAACACTTTATCGGAAAGTCAACAGAACCAAAACAACAATCTGGCCGAGCAATACAATAAAGAAGGTCATTTTCCGCTGGTAGTTGTACTGGACAAAAATGGAAAAGTACTGGGAAAAACCGGATATAAAAACATTAGTCCTACGGCTTATATCGAACTATTACACACTTTAGAAAAGAAAATATGAAACGCTTTCTCCTGATCGCATTCCTGACAAATACTATCGTCCTTAACGCACAAGTGGCCCATAAAAGGGTCGTAAAACTAATGGGTAGCCGTTTTGACATCACTATTGTGGCGAAAGATATTCCCACTGCGGATGCTTATATCGACACCGCCGTGGCCGAAATCACCCGTATTGAAAACCTGATTTCGGAATGGATGCCCCAAACTCAGGTATCGGAAATCAACCGGAATGCCGGCATTCGTCCGGTGGTTGTAGATCAGGAACTTTTTGATCTGACACAACGCGCGATCGGTTTTTCCAAACTGACAGACGGTGCTTTTGATATCAGTTTTGCGGCAGCCGATAAAATCTGGAAATACGATGGTAGTATGACCGTGTTACCATCGCCGGAAGAAATAAAAGAATCCGTAAAAAAGATCGGCTACCAAAACATCATCCTCGACAAAGAACACCGTACTATTTTCCTAAAACTTCCGGGAATGAAAATCGGTTTCGGATCGATCGGGAAAGGCTATGCCGCTGATAAAACCAAAGCACTTATGATGGAAAAAGGTGTCGTAGCCGGAATCATCAATGCATCGGGCGATATGAACACCTGGGGAAAACAACCGGATGGTAAAGAATGGACTATCGGGATTACAAATCCTAAAAACAAAGCACGCATTTTTGCGGTTTTCCCACTTACCGACGGTGCCGTGGTTACGTCCGGCAGTTACGAAAAATATATTGAAATCGATAAAAAACGATATTCCCATATTATTGATCCCCGAACGGGCTACCCGGCCAGCGGCTTATCGAGTGTTACGGTTTTTGCCGCAAGTGCCGAAATGGCCAATGGTATTTCCACCTCCGTTATGGTACTCGGCCAGGAAGTCGGCATGAACCTCATCAACCAGATCCCTCAAATCAGTGCGGTTATTGTAACCGACAGCGGCAAAATTTTCTACTCCAAAAACATTGATCACAAAAAATTAAAAAAGACCAACTAAATGAAACCCGCATTACTCCTTTTAGGGTGCTTCCTCCTATTTTCCTGCAACACCGTAAAAGAATACGAAAAACAAAATAGTAACGATCCCGA
Source organism: Flavobacterium sp. CAU 1735 (assembly GCF_039888695.1). Classification (NCBI taxonomy): domain Bacteria; kingdom Pseudomonadati; phylum Bacteroidota; class Flavobacteriia; order Flavobacteriales; family Flavobacteriaceae; genus Flavobacterium; species Flavobacterium sp. CAU 1735. The sequence goes on along the minus strand of NZ_JBDQQQ010000003.1, from coordinate 22,295 downwards.
TATGAAACTATCGGCACGATCGTCTGAGCGCTACGAGACCAATTTTCAAATTTACCGCGAAGGTGCTTCGGGCGCCAATGGCGGAAAAACAGGAGGAGGCTGTGGCTGCAATTAAACATGAAAAAAATACTTTTTTATACCAGTCTCTTCTGTTGCTCCATTGTAAATGCACAGGAAGATGAAAACGCCACGTCCTATAAAAAACGGGTACTCGAAACAACCGAGATCGAATTTTTGGGCAGTTATTACCAGCAGGACGGAAAACACTCGGCTGTTGGCGGTGGTGTCGGAACCGAAAAATTAAAAGATTACACGTCCAATATCGTATTGACCATTCCGTTGAACGACGACGATGTGTTAACCATCGATGCCGGTTTTTCGGCCTATACGTCGGCTTCATCCAGTAATATCAACCCGTTTGTAACCGATGGATCGTATACCGTAACCACCACCAATAACAACAATACCGGAGCTTCCCGTGGTATGAATCCAACCGGTCTTTACAGTAAAGACGACGATTATACGACCACGACCACTACTCCGGCGCCTTATGGAAGTCCGTGGATCGAATCGACCGGAGCTTCCCGTAAGGATGTTTTAAAAACACTATCGGCCAGTTATAGTCATAGTTCAGACAATCGGAATACAATCTGGAATCTTAACGGTAGTGTTTCCAAAGAATACGATTACCAATCCTTTGGAGTGGGTGCCGGTGTTGCGAAATTGTTTAACGACAAAAACACCGAAATCAGTGTAAAAGCCAGTGCCTATTTTGACAAATGGGATGCGATTTACCCGACCGAACTCCACGAATATGCCCTTTACGGATTGAATTTTCAGGGTTACGGTTATTTCCAGGGGGTAACGATTTTGGACGAATACGGACAACAATCAACCAATTACCTACCGAAAGCCTTTCAGGAGTTTTCCAATGAAAACCGGAATTCTTATTCCTTCTCCTTAGGATTGTCGCAGATATTGACCAAACGCTTACAGTTTTCCCTGTTTATGGACGTCTTGTATCAGGAAGGATTACTGTCAACACCGTATCATCGTATTTATTTTGCCGACAAAGCCAACTATTATATTGGTCAGCCGCGCTATATTCCAATTTATGATAAACCCGGAAACATTGGTGTATTCCGACTATCGGATGATGTGGAACGTCTACCAGGAACGCGATTTAAAATTCCGGTTGGAGCGCGCGTTAATTACTATATCAACGAACAATTTGTGATACGCAGCTATTACCGCTACTATGCCGACGATTGGGGATTATCGGCCCATACGGCCAGCATCGAAATTCCGTATCGCATTTCGGATCATTTTACCCTTTTGCCCATGTATCGTTTTTACACCCAGAAAGGTGTCCGCTATTTTGCGCCGTTTGAAAAACATTATTCGTACGAACGCTATTATACGTCCGATTATGATCTTTCGTCTTTCGACAGCCACCAATATGGTTTCGGACTGAGTTATACCGATTTGCTTACCAATACGCGTATTCTTCATTTCGGTCTGAAAAATATTGACTTACGCTACCAGCGTTACGAAAGAAGTGACGCTTTAAAAGCGGATATCATCAGTATCGGAATCAAATTTGTCCAGTAAATAATTATTGATCAATAAACAATTATATTTTAATTTTTAACCTTAATCCATTATGAGTAAAAAACTATTTTTAATGCTAACCCTGGTCGTTACGATCGTATTTTTTAGCTGTAATAAAGACGAGGATACTGCGATATTACAGAGTAACCCTGTGATTGGAACCTGGAAACTGGTTGAGGAATACAGCAACAACCAGCTGGTAACCTTAAATAACTGTAACCTACAGGAAACCTATATTTTCGGGGAACAACAATTTACCCATGAAATGTATTCGAATGGCGGTCGTTTTGACGATTCGACCTTTCAAAAAGGCGGTGATGACGACGATGATCACCACAGCGGAGGTGATGACGATGACGACGATGATGACGATCACGGGCCGGTAAATCCAAACCCAGGAACCGGTGGTGGAACAACCGATGACGACGACGACGACGATCACGGAGGAAACGGTGGTACCGGAACGTGCGTATTATCTGAAACAGTAATTGGTTACTGGACGAATCCGGGTAACAACCTGTACAGTCTGACGAGTTCGAATGCTATCGATACCAAAAACATTATTTTCACCGACAATGGTAACAAGTTTTACTATGAAACAGCCGTAAACGTAAACGGTATTTCGGTGACTAAAAAATATGTGTTCAAAAGACAGTAATCCGGAATTTTTTAGTGTCTCAACAAAAGAGCCGTCTTGATCAAGACGGCTCTTTTTCGTTTTATGCGATACGTTGATGTAACTGTTTAAAATAATCAAACGCCTTTACCAGTCGGCTGCCATACCAGGAGAACATTTCTCCGTCTACAAAAATCGTTTTGGCATGATGGGTAAAACGTCCGATTTCAAAAGCGTGTTCGTCCTTAAACGGATAGGGTTCCGACGAAAGGAATACCAGATCCGGATCGCCTTCCAGTCGGATTTTTTTTAATTCCACTTCCGGATAACGTCCTTTATTGTCATAGATGTTTTTAAAATGATTCAGTTGTAGCAATTCATTGATAAAATTGTCCGAACCAGCGGCCATATACGGATCCCGCCAGATAAAATAAGCGACTTTCTTTTCGGGCTTATCGGCTATAAAACGCTTAAAATCTTCATAGGCATAGCGTGTCTTATCGATCCATTTCTGCGCATCGGTACGTTTGTTAAACAACTGACCGAAATCGGCTATCATTTGCAGGTTATCTTCTATCGTAATAATATTGGTTACCCATACCGGACAGATTTTAGACAATTCGGCTACAATCTCAGCCGTATTTTCTTCCTTATTCGCGATAATAATATCCGGAGCCAACAAGCGTATTTTTTCGTAATGCACCTTTTTTGTACCACCAATGACTTTTTTGGTCGATTTAAGATGGAACGGATGAATGCAAAACTTGGTTATCCCGACTAACTGTTCTTCCAATCCTAAGTCAAAAAGTAATTCGGTTTGCGACGGTACCAACGAAACAATGCGTACCGGCGTTTGTTCGAACGTATGCAACGTTCCCATTTGATCTGTAAGCGATTTCATTTTACAAAAATACAAAAAGCCGTATCTTAGTAAGTAAAATCAGAACAGAATGAAACGAATTTTATACACCTTACTCGGAATTCTGGCTTGCCACACTCTTTTCGCTCAGAAATTACAACCCGGTTTTGACAAATCGGAATACACCGAACTACTCTATGCCTACTCCCGCTGGAGCGATAGCACACACTATAAAGGAATCCCCGAAAGCAATCGTTTTAAAAGAACCTACCGATCGGAAGAAATGGGATTGGTCAACCGTTGGGAATTGTATGAAGATCCGTATGGGATTAATGTGATCAGTATTCGCGGAACCACACCAAGCGAAGTAAGTTGGCTGGCCAATTTTTATGCGGCGATGATTCCGGCCAAAGGGAAGCTGCAATTAAACGATTCCACGACATTCGAATACCATTTTGCCGACGATCCGCGTGCCGCTGTTCACGTAGGCTGGAGCGTTGCAAGCGCCTTTTTGCTTCAGGATATTATTCCGGTCGTGTGGCAACAGTACAACAAAGGTGTTAGGGATTTTATCATTTTTGGACATAGTCAGGGCGGTGGAATCAGTTACCTCATCACGGCACAACTGCTATATTATCAGAAAACCGGAGTACTCCCGGCCGATATGTATTTTAAAACCTATTGCAGTGCCGCACCCAAACCGGGAAATCTGCCTTTTGCCTACGAATATGAAGCCTCGCGGCAAACCGGATGGTCACAAACGGTTGTCAATGCAGCCGATTGGGTTCCGGAAGTTCCCGTATCGATTCAAACCCTGACCGATTTTAACGTGACCAATCCGTTTAAAAATGCCAAAAGTATGATCAGTAAACAAAAATTCCCGACCAATCTGGCTTTAAAACACATATACAATCAGTTGACCAAACACAATAAAAAAGCGATGCGACGTTACCAAAAATACCTTGGCAAAGTCGCATCAAAATTTGTTGTAAAAAAATTAGTCGGTTATAAATCTCCGGACTATTTTGAATCCAATTATTATGTTCGAACCGGTACTACCACTGTTCTCTATCCCGATGCACAGTATTATGTCCAATTCCCGGATAGTGATACCAATGTTTTTGTACACCATTCTTTACAATCCTATCTGTATCTGACGGATAAATTAACGGATTAACAAGAATTAGCGGTTGGCTAAAATACTTTGCATTTCCTGTTGGATTTTTAAGGCTTCGGCTCTTGCTTTTTCGGCAAAATCCATTCCCTGAGATGCATAAATAATCCCGCGTGAGGAATTGATCAATAAACCTACATTGGCATTCATACCATAACGGCAAACTTCCGAAAGACTGCCACCTTGCGCACCTACTCCCGGAACCAGTAAAAAGCTATCCGGGATAATTTTTCGTATTTCCGAAAAGTATTCCGCTTTGGTTGCGCCAACCACATACATTAGGTTCTGACTATTTTTCCAGGTTTTGGAAGTCGCAATTACTTTTTTATACAATTCTTCTCCGTTTACTTCCAATGTCTGAAAATCGAACGCACCTTCATTGGATGTCAATGCCAACATAATTGTATGCTTGTTTTCAAAAGCGAGGAACGGTTCCACGCTGTCTTTTCCCATATAGGGTGCCACGGTCACACTGTCGAAATCCATATCTTCCAGAAAAGCTTTGGCATACATGGATGATGTATTTCCGATATCACCGCGTTTCGCATCGGCTATTGTAAAAATATCAGGGTATTTTTCGTTGATATAACGAATCGTTTTTTCCAGTGACTTCCAGCCTTTGATTCCGTAGGCTTCATAAAAAGCCGTATTGGGTTTGTACGAAACAGCCAGGTCGTGTGTGGCGTCGATAATCCTTTTGTTAAACTCAAAAATCGGATCTTCATATTGCAACAAATGTTCCGGTATTTTCGTCAAATCGACATCCAGACCTACGCAAAGAAAAGATTGCTTCTGTTGGATTTGTTCAATTAAGTGTTGTGTTGTCAAGATGTTGTTTATTTAGTTGTGTTGTTGTTTAAAAAAAATGCCACACTAAGATTTCTTTTGTGTGACATTTAGTATTTTCGGTATTTTGATCATTAAAATACGTCGCTTTCTTTTAATTTTTCGGTATTGCTCACCAACTGTAGCTCTTCGATTACTTTCTGGATATTTCCGTTCATTACACCGTCCAGATCGTAAAGGGTTAACCCGATTCTGTGATCCGTAACACGTCCCTGCGGATAGTTATAGGTACGGATTTTTGCCGAACGGTCACCACTACTTACCTGTGAGTTTCGTTTTTTAGCATCCTCTTCCTGTTTTTTCGCCAATTCCATTTCATACAAACGGGAACGTAAAACGGTTAATGCTTTGTCTTTATTTTTATGTTGCGATTTTTCGTCCTGACACTGTGCTACCAATCCGGTTGGAATGTGTGTCATACGCACCGCCGATTTTGTTGTATTTACCGACTGTCCACCTGGTCCTGACGAACAGAAAAAGTCAATACGTACGTCGTTCATGTCGATATGTACATCAAACTCTTCCGCTTCCGGCAATACCATAACAGTAGCTGCAGAGGTGTGAACACGCCCTTGAGTTTCGGTTTGTGGTACACGTTGTACACGGTGAACACCCGCTTCGAATTTCAAGGTTCCGTAAACATCTTCTCCGGTAACTTCGAAAATCACCTCTTTAAAACCTCCGGAAGTACCTTCGTTCAAATCTACAACAGAAGTTCTCCAGCCTTTGTTTTCGCAGTATTTGGTATACATACGGAACAAATCTCCGGCAAAGATACTCGCTTCGTCACCACCGGTACCGGCACGGATTTCCACCATTACGTTTTTCGCATCTTCCGGATCTTTCGGGATCAGTAAAAATTTGATTTCTTCTTCCAGTTGCGGTAAACGCTCTTTGGCTTCATCCAACTGCAATTTGGCCATATCGACCATTTCCGGATCCGATCCGTCGGCAATGATTTCGTTGGCTTCCTTGATATTTCCGTCAAGATTTACATATTCATCGCGTTTTTCAACCAATGCTTTTAAATCTTTGTATTCTTTATTCAATTGTACATAACGCTTCTGATCGGCAATAACATCCGGCTGGATAATTAAGTCCGAGATCTCATCAAAGCGTTGTTTTACTATCTGAAGTCTATCTAACATTTTGTATTTCCTTTGTTTGGAGTGCAAAATTACAAAAAAATCCGTTTAGTTGTATCGTTATACCACCTTAGAATTTTCGCTAAATTTGATTATCAAAACGGCTTATTATGGAAAATTTCGACTGGACGCGGTTTACGCTACGGATTGCAATAAACGCAACACTCCCAAACCTTTACAATGCCTGGACCAAAGCTTCCGAACTGGAAAAATGGTTTCTGAGTCAGGCGGATAGTTTTGAGCCTGATGGCACTCTTATTCCGAAAAACCAAAGTATAAAACAGGACTATCGCTATGAATGGAACTGGTATTTATATCCCGATCTTGAAATGGGTACTTTTACTGAAGCGAATGGTCGTGATTTTGTACAATTCACTTTTGCCGGTCAATGTCTTGTGGCTATTTCATTAACGGAACAAGACGATTTTGTGATCGTAGAACTAACGCAGAAAAATATCCCTACCGACGATTCCTCTAAAAAAAATATCCGATTGGGTTGCCACGGTGGCTGGTCGTTTTATCTGGTGAATCTGAAGTCAGTCTATGAAGGCGGATTGGATTTACGAAACAAAAACACCGATCTGAAACCGATGTTAAACAACTAAAAAAGGGTTATCACAATGACAACCCTTTTCTATATTTAAACAATACCGTTTAGTTTTTTAACGGAATCTCCTGTAAAATTTCCAATACGAATTTCCAGTATTTCTGAGCCGATGAAATCGAAGCTCTTTCATCCGGGCTATGTGCTCCTTTGATCGTAGGACCAAAAGAAATCATATCCATATCCGGATAATTGGTTCCTAAAATTCCACATTCCAATCCGGCGTGACAGGCCACTACATGTGGTTTGCTTCCGTTTTGTTTTTCGTAGATTGACGTCAACACATCCAAAATCGGTGAACTCACATTTGGTGTCCATCCCGGATACGAACCGGCAAAAACCACTTCACATCCAATTAATTCGAAAGCCGAACGCAACGCATTCGCTAAATCAAATTTTGAACTTTCAACCGAAGAACGCGTTAAACACTGCACGGTAATTTTTCCGTCTTTAACGATCACACGAGCAATATTATTAGACGTTTCTACCAAATTGTCCATATCGGCACTCATACGGTAAACACCGTTATGAGCGGTATACAAGGCACGAATCAATCCTTCCTGAACGCCTAAATCCATAACGGTAGTTGGTACTACATCGGATTTTACGATTTCGATGGTCAGATTCGGCTCTGTCGTTTTAAACTCAGCTTTGATATCGTTGATCACTTCCTGCATATCGAAAACGAAAGCTTCATCATAAATCTGAGAGATGATCACTTTAGCAACACTTTCTCTTGGGATGGCGTTACGAAGACTTCCTCCGTTGATTTCTGCGATTTGTAAACCGAAGTTTTCAAATGCATCAAAAAACAAACGATTCATAATTTTATTGGCGTTACCCAAACCTTTGTCGATATCCATTCCGGAGTGCCCTCCGTTTAGTCCTTTAACCGTAATGGTATACCCTACCGAACCTTCCGGCGTTTCTTCTTCGTTATACTCACGAACTGCGGTTACATCTACTCCACCGGCACATCCGATATCGATTTCATCGTCTTCTTCCGTATCCAGATTTAAAAGGATTTCACCATCCAATAATCCACCTTTTAATCCCATTGCTCCGGTCATTCCGGTTTCTTCATCAATAGTAAAAAGCGCTTCAATAGCCGGATGTGGGATATCGTTGCTTTCCAGAATCGCCATGATCGTAGCCACACCAAGACCGTTATCCGCTCCTAAAGTTGTTCCCTTGGCACGAACCCAGTCGCCATCTACATACATTTCAATTCCTTGTGTATCGAAATCGAAATCAGTATCGTTATTTTTTTGGTGTACCATATCCAAATGCGATTGCATCACGATGGTTTTGCGGTTTTCCATTCCGGCAGTGGCCGGTTTTTTAATGATGACGTTACCTACCTCATCTTTCAGGGTTTCCAATCCTAGTTTTTTACCGAAATCCATCATAAAAGCAATCACGCGTTCTTCTTTTTTAGAAGGCCGCGGAACAGCATTCAGGTCGGCAAATTTATTCCAAAGCTGTTTAGGCTCAAGGTTTCTTACTTCCTGGCTCATTATTTTACCTTTTGTAGTTATACTTCAAATTTTGAATTCCAAAGGTACAAAGATTTTCAGCCCGGGAAAATGATAATCCGGGGAATTTTAAATAAAGAAAAGGGATGTTATTTTAAGACGGAAATGGCTGTTATTTTGCGATGGTAAGTATCGGTGGCGCGATATATTCTTCGAAAATCTGAACGGCTTTTTTTTCAGACACATCGCCAAACCAAAGGTTTTCCGGTTGTACAGCGATAACCGGTGCGCATTTACAATTATCGGTACAAAAAGTTTTTACCAATGCCACTTCGTTTTTCAATCCGGCTTCTTTTACCAGCGTGCGGATTGCTTTACGATTGTGTTTATTCTCCTTACTGCATTTGCTACCATCACAGAAATAAATTGCTTTTTGAGGTGCGTCTAACTTTTTCATTACCAGAATAATTGAAGGTGTTATTTTTATCTATTCTAATTAAATGCAAATATACAATAAGAAAATTAACAGGATCTTAAATTAACATTTTTTATATTTATAAAAATTTTGTCGATGAAGAAAAAGCTCGTATTACCTGTATTCCTTGTGGTTCAGTTTGTTATATTAAAGTTACTTTCGTTTTTCCCCGAGCTTGTCGAACGTTATTACAGCAATGGATTTTACCCTGTTTTATCCAAAATTTCGCGTGTCACTTTAGGCTGGATTCCGTTTTCCGTGGGTGATCTACTCTATGGAATCGTTATCTTTCTACTTTTAAAATGGTTGTGGAACAAACGAAAAACCTGGAAAATCGCCTGGAAAGAAAACCTGTTGAGTCTTATCGGTTTTGTTTCCGTTTTTTATTTTCTGTTTAACCTGTTATGGGGCATCAATTACATACGCGTACCCTTATATCAAAAACTGGCACTCGAACGTGATTATTCGACTGAAGAACTGATCGCTTTTACCGAACGGGTTATTGTAAAGGTTAACGCCATCCATTCCCAGATCGAAAAAAACGACAGCCTGAAAGTAGTCGTTCCGTATACCCGTGATGCGATTTTTGAAAAAACACAAAATGGTTATGATCATCTTTCCAAAACCTTTCCGTTTTTTACCTACAAGCATCCATCTGTAAAAAAATCATTGATCAGTACGCCATTAACCTATATGGGGTTTAGCGGTTATCTGAATCCGTTTACCAATGAAGCGCAGGTAAATGCTTTGATTCCGTTGCCGAATTTTGCCACAACCACGTGTCACGAAATGGCGCATCAGATTGGTTACGCCTCCGAAAGTGAAGCGAATTTTATCGGTTATATGGCTTCTATTTATAACGATGATCTTTATTTTCAATATTCCGGATATACATATGCCCTACGTTATTGCCTCCACAATATCGAATTAAAGCAGGAAGGTCGCAGTGAAGCCTTACTTCCTTTAATCCATCCGGGCGTTCTCGAAAACTTTAAAGATTCGGATACTTTCTGGGACGAACATCAGAACATCATGGAACCATTGTTTAAAGTCTTTTATGACAATTTCTTAAAGCTTAACCAGCAAAAAGACGGGATGGAAAGTTACAGCAAGTTTGTCGACCTGCTGATTCATTACTATCGCAACAAACCATTATAGAAAAAGACGCCGGATTGGCGTCTTTTCGTTTATAATTCATCGGGTATAAAACTCTGCGAACTTTTCTTTTTATAAGGTCGGATGATCAATCGCCCTTCCCGATCAAAACGGATATAGTTATAAACCCAGTTCAGAAATACAACCGCTTTATTTTTAAATCCGATTAGGGAAAATAAGTGGACAAACATCCATACAAACCAGGCAAAAACGCCGTTAAAATGCCAACGCGGTAAATCGACCACCGCTTTATTCCGACCAATGGTTGCCATCGATCCTTTATCGTTGTAAACAAACGGTTTCATTTTTTGCTTTTGAATTTTTCGGAGCATATTCTGCGCCAATAACGCCCCTTGCTGTAACGCCGGCTGCGCCATCATGGGATGTCCCATCGGATAGCTATCGCTGACCATGGTAGCAATATCACCAATGGCAAAAATGTTCTCATACCCCAAAACCTGGTTGCATTCATCTACTTTAATCCGTTCGTTTCCGGCTAATGCTTCGGGTTTTAAACCTTTAATCGCCGCGCCTTTCACTCCGGCCGTCCAGATTACGGTAGCCGATTCGAATGTCAGATCCGAATTGGTGGTCACCGTTTTACCGTCGTAATTGGTTACGCGAACGTTTTTCCAGATGCTAACTCCCAGTCCGCTTAAAAATTCCTCTGCTTTCCGGGATGCTTTTGATGACATCGCATCCAGGATTTTATCGGTTCCCTGAATCAGGTTGATTTCCATTTTCCGAACATCGAGATCCGGGTAATCTTTTGGCAGAATGGCTTTTTTCATTTCGGCCAATGCTCCGGCCAGCTCCACTCCCGTTGGTCCGCCACCTACGATTACAAAGTTCATCAGACTCAATCGTTCGTTGATATCGTTTGTAAGCAATGCCTGTTCGAAATTTTCCAGAATCAGACTGCGGATATTGAGTGACTGCGGTATGGTTTTCATGGCCATACTGTTTTTTTCAATCTCCTTATTTCCAAAATAATTGGTTTTGGATCCGGTGGCAATCACCAGATAATCGTAGTATAAATCACCAATATCGGCGGTTACTTTTCGGGTTTCCGTATCGATTTCCTTTACCTGTGCCAAGCGGAAATAAAAATTATCATAATCCTGTACTACTTTTCGGATTGGATAGGCAATCGATCCGGCTTCGAGTCCACCGGTTGCAACCTGATAAAGCAACGGCTGAAATGTATGGTAATTGTGTTTGTCCAACAGGACTACCTGAACATTTTTATTACGCAATTTTTTAGCCAGCGCAATACCGGCAAAACCACCTCCAATAATAATGATACGGGGAAAACTCGATCGGGGAATGTTCATTTTCTCTTGTTAAATTTAGCTTCTAAAGTTACGAAGTAAAATTGGCTCACACGCTATTTAAAATGGGATTCTGCAGGCGAATTCCTTCTATTTCCGATACAATTATTCCTAATATCAAAAAAATAAAAAAGCTTAACTTGTAACAATTTGCAGTATATCCACACTAATCGGTTATGAATTCGAACCTGGAACAGTCCTTTGTATCGCAATTAGAACAACATCAGAACATTATACACAAGATTTGTCGTCTGTATACTTCTGATGAAGATTCGCATAAAGACTTGTTTCAGGAAATCACAATTCAGCTTTGGAAAGCATTCCCCCAATTTCGCGGCGAGGCAAAATTTACTACCTGGGCCTATCGGGTTGCTTTGAATACGGCCATTACCTTATACCGAAAGAAAGTCAAAACGGTAAACACTATCGAGTTTGATGGCAAAATACACAAATTCAATCACGAGGATTACAACTATGAAGAAGAAGAACAGATCAAGTTGTTGTATAAGGCCGTACATCAGTTAAACGATATTGAAAAAGCCTTGGTTTTCATGTATCTGGAAGACAAGGATTATACCGAGATCGCCGATACACTGGGCATTAGTGAAGTAAACGCCCGTGTAAAGATGAACCGTATAAAAGGGAAACTAAAAAAAATTGTAAATCCATAACGGGAGCGATTGTCATGGAAGAGTTAGATTTATTAAAAAAAGACTGGAAGAAAAACGAACATTCCTTTCCGAAAATTACGGAACAGGAGATTTATGCCATGCTGCATAAAAAGTCGTCTTCCATCGTAAAATGGATTTTCATTATCAGTATACTGGAAATGATTGCCTGGAGCCTCATTAGTTTTTTTACGGCAGATGAAAATTACCTGAAAACACTGGAATCCTATCATATCAAGACTTTGGTCAACACCTTTACGGTGATCAACTATATTGTTATTTTTTCCTTTATATTCCTGTTTTATCGGAATTTTAAAAGTATCAATACGACCGACAGTGTAAAATCGTTGATGAAAAATATTCTGAAAACACGAAAAACGGTACAGTATTATATTTGGTACAACCTGGTAATGATCGGTATTATTTTTATTACGATGATGGTGGCTACCTGTATTTATGACGAGCGTTTTAACCGTATGTCCGGGCAATTTGAAGGTAATGATCAAGGTATGTTGTTCTGGATGATGATTTTAGGTTTTACGATTGTTTTCTTCGGAATATTCGTAGGAATCATCTGGTTGTTCTACCGACTTGTATACGGTTTTCTATTACGCCGACTGTATAAAAATTACGAAGAGTTAAAGAAAATAGACTTATAAAAAAAGAGGCTTACAAATTGTAAGCCTCTTTTTTTATATTAATAGTCCCATTGTCGTTGTCGGTTTAATTCTTCCTGTGCTTCGATTTCTTCGGCCGGAATTACTTTTAGAAATGACGGATGCTGTTCGATGGCAAATTCCACTTTTTCTACAATTTCGTCTATGGAATCATTTTCATAATCGATATCCAACGGTTCTTTAATAATAAACGATTGTAGTATTCCTTTTTTCTTTAATCGCAATCCTTTTTTATCGAACGAACGACGGAATCCATCGATCACAATCGGTACAACTATTGGTTTATGTTGTTTGATGATGTGCGCTGTTCCTTTTCGAACCGGTTTAAACGATTTGGTCGTTCCCTGCGGAAAGGTGATTACCCATCCGTCTTCCAGTGCGATTCGGATATTTTCGGTATCGTTAGGATTTACTTCCCGTTTTTCGGTGACGTCTTTTCCTTTCGACCGCCAGGTACGTTCTACGGTAATGGCGCCTACATACGATAAGATTCGCGGTAACAATCCGGCCTGCATGGTTTCCTTAGCAGCGACATAATAGATATTCAATTTCGGTTCCCAAAGGTATCCGATGTTTTTAATATTGTCTTCGCGGCCTTTTAAACTGGCGTTAAAGACGTGAAACATGGCCACCACATCGGCGAAATAGGTTTGGTGATTTGAGATAAAAAGTACATTTCTATCGGGTAAAGCCCTTATAATTTCCGATCCGTCGATTTGCAATTCATTAAAGCCGCGATACCGTCGGTGCGTAAGAGCACCAAAAACACGGATCAGCCATTTTTTCAAAAAGAGTATATGACCAAAAGGATTTCTTTTAAACAATCCCATTTTTTTACTGTTTAATTTCCAAAAAAGAACTGCAAATGTATAGAAAACAAATCGATTAGATTACATTCTTAACAGTTTCTTTGAGTTCGCTCATCATCATGGCTGTTGCGCCCCAAACGATATGATCTTCAATCTGAAAAGCCGGAACTTTAATATTGGTGGCATATGAAGTGGTCATGGTTACTTCCACGATTATTTCGTCATCCAGAAAACGTTCCAACGGTAATTCGATAATCTGTGCGACTTCTTCCAGTTGGGGAATAAAATGAAGTTCCTGATGGGCAATTCCCATAAACGGTGAAACCAGAAAATTGCTGGGTGGAATATAGATTTCACTAAACGGTTTGATCACTTCTATTTTACCCGGCGCAATCCCTACTTCTTCGTGTGTTTCCCGTAAAGCAGTGTGAATCAGATTCCGATCTTCGGGTTCGACCTTTCCACCGGGAAAAGCAATCTGCGAAGAATGGATACCGGGATAGGAATTTCGGACGATTAGTACGAGATGCGGTACATTATTTTTCGGATAAAAAAGCATCATTACCGCGGCTCTTCTGGGATTTTTATCGACATAGCTGGCTTCCTTCAGGGTCGAAATACGCTCCAGGGGTGCCATTTTTATATGTGCATCCGACGCCAAAAGCTTTTCTTTTTCTATTTTTGGAATATATTTTAAAAAATCCTGAAAGTCCATCGTTTTTGTGTGTTTTCTTTTAAAACCTAACTATAAAGTTACCTCAAAAAAAACTCATGGCAAATTTTTATTAAAACAAATATTCAAAGAAAAAATGTTCAGCAAAGAAGAAGCGCAAAAGATAAAAAAAGAATTCTGGACCGAATTTGCGGAAGCGTATCCCCGGAAATGGCTCTTGTATGATACCAAAATCAAAGACTTTTCCTTTAAGTTTTATGTCGATAATAAAAAGGCACAGGTTACACTGGATATTGAAAGTAAAGACGATGAAAAACGAAAAATCTACTATGAAAAAATAGAATCGCTACGCACTATTTTACATGAGGATTTTTTACCGGAAGCCGTACTGGAGCGCAATTTTTACCTGGAAACGGGAAAAGCAATCAGTAAAGTTTGGGTCGAAAAAACCGGAATCAGTTTGTTTAACCGTTCCAGTTGGCCGGAAATTTTCGATTTTTTTAATGATAATATGGATGCTTTCGAGCGTTTCTTTTATGAATATGAAGATTATATCCGCGATCTGGAAATCAACACCTAAATTTAAAGCTACCTATGGGGTAGCTTTATTTTTTTCGGCAATCCATTTTGCCATATAATGTGTACTCTGCATCGTATGATGTTGGAGCATCGCTCCTATAAAATTGGTATCTCGGTGTGCTTTTAAATTGGCTTTCAGATGTGCTATCCGCTGTTGCAATTTTTCCAAATGTGGTTTGGCCGTATAGCGATCACTACTGATCCGATAACCGTTTTCTTGTTTTTGATACCATAGTTCCGAATCGGAATACAACTCGGTTGCTTTTGCAATAAAAGTCGCATTATCGTCTGCTATAAAACCATTCCAGTCACCGTTATCCTGCATTGATTCGGCTCCAACTGTAGTCGTTACTGTTGGTGTTCCGTAGACCATCGCTTCGAGTAACTTCCCTTTTATTCCGGCTCCGAAGCGAATCGGTGCAAGTAAAACCCGGGCGTTTGCTATTACTTCCATCGCATCGGATGCTCTTCCCATCACATAAAAACGCTCTTTCGGGTTGTGGAGATCCGTCACTTTTTGCGTCGCATAGGCTCCATAAATCCGTAGGGTCGCTTCCGGCAATTGTTCTTTTAATTCCGGCCAGATTTCATTTTTAAGCACCCAGGTACAATTCCAGTTGGGTTCGTGAAAAAAGTTTCCGATAAAAACAAAATCCTTTCGCTCTCCGAATGACGGCGGCGTATGTTCTATCGGTTCCAACAATAATGGCAAATAGTGTAAAAGGGCCACATCGACTTTAAATTGGTTTTGCAATACGGCCATTTCAAATTCTGAAATCATCAGGGTTACATCCGATCGAAAAATACTGGCGATTTCCCGTTTCGCGATTTCAGACGATGGTAGTATTTCCCGGTAATCGGTTTGTTTTTTATAGGCCTGACGCCTTGCTTCGCGCAAACAATGCAGGTCTTCGGTATCGAGTAACCGAATCGCATCCGGACAATATTTAGTCACACGCCAGCCAAATTGCTCTTCCATCATAAAACGGTCGAACAGTACCATATCCGGTTGTAATTCCTTTATATAGTCATCGAAACTGGAACAATTCAATTGGATATTTTGGGTTTCCACGCCTATGGTATGTAGGTCAACAGCAAATTCACTATGTGCCGCCGGACTGGCAAAGACAATTTTATAACTTTCGGATTGAAAAAAGCGGATGAGTTGCAGCATTCTGCTTCCGGCCGCCGACGAACCCGGTTCCGGCCATACATAACCAATGATGAGTAGTAACGGCATTTTGAATCGATAATAAAAACAAATATACTACTTGTCGCTACGCATTTCGGACTTTCGCCGTAAAATTGTATTTTTACAGCTAAACTTTATATAATGTTAGGCTTAAAATTAAAAACAGACCCGAGATGGGTAACGATTGTAGAATCGAACATCCAGGAAATTCTGACCGATCATGCCTGGTGTGAGCAAAAAGCGGCTACAAATGCCATATCGATTATCACGATCAATTCCGAAAAAGTAGATTTGGTAACCGAAATGATCAAAATTGCCCGGGAAGAAATGGAACATTTCGAAATGGTTCACGAGATCATCAAAGAACGTGGACTGGAATTGGGACGGGAACGAAAGGACGATTATGTAAACGAACTGGCCAAATTTATGATTAAAGGCGGTAGCCGAAATCAGGCATTGGTCGATCGTTTGTTATTTTCGGCCATGATTGAAGCCCGAAGCTGTGAGCGTTTTAAAGTTTTATCACAGAATATACAGGACGAAAAACTGGCTACTTTTTACAGGGATTTAATGATCAGTGAAGCCGGACACTATACTACTTTTTTAGGATTTGCCCGAAAATATACCGAAAAGACCGATGTCGACAAACGTTGGCAGGAATGGATCGATTATGAAACCTCGATTATTACCAACTACGGAAAGCAAGAAACCATACATGGTTAATAAAAAAAATCCCCTTCAGATGTGAAGGGGATTTTTAGTAAACAAAACAATTAAAAAATTAATAACGGCGCAATGAATCCGATACTAAAACGTCCTGTATTGTAATCGGTTTGACCCAACTGTTCCTGTGCATATGTAGAATAGTTATAATAACGTCCGACGTAGGATACGAAGAATCGTAAATTAAGGTCTTTAAAAGGTATATACTGAACCGAAGGGATAAATCCATAACTGGATCGGATATGACTGTAACCGCTATCGGCGGCAACCATATTTTTGGCATACGCATTACTGTGCATTAACGTCAGCGACAGGTTAACTTTTGGCGCAATCAGGTATTCTGCACGAAGCCAGTTTTCCAGATACGAAACATTTTCCTGGATATTCACTTCTTCGCCCGGGATCATATTGGTGATAATCCCTTTACGATCGATTCCTTCGTTACTATATTTAAAATCATATAGCAACGTTAGCTTTTTATCCTGGTATTTATGCCCTAAGGAATAGAAATTCATTCCCTTTTGGGTTGTTTCCTTAAAATAGCTATAGCTATAAATCGTTTCGAATTTACCCCCGAAAAAGCGCCCTCTCCAATTGGAGATAAAAGCCATTGGTACTTTTGCTTTTTCAAGATTAACCGGAATTCGATCCTGATAAACATCTTCAAAATCGGAAACCCTTGAATTTAGTACCTGTAGGCCAAAAGAATGGTTTTGGAATGCCTGATAGGTAATTCCGGCACCGGTTAGGAAGTTATCCGCATATTCGAGGATATCGTTGTATTCGAGTATGTCGATCGGATTCAGGTCGAATTCATATCCGCCCCAATCGGCACTCATTTTACCCAGATTCAGGCGTGTTTTGGGAGACAATTCAATCCCGATAAACGCCATATCGGTCGACCGGCTTACGTTATCGCGGGAACCCGGATCGGTGGTTTTGGTATAGCGATCCCGAAACCGGAAATACACTTTATCGTGTATTTTTCCTTTAATTTCAAGACGCATTTGATTATTGCTAAATGCCGATTCCTGGAACTTTCCGTCCCGAAAAAAGTTATCATTAGCAAATTGCATATTAAAAATGATATCCACATTTTTGAGTAAATCCAATCGTTCCTTAGGAATAATGGGTTTGGAAAGAGTGTCCTTACTCAGTTGATGGTCTTGTCCCGACATTCCGGCCTGAACAAAGAGAAACAGTATTAAAAGAACATATTTTTTCATGGCATGTATATTAAAACATAACTAAACTTTATCTATAAAAAGGCACCTATCAGGAACCCCGCTGCGATAGCAACGATCACGGCGACGAGCCCCGGTACCATAAAACTGTGGTTGACCACAAATTTTCCGATTTTAGTACTACCGGTCCTATCAAAGTTGATAGCGGCCAATAGTGTCGGATAACCCGGCAAGACGAAATCAGCATTTACAGCCGGGAAAATAGCGATCAGCGCATGATGCGGTACCCCCAATGCCATTCCTAATGGCATTATGGTTTTGGTTGTAGCTGCCTGACTAAACATCAAGGCACCTAGTGCAAATACGGCAATGGCAAATGTCCAGGGATGTGCGGTAACGATTTCTTCCATAAATCCTTTAATGGCGACCTGATTGTGTCCCATAAAGGTTGCACTCATCCAAACGACTCCAAAAACGGAAACCACTGCGGTAGCCATAGCACTAAACAAACTGACTTTGGTTACATCGACAGCACTGGTTTTGGTTAGCAGCATCATTAATGCCGAAGCGGTTAACGTGACAATACTGATCACCGCCACCATTTTCAATTCACCATTGGCACTTAAAACCAGAGAAGCTTCTCCCGCTCCGAATTGCGGTAACAACTGCGGACAGGCACCCGCCAAAACGATTAACAATACGGCTATCGCAAAAATAACCACCGACGTTTTGGCTCCTTTTTTAAGCTGTTTGGGTTTATTTCCCGGTTCGGAATCCAAACTTTTTGCAAACTCCGGATCCTTCATTTTATCAATAAAAATAGGGTCCTCTTCCAGCTCTTTCCCTTTTTTGAGTACGGCGAAACAGGAAAATAAGATTCCGATAAGACAAGCCGGGATACAAATTTTCATGATATCGATTAATGCTCCGGGATAGGCTAATATTCCCGCTCCGGCAAAGGCAGCTGTTGCGGCACTCATCGGACTTCCGGTTATCGCAAGGTGCGACGCAATTACCGAGACACTTAACGGGCGTTCCGGTCGGATTCTTTTTTTTGCGGCTACTTCCGAAATAATCGGTAATAAGGAATATAGTAAATGTGCCGTGCCCGCAAAAAGGCAAAAGAAATATACCGTAAAAGGCGCGATAAAAACAATATTGGAAGGATTGCTGCGAATGACTTTTTCGGCCAGCTGAACTAAATAATCCAGTCCGCCGCAAGCTTGTAATGTTGCAGCTGTCGAAACGATCGCCATGATGACAAGCATCACATCAATTGGAGGATCACTTGGGCGCATTTGAAACAGAAAGACAAAAATCATTAGTCCGACCATTCCCATAACACCAAGACCAATCCCTTTCATCTGGGAACCGATCAGGATCATTGCTATTAAAATTATAAACTGTATCAATAACATAGGCATACTATTTACGTTTATAAAAGTTTTACAGGAGATAAAGGAGAAAACAAGACTGCCTTCCCTTTTATCCTATACAGTAAAAGAACTTGATTAATATTTGAAAAAGAGATCCTGAATGGTCTGCTGATCATTTGTCTGCGTTAGCGCCAACATCAATAAGACACGCGCTTTTTGCGGATTCAGATCATCGGCTACTACAAAACCCAATGCTTTGTCATCGACTTCATTAAATAGCGTTACTCGTCCGGCACCCGCACGGGCAGCACGACAAACGACAACTCCTTTTTTTGAAGCATCGGCAAGTGCTTTACCAACAGGGGCATTAAAATTACCATTTCCCATTCCGGCATATACAATACCTTTGACTCCTTCTTCAACAGAAGCGGTTATGGCTCTTGGACTGGCATCGGCATATCCGTAGATAATTTCAACCTGTGGTAATTTTTTCAGTCCTTTGATATTGAATTTCTGAGCCGGCGAACGAAGTGATTTATAGTAATAACTCACTTTTCCATCATAAATCAGTCCGATCGGGCCAAAATTTCGGGATTTAAAAGTAGCGGTATTTGTAGTTACGGTTTTTGTGACATCGCGAGCGGCATAAATCTCTTCATTCATCGCTGTCACTACTCCAATTCCCTGACTAGCTGGTGCTGCAGCAACTGTTACGGCATCAAATAAATTCCGGTTACCATCCTGACTCATAGCCGTAGCCGGACGCATCGCTCCAACCAAAACCACCGGTTTATCGGATTTAATCGTTAGCGATAAGAAATAGGCTGTTTCTTCCTGCGTATCCGTACCATGTGTTACCACCACACCATCGGCTTCGTTATTGTCGAAGATGGCATTAATACGGTTGCTTAATTTTAACCAGGTATCCACATTCATATCCTGACTTCCAATTTGAGCAATCTGCTCGCCTTTGATACGTGCCAAATCGTGAATCTGCGGAACTGCATTGAGCAAATTATCCACCGGAATCTGTCCGGGCGTATAGGCTGCTTTTGAAGAAGATTCACCCGCACCGGCAATGGTACCGCCTGTCGCCAGAATAATGACACGCGGTAAATTCGCATCTTTAGTCTTTGTATTTTTAGATTGTGCCTGTACTTGAAAAACAATCAATACGGCAAATAAGACACTTACTATTTTTTTCATATTATATACGTTTAATTAAGATATTATCAATTTCGGATGTATTAAATTGTCCATTGCATAAATCTCATTCCATTTCTCCTGAGAGATCAGTTTTCTTTCGAGCACTACGATTTCATGGATATTTTTACCTGATAAAAGTGCTTCACCTGCAATACTGGCACAGGTTTCATATCCTAAAATAGGATTTAACTGTGTCACAATACCGATACTATTCATTACTAAGTTAGCACAATGTTCTTTATTAGCCGTAATACCGGTCACACATTTATCAACCAAAGTATTAATACTATTACCAAGGTACTCCAAAGAAGTGAATAGTGCAAAACCGATAACCGGTTCCATTACATTGAGTTGCAACTGACCGGCTTCGGCAGCCATAGTAACGGTTACATCCTGTCCGATAACATAAAAACAAGTTTGATTGACCACTTCCGGGATAACCGGATTCACTTTACCCGGCATAATGGAAGATCCCGGTTGACAAGGAGGCAGATTTATTTCGTTTAATCCGGTGCGAGGGCCGGAACTCAACAATCGCAAGTCATTACAAATTTTTGATACCTTAACGGCGGTTCTTTTTAGGGTTCCCATAGCCAGTACAAAAGCACCGGTATCGCTTGTAGCTTCGATTAAATCGGGTGATAACATTAGTGGAAGGCGGGTTTCTTTGGCCAGATATCGAACACATAATTCCGGATAATCTTCCGGAGCGTTAACTTTTGTACCGATAGCCGTTGCGCCCATATTTATTTCTAAAAGAAGACTTTGCACTTCGCGTAATCGTTGAATATCTTCACCAATCGTTGTTGCAAAACCATGAAACTCCTGACCTAAAGTCATCGGAACGGCATCCTGTAGTTGTGTTCGTCCCATTTTTAGCACCTCTTCGAATTCCTTGCCTTTTAGAGCAAATGCATCTTCAAGACGTTTCAATATCGTACAGAATCTGTTTAATTTGTAATAAAGTGCCAGACGAACAGCCGTCGGATAGGCATCATTTGTAGATTGTGAACAATTCACATGATTGTTTGGATGTACATATTGATAAGCACCTTTTTCGTGTCCCAAACATTCCAGGGCAATATTAGCAATGACTTCATTAGCATTCATATTGACGGAAGTACCGGCACCACCCTGAATCAGATCACTAACAAACTGATCGTCAAATTTACCGCTAATAACCTGATCACAGGCAAAACAAATGGCATCCGCTATTTTCGGGTCCAAAACGCCACAATCTCTATTGGCTAAAGCAGCTGCTTTTTTTACCTGCCCTAATGATTTGATCAATCCATTCTCATTCTTAAGGGTAATACCCGTAATATTAAAATTTTTTTTCGCACGGAAAGTCTGAATTCCATAATACATTTCATTTGGGATATCCAATTCTCCCAAAAAATCGTGTTCTTTTCTTGTGTTTTTCATACTACTTAAGATTTAAATTATTGAGGCTTATAATCCTTCGACTCTTTTTCGAAGGCTTTTATTTTTGAGTAGCACAAATTTAATGTGATAAAAAAACTAAAAACATGACAAAAAACATATTTTTACAACATTATTCAGTAGTTCAGTTATTATATTATCAATAATATAGAAGTCAAAAACATAAAAAGTATGGAATTAGAAATTTCCCTGATGTTATAAAATATAAAAACCGGACAAGCTCCGTTTTTTTTATCTTTTGCAGTATACACCTGACAGGTTTTAAAAACCTGTCAGGTGTGATATACGGTGAATAAAAAAGAAAACCCCGGGAATCCGGGGTTTGTAGTGCTTTATTTGATATGGAATTATTATAAAACAAAAAACCCTATCCGTTTGGATAGGGTTTTCAAAAGAAAGGCGGCGACATACTCTCCCACAGGATTGCAGTACCATCTGCGCAGGCGGGCTTAACTTCTCTGTTCGGAATGGGAA
>NZ_JBDQQQ010000002.1:0-395390 GCF_039888695.1 Flavobacterium sp. CAU 1735 | reverse complement strand
ATGGTTCCGTTTATATAATACATTTTATTTGAACGACTTGGTGTTGATCCGGATGACCAAGAACCGATACTTTCTAAGGTGCATTCTGCCCATCCTTGAGGCAAGTTCTGATAATGTGAGTTAGCCAAGATAAATTTGTTGTCTTATTTTAAAAATTAATAGAATAATGGTAACAGAATTCCAAAAATCACTAAGCAGAAATGACTTGGCTGAAAACACAATTACGTCCTATGTTTGGACAGTAAATCATTTCCTAACGAACTACAAGGAAATAAATAAAGAAAATCTCTTAGCGTATAAAGGTTTTTTAATTGAACATTTTAAACCACAAACGGTTAACCTACGATTACAGGCAATAAACAAATACCTTGAGTTTATCAAAAAAGATCGATTGAAGCTCAAATTTGTCAAAGTTCAGCAGAAAAATTTTCTTGAAAACGTTATCAGTGATGCAGATTATAAGTTTTTCAAAACGAAGTTAAAAGCAGATGGAAATATTGAATGGTACTTTGTCGTTTGGTTTTTAACAGCAACCGGAGCTCGTGTTAGTGAATTGTTGCAGATAAAAGCTGAACATGTTCAAATCGGACACCTTGATATGTACACAAAAGGGGGAAAAATCAGACGACTATATATCCCAAAAAATCTACGTGCAGAATCTATTAAATGGTTAGAAACAAAGAATATAAAATCCGGTTATATATTTCTCAATCGTTTTGGGGAAAGAATTACAACCCGTGGAATTTCTCAACAGTTAAAACATTTTGCTTCTAAATATGGTTTGAATCTACATGTTGTATATCCGCATTCTTTCCGTCATCGCTTTGCTAAAAATTTTTTAGATAGGTTCAATGACATAGCGTTGCTTGCCGATCTTATGGGGCACGAAAGCATCGAAACTACCCGTATTTATCTTAGACGTACCGCAAGCGAACAACAAGCAATTGTTGACAAAATTGTGAATTGGTAAACAACAAACATTAAAGCGTAGGCAAATGCTTACGCTTTAATTGAATTTACTATTTTATCAAGTGACACAAAAATTTCTTCAATTTTTAGAACAATTCGTTTTTGTTCATTAAATGGAGGTAATATGACTATCAAAGAATTTAAGTTAGAGATATTTATACTTGCCTGATTGACAGCATTTTTAATATAAGGCTGTATAGACTCATTGAAAACAGGTGACTTAAAATACCAACTAATATATTTAGCATTTAAATTTTCTATAGGACGAAAACATAGTAGATTCATTCCATGTATTATTTTTTCTTCATTCTGAAGATATTCACATATTGCACTCTTCCCAACATGAATAGGACTATTGATATGAGACATTAATATGTCGTTTTCTTTTAAATAATAGTCACTATATTTATTAATATCTATTATGTTAGCATAACCCATTTTTTCTCTATTGATCATGCCGTTCGATATAGTTTCAATTCTAGTGATAGGAATTCCTTTCATTTCTTTATTTTGAGATATAGTGATCCCATTTCTAATAAACTTGAATAAATCTCCCAACATACATATTGACCAACCTTGAGGAACTTCCATTGTATAATGTGAGTTATCACTTGTTTTTTTCGTCTTCTTTTTGCTATCTGGATGCTCTGCTTTTATGCGTTCCAACAATACAAAAGCTGGTTCATCGTTGGGATCCTGTGGAACAAGTTTGCCTTTAATTGCGAGGTCAAGAATTTTGGATTTTGTATTCTTTACAATTTGTTGTAAACGTCCCTGATTCTGTTCTATTATCTCAACAAAGCTATTACATTGATTAATTTCTAAAATAATTTGTTGTTGTTCTTTTGTCGGAGGTAATGGTAAGAGAATTGACGAAAGCGCTTCTCCAGATAAGCTTTGAATTCCAACCCCTTTCTTGTATTGATCTATTTCTTTGCTTAGATATATTTTATGAAGAAAGAAATAGATATACCATGATTCTATATTCAAATATGGGCGTACTCTATGAACATGATTCTGAA
Organism: Flavobacterium sp. CAU 1735; assembly: GCF_039888695.1. Classification (NCBI taxonomy): domain Bacteria; kingdom Pseudomonadati; phylum Bacteroidota; class Flavobacteriia; order Flavobacteriales; family Flavobacteriaceae; genus Flavobacterium; species Flavobacterium sp. CAU 1735. The sequence continues at coordinate 393,399 of NZ_JBDQQQ010000002.1, read as the reverse complement.
AGCAAATTGTTCGTTCATATTCCCAAACTGCAGATCTACCAGAGTCTCCCCCCTCACAAACAAGTAAATCTCCTTTTCTTACCGTAAAGCGATCAATACCGCTTTCTTCTATTAGCATTTTCTTTAAAGTATTTAGCTCGAATCCTTCCCAATAGATATTGGAGGTCGTTATATACTCAAATAACTCACCTGTATTTCGTCCTTTATCAAGAGTTTTACCTGTATTATGCTGCGTAATAGAGCCCAACCTGCACCACTCCCAACTCTCGGGTATCTCAAATGGTATCTCTTGATCAATACATTTTACGGTTCCGTCTGCGAACTTCTCGTAATATGATTTATCAGAACGGTAAATATAAGATTCGTTCTTATCGCGCTTAATTTTTTTTTCTTTGATTAATCGTTCTTTTTCTACACGTATTTTTTCAATAAGTACAGACGCTGGTTCGTCATTCGGATCTTGAGGAACTAGTTTACCACGTATTGCTAAATCGAGGATTTTTTGTCGTAATTTTTTCGTATCCATTATTCCTCAATTTTTCCAATTATTTCTTTTAACGAAGCTACCGCTTTTGCGATGTTAAAGCTTTTCTCTTCAATCTGTGTGATCAATTCGGCAAGCGACATATCAACGGTATCCTCTCCGGTTTTAATCCATGTAATATCAAGACTGGTTTTATCTCTTTTCAATAATTCTGCTGAGGAGTATTTTCTCCAGCGACCAGATAAGTTTTCTTCAGAGTAAGTTTCTGTTCTGTCATGAATATTGTTTGTGTTGTAGCATTTTACAAAATCATCTAAATGCTGACGCTGCATAGGGTTGGTGGCTAATGTGTGTTTTACATTTGTACGATAATCGTAATACCATGTTTCTTTGGTCTTATTACCTTTAGAAAAGAACAAAACGTTTGCTTTGACTCCATTTGCGTAAAAAATACCCGTTGGCAGACGAAGAATCGTATGAAGGTCAAATTCAGTCAGTAATTTTTTGCGAATCGTTTCTCCTGCGCCACCTTCGAACAACACGTTATCTGGTAATACAACAGCTGCTCTTCCTCCGTTTTTAAGCATTAACATAATGTGCTGCATAAAATTTAACTGATTGTTGCTAGTAGATACATAAAGATCAGTACGCATAGAAGCAATATCAGTAGAGCCCGCCGGACGATTTCCGAATGGGGGATTGGCAAGCACAACATCAACCAGTGTGTCCGGCTCTTTTTCTAATGAATCGCAACATTCTATAGGACTACGCTCTGTACCGATTCCATGTAGGTATAAGTTCATCGAAGCCAAAGTAACAACAAGAGGCGTGTTATCATTTCCATGCAATGCTTTATCACGTAAAAACGTACGCTTGTCTTTATCCTGCGATTGTTCTTTCATGTAATCATAAGCAGCAAGAAGGAATCCTCCTGTACCACAAGCCGGATCACAAACTGTTTCTCCAATTTGAGGATGGGTGACCTCAACCATTGTGTTGATCAATGGTCGTGGTGTAAAGTATTGACCCGCACCACTTTTTTTGTCTTGACCATTTTTCTCAAGAATACTTTCATAGATCGCTCCTTTAACATCTCCGTCCATCGAAAGCCAGTTTTCTTCATCAATGAGCGTTATGACTTTTTTGAGATATACGGGTTTGTCTATTTTGTTTTGCGCTTTGGTATAAATTGTACCTATCAGATTATCTTCCAGACTTAGTATTTTAAGCGATTTCTCATACTGATCGATTAGATCAAGTCCGTCAAGCTCTGTTAAATTATTCCAGCGAAAACCTTCCGGAATCGCAGAATCTTCACCGAAAATTTCAACATTTTCGTTATCCATCTTCAAAAATAAGAGATAGGTTAACTGCGTAATATAATCTGTAAATCCAACACCTTGTGAAGAAAGAATGGTAGCTAAACTCCATACTTTTTTAGTAAGCGACTGTTCGCTTGCAATTGTTTTTTTTGCCATTAATGTTTTTATTTTAAGCAGCTTTTAAAATGAATTGTGAAAGTGATATTATTGCGGTATTGACAGCATCTGCTGAGCCAAAATTTCCTATCATTTGAACGACTAAAGGTTTGTCTTCTTCTTTAATGTCATTCATAGTGCAACTACCATTAGCTACAATGTAATTAACAACGTTGCGGATAATTTCTTTTTGAGCTTCAGTCAATGGACGTTGGTTTTGCCCGCACCAGAGCTCAAATCGACTCGCAGCAGTGGATGATAGCGAACGTAATTCAGGAACTTTTTTAAAGGCGAAGCGTACCAATTGAATGATATTGGTTAGAGCATCTTTTTCATCTTTTGAGCGAAATGAAACAACATGAGTCGGATCAAGAATAGAATAAGTATTCCATAATAAAACAGGATTAAACTTGTTACTAATTTGAACGAGCTTTTCTCTTAAATCTTTAAGCATTCCGTATGTAATTGGGGCATTTGTATTGTTGTAAATAATACGCAAAGCTTCTATTTCGTCTTTATGTGTATTGATATATTCCTCAAATGCTTGTGTTGTTTTTTGAGCTTCTTCAATTGAAAATCCTTTTTCAATTAAATTGTCTTCTCCCGGTTGTAAAATGGCTATAAATCCATCATTTAACTCTAACAGATATTGTCGTGCTTTTGGGTTATGGGCTAGAGCTTTAACAAGTCCCTTTCGAACAAGATTAGATTGGTTGATATCAATAAAAGGCTCTAGTGAATCACCTTCCAACACATTGAATATTTGTACAGCCAAATCTTTGATCTCAATTCCTGCTAAATCAGTGAATTTTTGACGTTGTTGATCATCAGATTTGATATTGATACGTGATAAACGACTTGCTAACAATCTTAAATTGTCATCTGGCAAATCTCCATGCGTGATGCGTTCCAATAATATTTTTAGTGCCATATTCGGGGAAGAAAATTCACCACCTGGACGAGTAACCTGCATTTCATGTTCTGTTACTCCAACCGCATCTACCAAAAAGAAAAGATCTTTACTGATGGCATTGGGCGTTACATTTCGAAGTTGTTCATCTCCTATAGTTCTTACGCCTCGTCCTTTCATTTGTATATATAAAGAATCAGATTCTACATCGCGCATAAACATGATAACTTCCAGAGGTTTAACATCTGTCCCTGTTGCTACTAAAGTTACCGTAACGGCAATGCGAAAATCTTTATCATTACGAAAACTTCTGATGAGTTGATTACTGTCTCCTGCAGAATAGGTGATTTTTTGAACAAAATTTTCGGATTGGTTCGGAAATATCTCTTTAGCAATTCGAACTATATTTGTCGCATGGGCATCGTTTAAAGCAAAAATGAGGGTTTTAGGAATATATTCTAATTGAGCTGCTCTATCCGGGTATAATTCCGTATATATAGCATCACGATAAGTTTCTAAAATCAACTTGATTTGCGAAGGGTTAACGATACTACGATTCAGTTCCGTAGAAGTGTATGTTTTTTCTACTGAATTTTTCACATCTTCCGTTTTACCAGAATACTTTGTTATCTGTGTGATATTTTCACCTTCTTTTATCGCGCCTCCGCTTTCTGTAGTTTGCGTTTTGATACGGTATACACGATAATCAACGTTGATTCCGTCAGCAATAGATTTTTCGAGCGTATAATTTACAATACAATTATTATTAAAAAAGGCTTGGGTTTCCGGAGCAGGTGTAGCCGTTAGACCAATCATTTTCGCGGATTTAAAATACTCCAGAACTTGTCGCCAATTACCATAGATAGAACGATGGCATTCATCAATAATGATCAAATCAAAGAAATCAGGAGGAAGGTTCAGTTTTCCACCCAATTGTATTTCGTTGTCATCTTCATTATTTGACTCATCATTATCGTTGTCATCCAGTTCCTGACCTGTAAGTAGTGCAAAAAGCCGTTGAATAGTTGAAATAATAACATTAGCATCTTTGGGGATTTTCGCAGATTTTAGCCGTTCTGTGGTAAAAATTGTATTTAAAGGCTCTCCTGTTTCTGTTAGTCTGAATGTTCCAAATTCTCCTTCTGCCTGTCTTCCTAAGTTGTTTCTGTCAACAAGAAATAGTACTTTCTTCATCGGTGTATATGAAAGTAATCTATAAGCCGCCATACATGCAGTAAAAGTTTTGCCCGATCCTGTTGCCAATACCATTAGCGCACGAGATTGTCCTAATCTAAAACTGGATTCCAATTCAGTAATTGCTTCATATTGGCAAGCTCGTAATCCTTTCTTTTGCAGAGTAGGTAAACCGGCATAGTAATCTTCTATACCAAGCATTTTTACGATTTCTTTCGGTGAGTGAATCCGGGAAACAGCGGTATAGTTCTCATCAGGATTATTTCTATTCTTGAATAGAATTTCTTTGCCGTTAGATAAATAAACTATGGGTAAGGGGTGATACCAATAAGAACACCAACTGGGCAATCTGCGAACATATCTTTCAGCTTGCTTAATGACAGTATCAGATAGCCGATGTTCTTCTCTTTTTGCCTCAAGTACTCCTATCGCTTTTCCATTGATAAACAGGAGATAATCAGCTTCAAGATTTCCTTTTAATAGTCCTTCCTCAATTGCCACAGCTGAGAGTTTAGGTGAGTAATTGTCTCTATTGACGATTTCCCACCCAGATTCATTCAGCATCCGGTTGATTATTTCTCTGGCTTTTCCTTCAGGGGTCATTTTCCTTCTATATAATTTATATTATCGGAAGTAAAGTACAAAAATAATAAATATCAAATGATATTTTGCGAATAACAATTTCAAACTGCTATATCTTCGAGTTATCCGTATATACATATCCTTTTGTAGGATATTATTTGAAAAATATTAGGAATAAACAGCATTACCAAATCGTTACCTGACTTTTTTGATTATCCTTATAAGACTTTGTATTCAACTAAAAGTACCCCGATATCGCAGATTTACTTCATCAGTTCGGCTAAAGCTTCGGGTGTAATCCGTGACAATAAAATAGAAAACTATAAAATAAAAAAGCCTGTTCCGATTTATAGGAACAGGCAAGGGGGAGGTTCTTATGCTATTACAAATCGGTAATAGCAGTCAAAGATAGTATAAGTGGTATTTGTAAAATAGGAACATAGGCATCGGTAACCGAATAGGCTGTAAGCGTAAAGCTAAAAGTACCGTTGTTCTGTTGCGGACTGGTACTATTCATCCAGTTCGTAATACCGTCGGTTAGCATATTGGCTATGTTGGCACCATGCGCGGTTACATCTACTGCGGTTGGCGTTAACATCACCACCGGAACATCGATTGTAAACGTTGTTCCCGGTATGCTATAGGTATAATCACATTGCATTTTGATGTTAAACTCGGTAATCGAAGCGTCAATATTGAGTGTTAAAGCGTCAAATAAAGCCAGCAACTGATTCTGTAACGTTCTACTTGGCGCTGCCGGATAACTTGGCGTTGCGATCTGAGCGATATTAATCGCGTTATCGGTATTCAACAACGGAATAAGTTTGTTGTAGAACATCACCTGTGGCGTCTGGTAAATAAACAACGGATTGGTGGTTTGCCAGCTACCATCTTTATTTTGAAGTAATTCTTCATTTCGGATTACGGCAACGCTACTCCACGCATTTTGCGCACTCAGAATATCCAGATCGTCCAACACTACATTTCGCGACGGGTTGACATTTCGGTCTTCATACAACAGATAAACACGCTGTCCGTTGTTATCCAGTTGGTAATAACGATAGGCAAGTGTATCACCCGGAATCAATTCGTTGGTATAGTTATCAATCGTCACGGTGATATTGGCATCCGCCGATTTCTGATCTTCCGGAATAATAGTCAGGATCAGATAATCGGTTTCTTCTTCATAACTCTCGGTAATCGTATAGCCTAAGGTATATGGTGGTGCCGGAGTGAAGTCCGCTTGCATAGCCATGTTAACCGTTTTTCTTGGGTTTACCTGATTGGTAACCGACCATTGTGCGGCGACCTGATTAATGATGTCAATAAACGCAAGCATGGCATAACGGGCATCCTGAGCCAATTCTGAATTCGCATCCATGGTGGCCGGCGTTAGCATCGCAAGACAATTGTCGAAGTCGGCATTTAACGACGGGTAAGAATCGATAAACTGTGCCAAAGCCTGATACATGCCCAGATTTTTGGTATTCATCACCGTATAATCACTCTGGTTTTCATCGGTCACATTAAACTGCACTTCCGTTACAATGGTATCCTGTGCTGCCGAAGTGTTCTGATAGGTGTAGTAATACACCCACTGACGGGCTTCTTCAATGGTAGGTGAGGCATCGTCGTTGGCCGGATAATTAAAGTTCTGAGCCGTAACCGATGGTGGTGTAGGATAGGAGCGCAACGGCACCGGAATGGTGGTTTCGCCCACATCGCCCATTTGTGCCAATGGTGTGACTTCGGAATTGATTTCACCGCTTAACGGAACGATAAAAGTCAGCCATGAGGAAGCCAGATAATCGTCCAGATCCGGAATTTCCGTGATGTCAAATTCCATATGACTAACGTTGTATTGCATATCGCCAAAAGTAAAGCTACGGCTTTCGGCACTGTCTTTGGCTTCAAACATATAGGTTAGCCAGGAAGCACCGTTTGCGGTTGGAACTTTTGCGGTCGATAAGGAATATTCGGTGGATGTTGGAATTTCGTCGGTACCGGAAAGCGTAGGATCCAGACCAAGCATTTTTCCATATAAATTCGGTACAAACGGCGCATGTGGCGGATCGTTGTTGGCATCGGCATATTCCGGACCGCTATACGACGAACTGATACTGGCTGTGGTTTGTACGGAAGCGACATAACGATAGGCATTCGAAAGCTGAATCAGGATTTGTTGTTTCCATTTTTCCTGGGCATTGCCGATGTTGGAAGGGTCTTTTGCCGTACAAGGTGGCGATGTTTCTCCACTACAAGGATCGATGATAAAGTCGATGGTGCCTTCGATAGCTTCGGCAATGGTTTGCTTGGCATCGAGTATTTGTTGCAGATAATCCGGATCGTCCGGGAATACCTTATAAGCGGTTAGTAAAAATGCCGGAACGGAATAAGCCGGACTCAGGAATTTATCGACCGCCTGAAGGAATTGTAATCCCCAGCTATCCATATCGATGCTGTTAAAGTTTTTAACCACACTACCGTCCGGAGCGCCTTTGTCGTAACTGGCAATCGAAGCGGAGAACGATTGCAGACTCGTAGCCAACGGAACCGGTGCAAAATAATAGGTTTGGTCTTTATTAAATCCAAAGCGCAATCCTTTGGCACCCGTACTGTCAAAACGGACCATCCATAATGGCGCATTGGCTGTGGTATCGCTGTTTCCTTTGGTAAGGTTCGCTCCGGTTGCGGCTTTTAAGATAATACCGGTATACGGTTGGTTAAGGAAGGCGGTTTCAAATTGTTGTGCAAAATAAGTCAGCGCCAACATGCTATTCTGACTGTTGTCGGATAGCGGTTGAATTTGAGTTGTGGCTTCGGCAACACCGGCTACACCCACAAAGTTTGGATCGAGATAGGCGGTACGAACCATACTGAAACTCGTTGTAATTAACGCGATTTCCGGTAGGCTAACCAGGTTTGTCGTGGTCATTTGCGTATTGAGCGTATAGGCCTGTACATCTACTGCGGCTTCTCCGGCCACTACGGTTTTTAAATATTCGATTATCGGATTGATAAATTGTTTTAGTAGTTCCGAATTCGCCAGCTCGTGTACCATAGGAGTGGTGTTGCCTTGGGCATCAACGGTGTCTTCTACGGTAGTTGTATAACGAAGTGCCATATTCGGACTGTCCAATTGATAATACAGGTTCATATAGGTCTGTAAATCAATTTGGGCGTTGTTCTGTGCGCTTTCTCCTTTATAGCGGGACGTATTAAAGTTGAAGGTCAGACTTAGGTTTGGCGCCTCCGAAAGCAGGCTAAATAAATACGATACCGATACCGATGGCCACTGACTCAGGGCGATGATGGCATCACTATACAATACCTGCATGGCGGTATGTAAAGGCTGCGTATCGTTTGGTGGAATATTACCAAACATATCCTGCCAGTTTAAAACCATTTCAACCGTATCGCCAATTCCGGCATATGGATTCGGATATAACGGATCGGTTCCTTCCGGTTGTACGTATTTGTAATACGGAATCACGGCATTATAGTTCCAGTCTTCCAGATCGTCGTTATCCGATGTATTGCCATCTTCGGTGTTGGAAACGGCTTCATCATCGGTAGAATCGACCGGACCGGCCGGAGTCGGGTTGACATAATCCGGGATGGCAGGTACCGCAAGACCAATCAGGTTGAATTGGGTTTCCAGATAGACCTGATCTTCGGCTATGGTTGGCACCGGTTGTGTTGGCACATAGTCACCCGGATTCTGACGGGAAACTTCATATCCTACGGTTCCCGGTAGTAATGTGGCAATACGGGTGGTATACTGCTGATCCAATGGTGCTGTTTCCGGCGATTGTACAAATACGGAAGTAATGGAAGTATCAATCGAATCACCAATGATGACACTATTTACAAATGGACTGTTAATTAGGGTATTATAGGTGATTTGTATCGCAAGATTGGCAACACCGGTTCCGGCAAATAAGGAATCCGGTAAGCCGTTGGTGGCATTGTTTTCATAGTAGAAATAGTAACCGCCACTGCGAACGGTACTACATTCCCATAATAGTTTGACAAAATCACCGGCGGTATTTAAGGTATTGTAAGTGCCTTCCGGAGTTGCTTCCATAACCATCATGCGCATCATGCTTTCGGCAGGATTGGTTTCGGTGGAAAGATTCGCCTGAATAATGGCTGTTTTATAGTCGCCGTTGGCATCCGACAGATAACCGCCATTGCTGTTTTGTGTCGGATCCGGCTGGTAGATAATCTGGATTTGTTGTATTGTACGGGTTCCGTCGGTATCGCCTATGGTATTCAGATAGGTAAGGAGTTCCTGTAGGTAAACGGTACTTGCATCGTCGGCACCTACCAGATTGTACATGTTTCCGGAAAGTGGCGTTACCAACCCGGATTGTGCCGTTATTTTTTGTAAGGTAAAGTTAATCGTAGTTCCCCACGTATAGTTTTGCACATCGGCCTGGGTGGTTCCGCTTGCCGTTGTGGTGAGCGATTTGACTACAAATTGCCAGTTGTTGCCTTGTTCGGAGAAAATAGTCGTCAAATTGGACGGTAATTTCCAGATATACGGCTCATTGGTAACCTCCGGATAATAATCGCCCGGATATTGCCATAAGGCCGGACTTCCCAATGAGAAGGTTTGTGGGGTATCGTTATAGTTGATCAATGGACTTGGGCCATAGGTTAACACCGGACTAAGCGAAATGGCGGCAATATCGTGAATGTGCTGTATCTCGTTATTGTCGATGGTAACGGTGAGTTTGTTATCGGTTCCGGATACCATATTGATCCAGGATTCGTCCGGGTTTTCCAAAACGATAGAATATACATCACCTTGTTGTAACGTACTCGGAATGGCCAGTTGTTGGCCTGTTAATACATATAATGGTTGGGTTACTCCGGTTGCCGCATCCGGTGGTGCCGGCAAACGCATTCCGTGTAACATAAATCGTGAAGCCATACCGCTGATACCGTCGATACTGTCGGTTACCGCATGATTTACGACATCGCTCACCGTTCCGGAGAAGGTTTCCTGAGTGTTCAGGTAGTCCAACGCCGATTGTATGGCTTGTTTGGCCAGTAAGGCTACGAAATCGGTAAACATAAACGTTGGAAACGATAAATTATGTTGCTCCTCGTAGGTCGGATCGGATATATTCTCACAATCGGTTGGCGCATAGTAATCGGCGGTCATATCCGATTGGTAATCGACACTGGTCGACGCTAATAAGGCGGTAATATCGCTAATATAGTTCTGATCGCCGGTCATGCTTTCCGTAGCAAAATCGATCGGGTTTCCGGCGGTTCCGTTTAAAATGGTATTCAGCAATAATTCCGGAACAACCGGGAATACGGCGGCATCCATAGTGCCTTCGGTGTTGGCATCGACCGCACGGATGTTTAATTCGAAATACGTACTGAAAAAGGTTTTGATGTCGTCTTGTGCCGCATTGCTATAGTTAAACGGCGGTTCGTGATTCGGTCGCGTATTAAAATAGCAGAGCATACTGTTCATCTGGTCGGCGGTGATCGTTTGGTTTTGAAGCCAGTCCAGTCCGGTATTGTCTGCTGTATTTCCAATTAAGGCATTGATCGCCCAATATAATACGCCTTCGGTTACGCCAAAAAGACTGTTATTGTCCGGATCGGTGTTAATATAAAGCATGGCAATATATTGCGGACCGGAGGCGCCGCTTTCGCCGGAAACGGTTAATTGCGGGAAGAACATTAAATCCAACGGAACCTTGGTGGTGGTTTGCAACGGTTGCCATTTTAAAACAACCGGAGTCGTTTCGGCAAGGCTTAAACGTTGCAGACTTCGGTAATTTTGCGGTAAGGCACCTTTGGCCAAAGCATCTTTCGACGGACAAAGATTCCACGGTGCGGAGGCCGATGTGTCGCTTCCTACGACAAATGAGGCGCTGATGGTGGTGCTGAATCGAAGCGAAACTTTGATCGAGAACAATCCCAAATGGATTTTAACGGTTAGTTTTACCGAAACACCGGCTTCAAAGGTAATTGGAATTGGCATATAGCTTTCGATCGTCATCGTGATATAGGCATAGGCCATAATGTCGACTTTGGCCGAAATAATCGCAAAGTTGACTTCTCCGTAGATATGACCGGTCAGACCAAAAGTTCCCTGTACTTTATAGTAGGTGTCGTCGTAGGTGTCTAAATTTGGATTCGCGCTGAAAAATCCTAATACACCCTGAAAAATTCCAACAGCGGTAAGGGATAATCCGGCTTTTAAGATTCCTTCGTCTACGGTTTTACCTACACCAAGCGAAAGGCCGAGTCCGAATTCGATTACCGGGTTAAAGTTTCCGCAGGTTGTTGTCGGTACACTGTTGGAGGTTGCTCCGCTGAGGTAACCGAAATAAAACCCGCCGTATCCTAAAAATGGAAATACCTGTATGGAAAAAGAACGCGAAAAGTCGGTAATACTGGCCGGAAATCCGAAGTCGAGATAGAAATTTCCGTTGGTGTAAATCTGTACGCCTATAATGGGTAAACTGATCGATACTTCGCCAAATTCAAAATGCCGGAATTCATCCGGTAATTGTAAATCCAGTTGGTACATTCCGATCGAGTCGTTTATTTTTTTATAAAGGATTTCAAATTGTAAGTTTTTAAAATAATTGGATTCCGGACTCACGCCAATCAACAAGCCATAAAGGTTCGGATCGTTAAAAACGGTCGCCACACGATAGAATTTCGCCACGGTAAAATCGGCTCCAATTAACCAGTTGCTGTTTTGATCAAATACAAGCGTACCGGGTTTGGTATCGGGTGTTGCGGCCGGAACCGGAATCGTACTGTCACCGGTATTGGAAGTCGTGGTAAAAGCTTCTTCCAGTGCCGTGATGGCTTCGTCAACCGAGTTGAGTTCCGGCGAATCATAAAGCGACACGTGTTGCCCCATGGCCAGAAGTTTTAAATCGAAAAATTCTTCTCCCATTCCCGGTACCGGTGGCATTTGCGTGGCATCGCTACCTTTTCCGTCTTCCTGTAACGGCGAATCGGGTTCGATTGGCAGTCCTAAAAAGGTTCCGGTAAAGTACATATAAACACCGCTACTGGAGGCGTCTTCGGCATCTTTGGTGATTTTTAAGGTTTCGATATTGATAAACCCAAGGTCGATATGAAGTGGGATCGTGGCTACAATGCTACTTTTGTTGTTTTCTTTATAACGGGTATAGGTAAATTCAAATCCGGACAGGTCGATGGTGTCAAGTAAATTCCACGGCGCAGCCAATGAAAACCCGGGGCTAAAAGTTCCTACAAATGTGGTGATCAGTTCGCCTAGCGAGATTTTATCGAATTTGATGTCGATGCTGTCGTAGTCGGTGTTGCCGATATAGGTTATGTTACAGGCAAATTCCGGCATGTTGAGGTATACCTGTGTTTCTTCGGAACCAAATTCGTAACCGACTTCAAAGGTAAGGCCAAGCATTTGACGGGCATCGGCGATTCCGGCAATGGTTCCCGACGTACCGTTTTCATCATATTTTATCGCCACACTGGCGTCGAGTTCCAAATCAAAGGAACTGTATTGCAAATGCCAGTTTACATCACCGCTAACGTCGTAAGTGGTAAGCTTGGTTTTGTCGTCCGGTACTACGGTTACAAAATTGACATTGCTGATATTCGGTAAATTATCGGTTACCCAACTTGGAATATCGGCCATACCAAAGGCTTTTAGAAACGTATAGGCGATAGAACCCAGGGAAATGGTCTGATCGGTACCCGTACTTGCGCCAAAAGTCCAGGCTGTGGCATCATATCCGGCATAAATGGTTAGATCAACACCGGTTTGATCATCTGGGCCGATATGGAAAAAACCGGCAATTTCTCCGGTAGTCGTTCCCTGAAGACTGTTTACGTCGAGGTTGAGTCCTGTCATCGTAAAACTCAGACTCGGGTCGTTAATGGTAAAGAAAACCCAGTTGCTCACAATGGAGCAATTAAGGGTATAGTTTTGAGAATCGGGATCGATTTCGATGTTTAAAACCTGTATTTCGGATTGCAGATCGATCGTGGTACCGCTCCAGAACATCGTAAGCAGATCGCCCAGTTGGATCGTTCCTTCAATGAGTTGGACACTGGCCGTAAAATTCGGATAATGTGCCGTAAGGGCTATAGTGTTGGAATCGGGTGGACCGATGGTAAAGGTTCCGTTAATGGTAAAATCGGTACTACTCGCACTGGACGTACTAAAACCGGAAACGATACAGTAAATATCAATACCGGTAATCGCTACGCCGGGTAAGATCTGCCAGATATAATCGGGTGGCGTACTGATTTCAATACCCATATAGTCGACAATACTATTGGCGGAATCGTAACTGATATCGATCGATTTTAAACCTAAGGTACTCAGCGTACTAAAAGGTTGCGGTAACGCGGTTGTAAGGTTGATTCCGCCGGCCAACTGGTAAAAATTGGAAATACTCGGATACGGATCGGAAAAAAGCCCCTGAAACATCCAGATGTTATCCGTAACGGGATAGCCCATAGCCACCTGTAATGTCACTCCGGTGTTGATGGTTCCACCAACGATACCTACTACGGGTAATTCGGCTTCGGCAATACAAAGTTCGTAATACGGAAGGGTAACGGTAAACCAGTTAACGCCCGGTAAGGCTATGGTTTCACCTAAAAGCGTGATATAAAAGGTTGAGTTAAGAATTTCATTTTCAATATAAAACTTTACAAAACAATCGCAGTCGGGTATCTGGAACGAGGACGTTACTCCTTTTATAAGAATAGTGTTTTCGTCCGGCATTGCAATCACAACGGCATTGATAATCAATTGTCCGTCCGGTACAAATTGTTTGTAACTGTTTGAGGTGATCGGAAGATCGAGCGCAGCAGTGGCATTTACAAAGTACAGTTGATCATCGCTGTTAACCTGTCCTTGTAAGCCGGTATAGAGTTGTTGTAGTTGTTGCGTATCCATAATGCTAGTCCTTTAATTGGTTAGGGAGTCTTTATAACTGATAAAATAAAGAAGTCCCAGATATAACTTATCCTGCTGCTGGTTTTGAAAAAATGCCTGTAAATTGGTAAAATAGGTATTCAGAGAATCAGCGCCACCACTGGTGTTATAGACCTTTGTGATATAGTCGCTAATGATATAGGCTGGCGTGGTTTTAAAGCCATCCGATGGCGGATCGAGACTAAATGGATTTTCTTCCATTTTGGTATTCATGGTTTCGGGGGTTACTTTAAACGAAGCGGAAACAGCGTTACAATCTTTTGCCTGTTGACAATCGGCTGCGGATAATGGTAGCGTAGGGTACACGACTTTCGTATCTTTTAAAATATTTAGGTAGGGGATGTTCAGGTTTAATACCATATTGGCTGTAGCCTTTCCTTCCAGTACGCATGGTAGTTTACTCAGGGAATACATATAATTAAAGGCACTAACCGGAATACCACCCATTTTAACAACCAGTATTTTGTTGGCGCCATCGGTACCGTTTACGATCGCTATTTTTTCATTTAATAAAGGGTCGGAATAACTGATCACTTCAACCGCATTGGTTGCCAAATCCCCTTGAATGGCTGGTAATTGTGTAACCATTTCATTTACGGTGGCAAGGTTTGGCGCTGCACCGGTTAAAAGTACATTTAACGAGTCGTAAGCCGTATCCGGTATGTTGGCAATGTTTACAATAATAGCACCCCGTTGCTGATTTCCGGAACCAAAACGTTGTGAATAACGTACGGCGGTGATCAGATCGAATAGTACATTTTGGGAAAGGATATTAACACTGGCTTCCGTCACTCCTGATGGTTCACTTCCTCCAATTCCGTAGACCGGCAGTAGGTTAATTGGTTTAGTAGTTGATTCGGCAGCCTCTGTTATGGCTTTATAAGAAGCATATTTTGCCGCATTGGCACCTGTAAAAGCTGCTTCTGTTGGTTTTTGTGGCGGATTAATAAAATAGCCTCTTTTTTTAGAATACGTTGCAGCTCCTAATGCTGGGACTGTTTCCAGTACGATTGAATTTGCAGCATCTACACCGAAACGTTGAATGGCATTTTGTTGTAGCCATTGATACGGTTGCAATTTTAAAAAGAAGTTGACATTCACACCGGGTGTTGCAGCTTTAGTAGGATTGACTGTTGCAGCCTTAGGAGCATCAGCTAGATTGGTACTTTTACTGTCATAGCCTCCGGTAATCCCAAAATTCTGAATAGGGTAGCTGGTAATATTGGCTATGAAATAGGTTAAGGGAATTATGGATGCTACCACTGTAGGATTGGTACTTATTGTCACATTTACAGGATTATTCCCATTAGGGACATATCCGGGAATCAAATTGGCCAGCTTGGAGGCGGTATCATTTCCAGCTCCGCCTTCCGCATAGACAACTTCGAAATTATGATTAAAACCCAGTTGGATCAAGCGATACATGATCATCACGGTATTGGACTGATGTCCCATTCCGGAGGTATCGGTAACATATACCCGGATGGTTTGATTTTCGGCACTCGATAGAAAATCGGCTATTATTGTGCGCTGTTCCTGTGCGCTGTCTTCTGTAATAGCAGCAACATTGTCAACTAATATTTTTATTTGGTCGGTTAAAGACATGGGGTTCTGTTTTAATTATTTAACTTTTGACATAGGCACCATACCATCCAAGACTTTCAGGTTTGGCATCGGAAGCCGGATTTCCGAACAACATAAAACTAATGTTACCACCCGGCGGAAACGAAAGGCTAAATACGTCCAAAGCGATGTTGTTTATTTTCATCAGATAGGCGATACTATCGGTTCCGGTGGCGGTTTGTAGCATAATCGAACCGATGTTAAGTTTGAGTACGCCCTGTAAGCTAAAAGATGGTGCCTGCGGATTAACACCCGGGAGTTTTACACCCGCCCAGGCTCCTTTGGCGCCAACACACCAGGCCATCATAAAAGAGGAGGTAAAACCGGCCGAACTGGCCAAGGCGCCCAGTGTTCCCATATTGAGGTTAAATACCAGAGCATACCATTCGCCGCTTACGCTTTGCTGGTTTTGTAGTTCCGGCATCGATACATTGAGATAGCCCTGTTGAGTAGGTGTATCACTATTATTTCCCCAACTGATTCCCGAAAGTTGCAACGGAAAGTGGGAATACAAACTGTCGGCACGTGGTGTGCTTTGTCCAATGTCGAATGCCATTTGTCCGATATCAAAAGTAAATGTTTTGACGGTTGGCGTTTCCAGCTGAAACGTAAGGTCAATATACATATTGGAATAGGATAGTCCTTTAAAATGATTGTTCTGACTGCCCGCTTCGGTACCAAATGAGAACAGATCAAAGCCATCCAGTTTGGTGTAATTGATAAAGCCCCAGAACGAGAATTTCGAGTAAACCGTACTGCTTCCTTCATCATCCTGCGGCACTACAGTTACAAAGGTGGTTTTGATAATTTCGACTTCCGTGATGATGTTGGTGTTAACCAGATTCAGGATATTATCGGACGTATTCATAAACGTATACGAGGGTACGCCATTACTGTTTTCGTAGGTTCCGGTTAATATGATCAAATTGTTTCGATTGCTGGAATCGATTTTTTCGCCAAATAATTTGTTGACGGTAAGTGCCAGATAACTGTTATAATTGCAAATCTTACTATTGGTAAAGACTATTTTTAATTGCAGGACGACAAAGTCATAATCTACTGCACCGTTAATAGGGGCTTTGGCTTTATAGACATCCGGATTCGATCCCAGGCCATAAAAGGTCTGATCCTGATAATCGATCAATGCAAACATCGAACTACTCGGTTGCATGGCGACAACACCGCTGTCATTATTAACGATGCTGATGTTGATTCCGAAATGATGGGCATAAAAACTATTTAAGTCAATTCCGGCCAATAAGCCTTGTAGTTCAACTGGGAAATCCTGTACGCTGATGTCTACTCCCAATGCGATGACACCTTGCCAGGCCGGATTGGTCGCGATATTGTAAAAGTTGGCATAATCGAAATCCTTTCGAACGGTATACTGATCCATACCGCTTTGTATGTATTGCTGCAACCACATACTTAGATTCGGAAGGCCGCTATTGGTTGTATCGTTAAAAGTGTCAGGCGAGTTCCATCCCTGTATGTTCTGTACTTTGTCGATTAAGGCACCGGTACAGAATTTAAAAATCAAAACGTTTTTATATTTCCCGTTGGTTGGTTCTTTCGGAACGTTAAGGATAAAAGGCCATTCGGCGATTTCCATTTCATTGCTGAAATTATCCAGTACATAAGTACCATCGCTGAGTTGTTCATTGTAGGATATCACCAGAAATAACTGGTTGGATTGCAAGGCAGTTTGTAAGGTCGAACTTGCCGGAGTAAACTGAAGGTCAAAAACCTTAGACAAGGTTCCTTCGGCTGTCATAAACTGATTACTGGCCAGTTGCAATACATCCCAAACGCCGGTTTGCTGGTTTACATTTACATAAAAACCCTGTGGACTGGTGGATGATATTCCGGTATCTTCGGTGGCGGCACGTGCGCTGTGTAATCCGTTTGGAGCGGCCGATATATTTTGTTTTTGCATCGCCTGTGCAATCAGGTTTTTTCGCGTCGGATTTAAGATCTGTTTTTCAAATAAGGAATAATCAACAGTAGCCGAGGAACTCGTTTGTACGTTTCCATACGGAACCATCGGAACATAAATGGTTTCCTGAGCGGCGGATAAGACACCGGAACCGGTAACTAGATGATCAAATAAAGGTGAACTAACATCCTGTGTCGGCGCGAATAAAGCAGAACCCTGAGGTTGTGCATGGTAAACAATTGGCGTTTTATTGGTGTTGACCATTACGATTCCACTCCAGGCGGTATCATATTGGTACGACAACCATTCCTGAGTGGTGTTGCTTCCTACGACATTTTGCGTTGCCTGAATGGGAAACTGTGGCGCATAGGCATACTGATTCGGATTAAAATACAGCCAGTCTCCGGTTCCGGTTACAACAAGGGAAGCGTCTATAAATTGCGGTGTAAAGCTAATCGTTTCCGTAGCACTAAGTCCGCACATCAACTGCATTTGTTCCTGAGTATCGACATAGGATTTATAGGCACTGTCCAGTGTTAGCGTAAGCGCACCCTGTGGCACCATATACCATATGGCCGATTGGTTACCGGGGCTTTGCTCACTAAAAACGAGTAGGCCGCAATTGGCTTCCGGATAGTTTTTGGAGGTGCCGATATCGGAAAAGTTGGTATACGGGATCAATTGTATCGGATAGCCAAAATTCGTCTGATAATAGGAGGAAAGTGACGTAAGCCGATAGCCTTTTGTGTTGGTGTTATAAGTGGTTCCTAAAAAAGCAAGATAGGAATTGAGTCCGTTTTTGTTTAATAAATCACATGGGAAAATACTAGCCTGCATCTGTATCAGATCGTTCATATTACCGGGAACGATTTGCGAATAATTGATCACGGTAGGCGTATTATTATTGGTACTGTCCGGGAAACAATATTGTTGTGCTACGTTAAAGCTCGTAAAATCGGAAGCGGCGTAAAAGCCCAATACAAAACGAAAATGCCCTTGACCTTTTCCGGTAAGTGGTATTTCGATGTTCCCCATGATCTGAGACGATGAGGATTGATTGTTCGGACGGAAGGTATAATTGTTAGCACCAATCTGCCCGGATATCAGAAACGTATTGTTCGTAAAATCTATATTGAGTGCGACACTGCTATTACTAATAAACAGGGTTGCATAGTTATTGCCGAAGTTAAAATTGTAAGTACTTAAAACAGAATAAACACCATTGGTGCCGCCTGTTAATATAAGCTGAGTGGTATTACTGGTGGTAAGTGTGGCATTCGGGTCTTTAAACCAAACTACCGAAGCCGATTGATAGGTTTTTAAGGGGCCTAAAAAGGTGTAGACATTGTTTACGAACGTGTTCGCATCCAGTGTTGGACTACTATAAGCAAATAAAAAGTAGCCATTATAATTGGGTAATTCTTCCAGTGTTAGCGTATCGCTTTCCGGAATGGAAACACCTTTTGCCAGTAAATAAGCAAACCAGTACGAATTATCGCTGGCAACATATAAAGCGGCATTTCCGGATGTGGTATTGGTAAATTGTAAACTTGCCATATCGGTAATGAACTTAGGTTAAGTAAAAAATAGTCCGCTAGTTCCGGCAAGTTTGTTTGCGATTCAGTTTGGAATATACCAGCCTACCAGATCGCCCATAAAGGGATAACGGGTATTGTTGGCCGAAACGGAATAGCTAAAATCACCTTTTAAAGTGGCAATTAACGGAGGGTAAACAAGATTCAGGGTTAGGGTTCCGTTTGCCGAACCAAGTCCGGCTTTTACGTCAAACGGATAAACAGGATTGGTTCCGGTTAAGGAAACGATTCCAACGATTACCGTATTGAGCGTTAAGGTACATACCACAATTTTACCGGTACTGTCGATATTGTATTGTATGGAAAGATCGCCAAAATAGCGAATGCCTCCCGTACCGGGTTTAATGATCGCGGTACTATCCTGATACGTATAGGAAGGAATTTCCTGGGCTGTGGTAGTCACAGGCAAGCCCGTGAGTATGCCCAAAAGCAATACCCAAAAGATACAAGTATGAAGCCTGTTTGAAACAAGCCTAGTGATCTTAGTGGAGAACATTTGCAAAACCCAGGAAATTTTCCGGTATATCAGTCAGGATTAGGACCAGGTCGCTATTTGTTTAGAGAAAGCCGTTTCGTTTTGACCTTGCTGATCGGTAGCACGTCCACTGGCAAATACCTGACCGGAGTCAAGTCCGAATTGTGCTCTAAAAGTCATCGTGTCAATTTGTAAGGTTTGTAAACCCGCTTGGAACTCAACATTTGTAGCAGTTGGTTGTACCGGCGATAGTGTAACCGAACCTAAATCACCTGCTGGTGAAGTAAAAGTAGTTGTGGATACTTGCATTCCGGATACAATAGATACAACAGTAGTCGCTTGAATACTGTTTACTAGCAAAGTCACTTGTGTGTAAGGATAAGTTGCCATAGTTTTTTGTGTTTGTTGGTTGATTCTTACTCGTAAGGCTTTTCAGTAACGCCCCGTTTTTTTAGTGGTTTCTGGACTCCACGATTTGCGATGTTAAAAGAGTAAATTTGAGCGCTTTTTGCTAGTGCAATGTAGAATCCTTTTAAAAAAAGGGGCAACGTATAATTACCTGTTTTTAATGATTTTTAAATAAATTGCGATTTTTTAATTTGTATTATTTCGCAAAATGAGGTTTTAATGATGTGATTTGGAACATTTTAAAACTAAAAAGTGACATTTTGTATTAGAATGTGGAATAGCTTTATCTTTTAGAAAAGTGTTTGGCAGACAAATGACTTTGCTATTAAAGATTTTCTTTCATATTTTAAAATACAAACCCAAGCATATTTCCAGCTCTTACTAACGACACTCGTTACAATCGCAGCAGACGGATAAGGAGAAACTAAAAAATAGAAACGATCTGATGTTATTACAATAAAAAAACCGGCAATGCCGGTTTTTGCTATTCTACACATTTGAGGTAGTTTATAAAATAATTTTCGGGATTATAGACCGTGTCTTTAAAGGTATCCGATCGGAGTTCCTTATGCATGATATAATCAATAGCTTCGGAAGCAAATTTAACCCGAACCAAAGTAATCGGGTATTTTTTCAGATCTTCATAACCGTCTTTCGAAAACAGAAAATAACTGTTAAGAATCGAAATGTTATCGCGCTCAGCCGAATTATAGGTCAGGTTGCTACAATTTTCATCAGAACTGTTAATCAAGGTAACAATCTTACCGTTGGACAATTGCAGAAAAATTCGCGAAGCGGCATTTACACAGGTCGCTTTGATAAAGTCTTTACTCTTTTTAAGAATATGAAGGTTTAAATAAGGTGTTCCATCTGAATTAACCAATGAGAAAAACACAAAAGTGGAGGTCGTTCCAAATACGTTTTCATGAATCAGGTAGTCCGGCGTTTTTTTGATCAACGTGGAATCCGTTTTTTCATCGTAATCGTATTCACATTTAATCGTTTGCGAATAGGAGTATAGGCTTAGGAAAAAGAACAGGCTTAGAAAGAGTTTTCTCATGGTAATCTTAAATTTTGCTGCAAATTACTATAATTTTTTCATTGTCGATATTCGTGGTAAAAAAACAATACGCATTTCCACCGTCTTTAATTTTCCATTTTTTACGGAGTTCTTCTACCGATAACGGGAAATTACGGGTGGTAACATTGAATTGTTTGCCTTCGATATGGCTTTTGATTTCGGTTTTCTGATACGGAACTACTGCTTCGATCCGGAAACGACGTCCGGGAAAATCAAGTGGCGCATCGGAAGTGTACAAATGCGAATGCGGATGTAATTTTCCGATTTTATAAATAGCACTCACCGCATCGAAAGCACCGGTTTTAAGGATGGCGCTATTGGGTTCGTACAAATACTGTTGCGGCATGGAATAGGTTGCCGGCATTAATTGATCATAAATCGTGCTAAAGACTGTTTCACCATCTTTTGAAAGCGCAACGGCGTGAATTTCAATCGGACCGGCATAGTCTTTTTCAATTTCCCATAACAGTTCTTTTACTTCATTGTCGAGTGCAACAACATGAATTTTTCGAACAAAACGCAATTCGGATAAACCGGCTTTAATATCGAGTAAAGGTGCCGTTTTAATCAGTATATGGTCGCTATATTGAAAATAAAAATCCAGCGAATCGGGTACGTTTGGCAAACAATCCCGTAGCATAAATACTTTGCCTTTGGCGTCGTTACGACGGGAAGGATCGATATAAATCCAATCCCAACGGGTATTCAACTTTTGAATGATATCATGACTATCACCTTGCTGACAATCAATGTTTTTTATATGTAATTGGGTGTAATTATGCGCAACGATTTCCGATAATTCCGGATTGATTTCACAATGGGTAACCTGTTTAAAGTGTTGCGCAAAATAATAGTCATCGATACCAAAACCACCGGTCAGATCGATAAGCGTATTGCCTTGAATCAGGGTTGCTTTATACGCAGCGGTTTGTTCCGATGAAGTTTGCTCGATCGATATTTTTTGCGGATAAATGATATTTTCAGCAGCAAACCAGGTGGGGAGTTTCTCTTTTGCCTTGCTTTTGGCCTGTAACTGGTTTAAAAGGTCCGGCCAGCTGATTTCCGGAAACGGATTCCGGCGCAATGCCAGTTTTTTAAGATCCGCAAGGTAATTCTGGTTGATAAAATCCTGTACGTCCGGTTGTAACAACGCTGGTATCAATACTAAATGTTTTTGGTGAAAATTTTAATAATCTGGTTATCCGGGAAAAATTCTTTCCCGATTACTTTTAAAACGGTATAAAAAGGAACAGCTAAAATCATTCCGAATACACCAAAAAGCAGCCCAAAAATAAGAATTACCAGGAAGATTTCGAGTGGATGTGACTTAATACTGTTTGAAAAAATTATCGGCTGACTAATATTATTGTCAATTAACTGTACCACCATAAAACCGATCATCACATAAATAGCGGTCGGTAGCATTTCGGTTTTAAAATCGGTTCCCAGATTGCTAAGTAGTGTTAACGTAAGCGCTAACACGGTTCCAATTAGCGGACCGATATACGGGATGATGTTCAATACGGCACATAAAAATGCGATTACAAAGGCGTTTTCGATACCAAAAATCAATAATACAATCAGGTATAAAACGAATACGATAAACAATTGCAATAACAAACCGATAAAATAGCGGGAAAGTAACTCGTTGATTTTTTCTACCGACGACAGGATTTTGTCTTCATGTTGATCCGGTAGTATTTTTTTTGAAATCGAAATAAAAAGATCCTGGTCTTTTAAAAAGAAAAAGGTGATAAAAAATACCGACGCAATTCCAACGCCAAAACTACTTAGCGTTCCAATCAGGGAATTTAAAAAATTCGGAATAAGGTCAAAGTTGATCTTTGAAGTCCAATTCGAATTTTCCATCAGTTTTCCGGCATCTATATTATGATCATTAAGATAAGAACTGATCTGAAAAATAAGATTATTAAAATCCTGTTCCATCGAAGCGGTGTTCAAAAGAGACAGATTTTGCCCTTGTGACAGTAATAACGGAACAAACATCATGATCAAACTCACAGCGATCAGAATAAAAATGATCATCGTGGTTACCACGGCCAACGTATGACGGAATTTTAAACGCTTTTTTAAGATATTCATAATCGGCGTTCCGATCAGGCTGATTACCAGTGCTACCAATAGATATACGAATACGGATTGTACCTGATATATAAAAAATAATAACAGGGTAATCAAGGCCAGTTTTACCGCGGCACTCACAATTCCATTGGAGATTTCTTTAGCGTTCATAGTATCTTTATTAGGAAAACTAAGATAAAAAAAAACTCGCTATTACAGCGAGTTTTAAACTTTTAAATCGGAAGTTTACGGTTGCGCAAATGAGTTACGCGGTCCGCCTGTTGCAAAAGTAGCTAGCATTCTCGATTTTTGTCCGTTACTAAACATATACATTGCTGCATCGTCTACATAATCCATATAGTTCATCGTCATTTCAACCGGAGTTCCGGAACAAGTACTGTAGTGTGGATAAGCCGGAACACCGTAGTTTGGTGCGTTGTGTGTAGGTGTATCGGCAACTAAATCGTTTCCGCAGGTTGCATCACCCCAAATATGTCTTAGGTTCATCCAGTGACCTACTTCGTGTGTAGCGGTTCTACCTTTGTTAAACGGAGCGGTTGCAGTTCCGGTAGTTCCTAAATATTTAGAGTCGATTACCACACCGTCTGTTGCAGACGATCCGCCCGGGAATTGAGCATATCCTAAGATTCCGCCACCAATTGTACATACCCAAAGGTTTAACTTGGTTGTTGGCGAAGTAGGATTAAGTCCTCCCTGTGCTGTTTTTTTCATCGCATCATTGGTTCCCCATGACGTTTTGGTTGTCGATTTACGATTCACCACATCCAATACGAAAGAAATTCCAACATTGGCTTTTACGCCAGCAAATAAAGCCGGTACCGATCCGAAGTCAGTATTGGTGGCATTAAAATCTCTGTTTAAGACATCAATTTGCGATTGGATTTGTGCCAGTGAAATGTTTTCAGCGGTAGTACGATACAACACATTTACAACTACCGGAATTTCAATTTTCCCGTTTACAAGTCGGTTCTGAAGCATGGCACGTTGCGTGAACTCTTCAATTTCATTCATTTTAATAGCCAGACTCGGATCATGACGCAATTGTTCTTCCAAAACCTGATGCGAAGCACAACCTCTTTCGGTTAGTTTGGCACCCGTTGCAGAATCGTTTACACTTGCTTCATCTTTGTCACACGAGACTAAGAATAACAGCACTGCTGCTGATAATAATAGTTTTTTCATAATAAAATTGTTAAATAGTTATGAGATTTGGTTAAATATTAACACAATAATATAACAAAAAAATAAATTATAAAAAGATTATCTTAAAAAAGTGATTAAAAATTAAGAAATTTTGTAAAAATGTGATTTATACACAGTTTGTTAATTAATTTGTAAGATGCTATATCGGTAGCCTAAACGATCTGGACAGGACAATTTTTCCAAATGCTTTTAAGCATAAGGATATAATAGGTCGCTATTGTAAATGGGAAGTTTCCCCGATCTTTTATACGAACGGGTATAGGTAATGGAAACGTTTTGGCTAAAACGAGGCGTTTTTGAAAAAGACTGTTCCGTCAGGTTTAGTTTTTAAAAGCGTAATTAACAATATTTGCACCCATTTTTAAGGCTTTTTGACGTACTTCAAAGGGATCGTTATGTACTTCCTGATCTTCCCATCCGTCGCCAAGGTCGGTTTCATAGGTGTACATACATACCAGGCGATTGTCGATAAAAATACCGAAAGCCTGTGGACGTTTATTGTCGTGTTCGTGTATTTTAGGTAAACCGTTCGGAAATGGAAAAGGTTGCTGGTAGATCGCGTGGTTGTTTGGAATCTCCGTTAACGGGTTATTCGGGAAAATTCGTTTTAGTTCCCTGCGGATGTATTGATCCATACCATAATTATCATCAATATGTAGAAAACCGCCGGAAGTGAGGTAGTTTCTAAGATTGGTAACATCATTATCGCTAAAAACAACATTTCCGTGACCGGTCATATGAATAAAAGCATACGAAAACAGATCCGGACTTCCCGCTTCGACGACAGCCGTTTTAGGATTGATTTTAGTGTGGATGTTCTGATTGCAAAATTTAGCCAGATTGGGTAGGGAAGTAGGATTCCCGTACCAGTCGCCGCCGCCACTGTATTTTAAAACGGCGATTTCCTGCGAAAAAGCCAATGCTGTAAATCCGATACTTAAAAGTAAGAATAATTTTTTCATCCGAATCGCTGTTATTCGTTAGCGTATACAATACTATGGCAGGCTACAATAGCCGCTGTTTCGGTGCGTAGTCGCGTGTTGCCCAATGAAACCGGCATATAGTTCAGTTCCAGTGCGCTTTGTATTTCTTTTTCCGAAAAATCGCCTTCCGGACCAATCAGAACGGTATATTTTTCGTTGGATTTAATGGCGTTTTTAAGCAATGTTTTACTGGTTTCTTCACAATGGGCAATACACAAATTCCCTTCGTGTTTTTGTGCTAAAAACTGCTTAAAAGTTATCGGCTCGTTGAGTTTTGGCAAATGAAACTGTAACGATTGCTTCATAGCCGACTGTATGATTTTGTCAAAACGTTCGGTTTTGATCGTTTTTCGTTCCGAATGATCACAAATAATCGGAGTGATTTCGTTTACGCCAATCTCGGTTGCCTTTTCTAAAAACCATTCGTAACGATCGTTCATCTTGGTTGGTGCAACAGCCATATGAATATAAAATCGGTTCGGTTCAAAGAAGTCGGAATGGGTGATTCGCACCGTACATTTTTTGTCGGAAGCCAATATGATTTCTGTCGTAAATAAATACCCTAAACCGTTGGTTACTTTTAAAATATCACCTTCCTGTTTGCGTAAAACTTTAACAATATGTTTGCTTTCTTCCTTGTCGAAAGAAAACTCTTTTTGTTGCTCGTTTATTTCGGGAGTATAGAATAACTGCATATTAAAATTTGATCCGTGCTTTCGATACTACCGAAGCATCGTTAAACTGGTTTTCCAAAAATTTATGATAGCCCACAATACCGATCATCGCGGCATTATCGGTTGTATATTCGAATTTAGGAATAAACGTTTTCCAACCGTATTTTTGTTCGGCTTCTTTCAAAGTATTTCGGATTCCCGAATTGGCCGATACACCTCCGCCAATGGCTACTTGCTTGATTCCGGTTTCTTTGACAGCCATTTTAAGCTTGTCCATCAAAATCTGAATAATGGTATACTGGATCGAGGCACAGATGTCTTCGATGTTTTTTGTGATAAAATCCGGATCCTGTGCTACATTTTTCTGAACAAAATACAATATCTGCGTTTTTAATCCGCTAAAACTAAAATCCAATCCGTCCACTTTGGGTTTGGTAAACGGGTACGCTTTTGGATTCCCGGACTGTGCATATTTGTCTACCAATGGTCCGCCGGGATAGGGTAATCCCAGAATTTTAGCACTTTTATCAAAAGCTTCCCCAACGGCATCGTCGGTTGTTTCACCAATAATGGTCATGTCAAAAAAGCTGTCTACGCGGACAATCTGCGTATGACCGCCGGAAATGGTCATCGCCAGAAACGGAAATTCTGGTTTGTCGTAGTTTTCTTCGTCTATAAAATGTGCCAAAATATGAGCGTGCATATGGTTCACGGCAATCAGCGGAACATCCAGTGCCATAGCCAGTGATTTCGCAAAGGAGCTGCCTACCAATAACGATCCCATTAGTCCGGGACCTTGTGTAAAGGCTACCGCTGAAATCTGATCTTTTTCTACGCTGGCTTTCTTTAGCGCCACGTCGATTACAGGAACAATATTTTGCTGATGCGCACGCGAAGCCAACTCCGGAACCACACCGCCATATTCTTCGTGAACCGACTGTCGGGCAACGACATTCGACAGGACTTTATTGTCCTTTAAAACAGCCGCCGCGGTATCGTCGCACGAACTCTCGATAGCTAGTATATATACTGGTGATTTTGTCATAAAAAAGGCACGAAATTTGAATGTATTTTCCATCGACTGTATTATCTTTGAAATGTAAATTCGGGCAATAAAAAAATAATAGTTTTATTCCTACGAATTGCTTAAATTTACGAGTCGATCCGACAAATTTAAAACAAATAGGACTATCAAAAAATTAAAAAAAATACTATTTCGCGTAATTGTAGGTTTAATCCTGTTTTTACTACTGTTGGGTATTGCCTTGTCATTACCTTTTGTACAAACCGAAATAGCAAAATATGCGACCAAAGAACTGAATAAGGAATTTGGTACCGATATGCATATTGATAAAATTGCGATTACTGTTTTTGGAGGCGTAAAAATCAAAGGAATTTATGCGGCCGATAAACACAAGGATACGCTGTTCTATATCAACCGACTTCAGACAAATATTCTCGACTTTAAAAAACTTTCTAACGGTAAACTGATTTTCGGAAAAACCAGTATTGATGGTTTGAATCTGAAAATGAAAAAATACAAAGGCGAGGATAAAACCAACCTTGACGAGTTTATTGCGGCTTTTGACGATGGGAAACCGGGAACCGGAAAGTTCCTGATGAAAGTGGCACAAATGAATGTTACGTCCAGTCGCTTTCGCTTGATCGATGAAAATCTGGAACACCCGAAAGTACTCGACTTTACCAAACTTAACGGTCAGTTGGATTTCTTTAAAATCAAAGGTCCGGTGGTTACGGCCGATATCAAACAATTGTCGTTGTTGGATCACAGAGGATTGTTCGTGGAAAATATGGTGACGAATTTTACCTATTCCAAAGAAAATATCCGTCTGGAAAAACTAAACCTGAAAACCAAGGAATCGACCTTGATCGGGGACGTGATCATGAAATACAAACCGAAAGACTTTTCGGATTTTAATAACAGAGTCGTGTTTGATGTCAATATGGAAAAAGCTTCCGTTTCGTCGAACGAGCTGAATTATTTCTATAATGAATTCGGGAAAAACCTGCGTTTCTATCTTTCCACGCATCTTACGGGAACACTGAATAATTTTACCACACACGACCTTCGATTGTTGGACACGAACGATTCCGAAATTATCGGAACAGTCAACTTTAAAAACCTCTTTAATAAAAAAGGGGAGTTTTATATGAAAGGGAATTTCGATCGGGTAACGTCCAATTATACCAATCTAAAAGGAATTCTACCGCGCGTATTGGGGAAAAGTCTCCCGGAAACGCTCCACAAATTGGGGCGTGTGGATTTGGTCGGTGGCATTGAATTGACCAAAACAAAGATTGATGCCGATATTTATCTGATGTCCGGATTGGGTGAACTGAACACGCAGTTGGTCATGACCAATATCAATAATATCAATAACGCGACGTACAAAGGCGTTATTTCCCTGAACAATTTCGATATCGGAATGCTTGCCGGAGAAAAAGATCTGGGAAGAGCGACTTTGGATCTGGATGTAAACGGAAAAGGATTTAATAAAAAATACCTCGATACCAAGCTTAAAGGAAAAGTTCAAAGTCTGACGTATAACAAATACACTTACAGGAATATTACGATCGACGGAGAAATGAAAATGCCTTACTTTAAAGGCTACCTGAACAGTAATGATCCGAACCTGAAAATGGATTTCAACGGATTGGTGGATATGAGTTCGCGTATGAAAAATTACGATTTTCAGGCGCAAATCGATTATGCCGATCTACATATGTTGAATTTTATGAAAAAAGATACCCTTTCCATTTTTAAAGGGGAATTAAAATTCAACGCCAAAGGAAATACACTCGACGATCTGGCCGGAAAATTAAATGTGATCAATGCATCCTATCAGAACAGTACCGATAGCTATTTCTTTCAGGACTTCCTGGTGGAATCGGTTTTTGACGAACAAAACGTCCGAACGATAACGATCAATTCACCCGATATTATTCAGGGGAAAGTGGTTGGGAAATATGAAATCAAACAGGTGCGTAAGATTATCGAAAATGCATTGGGAAGTTTATATGCGAACTATTCGCCGAATAAACTCAAACCCGGGCAGTTTCTGGACTTCGACTTTACGATCTATAACAAAATTGTAGAAATCTTCCTGCCAAAGGTAATTGTAAGTGAAAACACCATTCTAAAAGGAAAAATTGATGCCGATAAAGGCGATTTTCAGTTGGATTTTTCGTCGCCTAGTGTGGTGGCCTATAACAATACGTTTGAAAACATCCGTATCGACGTGGATAATAAAAACCCGTTGTATAACGCCTATGTCGAACTGGATAGTATTAAGACAAAAGGCTATAAAATTTCGGATTTTAGCTTGATCAATGTAACGATGAACGATACGCTTTTTGTCCGTTCGGAGTTTAAAGGCGGACCGAAAAACCAGGATTTCTTTAACCTGAACTTGTATCATACGATCAACGAAAAGAACCAGTCGGTTGTGGGTCTTAAAAAATCGGAAATCAATTTCAGGGATTATCTGTGGTTCCTGAACGAAAAAGATACCAAAGACAACAAAGTTGTTTTCAATAAAAAATTAACGGATTTCGCGATCGAAAAAGTCATCCTGTCGCATAATGACCAGAAAGTGGAACTGGAAGGTGTTTTAAAAGATTCGACCTACAAACAGTTACGCCTGTCGTTTAACGACGTCGATCTGGAAAAAGTCACACCGGCTCTGGAGAATATGTCGTTTGGCGGAAAACTAAACGGTGAAGTCAATCTCGAACAAAACAAAGCCATTTATTTACCAACAGCGGCTTTAACGGTCGATTCCCTTCAGGTGAATAAAGTGATGATGGGGGATCTGAATCTGGAAGTAACCGGTGAAGATTCATTCCGAAAGTTTAATGTAAATTCCTCGATTATCAACGATCACGTAGAGAACTTCTTCCTGAACGGTAATATCGAGATCATCAATAAAGAAAGTATACTGGCGTTAAATGCCGGGTTTACCCGATTTAACATTAGTCCGATCGGGCCGCTTCTGGGAAGTATTTTTTCCGATATGCGCGGTTTTGCCTCCGGTAGAGCATCGATTGCAGGTAGCGTCCGGAATCCGGAAGTAGACGGCAGCCTTTACCTGAATGAAGCCGGGATGAAAGTCCCGTATCTCGGTGTGGATTATAATTTCGAGGAAAATGCGCTGATCAACTTGACGGAAGACCAGTTTATTTTCAGAAATATCGAACTCACCGATACCAAAGAAAAAACAAAAGGAACGCTTAACGGTACGATCCGACATAAAAAACTCGAAGACTGGCAACTGGACTTAAAACTGCGATCGGATAACCTGCTTGGTCTTGATACGCAGGATCACGAAGATGCGATTTATTATGGAAGGGCATTTATCAAAGGAGAAGCTTCGATTACCGGACCGGTCAACAACCTGTATATCGAAATGGATGCCGAGTCGAACAAAGGAACCAGTATCAAGATTCCGTTAAACGATGCGCAGGGTATCGGAAACAACTCGTTTATCCACTTCCTGAGTAAAAAGGAAAAAGAAGCCAAGCAAAAAGGATTGGAAGAAGTCGTGCTGAACAAGTTTAAAGGAATTGAACTTAAATTCGAATTCCGAATGACCCGTGATGCCGATATCGAAATTATTCTCGACAAAAATACCGGCCACGGAATGAAAGGAAGAGGGGAAGGATTTATCACGATGGAAATCAACACCATGGGTAAATTTAATATGTGGGGCGATTTCCAGACCTATAAAGGAGAATACAACTTTAAATACCTGGGCTTAATCGATAAGAAATTTGAAGTAAAAGAATACGGAACCATTCGTTGGGATGGAAACCCGATGAATGCGGCTTTAAACCTTCAGGCGGTATATAAAACCGAGGCCAATCCGGCGGTTATTTTGGACAATGCGTCTTTTAGCCGTAAAGTGCCTACGGAAGTTTATATTATGCTAAACGGTAACCTGAGTAACCCGGAACCGGATTTCCGAATTGAATTCCCAAGTGTGAGTTCGGTATTAAAATCGGAAATCGATTATAAACTAAGCGACCGAGACGTCCGTCAGACACAGGCGTTGGCGTTGCTAGGAACCGGTGGATTCCTTTCGGCCGAAAGTGCTTCCAATTCGGTTTACGGAAGTTTATTCGAACGAGCCAGCTCTATTTTTGACGATATTTTTGCCGGTAGTGACGATAAAGTGAAAGTCGGATTTAACTTTGTTCAGGGCGACAGGACACCATTTGCCCAAACACAGGGTAAAGTTGGGGTTACCGTTTCGTCTCAAATCGACGATCGTATTACTATTAATGGTAAATTTGGTGTACCGGTTGGCGGAAACCAGGAATCGGTTATCGTAGGTGACGTGGAGCTTCAGTTACGCCTCAATAAAGACGGATCGTTAAAAGCTAGAGCCTTTAACCGCGAAAACGATATTAACTATATTGGAGAGGGTATTGGCTATACGCAGGGAATCGGACTTTCGTATGAGGTGGATTTTGATACGATGCGCGAATTATGGCGTAAAATCTTTACTAAAGTAAAAGAAAAAGACACCACCAATCCGACCGACCGTTTACCGGATTCGGATCTTGCTCCGGACTTTATTAAGTTTATCGAAGATCGTAAAAACAAAAACGCCGAAGAACCGAAAAAGGAACAGCAACGCGTGCCGGAAGTCGATTAAAATAACGGCCAACAACTAAACAACAACACTTCTTATTTTACAACATTTTTGCTGCGTTACGAATGTTAGGTTTTTGCTAAATATGCCTGCATTCTGTAAGGTATCTCGTGTTTATTTATTAAATTTACAATAAACGAATATATGATGTCAGAAACAATTAAGAAGATCGGTGTGCTTACATCCGGAGGGGATTCTCCTGGAATGAACGCAGCCATCCGTTCCGTAGTGCGTACCTGCGCCTACCATAATATTGAATGTGCCGGAATTTACCGTGGTTTCCAGGGAATGATAGAAGGAGACTTTAAAGAGATGGGACCACGATCGGTGAACAATATTGTAAATAAAGGCGGAACGATTTTAAAATCGGCACGATCAAAAGAATTTATGACACCCGAAGGGCGTAAAAAAGCCCATGATAACCTCAAAAATGCCGGAATAGATGCTTTAGTGATCATTGGTGGTGACGGAAGTTTTACCGGTGGACTTGTTTTTAATAAGGAGTTCAATTTCCCGATTATGGGAATTCCCGGTACGATCGATAACGATATCTTCGGAACCAGTCATACCCTCGGATTTGATACCGCTTTAAATACGGTAGTGGAAGCGATCGATAAAATACGCGACACCGCCAGTTCGCATAACCGTCTGTTTTTTGTGGAAGTGATGGGACGTGATGCCGGACATATCGCTTTGAATGCCGGAATCGGCGCCGGTGCAGAAGATATTCTGATTCCGGAAGAAAACCTGGGATTGGATCGATTACTGGAATCCCTTCATAAAAGTAAGGCTTCCGGAAAATCGTCCAGTATTGTCGTAGTCGCCGAAGGAGATAGAATTGGGAAAAACGTTTTTGAACTGGGCGATTATGTAGAAGAAAATATGCCGGAATACGACGTTCGCGTATCCGTTTTAGGGCATATGCAACGCGGCGGATCACCATCTTGCTTTGACAGGGTATTGGCCAGCCGACTCGGAGTAAAAGCCGTAGAATCCTTGTTGGAAGGAAAATCCAACTTTATGGCAGGATTGATCAACGATAAAGTAGAACTGACGCCATTGGAACAAGCAGTTAAGGGACATTCGGAAATCGACAGGGAACTGTTACGCGTTTCTGAAATTGTTTCGATTTAATAATTTTTAAGAAAGAATGTGATGAAAGTAAAATTAGGAATTAACGGATTCGGAAGAATCGGAAGAATTGTTTTTAGAGAAACCATTAAAAGAGATAATGTTGAAGTTGTAGCAATTAACGATTTACTGGCTGTGGATCATTTGGCTTACCTTTTAAAATACGATTCGGTTCACGGTCGTTTCGACGGGAAAGTAGAAGTAAAAGACGGTCAGTTATATGTTAACGATAAATTTATCCGTGTAACGGCCGAAAAAGATCCGTCGTTATTAAAATGGGATGAAGCAGGAGCAGAAGTTATTGCCGACTGTACCGGCATTTTCACAACGCTGGAAAAAGCGGAAACGCATATTAAAGGTGGTGCCAAAAAAGTAGTCATTTCAGCACCATCGGCCGATGCACCAATGTTTATCATGGGTGTTAATCACGATAAAATGACCGCGGTGGATACTATTATTTCCAATGCGTCTTGTACGACGAACTGTCTGGCGCCATTGGCAAAAGTTTTAAACGATAATTTCGGAATCGTAGAAGGATTAATGACAACCATTCACGCTACTACGGCAACGCAGTTAACGGTTGACGGACCATCTAAAAAAGATTTCCGCGGTGGACGTTCGGCTTTGGTAAACATTATCCCGGCATCGACAGGAGCAGCCAAAGCGGTAACAAAAGTTATTCCGGAATTAAAAGGAAAACTAACCGGAATGGCGATGCGTGTACCGGTAGCAGATGTTTCGGTGGTTGATTTGACCGTAAAACTTCAAAAAGAAACGTCGTATGCGGAAATTATGGAAGTATTAAAACGATCTTCTGAAAACGAAATGAAAGATATTATCGGATTTACCGAAGACGATGTGGTTTCTCAGGATTTTGTTTCCGATACGCGAACCAGTATTGTAGATGCTAAAGCTGGAATCGAATTGAATTCAACGTTCTATAAAATCGTTTCCTGGTATGATAACGAATACGGTTATTCTTCCAAATTAATTGATCTTGCGGTTTATGCCGGACAATTGAAATAAATCCATTATACATAATAAAAAAGCCTTCTCGCTATAGCGGGAAGGCTTTTTTATTTGGCTATATTACACCTGACAGGTTTCCAAAACCTGTCAGGTGTAGAAACTATTAGTTATTCTTTAAATGCAAATCGAAATAACGGGCGATTTTTTCATTTAAGTGAATACGGTCTTTACCGGATACATTGTGTTCGTGTGTCGGATAAAGGAAATAATCCACTTGTTTTCCGGCTTTGATACACGCTTCGATAAATTCCATACTTTGTTGTTGTACTACAACCGGATCCTGTGCACCGTGAATCACTAATAAATCCCCTTTTAATTGGTTTGCTTTATTGATCACACTCGATTTTTCGTAACCCTCAGGGTTTTCCTGTGGCGTATCCATATAACGCTCACCGTACATTACTTCATAATATTTCCAGTCGGTTACCGGTCCACCGGCAACACCAACTTTAAATGTTTCGCTTTGGTTCAACATCAATGAAGTAGTCATGAATCCTCCGAAACTCCATCCGTAAACTCCGATTTTATCCGGATTTACAAATGATTTTGATTTTAAGAACTCTACACCTTTCATCTGATCCGCCATTTCATTCTGACCTAATTTTCTATGGTTCACATGACAGAAATCTTTTCCTCTGGAATCACTTCCACGGTTATCCAATGTAAATACCACATAACCCTGTTGTGCCATATAATTGTCGAAAAGGTTGGCACCACCTAACCAACGGTTGTTTACCAATTGGGCGTGCGATCCACCGTAAACATATACCATTACCGGATATTTTTTAGTAGCGTCAAAATTAGCAGGATAGATCAAACGTCCGTTTAAAGGCGTTTTTCCATCTGCAGAAGTGATCGTTACCAATTCCATTTTCGGCATGTTGATTTTACCGGCATATGGGTTTTCAGCACTGATCAATGAAGTCGCTTTTTTAGATTTAACGTTTACAATAGCCGCTTCGTTTGGTGTAGTCGTATTGCTATACTGATCGAAATAATACGCCCCGTTTGAACTCAAACTCGCTGCGTGTGTTCCGCTAACGGTTGTTAACGTAGTTGTTTTTCCCGATTTAAGATCCACTTCATACAACTGACGGTCTAATCCGTTGTTTGCTGTTCCGATATAGCTGATTTTCGTTCCTTTGGCGTCAAAATCCAACAGGTCTTTTACCACTACATCTTTATAACCTAATTTTTTGATTAGTTTTCCATCCGTATTATAAAGGTACAATTGGTTGTATCCTTCGTTTTCGGTCTGATATAAAAACTGATTTGGATTGTTCGGTAAGAACGTCAAATCGTGTTGTGGCTCTACATAAGTGCTGGCTTTTTCTTCGAATAAGGTTTTTACCAACGCACCCGAAACCACATCATACTGGTTTAATTTCAAATGATTTTGCTCGCGGTTTAATAAACCTACATAGATAAATTTCCCATTTGGATCCCAGGTTACACAGGTTAGATACTGTTCTTTAGGCTCACCTGTTTTAAGTGTTACTTTAGCATTGGTGTTCGCGTCAAAAATCACTAAAGTAACTTCTTCGCTCTTCATTCCGGCCATAGGATATTTGATATCTTTTACCTCGGCAACGCGGGCTCCGAAATCAATCAACGGATAATTGGTTACCATTGTTTCGTCTTTGCGATAGTAGGCCAATTTATCTCCGGTTTTGTTCCACCACATTCCCTGGTGAATTCCAAATTCCTGACGGTGTGTATAGTCACTTCCGTTTACGATTCCGCTGTCGGTATCGTTCGTTACTTCGATGGTTTTTCCATTTGCATCGGTAATACGGATGTTATTTTTGTTTAACCAGGCTATACGATTTTTAGCATCGGTTGCCAGTTGGTTACTCGCATCAGATGGAATCGATAAGGCTTTGGTAATGCTTTTTTGTGTCGCGTCAAATTCGACGATATAATTTGCTTTTTTACCGGCTACTTCAAAAGCCATGATATTCGCACCTTTCCACTCATAGGCAAACGGGAACATTCTTAGATTGAACTCGTCCTGTGGGAATTTAGCGCGTAAAGCGTTCTGAACATCGTCTTTGGTCAATAAGGTGGTTTCTTTCCACTGGTTGTTTTCGTTGCGGGTTACCAGATTCTGGTAGGTGTTGTCAAGATACGTAATCGCACTTACGTCTTTTCGCCATTGTGTGGCCAACATCGATTTCGGTGCATACGTACGCATGCCTGTAGTTGCTTCTTCGATGGTCAGGTTTCGTTGTGCATACGTCATCGAACCGGCTAAAAGAAACAGAAAAGTGAACTTTTTCATTTAGTACTAGAATTTTAAAAGGCTAAATTTATTTAATCTTATAGGATTATCGTGTTAACATCGACACAAAAAATACTATCAATAGCATTAGTTGTAGGATTGTCCATTTTGTTACAAATAAAAAAATCCGCTCAAGACTATTGATCTCAAACGGACTTAAACTAAAAAAAACTAAAAACTTAATTTAAAATCGAAAGTTCCTTCATACAATCTTTCATCATCTGATAGGTTCTCTCAATATCGTTATCCAATCCGATGGAGAAACGGATTAATCCGTCTGTTAAGCCCATTTCGGCTTGTTCTTCCAATGGAATTTCGGAAGATGTTGATGTTCCCGGTGCGCTGAATAAGGTTTTGTAAAACCCTAAACTCACGGCCAAGTATCCTAAATTACGGTTTTGCATCAATTCCATAAGCTCATTGGCTTTATCCAACGAACCTACGTCAATCGTTAACATACCACCAAATCCGTATTCCGGATTGATCATATTTTTATAAAGTTCATGGCTCGGGTGACTTGCCAATCCCGGATATACGGTTTTAATACCGTCTTTTTCAAATTTTTCAGCCAGATACATAGCGTTATGACTGTGTTGTTTCATACGGATATGTAAGGTTCTCAGGTTTTTTAAAACACTGGCCGAACGCAAACTGTCCATTGTTGGACCTAAAAGCATGCTGGCTCCGTCGTTTACATTTTTTAAGGCGTTGATAAAATCATGCGTTCCGCAAACCACACCACCAACTGTATCGCTACTTCCGTTGATGTATTTTGTTAAACTGTGAATCACCACATCGGCTCCTAATTTTGCAGGTGCTACCGATAAAGGCGAAAAAGTATTGTCAACAACCAAAGTAAGGTTGTGCTTTTTAGCTAGTTTGGCAAGGCTTTCAATATCGGCTACTTCCAATAAAGGATTACTAACCGTTTCGCAGTACAATACTTTAGTATTGGGCTGGATAGCTGCTTCTACCACGTCCAGTTTCGTAATGTCTACAAAGGTTGTTTTAATGCCTAAACGAGGTCCGAAATTTTTAAGGAAAGCATACGTTCCACCATAAATGGTACGGCTGGACACAATGTGTTCTCCGTTTTGACATAGTTGCAATAGGGTTGGCGTGATCGCGCCCATTCCGGATGCCGCTACGTTGGCCGTTTCGGTTCCTTCCATTGCAGCCAAAGCTTCACCTAAATATAAGTTACTAGGGGAAGAGTGACGGGAATAAAGGTAGCAACCTTCGGCATTTCCTTCGAAAGTATCGAACATGGTTTTGGCCGACAGGAAGGTATAGGTAGACGAATCGGAGATAGATGGGTTAACGCCTCCAAATTCGCCAAAATACTGTAAGTCCTGTATTTTATCAGCCGGGTTGAAATTTTTCATGTTGGTATAGTTAGTTGTGTTATAAAATGTAATATAAAAAGTCAAAATAAAGTTATTGGTGAAAAAAAGTCAATGATAGTTTTTAAACTTAGATAATAAAACTATTAAAATGTATATTTGTAGTTTAATTTTTTGTTTTAAAGTGATTTACACTATTTTGACCAAATTTTTTTAATTCTACTAACGATCCGTATGAAATTCGATAACATTGATAAAAAATTGCTGCAATTGTTGCAAAATGACTGTAAGCTAACCAATAAAGAGCTTTCGCTAAAACTGAACTTATCGGTTACGGCCGTGTATGAACGCATTAAGAAAATCGAAAAAGAAGGCATTATTTCGCGCTACGTAGCACTTTTAAACCGGAATAAGATCGAAAAAGGATTTGTCGTGTTTTGTCATTTAAAGCTAACGCAACATACCCGCGAGTTTATCAGTCAGTTTGAAAAAGAAGTGGTACAGCTAAACGAAGTCCTGGAGTGCTTTCATGTGAGTGGCGATTACGATTATATCCTTAAAATATGTGTAAAGGATATGGAGGAATACCGGGAGTTTATGGTTACAAAGTTGACTACATTGCAGCATATTGGTAGTACTCATAGTACTTTTATGATTGGTCAGGTTAAGAATACTACATCTTTTGTGATTTAAAATATACTTTTCGTAATTATTTATATTGCATTTTGCGAATAAATTCTTATTTTGGCAGATAATTAATCAAACCAAATAACTTATGAAAGCAAACCTTTTAAACATCACCGGAGTACAGGTGTTATCGAAAGAAAACCAAAGAAGTATTTACGGACAAGTATTCGTGGAAGAACCAATCGATTTGAGCAAATGTGGCTGTTCGTGCAGTGGCGCTGTAACCGGACCGTCTTATTGCGATCGCTATATTGGATGTCCACAGGTATACACTTGTGGTGAAGTATAAGATATCATAAAAACAAACCAAATCGATTTACTATGAAAACAAATCTTTTGAATATTTCCGGAGTACAAGTGTTATCGAAAGAGAACCAAAGACAAATTTTAGGACAGGCATTGGTTATAGGCGATATCTCCAAATGTGGTTGTTCGTGTAGTGGTTCGGTAACCGGACCGGCTTATTGTCAGCGTATCATGGTCTGTCCTCAGGTGTATACTTGTAATCATATATAAGCTATTCTAATCGCATTAATCTATTTAATTATGAAAACAAATCTTTTAAACATCACCGGAGTACAAGTGTTATCGAAAGAGAACCAAAGACAAATTTTAGGACAAGTATTGGTTGAAGAACCGCATGATTTATCCAAATGCGGATGTTCTTGCAGTGGTTCCGTAACCGGACCGGCGTATTGCAGTCTTTATATAGGCTGTCTGCAGGTTTACAATTGTGGTGAAACAAAAGTATAATTGGATGCTAATTATTTAACCCCCAAACTATGAAAACAAACCTTTTAAACATTGCAGGAGTTCAGGTGCTAACAAAAGAGCATCAAAGAGCTATTACCGGAGAACAACTTGAAATTATTACCCCGGATTTATCCCTATGCGGCTGCTCATGCAGTGGCTCAGTAACCGGACCGGCTTATTGCCGTCGCTATATTGCTTGTCCACAGGTATATACCTGTCTGGAAGTAATGTAGTCAACACCACCAACAAAAAATAGTGAAACCCTGAATTTTCAGGGTTTTTTTAGGTCTGGTTTTTTATGAATACCGTTGTGGAGAGTCAATAGTCGTTAATGATTTACCATTAATTCGGTAAAGAAATTTTTAGAACTTCAGCTCTTCTGTTTCTTGATATTGGTAAAGCGATGTCTTTTATATATAAAGTGGCACCATCTATACGGCTAACTTGCTTGCTATTGACAATATACGATTTATGAATTTGCAAGAAATCTTCCGTTGGTAATTGGTCTAAAATTTTTTTTAAGGTATGATGAATAATCAGC
The DNA here is from genome assembly GCF_039888695.1 of Flavobacterium sp. CAU 1735. NCBI lineage: Bacteria > Pseudomonadati > Bacteroidota > Flavobacteriia > Flavobacteriales > Flavobacteriaceae > Flavobacterium > Flavobacterium sp. CAU 1735. The sequence goes on along the minus strand of NZ_JBDQQQ010000002.1, from coordinate 354,250 downwards.
CGCTTACTGTTTTCCAAGTGTATTTCAATATAATTCTGCATGCTCTGAATATAGAGGATATTCTTGGGGTGTACTTTTATCAAAACGCCGTTTTCTTTAAAAAACAATGGCTTACTAGTGTCTTCCTGCTTCCGCATCAAGTCATACATTTTCTTGGCTTTAGAAACAGCATCTTTAAAATCTTCGAAAAAAATGGGTTTGACTAAATAATCCACGGTATTTACTTTATATCCTTCTAAAGCAAATTCGGAATAGGCAGTAGTGAAGATGATCATTGGTGATTTGTCTGTGATTCTTTTTGCAAATTCCATTCCATTGAGGAGTGGCATCTGAATGTCTAAAAATATTAAATCAATAATTTCGGTGTTTAATTTTTCTAATGCCAAATGGGCATTGGAAAAGCAACCTCTATTTTCCAAAAAATCAAATTCTTTGATGAATTCACTCAGACCTTCTCTGGCAATTCGTTCGTCATCGATTACAATACACTTCATTAGTTATTCAAATTTAGTTGTAATGTTACATTGTATTTATTTTCGTCTGACGACAATGTTAATTTGTAATTGTCGGGATAGGATAAGTCCAGTCTTTTTTGAACATATCGTAATCCAACGCCTTCTTTTTTGCTATCATTTAATGATGAATCTGTGGTATTTTCTATTTTAAGAAATAATTGATTTTCATTTGCTAAAAAGATTTCCAAATGAATAGAATTGCTTTTATCAGCAAAAGTAGAGACATGCTTAAATGCATTTTCAACGAATGTCGATAAAAGAAAGGGAATAATCATCAATTGATTCTCGGGGATATTCCACTGACACGAAATTTGTAAATCCTCTCCGGATCGGTCTTTTTCCAGTTGAAAATAGTGCTTTAGGAACGCGATTTCATCGTCCAGTTTTATCCACTTGTTTTGAGATTCATAGACATAATAGCGCAATATTTTACTGTATCGGGAGAGTAATTCCAGCGCTTCGTCTTTGTCTTTTCGAATCAGGAATTGTAAGTTGTTTAATATGTTAAAAGTAAAATGCGGACTTAATTGCGTTCTTAAATGGTTTATTTCCGATTCCAGTACACTGTTTTTCAGGATCTCATGTTGTTTTTCGGCTTCTGTATTCTGTTTGAATAATTCTATCGAATAACTCATCCCGGAAATCAAGATGGTCATCATCAACATTCCGAAAAATAACGACAGCATTAGATTCATTTTTACTACTGCTTCGGAAAAAATCATTTCAATAATTATATAACCTTCAAGGGATAAGAGTATGGCGGTGAGCATACTAGTCAATAAGGCATAGAGGATAAATTTTGCAGAGGCATTAATTTGTAAATACTCCTTTGCCAACCGGTTAATTACATAAATCACATGAATTCTCAAAGTTAGTGTAATGGCTATTGTAAACAGTAAAGTACACACAAAAGAGAAATCATCTGACAATTGCAGGAAGATTAGCAAAAACATAAAAAACCAAAATAAGTAATCCGTCTTTTTTATAGTAAACATAACATACTGTTGATTTTACAAAAGTAGCCTTTTCTCATTCGTTGCAATATTCGTTCGTCAACAAAAAATGACCGGTTGTCAAAAGTAAAAAATAGCCTTGTGGTTACGATATAGTTTTGCCTCACATAAATGATAAATATATATGAAAACAACAAGATTGCTGTGGGCATTACTTCTTTTACTAATTGTGAGTGCAAAAACGATGGCACAGGTATCCCTTAAAACGGAATATTTTGGTTCGTCAAGTTATATCGATAACGAGGGGAACAAGATGGAAAATGGAAAAGGGGCGGCAACGATATATCGCGGAAATATCAAGATTCCAATTTCGGTAAAAATGAGTAAAGACAGTCTTGTTACGGCCTGGATGGTTGATGTTGCAGGAACTCATGCCACACTTGACAATAAAAACATCAGTCAGGATTTGGTGCTGTCGAACATTACCAATCTTCAACTCTCATTGATTACTATCCGTCCCTTAAGTCCAAAATGGTCTCTTATCGCTTTTTTGGGAGCGGGAGTTTATACAAACGAAACTCAGATTTCAAGAGTAAATGGTAACAGTATTCTGGGAAGTGGAGGCGCGCTGTTCGTTAAGAAAATCAACCCTAAATTAGATCTGGGAGGAGGGCTTGCGCTAACCAATACATTGGGATATCCGATGTTATTTCCGGCGCTCTATGTGAATTACAATTCGGATGGGAAATATACGTTCCGGGTTTCGATGATGAGTGGATTTCAGGCAGCTGCGGGATATAATTTCAACAACAAGTTTGCTTTACATCTAATTGCAGAAATGAACGGTCAACTCGCAATGCTCCAAAAAGAAGGTAAGAACGTCATGTTTACCCATCAATATTTTGTAACGGGTTTAAGGCCCGAATTGAAGCTAAACAAGCACATCAGCTTACCCATTACACTTGGCGTAAATGCCATGCGTTCTGTTTATTTTAATGAACGGACATTAAAAAGTCTTTTTAGCGATAAGACAACCCATTCTAAGTTTGATTTTTCATGGTATGCGGCAGCCGAAATAAATTATAGATTCTAAATTATGGATAAACACCACCTACAAAAAATAATGAAACCCTGAATTTAAAGGTTTTTATATACCATGTTTTTACGAATACCGCTACGAAATCAGTTGCTCCTTAAAGGAACGTTAAAAGCATTTTTATTTTGAAAATAATCCGATTTCGTCTAAACAAAATCCCCGATGACGCGGATTTGCAATCCGTGTCAAAACACAATGGCACTTATTAAAACAACCATAAAAACAAAACTACAACTTTATACAGTTGTAGTTTTTAGTTTTGATTGCACCTGAGGCTTTAGCCGAACGGACAAAGTAAATCAGCGCGATCGGATTTTTCAGGCCTTATTTTTACGAATACCGCTACGAAATTGGTTGCTCCTTAAAGGAACGTTAAAAGCATTTTTATTTTGAAAATAATCCGATTTCGTCTAAACAAAATTCCTTAATTTTGTAATGAAATTTTTAAAAACACAACATAATATAATTATACTATGAGTTCATTTGACGTAGTTATTATTGGTTCGGGTCCTGGAGGCTATGTAGCGGCAATCCGTTGCGCCCAATTAGGAATGAAAACGGCCATTATCGAAAAATATTCCACTTTAGGAGGTACTTGTTTAAATGTTGGATGTATCCCGTCTAAAGCGATGTTGGCTTCTTCCCACCATTTCGAAGAAATTTCTCATTTTGCAGATCACGGTATTGAAGTGAGCGGTGAGGTGAAAGTGAACCTTGAAAAAATGGTGGCTCGTAAAAAAGCTGTTGTAGATCAAACTGCCGGAGGGGTAAAATACCTGATGGATAAAAATAAAATTACCGTATTCGAAGGAGTTGGTGCTTTTGAAAGCGCTACGGCTATCACGATTACGAAAAAAGACGGTTCGGTTGAAAAAATCGAAGCAAAAAATACCATTATTGCTACCGGTTCAAAACCATCGAGTTTACCTTTTATCAAAATCGATAAAGAAAGAATCATCACGTCTACAGAAGCATTGGAATTAAAAGAAGTTCCGAAACACTTGGTGATCATCGGTGGTGGTGTGATCGGGTTGGAACTAGGTCAGGTGTATTTACGTCTTGGCGCTCAGGTTTCTGTAGTGGAGTTTATGGATCGTATCATTCCGGGTATGGATGCCGGTTTGTCGAAAGAATTGACAAAAGTGTTGAAAAAACAGGGAATGAAATTCTATACGTCTCACAAAGTTCAGGCCGTTGACCGTAACGGAGATGTGGTAGTGGTTAAAGCTGAAAACGCAAAAGGAGAGGTGATCACTTTAGAAGGAGACTACGCGTTGATTTCAGTAGGTCGTCGTCCGTATACAGAAGGATTAAATGCGGATAAAGCCGGTGTAAAAATTACCGAAAGAGGTCAGATTGAAGTAAATGATCATTTACAAACTACCGCATCAAACATTTATGCTATCGGTGACGTAGTTCGCGGTGCAATGTTGGCGCACAAAGCAGAAGAAGAAGGTGTGGTTGTAGCCGAGTTCCTTGCCGGACAAAAACCACATATCGATTATAACCTAATTCCGGGTGTTGTATATACCTGGCCGGAAGTAGCTGCTGTTGGTAAAACAGAAGAGCAGTTAAAAGAAGCAGGAGTGGCCTACAAATCGGGAAGTTTCCCATTCAAAGCTTTAGGACGTGCGCGTGCCGGAGGTGATACCGACGGATTTGTAAAAATCCTGGCTGATGCTAAAACCGATGAAGTTTTAGGTGTACATATGATTGGACCTCGTTGTGCCGATTTAATCGCAGAAGCGGTTACGGCTATGGAATTCAAAGCTTCGGCGGAAGATATTTCCAGAATGTCGCATGCACACCCAACATTTGCAGAAGCAATCAAAGAAGCAGCTTTAGCAGCTACCGATAACAGAGCGTTACACGTGTAATTTTCGGAATCAGATATAAAAAAGCCCCGCTAAAATTTAGCGGGGCTTTTTGTTTGATACCTATTTTTACACCTGACAGGTTTTTAAAACCTGTCAGGTGTAGCTTATTGGTGTAAATTATTTCACTTCAAAATACTGTCCGGTAAAGGTATAGATTGTAAAATCCTTTGTTACACTACCTTCTTCTGTTACTACCGGAAGATAAAGCTGTTTCTTTTGATTGTCATATTTGATCAATTGTAATGGGCGCTCCGGTCGGTCAACCACACTAAAAAAATCGAAGTCAATTTGTAGTACGTCTTTAAATCCTTCTTCCGTTTTAAACCATTTGGTTTCCTTTTTCAATTGGTTGTTTTCGATACTAAAAACCTCGATGGACTGACTGGCATCTTTAGAGGAGTAAACACCGTTACTTACCGCTAGGTAGTATGTTTTAGAACCATTTTTTAAGGTGAAAATTTCCGAATAAAAAGGAATATAGTCATCTTCGCTCCCTGTATCTTTAATCAATTTAGCTTGTACACTATTTCCGGATTGGTATTGGAATAGGTTTGTAAAATCGACCATTGTGCCGCCTTCCGAAGTATCCCAGCTATAAATTTTAAACAAGGAATCCTTGCTGATTACGATATGAATGTTTTCCTTTTTTAAAGAATCAAAAGGATATCGAATGGATTCCGGATTTTTAGTCAGACAGTTTAAAAACGCAGTTTCAAATTTCTTGTTTTGAATTTCCAATGAATCATAAGAAGCATCGTTACCATCGGTATGATAGGCCGCAATTTTTTGATACATCTTCTGTAACTTGAATTCTTCTTCTTTTAAAGGAGAAGTCAGTTGTGGGGTTGGAGTAGGTGTATCGGCCTTTTTTTGTTTTTGATCACAACTGTTTAAAAATAGCGCCAGCAAAAGGAATAATGGAATACAATTTTTCATGGTTTTGAATTAATTGGTGAAATAATGAAACTCGGTATCTTCGGATGCTAATCATGGCATTGCAATTTACGGAAGCTATCCGATAAATGTAAGCAAATCGTCATCAGTAATAGTAGGAATTTTAGTTAATTTATTATTTTAAAATTTATAAGAGTTGCTTTTTATTATCTTAGTATTATGATTGCTGTCTCTGACAAACAAGAGTCAAAATCGTAACTTTTAAAAAGACCAGGTTTAAAATTGGTTTTTTTTATAGCCCTTTTCGAGTATACAATTCGGACATAAAAATTGTTTTTAAATAATGTGGACATAAAATAACATATGGAAAAGCTTCGAAAAAAAGTAATAGCTAATCGCTCCGCGAGCGGACTAAATTCACGATTTTAATGCAACAAATTAAAACTTCTTTTTTAGATAAATTAAAGTATGCAATGACCTTGACAATTTCTCTTGGGCCTCCTATAGTGTTATTTTATCTAGGGTATGAAAACAGACACAAAATTTTAATGATAGCTTCTGTTTTTTTATTTATATTGAATGTCTATGCCATTTATAAAGCATATCAAAATTCCAAATCAGTATTTGTGTTTTGTAATCTTGACACTGCTTCTAAAAAAAATAGTATTGTTAAATTGGCTAAAGAAAAAAAATTTAGATTGATATCAAGTCTTGATGATGAGTTGATTAAGTTGGAATATCAAAGATATGCATTGAGTGTATATTATGAAGTACATTTCCAGATCCACGAAAACCAAATTGAATTTAACGCTTTTAGCAGTGATGAGCCGGGAGTTATAGATTTTGGAGCCCGAAAAAGAATACTAAAATTAGTAAAGAAAAAAATAGAAGCTAACTGTGCTTGTGTGTAATAACGGCTATGCAAACAAAAACTGGAGAAAAAGTTAAGCTACATTTTATACATAGTTATTTTTTTACAACATTCTTTCACCAGCTATATTTAAGATTTTGTTCGTATCTCTAACGCCACGCTAAGTTAGCATATTCAGTATTACATAATAATGACGATTTTGAAGTCGTTGAAGTAAATAGTATACTTAAAAAACTAACGTTAATAACTAAACTATACTATACAAGAAGAAATACCACCCCTTCTCTAATATTTATTGCCCAAACCACCCACTTGGAACCTCCAGTCTCGCTGCCATTTCACCATAAGGTGACCTAATACTATCCTTGCATTTTTGCTGTTCAAGATTGTACGTAACTGATATTGGTCTAGTAACATTTGACAAGTAAAAAAGTGGCAAGCCGTTTTCTTTTTTCTTATACAGGGACAAAAGCCATATTACAGATTTATTAGGCTTGAGTGAAGCAATTTTTAGAACATGACTTTCTGGATTTACCATTTCAATACCCGCATCTAACAAAGCTTTTTTGTAGGGATCCGTTTTAAATCTATATTGCTCAATTCTTTCAGATTCAATTTTGAAAGAATTGATATATTCATGGAAAGCCAGCTCAACATCGAAAATTTCACTATTGCTGGTATTTGTGAATATCCCAAACAAAAAACCAATGTCTGATGATTCAGTACCTTTCATTTTATCAATTTCTTCAATTGAAACATTGAGTCCCATTTTTTCGGCCATATCATAAGGGTAGTGTCCATACTCATCGATATCCGGGTGTTTGCAATAGGTCATGACATCTTCAATTGTCGGCGCAAGAGCTGACCAATAAAGCTTTTTCCCATTATCTAAATTCCCTGAATATTGACTCCACAGTTTTGTTTTCAGTACAGTAGCATCCTTATAATCCCATTTATTTTTCCAGAAATTTGCTAGCTCATAACTTATGGGAATACCAACATTTTTGAGTTTATAAAAGCTATATCTTCCTATGCTGTCTCCCTCATTATTGTATCTTGGCCCATATGACGGATCACCTTTCAAACGACCTAAATCTGCATCATTCTCCATAATCTTGAGTAGAAGCGGCACTTCAATTGCGCCAAATAATCTCATATAGTTAACCTTAATGGCTTGCTTTGAAACGACGAAATCTTTGTCTGGCTTAATAATTTCTTCGGCACCTACTGAAGCTGTATTATCTTTGACCAAAACATATTGGAGATCTACAGGAAACTTAAAAAAAACCGATGTGGTAAGTAGCAGTGAGGCGCTTATAAATAAAATAGCCACACTCCAAAGAAGAATTCTTATCGGATGTCGAAATTCACTTGATTCGGCATTTGCCAATTTAGAAAAAACTACCAGCATAATCATGAGGCTAAAAAGTATAATGGTTCCCCATAATGCAATTTTCAGATCAATATTGAAGAGAGTCACCAATGCCACCACGGCAATTATTCCCGATACTCCAATGGCATATTTAACTGAAGGAACAGACTTGGTTGCATCTTTAATAATTTCAAAAAGGTTAGGTATAGACATTTTTTTAAGAATTAGTAACTAGTACATTATTAAAGAAATAGTATCAAGCTTAGCTTGCTGTTAAGATAGGAAAAAACAATCTTCCAATTTTACAAGAAATTAAAACTTTCTATTAATTTTTGGCATAAAATAAGTGAAAGGTCTAGATACTTTCTTGTCAGCAATTGTAAACTCACAATTTACAATTGATAAATCTTTCTCAACATAATTGCAAAAAACAATCAAAACTTAATTATAAAAAAACACTTGCACTGGATATGCAAACAAAAAGTAGCGTAAAAGTTAAGCAGCATTTTTATATTTTTATTTGTCTCATCTGAAAATTTTTGCGACTCTTGACAGACTAGGTTTTCCATAATTTAACGCATGTTTTTGCGTGAATAGATTAGAAAGTTATAATGTGTAGCTTTATCTAATAATATTATTAGATGTCAAAAATGTGACAATAGTAGCCTAATGATAAAAGTGGTTTAGTTACCAAATCGTTAACATTTATTGAAAAAATATTGAATACATATAATAGAACCTTGATCAAATAAAAAACCGCAATCCGATTAGGTCTTGCGGTCTTTTGGTTATAAAGGGTTGGTTATAGCGTAGGATTAGCTGTTTAACATTACCGGCATTACCAGCATCGTTACGGTTTCGCCTTCATCCAATCCGTCTACCGGGGTTAAAATTCCGGCACGGTTTGGTAACGACATTTCCAGCATAATTTCGTCCGATTGCAGGTTGGTTAACATTTCAGTTAAGAAACGGGAGTTAAATCCAATTTGCATATCGTCGCCCTGATAGTCACAGGTCAATCTTTCTTCTGCTTTGTTGGAGTAGTCAATATCTTCAGCAGAAATGTTTAATTCCGCTCCGGCAATTTTTAATCGAATCTGGTGCGTGGTTTTGTTGGCAAAAATCGCCACACGACGTACAGAGCTTAAAAACTGGGTACGGTTCATTAATAATTTATTCGGATTCTCTTTTGGGATAACCGCTTCATAATTTGGATATTTTCCATCAATTAAGCGACAGGTTAAAATATAATTGTCAAAGGAGAACGTTGCATTCGAATCGTTGTATTCAATTTTTACTTCCGCATCCGAAGCCGCCAAAATACCTTTTAAAATATTTAATGGTTTTTTAGGCATGATAAAATCGGCCACTTGCGATGCTTTTACATCGGTACGGGCATATTTTACCAATTTATGAGCATCGGTAGCTACAAAGATTAATCCCTCCGGAGAAAACTGGAAGAATACTCCCGACATTACCGGACGTAAATCGTCGTTACCGGCTGCGAAAATTGTTTTGCTCACTGCCGTTGCCAATACTTCTGCCGGAACCAAAGTCGAAGACGGTTCCTCCAGAACTACTGCTTTCGGGAATTCATCACCCGGAGCGTAGGCTAGTGCATATTTACCCGAATTCGAACTGATCTCTACCGTATTGTTGTCTTCAACGGTAAAGGTTAACGGTTGTTCCGGGAATGTTTTTAAAATTTCAAGTAAAAGTTTGGCCGGAACGGCTACGCTTCCCTGACTGGTAGAATCGATTTCCAATGTGGCCGACATAGTAGTCTCCAAATCGGATGCCGATACTCTAAGTTGGTTATTGTCTAATTCAAATAAGAAATTATCTAAAATAGGCAAGGTGTTGCTACTGTTGATAACACTACCTAAAACCTGTAATTGTTTTAATAAATATGAACTGGATACAATAAACTTCATCATCTTTCTTTTTTAGGTTTGTAAAATTGGTATTACATTTTACATTTCACAAATATATCGTAATCTGTCTAATGAAAAAACATTTTTTATTAACAACTAGCGGGAATATTTTCTTTTTCTTAAAAAAGTGAATAATAGTCCAAACAAGGCCAGTACAACTATTGGTAATCCGACAGTTATAATCTGAGTGATCGTGTAGTTGTCGTACACTTTTTGTTTGTCCAGTAACGGCAAATCGACATCTTTACTTCTAATGTTAATAAGTCCGGTATCGTCCAGTAAATAATTCACACAGTTCAAAAGGAATTCTTTATTGCCATATAGGTTGTTCGTCCACTTGTCATAACCCAGTTCCATAGGCTGAAAAGCCTGATCCAGTTGGTTCTTAATAATGTCGCCATCGGAAATCACAATCATTTTTCCGGCTTTTCCGGTAGTCTTATACGTACTGTCTTTAAACGGAAGAACACGGTTGTCATACATCGACTGGAATTTTCCTTCCAACAATACCGATACCGGTATACGACCGCCACCAACATAGTCTTTTGGTCCGGTTTCTTCGGTAACCATATTTAGGCTAACCTCAATTGGTGTACCAATACTCTTCGAATATTGCGACGATTCCATTAAAATCGTTTTCTTAATTCCATTTTTTAACGTATCGATTGGGTTGGCAAATTCAAAACGTACCCCTTCGATGTTTTTCACAATCGGATTTTGCGATTGTGGATAGATAAATGGTGAATATTTCCAGAAATATTGTTCGTATTGTGTAGCACTTCCACGATCGCCGGAAGCCAGTTTTATCGGAGCCGCCTGTTCGTCTTTTACCAAAGCCGGGTTAATTCGGAATCCGTATTTAAAGAACATATCGTTTAAGTTCAGATCTCTTGGAAAGGCCAGAATCGATCCGCTGTCGTTATACAAACTGTCCATTTCGGCCTGAACCGCATCGACCAACCATAATGTTTTTCCACCGTTAACGATAAACTGATCCAAGACCTGTTTTTCTTCCTCGTTAAACTTCTCACTTGGTTTGGCAATAATGGCTAAATCGTATTTTTTAAGTGCCGCAGCTGTTTTTATCGGATTTTTGGCTACAGAATCCAGTGTGAAAGGGCCAATATAATAACTCTCACGAATGGTTTTTAGGAAATCGGCAATCTGTAATTCGTGTAATTCTCCGTTTCCTTTGATGATGGCGATTTTCTTTTCCTTGCTTTTTGAGATTTTATTAAAGGCATCAGCAAAGGCATATTCCAAATGTTGTACCGAACTCACTACTTTTTCTTCGGTACTTGCACCCATCATGTTTTTAAGCAACTGTATTTTGGTGCTTTTGTCATTATAGGTCGCAATAGCCCAAGGGAAAACCACCTCCTGCGATTGTTTGCCACGATCGTCTACCGTAATATTGATAGGAGTCAGTCCGCGTTGGTATAACATTTTCATGGTCGCCTCGCGTTCTTCTTCTTTTTCCAACGGATTTACAAATTGGAAAATGATATTGGAATTATAGGCTTTGTATTCTTCTAAAAGCTGTTTGGTTTCGGCTTGTAATCGTTTGAATTCACCCGGAAACTGTCCGTCCAGGAAAACATCAATATACAACGGACTGTCAATGCTTTTAATGATCTCTAATGAGGTTTCCGATAGTGTATAGCGTTTGTCCTGTGTTAAGTCAAAACGTTTGAAAAAATAGCTACCGATAACGTTTACCGCAACCAGAGCAAGTAGGATAATCCCGAATTGTTTTAGGTTTTTCTTTTGCTGCGCTTTCATTACCATTTTAAAGATTTAAGTTTATAAACCGTTGCCGACAAGAATAGTACGGTAACACTGATAAAATAGATAATGTCGCGGGTATCGATCACACCACGGCTCATACTTTTAAAATGGTAGTCCATTCCAAAACTGGCTATCGTATTTCCAAAAGAGCCCATAAAACCGGACATCCCTTCGAAACCGAAATAGAAAACAAAACAAAGGAAAACCGCAACGATAAACGCTACAATCTGATTGTCGGATAGGGTAGAAGTAAAAATTCCAATGGCCGTATAGGACGCAATCAGGAACAATAAACCAAAATAGGAACCCAACGTACTTCCCATATCGATATTCCCTTCCGGGTTTCCAAATTTGGAGAGCACCACAACATAAATGATGGTTGGGATAATCGCGATTACAATTAGTAAAAAGGCACCCAGAAACTTACCGTTTACAATTTCCCAGATACTCAACGGTTTGGTTAGCATCAATTCGATGGTACCTTGTTTCTTTTCATCCGAAAAACTACGCATGGTAACGGCCGGAATCAGGAAAATAAGAATCCACGGGGCTAAAGTAAAAAAGGGACTTAAATCGGCAAAACCGCTTTTCAGGATATTAAAGTCACCTTCAAATACCCAAAGGAACAGGCCGTTTAGCAATAGGAAAATAGCGATAACCAAATAACCTATCGGCGAACCGAAAAAGGATTTGATCTCTCTTAATAATAAGGCTTTCATTTATTTTTTGTACGTTTTATTTTATTCCAGACTAACCAGTTTATCAACGCTCCAGGCTTCGGGTTTGGCATTAAAAAATTGCTTTGTATATGCCCAAACCTCGATAAAAAGCTCCGATTTCCGGTAGTTTTCCAAATCGGCTTCCGTTTCCCAATAACTATAGGTAAAGAAAACCGACGGGTTGTTTTTGTCCTGGTAAAGCTCCAAAAAGCGATTACCGGGGAAGTTGCGTATATTTTGCTTTACTTCATGAAAATTCGTTAAAAAAGCTTCGATTTTCTCTTCATGGAAACTCATTTTTACGATGCGTACAAACATAAGGAATTATGAATTAATTTTTGGAATTTAAGATTTGAAAATTATAGTCACCCGATCGCGGAATTTCAGACCCAATAATGAGGTGGCCGAACCCACTGTAGACGGGTTACTTTTGTAGATGGCAATTTCCAGAAAATCAGCTTCGTTAAACAACGCCAGCTTTTCGCCTTCGTAATCTTTTAAAACAAATTTCTCGGCTATTTTAAAATCGGAATAGTTCTGGTGAACGCTTTTAATGGTCTTGGTTCCGAAACGGATCTCAAAATTCCGTCCGCGTGCGGTTTCCTGAATCAGTTTTCGGGAAATATTCGTAACACAGTTACCAAAATGATCAATATAAACTACGGCACCGTTAATCGCGTTATAATCGGTCGCAACAGTTGCCTGAAGTTCGCTTATTTCTTTGATGCTGTTAATTTCCCGACCGATGACGTTCATAACGCCACCTTTTGCCAAATGACAGGCCACTTTTACAAAAACATCCATATCGGTTGCATTATCCGCTAAACGATCGTGTATGTTGATCTCTACAATCTTCTGTGGTACAATTTTCTGCGTTAGTATGCTTAAAATACCATTATCGGCACAGATAAAATAATGATCATTCCATTGCATGGCAATATGCTTGCTTTCGAACGTACGCTCCGAATCAACCCCGATCAGGTGAACGGTTCCTTTCGGAAAGCTACTGTAGGCCGCATTGATAATATAGCTGGCTTCCGATATGTTAAACAAATCGATATTGTGCGAAATGTCAATAATTTGTACATCAGGATGTTCCGTAATAATCTTACCTTTCAAAGAACCCACAAAGTGGTCCTTTAGCCCGAAGTCGGTAGTAAGCGTAATTATTGACATCATTTTGTTTATAACTATTAAGGGAACTTTCTTTAAAAATTGCTAGATTTGAGATATGCAAAGCTAACTTATTTTTTTAATTAAATCCCGTTGCTTTTGAACGAAAGAACCATCGAATTGACAGACATCACCCCTAAAGAATTCTGGGGGGCTCAGGATGCTCATCTTGAGATAATTAAAAAATTATACCCAAAATTAAAAATCGTAGCCCGTGGCACGCTGGTGAAAGCCTACGGAGAAAAGGAAATTTTGGATGAGTTTGAAGTGCGGTTCCATAGATTGATGAATCACTTTTCGCGGTATAATTCTATCGACGACAACGTGATCGAACGAATTGTACAAACCAACAGTCAGGACGAACAAAAAATGGCCGATCACGATAAGATTCTCGTACACGGTATTGGAGGAAAACTGATCAAGGCCTTAACACCCAATCAGCAAAAACTGGTCGATTTTACCATGAAAAACGATATGGTTTTTGCCGTAGGACCTGCCGGAACCGGAAAAACCTATACCGGAGTTGCACTAGCAGTTAAAGCATTGAAAGAAAAGCAAGTAAAGCGGATCATCTTAACCCGTCCTGCAGTAGAAGCCGGCGAGAATTTAGGATTCCTTCCGGGCGATATGAAAGAAAAACTGGACCCGTATATGCAACCGTTATACGATGCCTTACGCGATATGTTGCCACCGCAAACGCTGGAAGATTATCTCCTAAAAGGGGTTATCCAGATTGCACCATTGGCGTTTATGCGTGGCCGTACGTTGGACAATGCTTTTGTTATTCTGGATGAAGCACAAAATACGACGCATTCGCAAATGAAGATGTTCCTAACCCGTATGGGACGTAATGCCAAGTTTATTATTACCGGAGATCCGGGTCAGGTCGATTTACCACGACGAACCATTTCCGGACTAAAAGAAGCCTTATTGATTTTAAAAGACGTAGAAGGAGTTGGTATTTTATATCTGGACGATAAAGATATTGTGCGCCACCGACTGGTTAAGAAAATCATTGATGCCTATAAAAGTATCGAAAATCACGATTAAAATTTAGAGGATTACATACCTTAAACAGGCTTGATCAAAAAATTAGCTCTCCTTACAAAGGGAGGGCTTTTTTATTTACCTGTTGCGAATGTTTTTTAGGTTTTTCAAATACTATTTATTTCAAATAAACTCAAAATTTAAGTAAAAAAAACAGGATAAAATGTTTCATCTTATCCTGTGCAATCTTATAGTGAATACTTAATTTAGTACATAATTATTCACATAAAAACGTTTTCAAAAATTATGGGTTTAATGGTAACTTAAGTTCTTCTCTATCACTTCCTCTATACAGGGTTAAATAGGCTTTAGATAGATCTGCATCTTTAGGTATTACGAAATAAAATATTTTTTCAGTTTTCTCACCTTTCTTTAAAGTTACACTAGTGTTTGTATCAAGACTTACAGCATTAGGATTTGCTTTAAAAAATTCTGGTTTAAAAGAAGTAAACTTTTGTATTTCTTCTGCTTTATCATCTATATGAATAGAAAAACTTGTATTCATCCCAGAAAACCTTCCATCACATAGAAGACTCTCAAGGCCAATGTTTACAGCTAATAATTGTTCGTCTTCAGTTGGTACACTATTTTCGAATTCTGTTTCAGCGAATTTAGCATTTGTAGTATAACTTACAACAGTATATTTTTCTTTTGTATGACTTCCTGATTGAAATTGTTTGTCATAAGTATTCTCACTTTCATCTATAAAAGAAGTACCCGATACAGTTGTTTTTGGCTCCGGTCTTACAATGGCAGTGGGGGTTTCTGTAGTTGGTTCTTCAGTTTGTTCCTCGGTTTGTTCTTTCTTGCAAGATGTCAAGGTCAGTGCACTTGCTAAAATTAAAATGCTAAATTTTTTCATAATTTAAAATAGTATTAATATAGTGATTAAGGTGCTAAATGTAGCATATTAATCGTTACTAACCTAAGAAAATTCTTAAAGTTATGATAAAGGTTACCCCATCGAGCAAAGTGTTTCATTTTAACTCAGCGGGTATAATTAATTGAAGTACACTAATTTTATCAGATAGTGGTCAAAACACTAAAATTCAAACGAACTATTTCCGGACTAAAAGAGGCCGTATTGATTTTAAAAGACCTCGAAGGAGTTCGCATTTTATATCTGGACCCTAAAGATATGGTGTGCCGCCCACTGGTTAAGAAAATCATCGGTGCTATATGAGTATCGAAAATCACGATTAAAATTTATACAAACCACCCGTCACGAAAGGTTGGTTTTTTTTGGTAGCAGTAGGGTTTTTAATTACTTTTGCACCTTTATAACAACTAACTACAAGCGTTCTATGAACACAATCACAACAACTAATTTTAACTTTCCGGGCCAGAAATCCGTGTACCGCGGTAAAGTACGGGAAGTGTACAATATCAATGACGAACTTTTGGTAATGGTGGCTACTGACCGCCTATCGGCTTTTGATGTCGTAATGCCAAAAGGAATTCCTTACAAAGGTCAGATTCTAAACCAAATTGCAACGAAATTCATGCAGTTAACGGCCGATATCGTACCCAACTGGTTAATCGCTACTCCCGATCCCAATGTTGCCGTAGGGCATTTATGCGATCCTTTTAAAGTAGAAATGGTTATCAGAGGCTACCTTTCCGGACATGCAGCACGCGAATATGCTTTAGGAAAGCGTATGCTTTGTGGTGTAGCACTACCGGAAGGTTTAAAAGAAAACGACAAATTCCCGGAACCGATCATTACGCCATCGACTAAAGCAGACAATGGAGAACATGATGAAGACATTTCGCGAGAAGATATCCTGGCAAAAGGAATTGTTTCAGAAGAAGATTATATCGTTTTAGAAAAATATACCCGTGCTTTATTCCAGAGAGGAACCGAGATCGCGGCCAGTAAAGGTTTGATTTTGGTAGATACCAAATATGAATTCGGAAAAACAAAAGACGGGAAAATCGTTTTGATTGACGAAATCCACACACCGGATTCATCTCGTTATTTTTATGCAGATGGTTATCAGGAACGTCAGGATAATAACGAAGCGCAAAAACAATTATCGAAAGAATTTGTACGCCAATGGTTAATTGCCAACGGTTTTCAGGGTAAAGACGGACAACAGATTCCGGACATGACCGACGAATATATCGCAACGGTTTCCGATCGTTATATTGAATTATACGAAAACATTTTAGGTGAATCGTTTGTAAAAGCCGATATATCAAATATCGACGAACGTATCGAAAAAAATGTAGTTGCATTTTTAAATAGCAAATAAGTTTTAAAACGTATTTATACAAAGGGCTGTCTTATCAAGACAGCCCTTTTTTGTGATATTAACTTCTACACCTGACAGGTTTTTAAAACCTGTCAGGTGTTTATAAAATAAAAATTTTGTTGTAAAAATAACAGTCCGTATTTATACGCAATTTTTTTGTACATTGCCTCTAATCAACCAAATCACCCCCATTATGAAACAATATGTTATCCTGGCTGTATCGTTACTGTTTACGGTAGGCATGTACAGTCAGAAGAAAAAAGCGGGAGGAAAGGCACCGGCAGCAAAAAGTCAGACAACCGTATTGGCAAAAGCAGACGATCTTACCGCAGAATTGATTAAGAATAAAAACCAGCAGACTTTTTATGTTTTCCGAAATGAAAAAGGAGCCAAAAAAGATACGCTATTGGTAAAAGCAATCGACAAAGCGGTACCGGCCGAATGTAAGATCACAACTTTTAAAACCAAAGACACACCACTGTGTTGTATTACCTGGACCGAAAAAAACGTTACCGAAACCAAAACCAAAAACGAAGAGGCGTTGAGTACCTATTCGGAAATATGGGAACCGGCTACGAAAACACAAATATTAGCTAATGTACAGACTACGACCAAGATTAAAGAAATCGTATTTCTGGATAAAGGACAAAATGCATCCGAAACACAGGAGCGAATGAGAAGAGAAGGTTTTGAGTTTACACTAACCGGAGAAGGGGATGTGATTCTGAAAAACAAATCACAGGAAAGCCGTATGACTTATAATCCAACGGATAAAAAATATGTAAACAACGTTTCGGCAAGTGCCGCTCCGGCAAAGAAAAAAAGATAAAATAGGAATTGTTTTTTAACTAGTGTATAGTTTAAAATGCTATTTTAGGATAGCAAAACAAAAAGGGAGCAACTTGATTGCTCCCTTTTTATTTTTGTTTCGTTACACTTTTTAGGTTTTGCTACACCTGACAGGTTTTCAAAACCTGTCAGGTGTGAAATCAGCAAGTGCCGCTCTGACTAAGATAAAAGATAAAAGATAAAAGATAAAAGACTGTACTAGCAGACCTTAATAGGAGATCGGTTAAGATTATAAAAAAGGGGGAGCATTAGAAATGCTCCCCCTTTTTTTGTTTTTGTTTAGTTACACCTGACAGGTTTTTAAAAACCTGTCAGGTGTTAAATAAAACTTAGATTATTGCGTTCCGCCACCTAATGCTTTATAAAGCGTGATAATGGCATTAAACTGTCGGTATTTATTGTCAATAAGATCCAGCTCACTACTTAAAGCGGAGTTTTTCGCTGTTAACACTTCCAGGTAGTTCACAAAACCGTGGTTTAATAACTCATCGGAATAGTTGGCTGCTTTTTTAAGCGCATCCACTTGTTTTTCACGGATTACAATCTTACCGGTTTCGTTTTTATATTGCGATAAGGCATCCGAAACTTCTTTCCCCGCTGTTAACAGGGATTGCTCAAACTGTAAATAAGCTTTTTCCTGATTGGCTTTTGCTACTTCATATCGCGTTCTAATCTGACGTTGATTAAAAATAGGTTGTGTCAATCCGGCTACGATATTTGCAAACAGGGAATTGGTACTAAACCATTCTTTTAACTCCAAGCTCTGGAAACCTCCGGAAGCCGTTACCGTAAACGACGGATAGAAATTACTACGTGCTACATTAGTCATCTCAAAATTAGAGATCAGATTGTATTCGGCAGCCATTACGTCCGGTCTTTTACTTAATAAATCGGCAGGAACACCAAGGTTAACATCTACGTTCATGGTTTGAGCCGCAAGGGTTCCTCTTTCTATTTTACCGGGCGATTGTCCTAATAAGATAGATAGAGTGTTTTCCATGATCACAATGTTATTTTTCAAATCGGCAATGATCAACTCAGTAGCATATTTCTGTGCTTCTGTTTGTTTTACCGCTACTTCGTTTACGTTTCCAGCGTCTTTTAACGCTTGGATTGTAGTAACGCTGTTATTACGGTTTAACAAAGTTTCTTCGGCTACTTTTAACTGGGCATCCAACGATAACAACTGATAATAGGTCGAAGCAATACTTGCCAGTAATTGTGTTTTTACCGCCTGATTGGCTGCTACCGTTTGCAAATAGGAAGCATTAACCGCACGTTTGTTACTTCTGATTTTTCCCCAGATGTCGGCTTCCCACGATAGGTTTCCAGCAAGCTGATATTGATCTAAAGCACCATTAAAAAAGGAACCAAACTGACTGTTTTTAGCCAATTCCTGGTGGGTAAGACTGGCACCCACGCTAAGCGTAGGCAGGTAGCCCATTTTGCCCTGTTTCAGATTTGCTTCGGCAGCTACAATCGACTGCATTGCAATTCGGATATCGTAATTATTCTGTAGTCCTTTTTCGATATAGCTCTGAAGGATTGGATCGGTAAAAAGTGTTTTCCACGAAACACCCGCCAGTGACGCACCTTCGGTAGCCGTAGCATCGGTACGATACAATGCTTCGGTTTTTACCTGTGGGCGCTCATAATTTTTGGCGACAAAGCAAGACTGCATCACCGATGCAGCTGCTATGACAACCATTATTTTATATGATTTTTGATATTTCATTTTCATAGTTTTATAATGCAACATTTTCAGAATCCTGCTCGGCCGCTTTTTGGGCTGCTGTTTTTCCGGTAATACGTTCCTGTAGTCCCTGGAAGATCACAAACAATACCGGAATAAAGAATACCCCTAAAATGGTACCGACTAACATTCCTCCAACAGCTCCCATACCAATAGAACGGTTACCTACGGCTCCAATTCCGTTGGCTAAAGCCAGTGGCAACAGACCAAAGATAAAGGCGAAAGAGGTCATCAAAATCGGTCGTAAACGGGCTTTTGCTCCTTCAACTGCCGATTCAAACAGGCTCATACCATGACGTCTACGCTGGATGGCAAACTCTACGATTAGAATGGCATTTTTCGCGAGTAATCCGATAAGCATGATCAGTGCAATCTGAAAGTAAATGTTGTTTTCAAGTCCAGCCAGTTTTACAAATCCGATGGCTCCTGCAATACCCACCGGTAACGATAGGATTACCGATAATGGCAATAAATAACTTTCGTACTGCGCACTTAACAGGAAGTATACGAAAATCAAACTCAATAGGAATACACCAATCGCCTGACCTCCGGAAGCAATCTCCTCACGGGTCATACCGGAAAACTCATAGGTGTAGTTATTCGGTAAATGTTGTGCCGCAACTTCTTCAATCGCTTTAATCGCATCCCCGGAACTATATCCTGGTTTGGCTTTACCGTTTACGTTTACTGATTTTAACAGGTTAAAACGGGTAACCGATTCCGGACCATAGGTTTTCTTAAGGCTCACAAACTGACTGATTGCTACCAATTCGTCATTTCGGTTTTTGATATAAATTTTATCCAAACTTTGTTCGGTAGCGCGATCTTCCGGTTTTGCCTGAATCATCACACGGTATTGTTTACCGAAACTGTTAAAGTCGGTTGTATATAATCCTCCGTAATACCCCTGTAACGTATTGAAAATATCGGATACACTAATACCGGCATCTTTCGTTTTTTCAATGTTGATGTCCAACTGGTATTGTGGGAAGTTCGGGTTAAAGTTGGTCATCGCATACTGGATTTCCGGACGTTGGTTTAGCGCTTGTAAAAACTCACCACTCACTTTACTGATCGTCGCCCAGTCGTCGTCTGATTTGGATTGTAGTTTAAACTCAAATCCGTCTGCCGTACCAAATCCCTGTACACTCGGAGGTGTAAAGAATAACGCTCGGGCATCTTTAAATTGCGCTGTACGTCCGAATAGTTCACCAACTACCGCTTCAATTGACTGTGTAGCTTCTTTACGATGTGCCCAGTCTTTTAATTTGATAACGGTAAAGGCATATGAACCACCATTTACGTTGTTTAATAAACTGAAACCAACCACACTCATACGGGATTCGATAATGTCCATAGAAGCCAGGATAGAATCCAGTTCGTTAACGGCTAACTGTGTTTTCTCTAAAGTGGTTCCCGGAGGTAAAGTTAAATCCCCCATGATGATACCACGGTCTTCATTCGGAATAAATCCGGATGGAGTAGTGCTGAACAATAGTAATGTAATACCTGTTACTGCCAATAAAGAGATTCCGGTGATCCATTTTCTTTTAACCAGGAAGTTTAACGACTTACTGTATTTGTTGTTCATCGAATCGAATGCCGTGTTGAACGCGGTAAAGAAACGATCTTTTAATCCTTTTTTAGCATGTTCCGAATCGTCATGCGGTTTTAAGAACAGGGCACAAAGCGCCGGACTCAATGTTAAGGCGTTGATCGCTGAAATCACAATCGCAACGGCCAATGTAATCGCAAACTGTTTGTAGAATACTCCGGATGGTCCTTTTAGGAAGGAAACCGGTACGAATACCGCCGACATAACCAGGGTGATCGAAACAATCGCTCCGGTGATCTCGTCCATAGCTGAAATCGTCGCTTGTTTGGCGTCTTTTATTCCGTGGTCGAGCTTGGCGTGGACGGCTTCCACAACTACGATGGCATCATCCACTACGATACCAATCGCCAGAATCATCGCAAACAACGTAAGCATGTTGATCGAGAATCCGAATAATTGAAGGAAGAAGAAGGTACCTACAATCGCAACCGGTACGGCAATAGCCGGAATCAATGTAGAACGGATGTCTTGTAGGAATACGAATACTACGATAAATACCAGGATAAAAGCCTCTACCAATGTCGAAACTACTTTTGCAATCGATGCATCAAGGAAGGTTTTCGAGTTGTATGGAATTACATAATCGATACCTTTAGGGAAAGTACCTTTGCTTTCCTCCAAAATATGGATTACTTCCGTCATAATGTCCTGAGCGTTCGATCCGGATGTCTGGAAGATACCAACAGCCACACCTTGTTTACCCATTGCCATGTTTTTGGCACCGTAGTTAAAGGCTCCTAATTCGACAGTCGCTACATCTTTTAATCGAAGGAAGTTTCCGTTTCCGGTCGATTTGATAATGATGTTTTCGTATTCTGAAATTTTAGATAAACGTCCTTTATATTTGATTACGTATTCGTAAACACCATCAGCATTTTCACCAAATTTACCCGGTGCGGCTTCTAAGTTTTGTTCGCGTAATGCATCCTGAATATCGGACGGCACTACTTTATAGTTAGCCATTTTTTCCGGATCGATCCAGATACGCATTGAGTAGTCTTTGGCACCAAATACGTTTACTTGTCCAACCCCTTTTACACGTTGTAATTTCGGTACCAGGTTGATACGGGCGTAGTTCTGGATAAACGTCTCGTCATACTCTTTATTGTTCGAATATAAGGCGAAGAACATCAACGCACTCGTCTGACTCTTAATCGTGGTTACCCCGGTATTTACTACGGCTTGTGGTAGTTTACTGGTAG
The DNA here is from genome assembly GCF_039888695.1 of Flavobacterium sp. CAU 1735. Classification (NCBI taxonomy): domain Bacteria; kingdom Pseudomonadati; phylum Bacteroidota; class Flavobacteriia; order Flavobacteriales; family Flavobacteriaceae; genus Flavobacterium; species Flavobacterium sp. CAU 1735. The sequence continues at coordinate 332,337 of NZ_JBDQQQ010000002.1, read as the reverse complement.
CACGCGCCACACGGTTTTGTACGTTTACGGCTGCGATATCGGGATTCACACCCAATTCGAAGAATACGCTAATGTTGGCCGCACCGTTATTTGCCGATGTCGACGTCATATAAGTCATACCTTCCACACCGTTGATTTCTTCTTCGATTGGCGTTACAACACTGTTTAAAACCGTTTCGGCATTGGCTCCGGTATAGGTAGCACTTACCTGTACGGTTGGCGGTGCAATTTCCGGGTATTGTTCTATGGGTAACGATGTTAATCCCAAGATACCCAGAATGGTTATAATGATGGAGATTACGGTAGAAAGTACCGGTCTGTTTATAAATGTTTTAATCATAAGTTTATTTTTTTACGGGAGCATTTGCTGCCGGTTGTGCATTTTTACCAGCTTCCTGCGGAACGATTTCCTGGTTGTCGGCCAATTTGGTAACACCTTCCACTACAACTACTTCTCCGGATTCAACACCACCGGTTACGATAAAATTCAAACCGGAAGTACCGTTGGTTTCTATAATTTTCGAATGTACTTTGTTGTCTTTTCCAACGGCATAAATCATTTGTTTTCCTTGCATGTCGTAAACGGCATTTTGAGGAATCAGGATTACGTCTTTGGCTTCAACAGGAAGGCGAATGATTCCGCTACCACCGCTTCTTAAAACCGACTGCGGGTTCGGGAACTGCGCACGGAATTCGGTACTACCGGTACGGGCGTTTACCAGACCATTTACAGTTTCGATTTTTCCTTTGTGTTCGTACACCGAATTATCCGCAAGAATTAATTCTACCGAAGGAATCGCTTTGATCTTATCAGATAAAGTCGCACCCGGGAAGGTTCTGCTAAACTGGATCAATTGCTTTTCATTCATCGTAAAATAAGCGCGGATATTACGGATGTCCGATACGGTAGTCAACGGATCGGCTGTAGTAGCGCCTACCAAACTTCCTACTTTATACGGAATGCTTCCAATAACACCGTCTACCGGACTGGTAATGGTTCCAAAGTTGATGTTGGCCGCAATACTGTTATAACTGGCTTTAGCACGTGCCAAATTGGCTTTTGCCGTTTCCAACGTTACATTACTGATGATTTTGCGGTCTACCAACGGAATTAAACGATCCACTTCCACCTGAGCGGCTGCTACGGCTGCTTTGGCCGCACCGGCATCCTGCGATAGGGTGTTGGTTTCCAATTTAAACAATACTTGTCCTTTGCGTACCGTTTGTCCTTCGTCAACAAAAATCTGCTCGATAAAACCGCTTACTTTCGGGCGGATTTCTACGTTTTGCTGACCTTGTAAATTGGCGGAATATTCTTGATAGGTTGTGGTATTTTCTTTAACTACTTTCTGAACCGGAAAGGGCATGGGACCACTAGGTTGCTGCTGTTGCGGATTTTTGTCTCCACACGATGCCAATACCATCGACAGGACCAACATGCTAAATATTACTTTATTCTTCATAGGGTAAAATATTTATATATAATTGTAAATAGCTTTAAAATTCGTCTTTTGATAAGGATTCCTGATTGATACACTCATTAAGGATTTGCTCAAATTTGGATAGGTATTTCATATAGGTATCCATCGCATTAACTACAAAGGCAGTATGTGTTTTATCATCGGCTGGATAATTAAGTTCGTAAGCCTTCACACGGACAAGCATGTTTTTTTCAGATTCAATAAATTTAAGGTGATTCTGAATGCGCTCGTTAGGAGGAGAGGGCATAAAGTATTTTTTGCGATCGCCGGTTTTGGTATAATAGGTAATCTTTCCGAGCTTTAGCAATAAATTGATATTGGTTGAGATGGTACTTTTACTGGCACATCCCTGATCGACCAGTTCTTCGAATGTCATTCCTTTATCTCTGACATTCATAATTAACAGACCTAATATGCGGGCCGCACAGGGGGGTAAATGATAATACGTTTCAAAGTGTATCCCGAATAGTTCGATTAATTCTTCTTTTTCTTCCTGCTGTTTATTCATGGGGATTCTTGATTTTGGTCGCAAAGATACAATTAGTTTTGTTTAAACCGAACCAACCGAACTTTAACGTAGCGTTAAAAAATACTTAATATTTTTGGCGCTGAAACAGCTATAAAAAAAGAATCTGAATATTAGTATATTACCAATATTCAGATTCCAAAATCTTGAACTAATTTACAACAAAAAAGAATTAAAAATACATTTTGCTGTTAAGAAATTATTGCTATTAGTTCCTTTCTGTGATAAAACGTAGCGTTGGAAACGTCTTTTTTGTGGTTGTGATTCCTTTTGATATCAAATTTTGATGATGTAAATCTGTTTGATCATTCTAAATCGATATTATAATCTTCTTTGATGAATGCTCTGAAATCGGTATAATCCGCTTCCCAATCATTTGGGATCCACCACGGATGGGCATCGTTATAGTCGAATACTTTTCCAAAATCCGGAGACGATTTATCACAACACAATAGAAGGTCATGGCGCGTTCCCCATTCGCCAATTACCAGGAATATTGTATCACTCACGGTTAGTTCGTTTGCCTCTTTTCGTTCCAAAAAATCAGCTTCATATAAGGATAACCAACATCCTGTGTGAATTAATGTATTTGACAGACTAAATAAATCGTCAACATTTATCTTTCGAATAGAATCCGTATAAATTTGTGGTATTTCAAGGTTTTGATCCAGGTATTCGGAGTCGAAATAGTCGGAGTAAATATCCTTTAATCGTTCCGTTAACTCTTTGTTGATTTCGCTACTCATGTTTTGTGTTATCGTTTAATTTTCCATCAGATTGTTATCAAATGCTATTTTGGCATCTTTACCGTCCCAAATGACTTTATAGCCAAAAGGAAGCGCCATAAACTGAACTGTTTCCGGGCGATAGGTCATTAGTTGGCCTACCGTTATTTCTTCAAGCGACATGGTGTCTTCATCAAAGTTATCGGTTATCGCAACCCAACCGGAATCGGGAGCGGTTCTGTTCCAACGGAATAAATGTGCCGGTAACCCGGTTCTGATTAACGGATCGATGGTAACGATTTGGTCAAAATCAGGGAAAATGGGTTCCACTTTTAATTGATCACAAACATAAAGCTGTTGGTTCAATACCTGAAGTGTGCGGTTTAATCCAGCTGCAAAACCTTGTTGTTCCGGGTAGATTTCAAGAATTTCGAAAAAGTCTTCCTCTTCTTGTGCTAAAATAAGCCAGGAGAAACAGGTTAATTTGTTGCCGTTTTTAATGACTGGTTTTTCATCCTGAATAAATTCAACCAGATAGTGTAGGATAGGATTTAGCTCCTCAAGTGTTAGCCCGTATTTTGCGATTTTTAATTCTTTCCCGATGGATACTTCTAATCCTTTAGAATAAAAGTGATCACCATTGGCAAAAAATGCGATATCTCTGACTTTTAATGCTTTAATTTTACTAAAAAATCCCATAAATAGTATTTGGTGTTTCGTTTTTTAAAGATTTCCATATAGCGCATACTGTGGATTATTTATTTTCCGAATATTTTGTTCAAAAAAACGCCTATTTTAGATTTTCCATTTAGTTCGCTGTAATAGGGTGCCGGAATATTAATTTCACTGGTATCATTTGTCAGTTTCTTAATTCCGTTATATAAAGGTTCTCCGGCTTTTGGAATTGGAGTGACACTTGTCAAAGGATAAAATTTGTCGTAAGCATCCATTCCAACCGGATAGTTTGTTCTTTCCAGCCAAAATGGTTCTAATAAATCTGGCCGTGGCTCCTGGTGAATTCTAGTATCAAAACTTTGTCTTGCTTTTTGAATAAAATCTTCATCCCAATTCGAACTTGCTCTTTCAAAATAGCGTAAACTTTTTGCAGGAATGTGAAGTAAAAAAATTTGTGTTTTACCGTTTAGTTTATAAACATCAAGAATTTTAAAATAGCTGTTAAGGTTGATAGCGCAATGACCAAACCTTTCGTTGTCCGGGTTTACTTCATATAGTCGTGCTGCTTTTGCCGATGCAATTAAAAAGCGGGTATTAAATTTAATACCGCCGCCTAAACAGCTGACATCAAGAAAATATCCGTTTCGGATTAACAGATCTTTTGTGAATTTTTCCGCTACAGAAGGTTCTAAATCACAATCTTTATAATATAATGTGGCACCCGGATAGGTCCAGTTTATTATTTCCTCATAGTTTTCAAGAATTCCGTCTTCTATCTCTGCCATATTTGTTACGTTTTGTTTGTCAATAACTTGGATTATTTGTCTTTATATAGTTTGATTTTATCTAGTAACCTATCGGCTAAATATTCATTGCCCTCTTTTAAATAATCATAAATGATTTTGGCTTCCTGAAGGTATTTTTCCTTTTTCGATTGGTTCCAATAGTAAGGTGGCGCATATAAGTTACAAATCCGATCGGCCATTTTTACCGCCCAGATTTCTTTTGGTTGTGCTTTTATCCGGTCTAAACTATCGACCATCTGATGTTCTTTTGCAAGGGCTGTATTTTTTGTCAAAGCTTGTACACCGTCCAGTACCTGTTTACCGTAATCTTTTTCCAAATCATCGCTACTAAGATTGGTATCTTCCAGAGCATCGTGTAAAAGAGCGCATTTTACGGCAAGGGCTATGTCAAAATTAAACGTATTTTTTGAGGCGTTTATAATTTCAAATACAACACTACCGATATGATTGATATATTCTATTTTTTCGCCTTTAGTTTGTCCGCCATAGGTTTGTCCGCTATGTAAAATGCTTACTTTTTGCCATAAGTCCTGTAAATCATCAATAGTAAAGGTATCGTTCATTTCGTTATTTAGTTTTGGATTTATCGTCGGTATTCCAATTATAGCCAACTCCTATATATTCGATTTCTTTTTTAGCGAAAAAGGTTTCGTAAACGTTATCTTCTTCCCGGATGGTTTTTAGGTCATCTTCAATTCTGTACTTTTCAAAATACCATTCTTTCCAAGTGTTCAGGTTGGTCCAACGGATGGTTGTATCAAAATGTTCCACCTGAATGCCTTTTTCCCAGCCACTACAGGAAGGAACGCCGCAGCAACATGAAAATATAAAATATTCACCATCTTGCTCCATACTTTTTAAAAATTCGGAAATATCAATAATATCGCTTTCCGCATAGGGTTTTTCAGCGTTGATCCGGATTTCAAATTTTCCCTGCATATACACTTCGCTCTCATCATATATCGATTGAGAAGCCGTGACAACCAATTCTACACAAATGCTATCGTATATTTGCGCATCCAGCCAATTGGTTAGTTGTGTCAATTTCTCGGGTGCAATATGACTTTTGTAATTTAAAAGCTGCTGTACTAATTCCTGATAGTCTTCTACATCGTAATGCCGTTCTTTGGGATCTTCACCTTCACTAATTATTTCGTGATGACGTAGTATCATTTCATTTGCTTTTTCAACATAAAAATCGGCAAGGAGCTGTTTGGAATCGGCATAGTTGTCGACTACATATTCTTCAAAAAGGCAATTCCAATGCGTAAAGTTCCGAGTGCTTCTGAAATTTAACGTTCCATTTATAATTTCATACCGACTGATTATGTCATCCCAGAGTACATAAAATAAAGCATCTTCCAAATAGGTCGCCATGGTAGTAAAAAAATCATTAAAATCGGTACCAAAACCAGACTTGCTGCCACTTTGTATCGATATATAGATACCAGGTTCTTTGAAATCGATTATCCGGTCTGTTGCAAAAAGAGAAATTCGCTCAATTTTCCCGTCTTCTGAGTTTATGATAAATGTATTGGAAAAAATACCCTGTACATTGGTATCGTTTCCTTGGTTGACGATGGTATATTTTTTTAAAAAAGCAGCTTCTTTAGTTTTACGAACCCGTAAAATAGTCCCGGAATTAATAATTCTTGGTTTAAGCTGATATAGATCGTTTGTTATTCCCATTTTTTGATTTTAAATTAGGGTAGTCCAATACTTTTTCCGAAGAATCGTTCTCGGGCCATATCGTACGTAAGTTTTTCCTTTTTGATGATCCAGGCAATTTCAAACAAACCGGTTAGGTTGGACATTGCTAAGAATCGGGTAGGTTCCTCCATTGAACAAAAAAATTCCGCTCGTTCCGAAACGGCATAGCCTTTACCATTATCGGTTAACGTTACAATAGCTATCGTCTTGGCATCATCACCGGACATTCCTATCTCGGTATCCCATTTCCATCGTAGGTTGTCTGTTCCGCCAACCAAAATAACATTTTTGTCAATATCGATCCAATTGACTACAAGGTGTGTAAGTGTTTCACTCATTTTATTTTGTATTATGGTTATTAGCGGGTCGTTTCTTCGATTTAATTTAATCGTAATCCGCTATTTGAACTTTTAACCAATCTTCTAATGCTTTAAATTTTTCGGTTGTAATATGATTTTTGTAATTCGAAATTTTATGAAGTAACGTTTCATAATCCTCTAAATCGTAATACAGTGCTTTTGGATCTTCTCCAAGTTCAATCATTTCCTCATGCCAGATGATCACTTCATTTGCCTGTTCCACATAATAATCGGCAATGAGCTGTTTGGAATCGGTATAATTTTGAATCAGGTATTCTCCAAAATCATAATGCCAACGATCGAAATTGCTCGGACCATTGAAATATAAGGTTCCGTCTGTAATCTCATATCGGTAAATATCTTCCGGGATTACGTAGAATAAGCTATCTTCCAAATAGAGCGCCATATCCTTTAGAAAGACATTAAAGTCGTTGTCAAAACCATACTTGCTACCACTTTGTATGCAGACATAAATACCGGGTTCCTTGCAATCAATTACCCTTTCTGTTGCATATACCGAGTATCTTCTCACTTTACCATCCGGCGTATTGGTGACAAATGTATTTTCAAAAACGTTCAGTTCGTTTCCAATAGTATTAGTTTTATTAATGCCATATTTTTCTGAAAAGAGACTTTCTTTGTCTTTGCGAACCCGAAGGATAGCACCGGAATTCAGCATTCTTGATTTAAGTTGGTATACGGAATGTAGTGTTCCCATTTTTTGTAATAGCGGCTTTAGTCAAATAAAATTTCGGTATCAATAGGGCGGAAATCAAATCCGGTCAGTTTATTTTCTTCAATGGCATTTTTTACTTTTTCGTTACAGATTAAGCCTATTCCAAAAGCAGGAGTGACATCAAAACACCCAGCGATTTTTAATGATTTCGACTTTAAATCCCAACCGGCTTCATCTTCAATGCCATCAAATAATATTCTAAACTTAGCTTTATAATCTTCAAAGTCGTCTACAGCTATTATCGCCCCCGATTTTTCATAAATATCGTTATATTCAATAAATTCAGATTTTTTAAAATCTATTTTGCTTGTAGCGCCATATTCGTACCAAAGAAAACGATAGGGATGAGGCGTTCCGCGGCGAAAAATAGTCATGGGATGAAAACTGCCGTTTATTGTAAAGGTTTCTAAAATCTGAGAACATTTTTCACTGAGAAATAAACCACTGGATGTGATGACAAAATTATTAGAAACACAGTCTGAAAGCCTCGAATTATTATGCAAAACAAAATTATTAAGGTCGGGAATGTCATCTTCTGATTTCCATTTGCTTATTATACCCCATTGCGAAGCTCTTGCTTCATGAAAACCGATTTTTAATTCTTTTACCTGAGGATATTTACCAATTATTTTCGAATCGGTTTCTTGTTTTATTTCAAAGTATTTCATACTTAATTATTTAATCGTAATCCGCTATTTGAACTTTTAACCAATCTTCTAATGCTTTATATTCTTCCGGAGTACTAGTATTTTTGTAATTTGAAATATTATCGAGTAACACTTCATACTCGTCTATATCATATAAATCTTTTGGATTTTCACCTTCTTCGATCATTTCATTATGCCGTACTAGCATTTCGTATGTTTGATCAGCAAAATAATCGCCAATGATTGGCTCGGAACCGGTATAATTTGCTTTTAAGTATTTTCCAAAATCATAATCCCAAACACTAAAATCACGGGTATTTTTATGATACAATGTTCCATTTGTGATTTCATACCGGTTGATTATATGATCCCAGATCACGTAGAATAGGGAATCTTCCAAATAGGCAGCCATCTCATTTATAAGCACATCAAAATCGCTTCCGAAACCATTTTTACTGCTATCCTGTATGGATATATAAATACCAGGTTCTTTAAAATCGATGATTCTTTCTGTGGCATATAGGGCATATCTTCTCACTTTTCCATCCGGAGCGTTTATGACGAATGTATTGGAAAAAATACCGTGCCCGTCATTGGTATAATCGATTTGAGGATCGGTGTATTTTTCTAAAAAAGCAGTCTCTTTTTCTCTTCGAACCCGTAGGATGGCGCCACAATTTATTACTTTGGGTTTTAGTTGATAGACTTCATGTAGTGTTCCCATTTTTGTTTGTAATTGGAAGTACAAACATATCGTTTTATTTCATTTTTTTGTGAAATTTTTTAAAATATTCGTATTTATCCTGATCTCGCGGATTTGTAATCCGTGAGATCAAGGTATACGCTGTTAGGCTACTTTTTTGTTGGTTTATAATAGTTAAATCCTAAAAAGCCTTTATGAATACAAAGATTTATAGAATCCCCGACTTTATGTTTTTGATTATAACTTTTTCCAAAACTTAATCGTTCCTCTCCGTTTTTTCCATTAATAAAGATATAATGAGTCGGATTTTTGGATCCGCTTTTGCCAAGGTCTATTATTTTATACGTTTTGCAATCCGTTTTATTGATTTTGTATTCATTGACAAATCGCATCAAACCAAATGAAAGCAATATAAAACTGAAAACCAATTGATGTAGCATTTTAATCCCTTTTGCATTTTTATAGGTTCTTATTTTTGGCTCAAAGAAACATAGCAAATGGTGAATTAGTAATGCCAAAAAAATTCCAAAGATTACGCTGACAATAGTAAACAAAAGCCAATTGGTATAGTTTTCAATATTCTTTAATCCGATTGCAAAAAAGATTAATGAGATAATTCCAACTATTGAGAGTATAAAACTTAAAGTATCGAATTGTTTTTTAGTCATCATTTGTTTTTTAGATCGCGTTGGATAAAATGGTACCTAAGACCAAAGCTGTCGATACTATGAAAATAGGAGCTAAAAAGTGACCTGATATCGCGGATTTGTAATCCGTGATATCAAGGTGTACACTGTGATCAATTGTTCTTTTATTTGATCAATCTTTTCTGAAGAAAGGATGCGGCATCATTAAATTCCCAGTTATCAATAGAAGCAGAATAATCGGTTCCGGCATAAACGGCAATAGTGTTATCTTTTTTACCAATAACCGTTTGACTCCAAAAATCAAAATAGTCCAAATAAAATACATGAATACTATCCGGTTGATGCTTTACTTTATTGCCCTCTGCGAATAAATGAGCTGCCGGCGGAATAAGTGTTCGTATTCCCGAATCGGCAAACTCAATAGCGGATTCACCATAGAATACAAATTCTTTTACATTATCGGAATCCGACATCCGATTATTAAAAGCAGGTTCCTCAAAATCCAATCCGATCATAGCATGAAACTCATCTCTGACTTCATCTTCGTATTCTTCATTTTTAATCATATCGGCATAACTCAAATTTTCCGGATCGACATCAAATTGATCCCAGTCAACGATTTCATCTTTATCAAATTCATTCCAAACCTGACTCGGATTGATATAGCGGAATTCAAATCCATCAAAACACTGATAAAAAGATGCTAATTCCGGATCAATATCTTTGTTAAACAGCTGTTTGTATTGCGCTGTCACCATTTGTGCGTTTTCTTCGGATCCTTTTGGAATATACAAATGGGTGATAAACAAATCGGGATTTTGGAGGATATTTTTTATTTTGTCGTAAACCCGTTGTCCTAAATTCTCGAATGTACTGCCTTTAATTCCTTTGCAGTCTTTTAGGTATTCGATCTGATGTAATAAATCCTGGTTCATATTTTAAAGAGTAAATGGTGTAATGATTTGAAATTTGATCTGTACCTAAAGTAACCGTTTTTACTATCTGAATTTGTGCTGTTTTCGGATCAGTTCGATTATCGGGACAAACAGTTCTATGGCATCCGTAGGAACTCTCCAGGTATAATCTATGTTTTTATTAGCCAAAAGGATACCAAATTTCCATTCGGAACCGTCCAGAACGATGGCTTTTTCCTTCCGCAAGCTTTCGGGTAATGCTGTTTGTTCCAGTTTTACTAATTGCTGTTTTAGTCCTGTAATATCGGTTTCGGAAAGCTTTTTTTCATCGGTAATGATTCGAAGTCGATCCAGATTATAAATCCCGCTGGTCCATTGTGAGTAGTTGTATTCGGTGTCCCACTGTCTGAATCTTGAAAGAATCGTTCCGTCAGGAGCTTCAATTATAATTATTTTATACGGAAATCCGCCAATTGAAGGGAATTGGGCGAAATAGGCTACGATTTTTTCTCCGTCTTTTAAATCAAAGTTTTCGATTTCAATTTCGGCCGCACGCATTACGGCTATGGGATCATTTGTAAGTCTTTCCATTTTTTGAGCCTTTGTTTGTACGGATTTTAAGGTTAAAAAAATCAGTTGATCATTAGATAGGAGTAGGGTTTTCCAGATAAAGCAAGCCTGTCCGGTTATTCTAAGTCAATTTTAAAATCTTCTTTGAGGAATTCTCTAAAGTCAGCCCATTCCACTTCATTATGATGCCCACACCATGGGTGAGCATCATTGAAGTCGAATATTTTAGCAAAATCTTCAGACGATTTATCACAACATAGTAGAAACTCATGGTGTGATCCCCATTCGCCAATGACCAGAAAAATTTTATCATTTTTGGTGAGTTGATTGGTATCCCGTCGTTCCAAAAATTCATCGTCAAACATTGCTGTCCATGATTTGGTGTTGGATAATGCTCTTGAAAGACTATATAAATCGCCAACGTCTAATTTTTGGACATTATCCGTATAGATTCGTGGCACCTCAAGGTTTTGATCAAGGTATTCCGAATCGAAATAAGCGGAGTAAATTTGCTTTAATCGTTCCGTTACTTCCTTGTTGATTTCTTCCTGGGTCATATTTTGATTTTTGGGTCTACACGATTTATAGGGTAGTTGGAAACAATTAGTTTTCGATTTTAATTTCAAACATTTTGTCCCAGTTTTTACCAGTCACAAAAATGGTTTTGGTTTTAGGATTGTAGGCAATTCCGTTTAAAACGTCCAGATCCGGGTGTGCCGTTACTTTAGATTTAAGATCGCTAAGGTTTACAATCGCTTCTACCGCGCCATTTTTCGGATCGATAATCGCAATCGCATCTTTGGTATAAATGTTAGCATAAATTTTACCGTCGATCCATTCCATTTCATTTACCGCTTTAATTTTAGAACCGGCCGTATAAACATTAATATAGTCCACTTCCTTAAAGTCTGCCGGATTTACAAACCAGATTTTTTCGGTTCCGTCCGACATTAGCAGGTTTTTACCGTCGTTTGATAATCCCCATCCTTCCATTTGTTTAAAATAAGGGAAGGTTTTTTCTTTTGCGAATGTATCGGCATTATAAACATAGGCTTCATTATTCTGATACGTAAGTTGGTATACTTTATTATTTAATACGGTTGTACCTTCTGCGAATACATTTTGAGGTAATTCGACAATCTTATATACTTTCCCGGTTTTATAATCGGTTTTGCGCAAACTGGAAATACCGCGCAATCCGGTTCCGTTTCCGGCACCGTTTCCGGTACTTTCAATTAAAGTATCGCGGTAAAATTCCAATCCCTGTGTATAGGCCTTGATATCGTGCGGGTAGGTGTTTAGAATTTTATACTTTAAAAGTTTTGGTTGTACATCCGATACTACTTCAATACGTCCGGTTATTTCATTTGATTTTCCTTCCGAATAAACCAAGGCTTTAATATTCTGGTAGCCCAGTTTTTGTTCTTTTAAAGCAAAAGCGAATTTTTCACTTCCTTTAACACGGCCTACAATTTTGTTGTTGATATAAAAAACAATAGAGTCGACAGGCTTGTTTTCGACATTTTTTATACCCAGTCCTAGGCTTTCATTGGGTTGGTATACCTCTTTTAAGTCGGTTGTATCGAGGCTAAATAAATTTTCTTCATTTTTTTTTCCGTTGTCACACGAAAAGAAAAAAGAGCTTAATAAAATGAATGCGAATGCATTATACTTTTTCATGGTTATTAAAATTGGATACCACAATATACAATTGTATTTTATATCTCACAATTGCCTTGCAAAAATATAAAAAGATTGTATATTTGCACCGGCAAGTCCTACACGACCAGCTCCTGCAGACTCCTCCAGGGTGGGAACACAGCAAAGGTATGTGGTTGTAGCGGTGCGATGTAGGTCGCTTGCCATTTTTTCTTAGATCTCCTTTTGGGAGATTTTTTTGTTTTAGGACATTTGTAACGTTTTTCTTCCTTATTTTAGCAACTCAAATTTTGAACCGGATACTATGGGAAAAGTGGTTTTGATTACCGGAGGCTCGTCGGGCATCGGAAAAGCCATAGGCGAATTATTATTTCAAAAAGGATATACCGTTTACGGAACCAGCAGAAACCCCGAAAAGATACAGCAAACGCTTTTTCCGTTGCTAACAATGGATGTGCGTCAGGCCGATACCATTCGTACGGCTGTGGAAACAATCGTAGCCAAAGAAGGACGATTAGATGTGTTGATCAACAATGCAGGGGTAGGGATTACCGGTCCGCTGGAGGAAATTCCGGGCGATGAAATCCGTAATAATTTTGAAACCAATCTTTTTGGTCCGATTGAAGTAATGAAAGCCGTTTTGCCCTCCATGCGCAAGCAGAAATCCGGATTGATCATTAATGTAACCTCCATTGCCGGTTATATGGGATTGCCCTACAGAAGCGTATATTCAGCCTCAAAAGGCGCATTGGAATTGATCACAGAAGCGCTTCGTATGGAAGTAAAGGCTTTTGGGGTACATATCACCAACGTAGCACCGGGCGATTTTGCTACCAATATCGCTTCGGGACGTTATCATGCGCCGTTGGTTAAAGGATCGGCTTATGAAGTTCCCTATGGGAATACGTTAAGTATGATGAATGATCATGTCGATAGCGGTAGCGATCCCGGACAAATGGCTGCAGCGGTATATGCGATTATTCAAAATCCAAATCCGAAGATCCATTATAAGGTGGGGGCTTTTATGCAAAAGTTTTCGATTGTTTTAAAACGGATACTTCCGGATAAAGTATACGAAAAGTTATTGATGAACCATTATAAGTTGTAATTTTGTAATCCGAATTTTAACACAACTATCATTAAATATATTTAAGATGAAATTTTTTATTGACACGGCTAATTTAGAGCAAATTAAAGAAGCAGAAGCTTTGGGAGTATTGGATGGTGTAACGACCAATCCGTCGCTAATGGCTAAAGAAGGAATCACCGGAAAAGACAATATTCTAAAACACTATGTTGACATTTGTAATATTGTTGACGGTGATGTGAGTGCTGAAGTAATTGCTACCGATTACGAAGGAATGATTCGCGAAGGGGAAGAATTAGCGGAACTACACGAACAGATTGTGGTGAAAATCCCAATGACTAAAGAAGGAATCAAAGCTTGTAAATATTTTTCAGATCGCGGCATTAAAACAAACGTAACATTGGTATTCTCTGCTGGTCAGGCTTTATTGGCTGCCAAAGCAGGAGCAACGTATGTTTCGCCTTTCTTAGGTCGTTTGGATGATGTTTCGACAGACGGTTTAAACCTGATCGACGAAATCCGTTTGATTTACGATAACTATGCTTTCGATACGCAAATCCTGGCTGCTTCAATTCGCCATACCATGCACGTTGTAAATTGTGCGAAGATTGGTGCTGATGTAATGACAGGACCATTATCGTCAATTTTAGGACTTTTAAAACACCCGCTTACCGATATCGGTTTGGCGCAGTTTTTAGCCGACTACGAAAAAGGAAACAAATAATATTCCTTAGTATATAAAAGCAAAAAGGCGGTTTCAAATATTGAAACCGCCTTTTTTATGTTTAGTTTGTTTATTATTTAAGGTTCTTTTCAAAATCGGAATCAAAAAGACTGACAAAAGCATTTTTGATCATACCATTTGGCTGAAGTAAAATCGTACGTTGTATTTTCGTAATCACCCAATGGTCTTTTAAAGCTTCGAAATTCGCCGAATGCAATTCCGTAGTGTTTTCAAAGGCATATTGCGATAATATTTGTTTCCATTCCTGTTCGGAATCATCCACATTGATCGAAACAAAATGCAGGTTCGGATGCTTCTTTTTTAATTCGTTTACCTTTTTGTGTACCGTTACCATATGGGCTTTGGCATTGGATGTCCAGAAAAACAGTACCGTCTGTTTGCCATCGGTTATCGAATTCAGGTCGATTTTTTCGCCTTTTTCGTTGATCAAATCCGCATCGGGTAATTTTTTTCCTTCTGTCAGCATTTGAATGGCATCGCCTATTTTCTTGATTTCATTATGACCACTGTTGTCGGTCGATAATTGCGAATAGCGGTCAAAAAATTTCTTTTTGTTGTGCATATTCTGATCTTCCAACAGGTACATAAAGGCAATATTATTCAGTACGCTATTTTTAATCTTCTCATTTTTAAACAACGTATCGGCAATATTCAGTTTTTTGATGTTGTTTTCAATGGCCGTTTCTTCCAGATTAAAGGTATTATCGGCTTCCGAATAGGCCACATTGTTTAACATCGCAGTCAGATAGCGTACAAAAGGCGAATAGTTTGTTAGTTGTGCGTTATTAAAATCGATTTCCTTACGGAAGTTATAATAGTCTTTCGGTAATTTGGTACTCACGGCCTCACCGGTACGGCGTTCGTGTGCAAACGGATAAATTTCTTTTTTCGCCAAATGGTTAAAGTCTAAACTTGCTTTGGCATACAGATCGAATTTATCATCCCAGTTGATTTCTGTTTTTTTACGAAGATAAAAGGCTTTTTTACGGGCATAAATGGAATCAATACTTTTTGTGAAATGGTCATAATTTCTGTCAAAAAGATCGAACATATTGTTTTTATCCGATTCGTTTTTCAGATACATTTCCATCAGGAAGTTGTTTTTCTGATCCCCACGTCCGCAAAAAACAATCGAATTGTCAAAATCGCCCGTATTAATACGAACCATCAGACTATCGTTTTTGTCAAAATAGATATATTGGTATTCCGGGTCGTGACGAAACGTATACATACCCGGCGTTAAAGAGTCAAATTTCTTGAAAAAACGGTTTTTTTCGTCTAAGATAAGCGTGTCAAGTACCTTATTGTCTTTACACAAAAGGACATAACGACTAAGAGGATTGATTACTTCTCCTCCAAAATAGGCCGTATAATTATCACTTTCAAACTTCTTATTACAGGAAGTAAGGGAGCAAATAAGCACAGTGGAAAGCGGGAGGAGTACGTTTTTTATATGGGCAAACATTCAAACAATTTTATCTCTAAACAAAAGTATTTCTATATTATAGAACAGGCTGTTAAGGT
Source organism: Flavobacterium sp. CAU 1735 (assembly GCF_039888695.1). Lineage (NCBI taxonomy): Bacteria > Pseudomonadati > Bacteroidota > Flavobacteriia > Flavobacteriales > Flavobacteriaceae > Flavobacterium > Flavobacterium sp. CAU 1735. Next base: position 316,823 of record NZ_JBDQQQ010000002.1, on the reverse strand, counting down.
ACAGTTAAAATAAAGCTTTACAGATTCTAAATTAGATAGTTCAAAACTGCACTATTTTTTCTACTTTTGCAACAATTTTATAAAAATCAATTTCAAATGTTAACAGTTTCAAATTTATCCGTTCAGTTTGGTAAACGAATTTTGTTTGACGAAGTAAATGTAACCTTTACGCAAGGTAACTGTTACGGGATCATCGGGGCTAACGGAGCAGGAAAATCAACTTTTTTAAAGATATTGGCAGGAGAGATCGATCCTACATCCGGAAGGGTAATACTGGAGCCAGGAAAAAGGATGTCGGTTTTAAACCAGAATCACAATATGTTTGATGAGCATACTGTTCTTGAAACGGTTATGATGGGTAATAAGACGTTATTTGCGGTTAAAAAGGAGATGGACGAATTGTACCTGGATTACAAAGATGAAAACGCCGAAAGAATCGGTGAGCTTCAGGTGCAGTTTGAGGAAATGAATGGCTGGAATGCCGATTCGGATGCGGCTGCTATGCTGTCGAACTTAGGTATTTCGGAAGAATATCACTATACGCTAATGGGCGAAATGGACGCCAAGTTAAAAGTACGTGTCCTTTTGGCGCAGGCTTTATTCGGAAGTCCAGACGTTCTGATCATGGATGAGCCTACGAATGACCTGGATTTTGAAACCATCGGATGGTTGGAAAATTTCCTGGCCAATTATGACAATACCGTGTTGGTTGTATCCCACGACCGTCACTTCCTGGATGCGGTTTGTACGCATGTATCGGATATTGACTTTGGAAAAATCAATCACTATTCCGGTAACTATACGTTCTGGTACGAATCGAGTCAGTTAGCGGCCAAACAAAGAGCACAGCAAAATAAAAAGGCTGAAGAGAAAAAAGCCGAATTAGAAGAGTTTATCCGTCGTTTTAGTGCGAACGTTGCGAAGTCAAAACAGGCAACGTCCCGTAAAAAAATGATCGATAAATTAAATTTAGATGAAATCAAACCGTCAAGCCGTCGTTATCCGGCGATCATTTTCGATCAGGAACGTGAGGCAGGTGATCAAATCCTAAACGTACAAAATTTAAGCGCGTCAATTGATGGAGAATCCTTGTTTAAGAATGTTGATTTAAATATGGCAAAAGGGGACAAAATCGTGGTTTTCTCGAAAGATTCCCGTGCGACAACTGCTTTTTACGAGATCCTAAACGGAAATATGACCGCTGATTCCGGAGTAGTAGAATGGGGAATTACCACTTCTCAATCGTATTTACCGGCTGATAACCACAGTTTCTTCGAAAACGACCTTACGTTGGTGGATTGGTTACGTCAATGGGCCAAAACAGAACCGGAAAGAGACGAAGTTTATGTTCGTGGTTTCTTAGGGAAAATGATTTTCTCCGGTGAGGAAGCCTTAAAAACAGGTCGCGTTTTATCCGGAGGTGAAAAAGTACGTTGTATGCTTTCCCGAATGATGATGTTGCGTGCTAACGTATTGATGTTGGACGAACCAACGAATCACCTGGACTTGGAATCCATTACCGCGTTTAACAACTCGTTGAAAAACTTTAAAGGTTCGGTGTTGTTTACTACCCATGACCACGAATTTGCACAAACTGTGGCCAACCGTGTATTGGAAATCACGCCAAATGGAGTAATCGACCGTTATATGACGTTCGATGATTATCTGGAGGATGCTAAAATCAAAGAATTAAGACAAAAAATGTATACCGTATAACGGATGACAAACCTGATAGGTTTTGGAAACCTGTCAGGTTTAAGATTTTAAAAACAGGCTGCTTTAAAAAGCAGCTTTTTTTATGCCCTTTTGTAACCATTTTTTTGAAATTTGTGTTTAACCCAAAGGGCATGGTTTTTGACAAGCCAATAAATACTATATTTGAAAATCAATCAAAATTATTATGAGGTTATTTTTACACGTTGGACTCGGCTTCCTTTTTTCATTACAGGCTTTTAGTCAAGAAGTTACTATTCCTTTTCGCGTTGGAAATGTTTATGGAATATCGGATTATAATGGTAAGCTGGTCAATAAAAATAAGTTTGATCAAATAAGCTACAACCGCAAGATGCCCAAAGGGTATTTTACATTTAAAAATAAAGAAGAAAACGGACTGGCGTATAACGGTAAAACACTGATTTCCGGACCAGAATACGATGAATTTGGCATCGAACCTAATAAATTTATCGTTGCTGTTTTAAAAAGAAATAGGATTAGTCGTCCGACGAGCACTTTTAAAAACGAAAAAGAATACAACGATTTTAAAAGAAAAAACCGGGAAGGTTACGCTTTATTTAATCTGAAAGGGGAGAATATTTACCCGGATAATTTTAAGAAAATTATTCCGGTAGACACTACAGGTTTTAGCAGTGTCGATCGTAAAAAAGCGCGTTATGCCTTAATGGCAACGACTAATTTCGAAGATCAATTTAGCTTATTTGTATATGATTGTGACAAACAAAAAATTTCAGAATGGCTTTTAAAAGATTATGATAAAATAAAGCTGGACAGAGGTTTAACCGTTCCCGGTAAATCCATTGCTTTAACAGCTTCAAAAGATAAATCGGATAGTGCTACACCGATGGAGGTGAACCATATCGACGGGAAATTTGTATTACAACCATTGACTTCGGAATACCGACCGGGGCTTAAAGAACGGTTCGAAAGCGAATATGGAACCACAGAATTGGTCGCTGATCCTGAATACGGTAGTGGTCTTGGGAGGGGTACCAACAAACCTAATTATACCACCGAAATGGTACCACCGCCACCGGCATACGGAACAGGTGTAAACACAACCGTTCCGAATGATGCTATTGAAAAAAACAGACCGAAAGTAGTTAAAAAATATAGTATCCAGACGTTTGAAATAAAAGACGGAAAGCTATTCCTGAAGGAGATAATTGCTGGACAGAAAGAAGCCAAAACAGAAACAGAATTTATGTTGCCTCCTGTGCCTGCCGGACTAACCTATACTTTTGAAAGTTTTCCTTATACTAATACAACGCAGGATACGGACGAAAAAAGAGTCACGCAGAAAAATATAATCCGTTTTAAACTTGGTGATCAATATGGAGTTGTACTCACTCAGGAGCGTATGATTCCATGTAAATATGATAGTATTAGCCCGATAAAGTTTACACATTCCGGACAGGAACAGTTGTTATTTGTTGTCGGTCAAAAAGATGCGACGACACAAACAATAAAATACGGTCTTATGGATTCGGATGAAAAAGTGATCCTTCCAATAACGTATGAGGAATTGGATCCTCACGGATTGGTAAAATCCTATACGTCTACCAGAACCGACATCAGAGTATATAATAAAAACTGGCTTTTTAAGCAAAATGGAAAATACGGGATTATAACAGCCTATGACGGTATTGTATTACCCGCAGAATACGATGAAATAGAGTGGAATAAAGCTCGTTTTTTGGGACATCAGGATGATTTTGTAAGTCTTAAAAAAGACGGATTATATGGTTTTGTATTAGGAGCCGATTTTAAAGAGGCCAATATCGTACAGCCGGTTTTTCCACATAAAGTTGGTTTTTACGACCGGAATTATCAGAAAGAAAAAGGACTCCTTCTTTTCGGATTGATCGATAATGATGGAAAATTCTTTTGTTATGCCCGAAAAGACGGTTATTTATATTATAAAGCGAAATAGCGACAATAATTTAACATTTTTAACAAAAAAGTAAAAAAATAGGGTGAAAGGGTAACGTTGCTTTAAAAGTAATCGCCAATCGGAAAGATACTTTTGCAGCGTCTAACTAAACACACTATTTATGAAAAAAATGTACTTGTTACTGCTCCTGGTGGTCAGCCTGACTGCCGGGGCGCAAACGCTGTATCCGTATTTACAGAACGTCACGCCCAACTCGGTTTATGTGACCTGGAAAACCGAAAGTAACACGGAATCGATTGTGGAATATGGAACTGCTGCAAACGATCTGAATGTTACCGTTACCGGGAATACCAACATTTTTACCGATTCCGGCTATCCCGGAAATTATTTCTACCACAATGTTAAGTTGATCAACTTAGCACCCAACACCAAGTATTATTACAAAATTAAAACGGGTGCCGCTGTTTCAGCAGTGTATTCGTTTAAAACGCTTCCTAACCCGGGACAAGCTGCGACTGCCGACGGACATATCCGCTTCCTGATTATGGGAGACAATCAGTTAAAAGCCGTGCCGCGATATGATTCACTGGTATCGGCCGCAAAGCGTAAGGTTCGTGAAAAATGGGGCGCCAGCTTATCGCCGGAAGATAATATCGCGATGACATTTATGGTGGGCGATCAGGTGGATGTGGGAACATTGGATCATTATGAACATGTTCACTTTAAAAAGAATCGCGGTTTGTCGGGTAATATTCCGATTCAGACGACTGTTGGAAACCACGAAACCTATGGTACTTTAGGGATGCAATCGTATTATGATCATTTCTATATCAGTGAATTGTCTTATAAAGGAATTTCATCGGGAACCGAAAATTATTATGCACAACAAGCTGGAAACGTATTGTTTATCAGTATGAGTTCGGAGCATACCGGTGCCGCTCAGATGAACTGGTTGCAACAGGTTGTTGCCGCTGCAAATGCCGATGCTACGGTGGACTGGATTTTTTCATTAAGTCACCGTCCGTACCAGGCAGAGCAATATGTAGGGGATATTTCGACCTGGGTACGTAATTCTGCTGTGCCATTTTTAACCACTTCGTCCAAATATATTATGCATATCGGGGCGCACCATCATTTATACCACCGTGGTCAGTTAAAAAATTCACCGGCCTATAATATTATTTCCGGAGGAACAGCTTGGGATCAGTATTGGGGAATGTCATCGGAAGAGGATTTCGAAGACGTGCAAAAGACCATTTGTAACTGGATTTATCAAATTGTGGATATCGATGTGGTCAATGGTAAAATGGATGTGGAAAGCTATTCGATCGGAAGTGTTGACGGTTGGAAAAACAACCAGCTGATGGACGAATTCCACCGTTATAAAAACAAACCGGCTCCTGAAAAACCAAGTATCGAGAATACGTTTACCGGAAGTGTAACTTTACCATTAACGCTAAATGGAAGTGCGTATACGACTACTTCGGGTGAGTTATTAAATACAACACAGTTTCAGATTTCAAAAACGTCCGATTTTAATATCATTACAAAAGAAGTGTACCGCGATTTTGAAAATCTATACGGAATGTACCAAACCAAAAGGGATTCTACCGTTGATCGCAATTTAGGTGTTGATATTACTAAAATGACATTAGGTACCAATTCCATTCCTAACGGACAATATTATGTGAAGTTACGTTACCGTGATCGCAATTTGGAATGGTCATCGTGGAGTGATGTCAAAACATTTACGATTACCGGAAGTAATGTCGTGAATACCGCTATCGTTACCGATTCATTAGCGTATGCACAAAATGCTGTTATTAAAGTGAATTATACCGATGCTCCGGCGAGTACGTCAACATGGATCGGATTGTATAAAGACAGTCAGACGCCGGGATCATCTTCGCCATCACAAACGTGGCAGTATACCAATGGTAATCCAAATGGAGTTATCACTTTTACGAATGGATTACCGAATAAAGGACGTTATTATGCGGCTATTTTCTCAAATGGCGGTTATACCGAAATCGCGCCTCGTAAGTATTTCTATGTCGGACCAGTACCAACGGTAACAACCAATCAGGAAGAATATGCTGTAGGAATGCCGGTTACTGTTACGTTTGCTAACGGACCGCAATTGGCAAATGACTGGATCGGAATTTATAAAATGGGACATATTCCGGGACAAGTTACGGCAACGGCCTATCAATATGTGACAACGGCTTCCGGAGCCAAGACCTTTACCAATTTACCAACCGGATACTATTATGCCGAATATTTTTTACAGGATGGTTATAATGCCATCGGAAATAAAGCCTTTTTTAAAGTAGGGAATCTGGTTACCGAATTATGGATTAACAAACCGGTTTACGATTTAGGAGAGCAAATTGTAGCTTCTTGGACCGATGCGCCGGGAATTGTAAAAGACTGGTTGGGTATTTACCACGAAGGGGAAAACCCAAATATCGATCCGTTGTTAAGCTATACCTATTTTAATGGTCAGGCGGAAGGAACCCTGGCGTTAACCGGAACGGCTTTACCTACGGAAACCGGAAATTACTTTCTGGTAATGTTTACCAATGATTCGTATAACGAAGTGTCCAACCGTGTTTCGTTTGAAGTAGTTGATGGTACTTTAGGCGGTGATAAATTTAAAATCGACAACGGATTAAAAGTATATCCGAATCCTACAAACAATACGAATCAGACGATCGTACAGTCGGATTATCCGATCGATCTGATCGAGGTTTTTAATACCGAAGGAAAACTAATGTATGCGACGAAAAACGTCAATAACAATAAATATTCATTGATCACTCAGGATTTACCAACCGGTGTTTATATCCTGAAAATTCATTCCCGAAAATTGTTTACTGCCAAGCTTATCGTTAAATAGTGGATTGTTTATATAAGGGCTAGGTAAACAACGAAAACTCCTGCAATTGCAGGAGTTTTTATTTTAAAGTTTTTAGAACAAAGCTGTATCGGTTGCATACTAAGCTTTTAAATCTTAATTTTTTTGATCGTGTATATCGCTATTCCTGTAATTTCAAGATTATATTCTGAGTTTTAAAATCCAATAAATCCGAATTAAAAACACCATTGTACGTAAAAGATCTGTATTTTGATTTACGATCTGATTTATGCAATGGCAGGTTTTCATTCTCAAATTCGATGGTGTCATAAAATACATCATTAATAAAAATATCCCATTTTGATTTGCCTGGAATACAATCAAGATTTTCAGAAACTCCGGTAAAAAACGTTTTATCAAAAGACATATTAAAAATGCCATTTAATTTTAAAACTGTTGTTTTCATTTTACGTATGCTATTCGACAGATCAATATTCTTGAAGTATTTATAAAAGTTTATGTTCGGAAAGCTTGTTTTTGAACAATTCAAAATTCTTTTCAGGGAAAATTTTTGAAAGCATGTTATAAGATGCTTTTAATTGGTTTAACTCTTTCGAATATCTTGAAACTTCATTCGGATCAGCAAATAACATTTGCCAATTTTCACAAGCCATTAATGCCACACAACTATTTAAATATTCTTCGAAAGTCAAATTAAGGTGTATCAAGTGTTCATCGTGAAATAAATAGATTTCTTTTTCAAAGATTTCTTTTGAAGCACCTTTTTGGTAATTAATGCATCCGAATTGATACTTTACATTGGTATTGTCAAAGATTCTTAGGTTTTTAATAATTTCATAATCTTTATTGTCCTCTTCTACCAAATCAGTAAGCCAAGGCGCTTCATCTATAAAAACATAAGGATGATTAAAAGAATAGGAACCATAAAAACTTTCATTTTCGAAAGAGCATTTATACTGCATCATATTTTTCCAGGTTGCTTCGATCAATTCTTTAAAGGAATCATCTAGTCCGAAAGTGTATTCCGGAATGTAGCTTTCGTCTTCGTCTTCATCATCTCCGTTTAAATTTAGTAGTTGATTATTGAGTTGCGCTTGCATCAAATCTTCATTATCATCATATCGTGCATAAACATCAAAATGGTCATTATTCTCTAATTCGTTTTTTAAGTCTTTGAACTTGTTTGCTAAATCGTAAATCATTTTTTTTTATAATTATTGATTAAACTTTATTTGGATATCTAACTTTGTGATACGGCTAATCGTTATCTGTTCTACAAAAAGTTTCAATTTTCTAATGCAATTTTGTTTTAAAACTGCGCTAGGTTCCTGAGTCTGCGACATGCTTGTACATAGCATCCGAATATCCGAAGGTTTTAGTAAATAAACAAATTAAGAATGTGTAAATATGTAAGTAATTTATGACTTTGTTATATTTGAAAACAAAACATTTGTGAAAGAAAGTTTTTATCAATTAACAAGCGAACAAAAAATGGAAGACTATCAAATGAAAATTAAGCAATTTGAAAAAGCTGCTTTGACCGAATTCAGATCTGGAAATACAGAAAATGCAATTGTTTTGTTTGAAAATGCCTGGGATGTTCTACTGGAGCCCAAAACGGATAAGCCTGAAAGCTACTTAATTGCCAATTCATTAGTTTTTGCACTTAACAAAGTAAAAAAGTATGCAGAAGCATTAGAATGGGCAAAAAAACTTATGAATAGTGCTTTAGACAGACATGATGACGGCGATCGGGAATATATGGCTGGTACCGTATTATATCATTTAGAAAGAAAAGAAGATGCCTGGAAGTATTTTGATGTGGCTAATGATAAGTCGGTAGGGCGTTGTTTTATTGGAGCTGATAAAAAGGAATATTCAGATTTCTTTAAAAACAGAACCTAATCCGGATTTATATAGAATAGTTACACCTGTCAGGTTTTAAAATCTGACAGGTGTTTGATTTTTAGAATAAAACGTCGTGTATATCCGTGTTTTTATCAAAAACGCTTTTCGCAAACGGACATAGCGGCATGATTTTAATATGTTTGTTACGGGCAAAAGCTACGGCTTCCATCACCATGTTTTTCCCTACATTCTGTCCTTTAAAATCCGGATTTACTTCGGTATGGTCGATAATAATTTTGTCAGGACCTGCCCAGCTATAGGTCATTAATCCGGCTTCTTTTCCGTCGGAAATGGCTTTAAAAAATCCTTTTTTGTCGTCGTTGGTTTGTTCTATGGTCATAATTGTATTTACTGTACGGTTGTTGTAATTTCTATAGGATTGGTCAATGTTTTGTGTATCGGACAACTGTTGGCAATCACTTTTAAACGTTCTTTCTGAGTTTGGTCCAGATTTCCGGTAAACTCAATTTTGCGTTCCAGTCGGGTTACGTTGGCAGTCGCATCACGATCAAAAGTAACGTCGATAGCAATGGATTCGACATCCCAACCTTTACGATCGGCATACATTCGAAGCGTAATAATGGTACAACTGGCAAGAGCAGCTGCAAATAATTCCTGTGGTGCGAATCCGAGATCCTGTCCACCCATATCTTCCGGTTCGTCCGAAATAAGATGGTGCTTCCTGGCGGTTATTGTCGTGGTATAACGATCTTTTCCAATTTGTGCAGTGATGCTTTCCATAGGCTTAAAATTTAGGTGGTGGCGGTAACGGTACAAACTCGGTTTCTCCCGGAACTTTCGGGAATTCCTGTTTTTCCCAACGTTCTTTGGCGGCTTCGATCAAGGCTTTGTCGGAAGCTACAAAATTCCAGAAAATAAAACGTTCTTCCGGAAAGGCTTCTCCGCCGAAAATATAAACGGTGGTGTTTTCGCCCATTTCAAATTCGCAAAGTGTACTGTCTTTTGCGATCAGGATTTGTTTCGGATCAAAGGTATTTCCGTCACTTTTAATGCTACCTTCAAGGATATATAAGGCACTTTCGCCATATAAATCGTTCCCGATACTTACTTTTTGTGCCGAAGTACTTTTAATTTCTATAAAATACAACGGACTGTAAACCGGTACGGCCGATTTGCGACCAAAAGCTTCTCCGGCTATCAGTTTAAAAGAAAGTCCGTTTTCTTCCCAATGTGGTAAATCTTCTTTGTCGACATGTACAAATGACGGTTCCATTTGTTCCAGTTCTTTAGGCAAAGCGACCCAAATCTGTAATCCGTGTAGTACCTTATCTGATGTTCGCAAATATTGCGGCGTTCTTTCGGAATGTACGATTCCCTTTCCGGCCGTCATCCAGTTTACGGCACCCGGTTGAATTTCAATTTCCGAACCCAGACTGTCTTTGTGCATAATACTGCCTTCAAACAAATAGGTTAAAGTTGATAAGCCAATATGCGGATGCGGCGCGACATCAAGGTTTTGATAGTCTTTTAAATAGGCCGGGCCCATATGGTCGATAAAAGCAAAAGGACCAACCGTTCGTTTTTCGCGAAAAGGTAAGAGGCGCCCTACCATAAAGTTACCGATATTGGCAGCGCGCTCTTCTATGATCAATTGAATATTTGACATCTTTATTATATTGTTTTTTGTTTTTTAGTCTTCAAGATAACCGAAACGTCCCATATTAACGTCTTCAAAAGCCTGAATAATTTCCTCCCGGGTGTTCATTACAAACGGGCCATGAGCGGCAATTGGTTCGTTAATCGGGGCTCCGCTTAAAATTAATACAATCGTGTCGTTTTCCAATGCTTCTATCGAAAAATCTTCTCCTTCATTTTCAAACAAAACAAAATGATCTGTAGGGATTTCTTCGGTTCCGTTTACTTTTATACTGCCCTGAATAACCAATAAAGCGGTGTTATAGACAGCAGGAAATGAAAATCCGGCTTTTCCGCCTTTGTTCAATTTTGCATTTTGCAGGTGTACCGGTGTAAATGTCGACGCAGCACCTTTTACATTTTCATATTCTCCTGCGATGACTTCAACTAATCCGGCATTGTCCGGTAAAATGTATTTTTCAATTTGATCATTGGTAATGCCCTGGTATTTCGGTTGCGACATCTTGTCTTTGGCCGGAAGGTTCACCCATAATTGTACCATCTGGAATTCGCCACCGGTTTTACTAAATTCTTTTTCGTGGTATTCTTTGTGTAATACCCCGGAAGCAGCTGTCATCCATTGTACATCGCCTTCGCCAATCACACCGCTGTTTCCCGAACTGTCGTGGTGGGCTACTTTTCCTTTATAAGCAATGGTAACCGTTTCAAATCCACGGTGCGGGTGCACGCCAACACCTCTTGGGATTTCGGAAGGGGCAAAGTGGTATTTGGAATTATAATCCATCATAATAAACGGACTCATACGTTCCATATCCAAATGATAGCCACTTGGAATAAAATTGTGCACGCGAAAACCGTCTCCTACAAAATGCGGGGTTTTGGGTGCGACTACGATTTCAATATTTTTTGTTGCCATGATTGTTCCTTTTTAAAAGTTATAGTACAAAAGTACCACCGGAACATTTTTTATGCATTGATGTAGGATAAGAAATAATCAATAGGGTTTGAAATTGCGTTTAGCGAGTTCTTTCCGTACACGACTTAAACTTTCGGGCGTAATGCCCAAATAAGAAGCGATCATCCATTGCGGAACGCGTAGGGTTACATCCGGATACAGTTTTATAAAGTCGAGATACCGTTGTTCGGCTGTGGCGGCAAGTAACAGGTTGATTCGTTTTTGTAAATGTCGGATATGATTTTGCAGTGCCTTTTCGTTAAAAATACGGAATGCAGCACTCATTTCAGAAGCCCGGTGGATAAATTGCTGATCCAGATAGACGAAAGTGGTCGGTTCGACTGCATCGATAAAAAAATCGGATGGTTCATTAAAAAAAATACTACTTCGGTCACTGATAATCCAGTTTTCGGTGGCAAATTGTATGATATGCTCTTTTCCGGAATCATCAATAGTATAGGAGCGAAGCAAACCCTGTTCTACAAAAAAGGAATGATGACAAATTTCGCCCTGTTTTAACAGTATTCCTCCTTTTTCAATTGTAGCCGTTTTTAGATTTTGGGTCAGTGCTTCGAATTGTTCTTCCGTTATTCCGGCTTTGGATTGCAAGTAATTTTTTAGATTGGGTAATGCGGCTGTCATAGTCAAATATAGTTATATTTTTCCGGGAAAATGGTGGATTTTACACTTTTTTAAGGTTCCGTTACAAAGCAGTATCCCTTCTCTTAAAATTTGTTTTTTCGGAAAAGCATTTCGCAGTTTACACAAATTTATTGTACTTTTACCTCCCAAACACAACACTTCATTATGAGTCAAAAAATATTGCTCACTTCGAAAGAAGTCAATATCATTCTGCATCGTTTGGCCTGTCAGTTAATCGAGAAACATCTTGATTTTACAAACACTATTCTTATCGGGATTCAACCCAGAGGGAAGTATTTAGCAGAACGAATCAAAGCACTTTTAGAGGATGAATATCAGGTAAAAGACGTAGCACTCGGATTTTTGGATATCACATTTTTCAGAGATGATTTCCGTCGGAATGAAAAACCGCTGGAAGCCAATAAAACCCAAATTGATTTCCTGGTGGAAGACAAAAAAGTGGTTTTTATCGACGACGTTTTATATACGGGACGTAGTATCCGATCGGCTTTAACCGCGATTCAATCGTTTGGCCGACCGTCGGAAATTGAGTTACTGGTATTGATCGACCGCCGTTTTAGCCGCCATTTACCAATCCAACCGGATTACCGCGGACGACAGGTGGATGCGATTAACAACGAAAGAGTGATCGTAAACTGGAAACAGAATGAAGGAGCCGATGAAGTCCTATTAGTGTCTAAAACAACAACCAACAACTAATTAAGCAACAACACAACAATGAAAGAGTTAAGTGTCAATCATTTACTTGGAATAAAATACATCAATAAAAACGATATCGATCTGATTTTTGAAACGGCAGATCATTTTAAAGAAGTAATTAACCGCCCCATTAAAAAAGTTCCGTCTTTACGAGATGTGACTATTGCGAATATTTTCTTCGAAAACAGTACACGGACAAAATTGTCGTTCGAATTGGCGCAGAAACGTTTATCGGCCGATGTAATCAGTTTTTCCGCAGCACAATCGTCTGTAAAAAAAGGGGAGACGTTAATCGATACGGTAAACAACATCCTTTCGATGAAAGTCGATATGGTAGTTATGCGTCATAGCAATCCGGGCGCGGCACATTTTCTGTCGCAAAATGTAAACGCCAGTATTGTAAATGCCGGCGACGGTGCACACGAACATCCGACACAAGCGTTACTGGACAGTTTTTCCATCCGCGAAAAACTAGGTGAAGTAGCCGGAAAGAAAATCGTAATTGTAGGGGATATTTTGCACTCCCGAGTGGCATTGTCGAATATTTTCGCCCTACAAATGCAAGGTGCCGAAGTTAAGGTTTGCGGACCCAATACGCTGATTCCGAAGTATATTGAAAGTCTTGGTGTAAAAGTTGAACCAAACCTACGTAAAGCCTTGAAATGGTGTGATGTAGCGAATATGCTTCGCGTTCAAAACGAGCGAATGGATGTGAATTATTTCCCGTCTACTCGTGAGTATGCACAACAATATGGTGTCGATAAAGCCTTATTGGATTCCTTAAATAAAGAAATTATAATCATGCACCCGGGACCGATTAATCGCGGTGTTGAAATTACTTCAGATGTAGCCGATTCACAACAATCTGTAATTCTGAATCAAGTCGAAAATGGTGTCGCTATCCGAATGGCGGTTATCTATTTGTTGGCTTCAAAAATTAAATAGCCCAAAATGAAAAAATGGTTTGCGTTAGTATTGCTTTCTTTTATACTGTCAGGATGTACGCTGGCCGAATTTTGTTGTATCCGAAACTATACCAACCAACCCATGCAGGTTTCATTTCCTGAAAAATCATTTCATCACGGTTTTCAGATTGAGATCAAAAACTGGTTGCTAACGGAAAACGAGATTAAAAGCGATTCTTTTCTAAGGTATTTTAAAACGTGGAAAAAATCCATTAAAAACAATAGAGTGACGTTTACGGTTCCGGCGCAGAGCACGGTTTATCTGGAACGTTTTAAAATCAACTTTAAAGGAATGAAAATCAATACGCTTTCGCCGGGTAACGAATATCAAAAGATCAAAGCCCGAAAAGAAGTGTACAAACCCAGCTTTATGAGTATCGTATATTGTCTGGATTTAAAAATGAAGAAGGATGAAGAATAATGATAAAACAAAGGTCATTGTTGGTATTGTTGTAGGAGTTATCGTTTTTATGGCGGTCTTTTTTGCGGTACACAATTTAATGAAACCGTCGTTAGAAAGTTATTTGACTACGGTGTCCCATGAAATTAACAAACAATGTCCTATTCCGGTCGATCGCGAAACCCGACTTGATAATTCGATGGTATTGCCGAATAAGGTATTCCAGTACAATTATACACTGATCAATCTGAATAAAGAACAGGTTGATATCGATCAGGCACAAAAAGTAATCGAACCCAATTTGATCAGCAATATCAAAACCAATCCCGATATGAAATATTTCCGGGACAATAAAGTTCAGATTATTTATTCCTACCGGGATAAAACAGGAGCCTTTTTGTTTAAAATCAGAATCACTCCTGAAAAGTATACCAATTAGTCCGTTTATTTCCCCGCAGTATTCTAAAAATACTGTAAATTAGCATATATATTTAGTATAACGAATGAAAGTAGAAGAGAAAGGTCATACCATTATCATCAAAGATACCGAAGGAAACATCCAGACTTTTCTGGAAAAAGTTACGGATCAACACAATAGTTACAAAAACCACAACCTGGTTTTGGATGTAACTCAGGATGAAAGTGTAACCATAGCCTCGTTAAAATTATGTTCCCCTTTGTCTAAAATCCATAAAAAAGGGAAAAAGTCTTTTGTAATAGTCGCCAATACTATCGATTTTAATAGTGTTCCGGCTTCTCTTTTGGTCGTTCCAACACTGTTGGAAGCGCATGATATGATTGAAATGGAAGAGATCGAACGCGATTTAGGCTTTTAATCCGACCGCAATTTCATGAAATTAACCATATTGGGCTGTTATGCAGCCACACCCCGAACCATTACCAATCCGACCGCGCAGGTTTTAGAAATCCAGAACCGGATGTTTCTGATCGATTGTGGAGAAGGTACACAGGTGCAATTGCGCAAAAATAAAATTCGATTTTCAAGAATTGAGCATATTTTTATTTCTCATTTGCACGGGGATCATTTTTACGGTTTGGTTGGATTAATCTCCACTTTTATGCTCCTAAACCGGGTGGCCGATCTACATGTTTACGGACCAAAAGGAATCAAAGAAGTTATATTGTTACAATTGCGTTTGTCCGGTTCGTTTACCGGCTATAACCTCTATTTCCACGAATTGGAAAGTACCGAAAGTGAAGTGATTTATGAAGACGATAAAGTTTTAGTGCGAACCATTCCGCTAAAACACCGCGTGTATACCAACGGTTATCATTTCCAGGAAAAAGAAAAAGAACGCAAACTCGATATCAATGCCATTTTAAATTATGGGATTGATCAATGTTACTATCAGAAAATTAAAAACGGGGGCGATATCACGTTAGACGATGGTACCGTAATCCCAAATAAAAAAATAACAACCGATCCGGAACCGCCAAAAAGTTATGCCTTTTGTTCCGATACGGTGTACGATGAAACCATCGTTCCACTAATTGATCAAACAACAATACTCTACCACGAAAGTACCTTTCTGGAATCGGAAGCACATCTGGCCGAAAAAACCCTGCATACTACGGCAAAACAGGCGGCTGCTATTGCCCGACTTGCGAACGTAAAACAGCTTTTATTGGGGCATTATTCAACCCGATATGAAAAAATAAGTCTGTTCCGCGAAGAAGCCGAAACGATTTTTCCAAACGTGTTGTTAAGCGACGACGGGAAAGTGTTCGAATTTTAACGGGGATTTTTTAATCCGCATTTTAAAACATCCTAATTTAGCATTGCTAATTATAATACCGATACCATGAGTGATTTAAGCAACTATAGAAAGTCCTACGACAAAGCGGCTTTGGTCGAAACCACTATTCCGGAAGATCCGATCAATCTTTTTCAACGCTGGTTTTATGAAGTGGAAGATTTTGGTGGTATTGAAGAAGTAAATGCGATGACGGTGTCGACGATTGGTTTGGATGGTTTTCCGAAATCGCGTATTGTACTGCTAAAAAAATTCAACGAGGAAGGTTTTATCTTTTTTACCAATTATAATTCTGAAAAAGGAAAGGCGATAACAGCCAATCCACATATTTGTTTGTCATTTTTCTGGCCTACAGCCGAAAGACAGGTGATCATTAAAGGAATTGCTGAAAAAACGTCCGAAACCGTATCCGACAATTATTTTGACAGTCGTCCGGATGGGAGTAAATTAGGCGCTATTGCGTCCGATCAAAGCGATGTTATTCCCTCCCGTGATTATCTGGAACAAAAACTGGCTGATCTTGAAAAAGCCTACGAAGGGAAAGCGATTCCGCGTCCGGAACACTGGGGCGGTTTTCTGGTTCGCCCGGTAGAAGTAGAGTTTTGGCAAGGACGTCCCAACCGACTTCACGATCGTATCCGCTATTCGTTGGAAGCGGATTATCACTGGAAAATAGAGCGTCTTTCTTCTTAAAAATAAGACACTTAGGTCATAAATGTTAATTTTTAAGTCATTTCATCGATTTTTCTTGCGCGTAATCGATATTAAAATACATTTGTAGCATCTTTTCAATGTAAAAGATTGCCCCAGTGTTTAATAGACTTGATTAATGCTTATGAGATTATTGCGTGGCGCATCGATTTTGATGTGCTTTTTGATGATGGCTTCCTGTTCGACAGAAAGTGCCAGTGAGACCCCTGCGGATTATAAAGTAGTAAATAATTTTACGTACAATCAGGAAGAATTACAGATTGAACAGAAAATTAACGATTATCGGATTAGTAAAGGATTAACGCCTTTGGACAAAATCAATCATATTTCGTATTTATCTGAAGGACACGACGAGTATATGATTTCAACTAAAATTGTTGATCATTCCTATTTTAATGAACGGGAACAAAACCTGAAAACTACGCTTGGTGCTAAAAAAGTAGGTGAAAATATTGCCTATGGTTACGAAACCATTTCGTCCACTTTTAATGCCTGGTTAAACAGTGATTTGCACCGGATGAATATTGAAGGTGATTATACCAATTTTGGTGTTGCCGTACGAAAAGACAGCAACGGTACCATGTATATCACCAATATTTTTATCAAAAAATAAAACAAACTGACGCGTACCAAAAATGCAAAAGCATCCTTTTTTAAAGAGGATGCTTTTGTCGTTTAAAGCAATATAATGAAATGAACACTTTACATTTTTATGACGATAAACTCACTGCGTCTGTTTTGCTGATGTTCGGCTTCCGAGCAGGGAACACCATCGGAACAACGGTTTACCAGTTGTGTTTCACCATAACCTTTGGCGGTTAGGCGATTTCGATCAATTCCGTGTTTTACCATATATTCCAGAGTCGATTTAGCTCTTCTGTCGGACAAACGTTCGTTGTATTTATGTGTTTGTCGGCTATCGGTATGCGAGCGAATATCGAGGGTTATCGTTGGATGTTCTTTTAAAACGGTAATCACTTTTTGAAGTTCCACTTCGGCATCCGGACGGATATTCCATTTATCCAGATCGAAATAGATGATTTCGATATCCAGTACTTTAGCCAGATCGATACCCGGTTCGATAGGAATAGCTTTTTTCTCCAGTTCGATGTTTAATGTGGTTTCGCCCGTTTTGGCCGGTATCATCACACTAACTTCCCGTGTCTGATAACCGTCATTTTCGGCTCTGACATAATAGGTTTTATCACAATCGATTGTTTCAAAACGATATAATCCGCCGGAATCGGTTTGGACGGAACCCATAGGTTTCATAGTGGCGTCAAAAAGAGATACTTTGGCGTTGGTCAATGGTAATCCGCTTTCTTTATCGGTGATCATTCCTTTTAAAAGCTGTTCGCAACGGAATTCCTTAACCTTATAAATATCATCAGATCCTTGACCGCCATCCCGATTGGAACTAAAATAACCCATTTGTTTCTCACTGTTCATGATTAGCGCAAAATCGTCTTTCGGACTATTTAACGGACTTCCCAGATTTTCAGGAGTCGAATAACCATCTGTTAGAATTTTGGATTTAAAAATATCCAGTCCGCCAATTCCCAAATGCCCGTCGGAAGCAAAATACAGTTCGTTTTTTTGCGATACAAACGGAAACGTTTCCCTACCGGACGTATTGATCGTTTTTCCCAGATTTTCCGGTTTTCCATAGGTTCCATCGCTGTTGATAGCTACTTTATAAATATCGGAATTTCCAAGACTACCGGGCATATCGGACGAAAAATACAGTATTTTTTCATCAGGACTTAATGCCGGGTGTGCCGTACTGTAGTTGTTACTGTTAAACGGCATTTCGGTTACATTATCCCATTTTCCGTCCGACAATACCGCTTTATAGATTTTCAGTTTTACAATCCGATCGGAACTTTTTCCTTTTTTACCATCGTTGTAATTGTTACGGGTAAAATACATCGTAGTACCGTCTTTTGTAAATACCGGCGTTGCTTCGTGGAAACGGGTATCGATACTCTCCGAAAACTTTTGAGCGGGAGCGAGGTAACCATCATCGGATATCTGAGCCGCATAAAGCTTGGTAAAATACTGATTCGTCCATCGGTGTTTGCGATGAAACACGCCACCGGTATCGCGAGCCGAAGCAAAAACCACTTCGTTATTATAAAATGCCGGACCATAGTCGGAATATTTGGTATTGGTTCCGGAATTTTCCACTTTAAAACGTCCGGAATCTTCGCGTAACTTTTTAGCATAATCCGGATTATTGAGCAATTCACCAGCAGCCGGGTCGTTTGTCTTTTTATAAAAAGTGGCCAGCATTTGATCGGCTTTGTCATATTGTCCTACCGATTTTAAAGCCTGAGAATAACGGAAATAATAGATCGGTTCAATCGTTTTGTTGAATGCAAAGAGTTCACCATACCATTTTTCGGCCTTGTCCAATTCGCCATTGAAATAATAGGCATTTCCAAGATTTTCGAACAGGTTTGCGGACTTATATCCTTTTTCCGCCACTTTTTCGTAAACTTTGATCGCGTCTATATAGGCATAGTGATCGTATTTTTTATCGGCGTTGTTAATCCTGGCTTTTTGAGCGAAGGAAACAGTCGTACCGATAAAAGCGAGCAGAAGTATAACTATTTTTTTCATGATCGTAGCATTTAGAAGAAACGAGGCGTTAACACCCGGTTATAGTTATTGAAAAACTCGAAACGGAGGAAAATCTCATGGGATCCCGAATTGTAATTCGCCAATCGGGTGGTTTCCGCATCATAGGCATAGCCGATAAACCAGGAATCCGATATCTGAAATCCGGCTAGTGCACTTACGGCAGCATCCCAACGATAGGCTACGCCAAGGGTAAGTTTATCACTAATCAGGAAATTTCCGGATACGTCAACCTGTAACGGTGCGCCTTCTACCGCTTTTACCAACAAAGCCGGTTTGAATTTTAATTCACTGCTAAAATCAAACACATGTCCTGCGATAAAATAATAGTGCAGTCGCTCTTTGGTTACCGAAACGGAGTTGTCTTTATAATGCTTGGTTTCCAGAAAATTGGGAACCGACAAACCGAAGTAGGTGTTATCGGAATGGACATAAATACCGGCACCCACATTAGGGCTAAAATCCATATTGAGATTCTGAAACTGCGGATCGCCCTGATGCTGGATATTCAGTTTGTTGATATCCAGACTAAACAGATTGGCCGTTGCTTTTAATCCAAAGGAAACCGTATAATCGTCCGATGCCTGTATGCTATAGGAGACGTCTACCGAGATATTGTTCTCGGTAGCCGGACCTATCTGATCATTAATGAATGACAAGCCTAAACCCACATTCGATTCATTTATAGGTGTATTGATAGACGCGGTAGCCGTAGTTGGCGCTCCGTCTAATCCGACCCATTGCCGTCTGTACATTCCAAAAATACTCATCGCCCCACGCGAACCGGCATAGGCCGGATTGATTGTAATGGTATTGTACATATACTGAGTATATTGTGAGTCCTGTTGCGAATATCCGGTGGTACCCATCAATATCAGTGCGAATAATATAAGATATGTTTTCATGTATCCTTACTTTAAATTGAACTAAGAATAAAGCTATTGCTACTATCGGTTAAGATATAAATAGCCCGTTTTAGTATATTCGGTACCACTTTCG
Source organism: Flavobacterium sp. CAU 1735 (assembly GCF_039888695.1). NCBI lineage: Bacteria > Pseudomonadati > Bacteroidota > Flavobacteriia > Flavobacteriales > Flavobacteriaceae > Flavobacterium > Flavobacterium sp. CAU 1735. The sequence goes on along the minus strand of NZ_JBDQQQ010000002.1, from coordinate 296,985 downwards.
TTTTTATATTTCAAAATATAAAAATAAGTGCCATCGGGTAATTCGGCTCCTTTATTAAAGGTCGCACGTCCTTCCGATACGCCCCGGAATACCCGGGTTGTATTATCGTAACCATCTGTACTGAATACTAATATACCCCATCTGTTGTAAATTTCAACATTGTTTTGTGGATAACAGCTAATTCCGTCTATAAAAAAGACATCATTATAACCATCATCATTTGGCGATACGGCATTATAGACATTTATAGAACAGGCTGGTAGTACAATACATCTGTCGTGTACTTCTATATTGATCTCAAAAATACGCGGACAGTCTCCATTTGAAATGGTATAGCGAACAATATAATTCCCTAATGTGACCTGATTAGGACTAAATATACTGCCTTCTAATGCTGCTCCGGCATTTGTAGTTGACCAAGTGCCATCCTGAGGCGTTCCCTCCGGTAAGATACTAAAAAGATTAACAGGTTCATCCTTAATACAAATCGCTTTTGATACTACTGTAAGCGGATTATTAATCGTAACATTGACAGTTTGTGTATAGGTTTGTGTATTAAAGCAAACATCACTTACGGTCCAGGTACGAATAATACTATAGGATTGCGCGGTTTGATTGGCTGTCGTTTCGTTATATTCAACCGTTACCGTACCGCTACAATTATCGGCAAATGTTGGTTCCGGAACCGGTGGAATATTGGCACAATCGGCATTTACTTCAGTATCAAGTGTTGATGTTAGCGTTGGCGCACTGTCATCTGAAACGGTTATGATCTGGATGCTGTTGGACGTATTGCCACAGGCATCGGTAAAGGTCCAGGTTCTTGTAATTATATAAGAATTCGGACAATTACCTTGAGTTGTTACATCCACACCTTGTACCGTAATGTCTCCGGAACAGCTGTCATTGGCTGTTAGGCTCATCATCGCCGGAACATCACCACCACAAGAAAGTGTTACGTCTGCCGGAGCGGTTGGTGCCACTGGAGCAACGTTATCATTCACATTTATGTTTTGTGATACACTCGATGAATTACCACAGGCATCAGTAAAAGTCCAGGTTCTAACGATAGTATACGAGTTCGGACAGTTACCTTGAGTCGTAACATCGACACCTTGTACCGTGATTTCACCGGAACAGTTATCATTAGCTGTTAAGCTGATCATCGCCGGAACATCACCACCACAAGAAAGAGTTACCTCTGCCGGAGCGGTTGGTGCTACTGGCGCAACGGTATCATTTACATTTATGTTTTGTGATACGCTTGATGAATTACCACAGGCATCAGTAAAGGTCCAGGTTCTTACGATAGTATAGGAATTCGGACAGTTACCCGGAGTCGTTACATCTACACCTTGTACCGTGATTTCACCGGAACAGTTATCATTTGCTGTTAGGCTAATCATCGCCGGAACATCGCCACCACATGAAAGTGTGATATCAGCCGGAGCGGTTGGTGCCGCTGGTGCAACGGTATCATTTACAGTAATGTTTTGTGATACGCTTGATGAATTTCCACAGGCATCGGTAAAGGTCCAGGTTCTAACGATAGTATAGGAATTCGGACAGTTACCTTGAGTAGTAACATCTACACCTTGTACGGTGATTTCGCCTGAACAATTATCATTAGCTGTTAGGCTGATCATCGCCGGAACAGCACTACCGCAGGCTACGGTTATATCAGCCGGAGCGGTTGGTGCCACTGGTGCAACGTTATCATTTACAGTAATGTTTTGTGATACGCTTGATGAATTTCCACAGGCATCGGTAAAGGTCCAGGTTCTAACGATAGTATAGGAATTCGGACAGTTACCCGGAGTCGTTACATCTACACCTTGTACGGTGATTTCGCCTGAACAATTATCATTAGCTATTAAGCTAATCATCGCCGGAACGTCACCACCACAAGAAAGAGTTACGTCTGCCGGAGCGGTTGGAACAACTGGTGGAACATTATCATTTACGTTAATGTTTTGCGATATACTAGATGAATTACCACAAGCATCGGTAAAGGTCCAGGTTCTTACGATAGTATAGGAATTCGGACAGTTACCCGGAGTCGTTACATCTACACCTTGTACAGTGATTTCACCGGAACAGTTATCATTTGCTGTTAGGCTAATCATCGCCGGAACATCGCCACCACATGAAAGTGTGATATCAGCCGGAGCGGTTGGTGCCGCTGGTGCAACGGTATCATTTACAGTAATGTTTTGTGATACGCTTGATGAATTTCCACAGGCATCGGTAAAGGTCCAGGTTCTAACGATAGTATAGGAATTCGGACAGTTACCTTGAGTCGTAACATCTACACCTTGTACGGTGATTTCGCCTGAACAATTATCATTAGCTGTTAAGCTAATCATCGCCGGAACGTCACCACCACAAGAAAGAGTTACGTCTGCCGGAGCGGTTGGAACAACTGGTGGAACATTATCATTTACGTTAATGTTTTGCGATATACTAGATGAATTACCACAAGCATCGGTAAAGGTCCAGGTTCTTACGATAGTATAGGAATTCGGACAGTTACCTTGAGTCGTTACATCTACACCTTGTACCGTGATTTCACCGGAACAGTTATCATTAGCTGTTAAGCTGATCATCGCCGGAACATCACCACCACAAGAAAGTGTGATATCAGCCGGAGCAGTTGGTGCCACTGGTGGAACATTATCATTCACAGTAATGTTTTGCGATACGCTTGATGAATTTCCACAAGCATCGGTAAAGGTCCATGTTCTAACAATAGTATAGGAATTCGGACAGTTACCTTGAGTCGTTACATCTACACCTTGTACCGTGATTTCACCGGAACAGTTATCATTAGCTGTTAAGCTGATCATCGCCGGAACATCACCACCACAAGAAAGTGTGATATCAGCCGGAGCAGTTGGTGCCACTGGTGGAACATTATCATTCACAGTAATGTTTTGCGATACGCTTGATGAATTTCCACAAGCATCGGTAAAGGTCCAGGTTCTTATAATAGTATAGGAATTCGGACAGTTACCTTGAGTTGTAACATCTACACCTTGTACGGTGATTTCGCCTGAACAATTATCATTAGCTATTAAGCTAATCATCGCCGGAACGTCACCACCACAAGAAAGAGTTACGTCTGCCGGAGCGGTTGGAACAACTGGTGGAACATTATCATTTACGTTAATGTTTTGCGATATACTAGATGAATTACCACAAGCATCGGTAAAGGTCCAGGTTCTAACGATAGTATAGGAATTCGGACAGTTACCCGGAGTCGTTACATCTACACCTTGTACAGTGATTTCACCGGAACAGTTATCATTTGCTGTTAGGCTAATCATCGCCGGAACATCGCCACCACATGAAAGTGTGATATCAGCCGGAGCGGTTGGTGCCGCTGGTGCAACGGTATCATTTACAGTAATGTTTTGTGATACGCTTGATGAATTTCCACAGGCATCGGTAAAGGTCCAGGTTCTAACGATAGTATAGGAATTCGGACAGTTACCTTGAGTCGTAACATCTACACCTTGAACGGTGATTTCACCGGAACAATTATCATTAGCTGTCAAGCTAATCATTGCCGGAACGTCACCACCACAAGAAAGCGTAACATCTGCCGGAGCGGTTGGAACAACTGGTGGAACATTATCATTTACGTTAATGTTTTGCGATATACTAGATGAATTACCACAAGCATCGGTAAAGGTCCAGGTTCTAACAATAGTATACGAGTTCGGACAGTTACCTTGAGTCGTAACATCGACACCTTGAACGGTGATTTCACCGGAACAATTATCATTAGCTGTCAAGCTAATCATTGCCGGAACGTCACCACCACAAGAAAGCGTAACATCTGCCGGAGCGGTTGGCACTACCGGTGCTATGGTATCGTTTACAGTAATGTTTTGCGATACACTTGATGAATTACCACAGGCATCGGTAAAGGTCCAGGTTCTTATAATAGTATAGGAATTCGGACAATTACCAGGAGTAGTCACATCTACACCTTGTACAGTGATTTCACCGGAACAATTATCATTAGCTGTTAGGCTAATCATCGCCGGAACATCGCCGCCACAAGAAAGAGTTACGTCTGCCGGAGCGGTTGGTGCCACTGGTGCGATGGTATCATTTACAGTAATGTTTTGCGATACACTTGATGAATTACCACAGGCATCAGTAAACGTCCAGGTTCTAACAATGGTATAGGAGTTCGGACAATTACCCGGAGTGGTTACATCTACACCTTGAACGGTAATCGAACCGGAACAACTATCGGTTGCTGTTAGGCTAATCATCGCCGGAACAGCGCTACCGCAGGCTACGGTTATGGCAGCCGGTGGAGTTGGCACTACTGGAGCAACGTTATCGTTTACAGTAATGTTTTGCGATACACTCGATGAATTACCACAGGCATCGGTAAAGGTCCAGGTTCTAACGATAGTATACGAATTCGGACAGTTACCTTGAGTCGTTACATCGACACCTTGAACGGTAATTTCACCGGAACAATTATCATTAGCTGTTAAGCTGATCATCGCCGGAACATCGCCACCACAAGAAAGTGTGATATCAGCCGGTGGAGTTGGAACTACTGGTGCAACGTTATCATTTACAGTAATGTTTTGCGATACACTTGATGAATTACCACAGGTATCGGTAAAGGTCCAGGTTCTTACAATAGTATAGGAATTCGGACAATTACCTTGAGTCGTTACATCGACACCTTGAACGGTTATGGCACCAGAACAATTATCATTAGCTGTTAGGCTAATCATCGCCGGAACAGCACTTCCACAAGCTACGGTTATAGCAGCCGGTGGAGTTGGCACTACTGGAGCAACGTTATCGTTTACAGTAATGTTTTGCGATACACTTGATGAATTACCACAAGCATCTGTAAACGTCCAGGTTCTTACAATAGTATAAGAATTTGGACAACTACCCGGAGTAGTCACATCTACACCTTGTACCTTGATTTCACCGGAACAGTTATCGGTTGCTGTTAAGCTGATCATCGCCGGAACAGCACTACCACAGGCTACAGTTATAGCTGCCGGTGGAGTTGGTACTACTGGCGCCACGTTATCGTTTACAGTTATGTTTTGTGATACGCTGGATGAATTTCCACAAGCATCGGTAAAGGTCCAGGTTCTTACGATAGTATACGAATTCTGACAATTACCCGGAGTAGTCACATCCAGACCTTGAACGGTAATCGAACCGGAACAACTATCGGTTGCTGTTAGGCTAATCATCGCCGGAACATCACCACCGCAAGAAAGTGTAATATCTGTCGGTGGAGTTGGTACTACTGGCGCTACGTTATCATTTACAGTAATGTTTTGTGATACACTTGATGAATTACCACAGGCATCGGTAAAGGTCCAGGTTCTTACGATAGTATAAGAGTTTGGACAGTTACCCGGAGTGGTTACATCGACACCTTGAACGGTTATTGGACCGGAACAGCTATCATTGGCAGTTAGGCTAATCATCGCCGGAATAGCACTACCGCAGGCTACAGTTATAGCAGCCGGTGGAGTTGGTACTACTGGCGCCACGTTATCGTTTACAGTTATGTTTTGTGATACGCTGGATGAATTTCCACAAGCATCGGTAAAGGTCCAGGTTCTTACGATAGTATACGAATTCTGACAATTACCCGGAGTAGTCACATCCACACCTTGAACGGTTATTGGACCGGAACAGCTATCATTGGCTGTTAAGCTTATCATTGCCGGAACAGCGCTACCGCAGGCTACAGTTATGGCAGCCGGAGCAGTTGGAACAACTGGCGCTACGTTATCGTTTACAGTAATGTTTTGTGATACACTGGATGAATTACCACAGGCATCGGTAAAGGTCCAGGTTCTAACAATAGTATAGGAATTCGGACAGTTACCCGGAGTAGTCACATCCACACCTTGAACGGTTATTGGACCGGAACAGCTATCGGTTGCTGTTAAGCTGATCATCGCCGGAACAGCGCTACCGCAAGCTACAGTTATAGCAGCCGGTGGAGTTGGTGCTACTGGAGCAACGTTATCGTTTACAGTAATGTTTTGTGATACACTAGATGAATTGCCACAGGCATCAGTAAAGGTCCAGGTTCTAACAATGGTATAGGAGTTCGGACAATTTCCCGGAGTGGTTACATCTACACCTTGAACGGTTATGGCACCGGAACAGCTATCATTGGCTGTTAGGCTAATCATTGCCGGAACAGCGCTACCGCAGGCTACGGTTATGGCAGCCGGTGGAGTTGGTGGTACCGGTGGAGTAGTATCTTTTATAGTAATCTGTTGTATAAAATGCTGATTCGCTGCGCAAGCGGTACTAATCGTAAAAGTTCGGGTCACAACCAACGGACAAGTACCGGATTGGGTATCGGCGTAGGTGATGGTATAGTTTAACGATTGGTTTGTTGTGGTTCCGCCCGCGGCTAAAAATTGAGCCAGACTAATGCTAACCGGTGTCGCACTATATACCAGACCAGTTATGGAACCGGTACTACAACCTTCGAGCGTATAGTTGGCCGGAGCTGTAATAACAGGGCTTGTGGCAATACTAATTTTAAAGGTGTAATAGCAATCGGTACTTCCCGGAGGAATGCCATAATAGGTTTGTGTTCCTACAGTAGCCGGAAACGGATTAGAAGCGGTATATTCGACGGTGCCGGAACCAACCGGATAGCTGTTGTAAAAACGGGTTCCCGGAGGAAACGCTCCGCTCACTTGTGACACCGCAATACTACCGGAAGCATTACAAAAATTAAATACAATTTCATCCGGTGTATTCTGACAATGACTGTTTACATAATCCTGCGAATTGATGCTTATTGTCAACGGATCTTTTATAGGTTCGCCCTGACATATTCCAGAAGCCGTATAACCCTGAATAAACGGTTTGGTCGTAACAGCAACCCCTGAAATAGCACCGACACCGTTTATATAACCGTATATCGTTATCGCCGGACTACAGTGCGTATTTTTGAGTATGCTACAATCTTCGGTTGCTTTTAATTTAAATGTAAGTTCACCTAAAACATCCGATGGATTGGCCGGTAACGGAAGTGTTCCGATATTCCAGATAATAGAGCCGTTTGCACCTTGAGATGGGTTAAACGATACGGTATTTGGACTCGGAGCCGGGCTAAATAGGATATTGCCCGAAGCACTACCATTTACGTAACTCGCGGTAAAAGGCACCGGAATTTCTACGGTTGCATTATTGATGGCTTCCGATCCTTCGTTTAAAACTTTTATTTTAAACTCGATTTCCTGTCCCGGTAAAACGGTTAACGGTCCGCTTACAGGATTACCATTTATCGTAGTAACGGACGAAATTCCCTGAGGTTGCGGAACATAGGCGTCGACTGACATGGCTATCGTAAAGATAGAGTAGGTGTCTTGCGTGGTTCCGTACCGGAATTTGGTTGACGTCTGATTGTTTGTGATAACACTGTTTCCCGAATTCGGAATCGTAAACATACTGATATCCAAACCGGTATTGTTCAACAGGTTCGGATTACGGGTGTTGCCACCGGTGAGTATCGATGAATTAAAAAAGTTTGTGGTTGTATTTCCGGAATGATTCAGATCCAGCCAGCTGTTATCGCTTTGTTTTTGGATACTGAAATAATCCCCGCTGATACCACGATCACCTTCACCGGCCATTAAGCCGAGTTTTAGATTAACCGGACCGGTCTGAACGGTGTTAAATCCGGATACCGGTAATTCGAAACTGGTGGTGTTGCTTCCACTCACATAGGCGTGTCCGTCGAAAACGGTTACATCGCGCCATTTCATTTTGGAGTTTTCATAAATCACAATGATTCCCCAACCACCATAATAACCTACAGATCCTCCGTTGCCTTCTACCATCGCAACATCGGCAACGGTGTAATCACCCAATCCGTATTGTTTTACGTAATCGGTTACTTCGGCATAGGCGGAATAAATAAAATCATCGGTGGAATTCGGATAATAAATATCATTGGTATTGGCAGTAACCGGTGTATAACCCGAAGCACCCGGACCCTTTAATAAAACCTCTCTTTTGTTGAAGTTTTTGGTCACGCTAACGGTGCTTGAAATGCTTCCGCTAACGTTGGTATAGGCAAACGAAGTCGACTGGTATTGAGCTGTCGACTGGTTTTGTCGGGAGTCGCGTTCCAAACCGTTTACGGTAAGGGTTATCCCTCCGGATTCGGTATATACGGTAACCGGATCAAAAGTGACCACACGTGTATTTCCGTTATTCGTCACAACCTGATTTGTCGGATTGATCCAGTTTCCGCTGTTAACGCGATAGCGGATGTAAGGTGTGGCATTCTGGAATTCGAATTGAACCGTATTTCCGTTGCCATTAAAATCATAGCGCACATAATAGCTGTTGTTATTCCCCTGACGCGAAACACTCATCGTATATTGCGAATTGGTAATAGCACCATTATGGCCAACGGTCTGATTGCTGTTTACAGGCTGCGGTGCGCCCGGAAAATTTTTAGTTACCGAAAAAGTATCGGGACTGGAACTGCCATTGGAAGCTCGGGCCGACCAATACAGTCCGGCATAAATAATTTTGGAACAGTTAGGAATCGCACCGTTTTCGGTCGAAAAGTTTAGTGTTGCGGAGGATGAATTCAGCGTGTTTGGATCACTGTCTACATCTACATATTGCATATCGTTGTTACTGTTGTTCGTGTTGTCCCCATAATTTACCAGTGTCAGGTTGGTGTTCCCGATCATGGTAAAATCGCCCTGGATATTGTAAATCTTTTTGGTTGGTGAATATTGAGAGGTACGCTGGGTAAACGGAACCCGAACTTGCGAAAACACACCTATGGCTGTTAACATCAAAAAAGAGGTGAGCAATAGTCTGGTGTTTGTCGCCGATATGATACTACTTAATTGGGTAAAGTTTCTCATAATCTGATGACTTTTAGTAAAACTTAACTGGGTATGGATATCGAGTAGATGATTAAATAATCACGACGATTATTTAGAAACAGGCTTTTGATATAATCCGGATTGCATTTAAAATCACAGATTACATAGATGTACTTCAGACTCTTGAATTTTTCAAGTGCTGTTGTATCGATTCTCGCTGCGTCATTGGCACTGAGCTTAAGGGTAAGCATTTCCAATGAACCGATGTTTTCCATCGCGAGCAATTGCCTGAATGAAGCCGCATCAACCTCGGCATAATACAAATTACCCTGCGTTACGTTTTTTTCTTTACCATTAAGGATGTAAAGTTTAGGATGCAATCCTTTTAATAATGATTTTACATAATCATAATCAAAAGCGGAACCTTCTTTTTTACTTCCATATCCATTGTTTGTCATTAAATCTTGGTAGGATATAAAAGTTTGTGAATGTACCGTTTCTACTAAGAGGAATAGCAGAAACAGTACAGCTGCTTTTTGTTTTAAAGCGTTCATAATCAATATATTTAATTAAGTTGGTTTCAAAATAAAAGGCATAAGGATTCCCCGGGCGATAAAACAACTGCGTTCTAACACCTATGGAAAAACGATATGCAAAGTCATGGAACAAATTGCCCGGATAACAAGCAAAAAGTACGTGGCGACTTAATTAAAGTAGGTTGCTATGATTTGGAAATAAAGCATTGCGATAGGTTAGTGGTATCACAATAGTCATGCGAATTGTATGGCGGAACATTGTACTGTATTTTAAGTCGTTGTGGTATTTACTTAAAATAAAAATAATGCTTGACCGTGTTTCAGTGATACTAAATTATTCAAATAAAATCGTGATAAGTTCTTTTCGTAAGGTTTTTCGATAAAACGACTTTTTTTATCCGTGAATTAACATTTTTTTTGTTTTATTTTTCTGAATTCATAGCGAATATGTTGTAATTCATTACAGAATACTGCTCTAATCGGGTGAATAGTGTTGGTCTTTTATACTATTTTTAAGGACTATTTGACTGGTTTTTAGTAGGTCTAGGAAGTAATTACTAGATTTGTTTTGTTGTTGTTTAATAATTACTCTTTTATAAAGTCAACTAACTAAATTATTTAAAAGCAAAAGTGTCCTAAATAGAATACGGGATGCTTTTGTTTTTTTTAGCTTAGGTTTATAGTATTCCTAAATTATTGAAATACTATAGCGTTACTATATTGGAATCCTTTTTTTAGTAAATAAGCTTGTTTGATGCTCAAATTAACATTTTTTTGATACTTCCACACTGGCATTTTTCTTTTTTTTTGTCGTACTTTATAGAATAAATCTTTTTCATCATGAAAAATTTAATTCTAATCCGTCACGCTAAATCAAGTTGGGAAACTCCAAGTAAAGATATAGACAGACCCATTTCCCAAAGAGGTATTAATGATGCCAATACCATTTTTAGTCAGGTAAATGGTTATTTGCCTAAAACTTTTTTAGTTTGGAGTAGTACCGCTAAGCGCGCCAGGGAAACGGCCATGATATTTTCGCAAAATCTGTCGATTCCATACGAAAGCGTTATTATAAAAGAGGACTTATATACTTTTGATAGCAAAAATCTGGAAGCCGCCATAAAGAAATGCGAAAACAGGTTCGATAGCCTAATTCTTTTTGGACATAACGAGGCTATCACAGATTTTGTTAATAAATTTGGTGACCTTTATATCGATAATGTCCCTACGGCCGGCTTTGTTTCGATTAGCTTCGAACAAGACGATTGGAACGACATCCATAAAGGGAAAACAATAAAAACCTTATTTCCAAGGCAATTAAAAGTATGACATCTCACGAAAACAGATATATCGACAGAGAAAAAAGTTGGTTGGCATTTAATGCAAGAGTTTTACAGGAAGCAGCAGACGAAAGCGTTCCACTATTAGACAGACTTCGGTTTTTAGGTATATTTTCCAATAATTTAGACGAGTTTTTCCGCGTACGTTACGCAGCTGTGCGTAGGTTGAGTATGGAAGGAATTTCCGGCGAAAAAATTTTAGGTGGTATTTCCGCCCAGCAATTACTCAAAGATATTACCGAAATTGTAATCGAACAACAGTCCGAAAGTTTGCGTATTCTGAGTGTCATTGAAAAAATGCTCGAAAAAGAGAACATTTTTATCATTAATGAAACCGAAACCAATAAAGAACAACAAAATTTCATCAAAGAATTTTTTATCCAGAAAGTAAGTCCCGAATTGGTGACGATTATCCTTAACGATCTGGATGAATTTCCATTGCTAAAAGATACTTCGGGTTATCTGGCGATAAAACTGGTGATGAATCCGAAAACCAAAGTTTTGGAAGAATCCGAAATCGTTCAGAAAAAAGAGGTGCGTTATGCAGTAGTCGAAATACCCAAAACGATCAATCGTTTTGTCGTACTTCCATCCAGTAACGACAAACAATATATCATACTGTTGGATGATGTAATCCGCTATAACCTACACAGTATCTTTAATATATTCGACTACGAAAGTATCTCGGCACACATGATCAAAATTACCCGTGATGCCGAACTGGATATTGATTCCGATCTGAATAAAAGTTTGATCGAAAAAATTTCAACCAGTGTAAAAGACCGTAGAATAGGGGAACCGGTACGTTTTGTTTATGATCAATCGATCGATAAAGATACGCTGGCTTTTTTCCTTACCCGAATGAAAATCGATGCTACCGATAGTCTTATTCCCGGCGGACGTTACCACAACCGTCGTGATTATATGGATTTCCCTAATTTAGGACGCTACGATTTGCTTTTTAGACAAAATCCGCCATTACCGGTCGTTGGTTTGAGTCTGGAAGGAAGTATTCTGGAGCGAATCAAACAACAGGATTTTCTGGTCAATGCGCCTTATCAGTCGTTTTCCTATTTGATCAAGTTTCTAAGAGAAGCCGCTTTGGATCCGAAAGTGACGTCTATCAAAATCACATTATACCGTCTGGCTAAAAATTCGCAGATTATCAGTTCGTTAATCAATGCCGCTAAAAATGGTAAAAGGGTTATTGTTCAGATCGAATTACAGGCACGTTTCGACGAAGCCAGTAATATTTCATATGCCGAACAAATGCAAACGGAAGGTATTGAACTAATTTTTGGTGTTAAAGGACTAAAAGTACACAGTAAAATTTGTGTGGTGGAACGCGTGGAAGAAGGGAAGATCTTTAGATATGGCTTTATTTCTACTGGAAATTTTAATGAATCTACAGCAAAAATCTATACCGATGTGACGCTACTTACAAGTCACCAGCAGATTTTACGGGATATTAACCGTATCTTCGATTTCTTTGATGTGAATTATCGCGTGCATCGTTACAAGCACCTGATCGTTTCGCCGCATTATACCCGTTCGAAGTTTATAAAACTGATCGAAAGGGAAATGCACAATGCCAAAGAAGGAAAAGAAGCTTATATCAAATTGAAAATGAATAGTTTGTCTGATTTTAAAATGATCGACAAATTATACGAAGCCAGTCGTGCGGGTGTAAAAATTCAACTGATTGTTCGCGGTATTTGTTCCTTAATACCGGGTGTATTAGGAATGAGCGAGAATATTGAAGCCATTAGCATTGTCGACAATTACCTGGAACATGCGCGGATTTATATCTTTGGTAACGAAGGCGATCCGGAAGTCTATATTTCGTCGGCCGATTTTATGACTCGAAATCTCGATGCCCGGGTGGAAGTAACCTGTCCGATTTACGATCCGAATATTAAAAACGAACTAATCGAAACCTTTAATATCGGCTGGAAAGGAAACGTAAAAGCCCGATTGCATTCGGAAAACTTGGAAAATAAATACCGGAAACGTCCCAAAGAAAAAATGTTCCGGGCACAATTGGAAACCTATAATTACTATCGCAACCAAATGGAAGTGATTGTAGAAAAAAAACTATAACCTGATTTTAGAATAGCATGATTTCGATAAAAAAATATGCCGCTATCGATATCGGTTCCAATGCCATGCGATTATTGATCACCAATATCGTGGAGCAGGTCGGTAAAGAGACGCAATTCAACAAAAGTGAACTGGTTCGTGTTCCCATCCGTTTGGGACAGGATGCTTTTACCGTTGGTGAAATTACCGATGACAATATCGAACGAATGGTCGACGCAATGAAAGCGTTTAAACTGTTAATGAAAGTATATAAAGTAGAACGTTATATGGCGTGTGCTACTTCCGCTATGCGTGAGGCATATAACGGACAGGAAGTGGCTGATATCATCAAGAAAAAAGCCGATATAAAAATCAATATTATCGACGGAAAAAAAGAAGCTAAAATTATTGCTTCTTCCGATTTACGTCATTTTATTAAAACGGATCAGACCTATCTTTATGTAGATGTTGGTGGTGGAAGTACCGAATTTTCGTTATTCTCCGAAGGACAAATGGTCGCGTCCAAATCGTTTAAAAATGGTACCGTTCGTTTGCTTAATAATATGGTAAATGACGTTGTTTGGCAGGAAATTGAAAAATGGATTAAAGTACAAACCGAACCGTATGATCATATTACATTGATCGGTTCCGGTGGAAATATTAATAAACTGTTTAAACTTTCCGGAAAATTACAGGAAAAACCATTGTCGTATGCCTATGTAAATGCGCAATACCAATACCTGAATTCCCTGTCGTATGAACAACGCATCTCGGAAATCGGTTTAAATCCGGATCGTGCCGACGTCATTATCCCGGCAACGCGGATATATCTGAACGCCATGAAATGGAGCGGCGCCAAAAATATTTACGTACCTAAAATCGGATTATCCGACGGTATCGTAAAAGCAATGTATTACGACAAGATTTAAAAAATGAAGATGACAATTGAGACACCTTCGGTTAAGGATTATGTAGAAATTACCGAAGTTTGGGAAGCGTCCGTTCGTGCGACACATACTTTTTTGACAGAAGAGGATATTCAATACTACAAACCGCTGATTTTAAAGGAATACTTGAAAGCGGTAACTCTTTTTTGTACTCGTGATCAAAACGAGATTACCGGTTTTTTAGGTTTAGACGACGACAAAATTGAAATGCTTTTTATCCGTCCCGATTATCGTGGAAAAGGAGTAGGAAAGGCATTGCTGGATTTTGCAGTAACAGAAAAAAAGGCCCGAAAAGTAGATGTAAATGAACAAAATGAACAGGCAGTCGGATTTTACGAATACCTGGGTTTTAAAACGGTAAAAAGAGAACCTTTGGATTCGAATGGAAAACCGTTTCCGATTTTGTCAATGGAACTCCAAAAATAATTAAGTGTTATTGCGTATGAAAGCCTTATTTAAAGCACTCGGAATCCTAACATCCAATGAGTTGGATATGTTGGACGATATCCTAACCGAACGAAGTTTAAAAAAAGGGGAATACCTGATCGAAGAAAACACCGTTTGTGATGAAATTGTTTTTATTAAATCGGGCGCGTTGCGTTCTTTTTATATCAATGGTGAAGGGGATGAAATTACCAATTGCATCACGTTTGAAAACGAATTAATGTCGGCTTTTTCCAGTTTTGTGACTAAAAAATCGACGGATGAAAATATTCAGGCGCTTTTTGATACCGAATTGGAAGTTTTACATCAGGACGACCTCGAACGTTTGTATTTTCAGAATAGTAACTGGCAAAAAGTAGGGCGTATTCTGGCCGAAACCCAATACGTACAATTGGAAAAAAGAATCGCTTCTTTTCAGAAGTTTTCGGGTAAGGAGCGTTACGAAGAATTGTTTCGCCTGCAGCCCTTATATATCAAACTCATCCCATTACAATACCTGGCTTCGTTTTTAGGAATAACACCACGGCATTTGAGCCGTATCCGAAAAGCGGTATTAATTTAAATTCCGATACGATCGACTATTGGACATATGTCTGGTGACCGATCCCTAATCCTCCGATATTTTTGCAGAAAACAATTTGAGTTATGCAAAAAAACATCCTTATCATTGGAGGAACGGGTCTGATTGGCGCGACCATTTCCCAAATTTTAAAATCCAGAAATCCCGATTGTAACGTATTTATTGGCAGTCGTAAAAAAAGCAATTCCGCGAATTGGTTAACTATCGATGTGATGGATTATACTACATTGTCTGAAATTTCCAAACAGACGATCGACCTGATTGTATTATGCGTAAATGACAAGCTGAATAATGTATTGTATTATGCGATCGACAACCAGATCGATTATATCGACATTACCAAACCCACTCCCGATTTGACCGAGGCATTTTCGATTGCCGGTAACGAAAAGAAATTATCGAGCAAAATTGTATTTAGCTCCGGTTGGATGGCAGGTATTGTTCCCGGTTTGATCCAGGATTTAGAAAACAGTACGAAGGTTGAATTATTCGTGTATTATTCGGTAAAGGATAAAGCGGGTGAAAGTTCGGCGCATTTTATGGCTGAAAATGTAAGCAAACCGTTTTTGCGATATCAGGAAAATCAACCGGTAACAATCCGACATTTTTTAGATTCCGAAAAATACGACTTTGCCTTTGAAATCGGAAAACGACAGGTTTACAATTTTGATGTTCCGGATTTATTTATTCTGAATACCATTGAGAAAATCCCGACGGTTTCGGTTAAAATGACCTATAGTTCGAAATTGGTAACCCGTTTGTTGGGTATTTTTCAATCCGTTCGGTTGTTTGATCGTTTGTCGTTAAAAAATAGAAGGTTGCTTTTTAGTGCCAACGGAAAAGGGGATAAGACCACGTTCGAAGTCTTGGCGTCTACTACAAAAGGGATGACAAAAACCGTTTTACTCAGCGATAATGGACAATCGGAATTAACCGCATTTGCTACGGTTTTACATATTGAAAAATTAGGAAGTACTTCTTTTTCCGACGGAATCTATTTTAGTCATCAATTATATAAATCCAATGAAATGATAACAGCATTAGCGACTAATAAAACGATTAAAATCAATACATTTAAACTGTAAAACAACGATAGTAGCTATGAAAAACATACTGATCATTAATGGCCATCCGAATAAAGACAGTTTTAATTTCGCGTTAGCGGATGCCTATTTAAAAGGAGCGCAAACAACCGATGCAAAAGTATCGGTGGTTACCATAGCCGATCTGGAGTTTGATCCGAATTTACGATTTGGATATCAAAAACGGATGGAATTGGAACCGGATTTACAAAAAGCGTGGGAATTGATCAAAGAAGCCGATCATTTGGTTTGGGTACATCCGGTTTGGTGGGGTGGACTTCCGGCGATTACCAAAGGTTTTTTAGATCGTCTTTTTTTACCGGGAATGGCATTTCGCTACCGTAAAGATTCCGTTTGGTGGGATAAATTGCTAACCGGAAAAACGGCCCGAATTATTACAACACTGGATCAGCCGGGTTTTTATTATTGGCTGGTTTACGGTAAACCAAGTGTGAATCAGTTAAAAAAAGCTGTTTTGGAGTTTTGTGGCGTAAAACCGGTAAAAGTGTCTTATTTTGGAATTATAAAAACGTCGAATGCAGAACAACGCAAAAAATGGTTGGAAAAAGCCTATAACTTAGGACAAAAACAGGCCTAAAGATTATAAATCCAGGTCAAATGTTTTGCGTAATAATTCCAACGCCGGATTGATGGCCTTTAGTTTGTCGAATTTCTCCTGAGTGGTAAAAGCATATTTGGTTTCGACAACTTCATTAACGTGGACATTGATAACAATATCGTGGTTGTGTAATTTCCCGCGTAAATAACCCAAAAGTTCAATTTTACTACTGTCAAAATCGACTTTGGAACCTTCGTTCGGCAACTCGAGTTTTATAGTCGTACCATCGGCATCCAAAACCGGATCGTTGATTTGCATATAAGTAGCCATAATTTTTTGCCCCTTATCACTCAACCGTTGTGCAAATTTATTCCACTGTAACAACATATCCGTTTCGGAAAAGGCTTCCCTCGGAAGTTCGTCATGTTGTAACACATTAGCTTTTTGCTGCGCTTCCAGTTCTTTTTTGGCCCGAATACTGGCCAATGAAAAAGCAGAAACTTTCTTTTCAGCATTCAGATCAGGTGCAATCATAGGTTTAATCTCCGGCGTAACCATTTTTACCGCTACAGGTTCCGGATTAACGGGAACAACTGTAGCTGCAACTTCCTGTGACGGAATATGTACCGGCTCCGGATTGGGTTGCGCCTGAGTTTGTGGAATAGCAGTTCCTTCCGGACTTGGTGCGACCGGTTTCGGATTATTCCTAAAAAAATCGGGGGGGATTATGTATGACTTAGCTTTTTTTTTTCTCCATCAAAAGTAATGGAGGCCAGTTGCATCAGGCATAATTCAACTAAAAGACGTTGGTTCTGACTGCTTTTGTATTTTAAATCACAATCGTTTGCTATATCTATTCCTTGTAATAGGAATTCCTGAGCTGTTTTTTGTGCCTGTTCTTTGTATAAATTCTGAGCTACTTCGCCAGCTTCCAACAATACTAAAGTCGCCGGGTTTTTACAAACCAGCAAATCTCTGAAATGGGAAGCCAGTCCGGCAATAAAATGATGACCATCAAATCCTTTTGCCAAAATATCGTTATACGCCAGTAATAACTCCGGAATTCTGTTTTCAAGAATTAAATCGGTTACTTTAATATAGTATTCGTAGTCTAATACGTTAAGGTTTTCGGTAACCGCCTGACGTGTCAGATTGGTTCCGCAATAGGAGACAACCCGGTCAAAAATAGACAAAGCATCACGCATCGCACCATCTGCTTTTTGAGCAATGATATGAAGCGCATCGTCTTCAAAAACAATGTTCTGACTTTTGGCTACTTCGGCAAGATGTTCTTTGGCATCCTTAACGGTAATACGTTTAAAATCAAATATTTGACAACGCGACAAAATAGTCGGAATGATCTTGTGTTTTTCGGTAGTTGCCAGGATAAAGATAGCGTGCCTTGGCGGTTCTTCCAGTGTTTTAAGGAAGGCGTTAAAAGCCGCTTGCGATAACATATGCACCTCGTCGATGATATACACTTTGTATTTCCCGGTTTGGGGTGGGATACGTACCTGATCAATCAGATTACGGATATCGTCAACGGAGTTATTCGAAGCCGCATCCAGCTCAAATACATTGAAGGCAAAATCTTCATACGGATCATCGTAACCTTCCTGATTGATTTTACGAGCCAGAATACGCGCGCAAGTGGTTTTTCCAACGCCACGCGGCCCTGTAAACAGTAAAGCCTGCGCCAGGTGATTGTTGTCAATCGCGTTTAATAAAGTATTGGTAATAGCCTGTTGACCCACTACGTCTTTAAACGTTTGCGGTCGGTATTTACGGGCTGATACGATGAATTGTTCCATAACTTTATATTACGGCAAATATAGCGGTAAAAATAGCAAATTACAAAACCGCCTGCAGATAGTTTTTAACAATATAAAGGGATAACAAGCTATTCGGTTCTTCCTTTTATACTTAGGTCAATTAATACTTTTTCGATGTCATTTTCGGAAGATGCCAATTGCCCGGCTACAAATACGCCTTTTTCTCCGGTAATGGATTTAATACCATATACGGTAGCTTCGTCGTCGGGATTGGTTTGGCCTTCGTAACGGTAAATATGAACGATCTCGTAATTGGAAGGATTTTGAATAATATCCTGTTCGTGAATATTAAAATCGACTGAAAAACCTTTTTCAGTCAGTTCTTCCAAAGCTTTGGTAACGGTAGCATAGTGATACATACGGATCATAATTTAAGTTTTGAGGGTTACACTTTAAAGATAAGCATTTTATTCTCAACAGACTATAAAGCAATGTTAAAGTACTGTTGTTTAAAATGCCCGAAACACGAATATTCTGCTATCTTTGCAGCCGCAGACCGCCTTATCGTCGTCCGCCTTGGCGGAGGGAGGAAAGTCCGGACACCACAGAGTAGCATAGCGGGTAACACCCGTCAGTTCCGATTTATCGGGATTAGGACAAGTGCAACAGAAAGTATGTACAGGTAATGCTGTAGTGAAACCAGGTAAACTCTATGCGGTGAAATGCCATGTATATCAACATTTAAGGGCTGCTCGTCCGTTGTTGAGGGGTAGGCAGATGGATCCCGACAGTAATGTCGGGGCTAGATAAATGATAAGGGTTCCGATTTATCGGAATACAGAATCCGGCTTACAGGTCTGCTTTTTTTATTTTAACTGTCAAATTCGTCTTCCTCGTCGGTTACATCTTCTTCCGCATTGTTTTCCAATTCAAAAAAGGAAAACACCGAACCACCATAATTTTTCAAAAAAGAAAAGTTAGCCATATGACTAATAGGAGTATGCTTAGAATGCTCAATGATCATCATACCATCTTCTTCCAGTAATTCGTTTTCAAATACCAGGCTAACAATACGTTCAAAGTCCTTTTGCTCCATTCCGTATGGCGGATCGGCAAAAATAATATCAAAAGTTGCTTTGCTTTTTTCCAGGAATTTAAATACGTCGCTTTTGATCGCTGTAATATCAAAATCAAATTCCTTGGCCGTTTTTTTGATAAACGTAACACAGCCGTAATCACCATCAACACTGGTTATCGGTCCGGAACCGCGGGACGCAAATTCATAACTGATGTTTCCGGTACCGGCAAACAAATCCAGAACCCGTAATTCTGAAAAATTAAAATAATTGTTCAATATATTAAACAGGGATTCTTTCGACATATCGGTTGTCGGTCGGACAGGTAAATTTTTCGGAGGATTGATACGTCTTCCTTTATATTTTCCGGAAATTATTCTCATGAATGAAGGAGGATAAAATTTTCTAAAATACTATTTTCTTCGAGGGAATAGCGTTCTTGTAAGGCTTGTGTATTTAACAACGCTATGTTGCGCACATAGCGATAGGCAATTTCATAGCAGGGATGATCCGTAGTTATTTTACCCAAGAGATTTACGGCTACCGTTTCCGGATTGAGCTGTAATTGTTCGAGGGTAAACAACAGATAATATACAAAATCTTCGGGTGTTTTATACTCAAAAGAATTAAATAACAATAACTTTAAATTATGCGTTATAATTATTTCAAAATGAGTATTTTCAATATGAACGAAAATCTGCTTTTCTTCTTTGTTCCGCGATAAATCCAGCAAAGCCGAAACCAAAGGAGTATTACTGTTTTTATACTCAAAACTTCCAAACTGATCAATCAGGAAATTGTTCGCATTTACAAACGGAACATACACATTATTCATTTCGTGAACCTCGATTTCATCAAAAGCAAAAAAATCGGATTCAAATACTTTGGTGTTGTATTGCAGATAGCTTCCCAGGAAATTTTCGTCGAAAAGCGCCTTGGGTACGAAAGTGCTAAAATTATTGTCGTGCAAAACCACGATGTCGTCATAATGCCGCGTTAACGCAGGATAGTCTACAAATGTCCTCCATAATTGATCTTCCAGCGATTGGGTATAATTAAACGAAACGGACTGTAATTCCAGAATACGGTCATTCAGTGTGTCGGTAACACAAAATGAAAACCCGTTTGGAGCGACCTGAAGGGACAATTTTTTATAGTTTTTCAAAGCTATCGTGGCTGTTGATGACATTATATGGAATCGTAATTGATAGCAAATTTACATTTTTTTTGCAACGGAAACCGATTTGGGATAAAAAAGGTATGTATCTTTGGACTTCTTTTCCGTTGTAGTAGCCACGCGGGTTTCACAACTTCAATATGTTATTTTGGTTTTCATGAATTCCGGTAAATTTTATAATGCTTTAAAACAAAACTTTCCCTATTTGCCAACGCAAAAACAGGATATCTTTTTTCAGAAAATAGCCGATTTTATTACAAACGAAAATGAAGATGAAATTTTTCTACTTAAAGGTTATGCCGGAACAGGAAAAACAACGGTGATTTCTACTATTGTCAACCAACTGAAAGACGTTAGTAAAAAATATGTATTGTTGGCGCCTACGGGACGAGCAGCAAAAGTGATTTCTAATTATTCTCAAAAACCGGCGTTTACCATTCATAAACGTATTTATTTCCCGAAAAAAGGAAGTGGTGGAGGCGTCCATTTTACGATGCAACCGAATAAGTTTAAAAATACGGTGTTTATCGTCGACGAGGCTTCGATGATTTCCGACGCGAATAGCGATTCGGGTATGTATGAAAATGGTTCATTATTGGATGATTTGATTCTTTATATTTATTCGGGTTATAAATGCAAAATGATCCTGGTAGGGGATACGGCGCAGTTGCCACCGGTGAATATGGACGTTAGTCCGGCTTTAAATATCGACGGACTGGCAATGAATTACAGCATGGAAATACAGCATATCGAGCTGGATGAAGTAATGCGACAGGAGGAAAAATCGGGAATTTTATTTAATGCCACCGAATTACGGGAAATTCTAAAATCGCAGTTTATCGATTCGTTTCAATTCCGATTACGCGGTTTTAAAGATATTATCCGATTAACAGATGGCTATGACATACAAGATGCGATTCATCAGGCCTATAGTAATTATAGCATCGAAGATACCGCATTTATCGTACGCTCCAATAAAAGAGCCAATCAGTACAACCAGCAGATTCGTTCGCGTATTTTGGACAAAGAAAGCGAATTGTCGGCGGGCGATTTTATGATGGTGGTGAAAAACAATTATTTCTGGCTTAAGGATTCCGATGAAGCCGGTTTTATCGCAAATGGCGATATTATTGAGATTCTCGAAATTTTTAAAATTCAGGAACTATACGGATTCAAATTTGCCAAAGTAAAAATCCGAATGGTCGATTATCCAAATCAGATTCCGTTCGAAACCGTATTAATTCTGGATACAATCACAAGCGAATCACCATCGCTAACATACGAACAGTCCAATTTATTATATCAGGAAGTCTTACTGGATTATGAAGACGAGCGCACACAGTATCGCAAATTGCAGAAAGTAAAGGCCAATCCGTATTTTAATGCACTTCAGGTCAAGTTTTCCTATGCCATTACCTGTCATAAATCGCAAGGTGGTCAATGGAATACGGTTTTTATCGAACAACCCTATTTACCCGAAGGTATAAATAGAGATTATATTCGCTGGTTGTATACGGCCATGACACGAGCCAAAGACAAATTATACCTTATTGGCTTTAAGGACGAGTATTTTGAAGATTGATTTGTATTTTTAGATTTTAAACAGAAAACATACTATGAAAATAATAGCTGTAATTCCGGCGCGATATGCTTCAACGCGTTTTCCTGCTAAATTAATGCAGGATTTAGGCGGTAAAACGGTGATTTTAAGAACCTACGAAAGTGCGCTGCAAACAAATTTATTTGATGACGTTTTTGTGGTTACCGATTCCGATCTGATTTTTCAGGAAATTGTTTCAAATGGAGGTAAGGCGATTATGAGCATCAAAGAACACGAAAGTGGTAGCGACCGGATTGCCGAAGCTGTTGAAAACATGGACGTTGACATTGTAGTCAATGTACAGGGTGACGAACCGTTTATCAACAAAGAACCGCTGGAAAAAGTTTTGGATGTTTTTAGAAACGATACTGAAAAAGCGGTTGATCTGGCTTCAGTGATGCGGGAAATTACCGATATTAAAGAAATTGAAAATCCGAATAATGTAAAAGTCATCGTCGATCAAAAAGGTTTTGCCTTGTATTTTTCCCGTTCCGTAATACCATATCCGCGCGAAACAAATGTGGGCGTACGATACAGGCAACATATCGGGATTTATGCATTCCGCAAGGAAGCCTTACTGGATTTCTACCGTTTGCCGATGCTTTCATTAGAGGCCTCTGAAAAACTGGAACAATTGCGCTATCTTGAATATGGAAAACGCATCCGGATGGTCGAAACGTCCCATGTTGGAATTGGAATTGATACTCCGGAAGATTTGGAAAAAGCACGTAAAATGATCATAAAATAAAAAAAGGAGAATTAATTCTCCTTTTTTGTTATCGTATTGTTCTTTTTTCTTTATTCCCGGTTGTAATCACCACCTAAAGTACCACCGCCACCGCAGAAATACATCAGGTCGTAACGTTCGTTAAATTTAGAAGTAGACACTGTTGCTGTTTTACCGTCAAACGAAATGGTCATAATCGCTTTTAAATCGGGATTGTTATCTTTTAAATTAACCTCAATACGGTTGTTAACCAAAACACCTTTTCCTTTAAATTCACAGCCTTTTTTGGTTGCTGCTTTAAAAGTTACCGCCACATCAAATTCGTTATCGGCTGTATTCGTTAAGGATAATGTCTGATAATAACCTTTTCCAACTTCACCCTGAATATAGTTTCCGTTAAGCGTTTTCGGTTCCAACGGTTTTTCTTTCGACAAAATATAATGCGATGCCAGATCTGTTTGTACTTCTTTTTTGCCCTGATCGAGTACTGCAATGGTACTATCGGTTTTAATCAGGTAAAATTCTTTTTGATTGTCCGCGAAAGTAACTTCCACATAAGGTCCGTTTAATTTCCAGTTTCCCTTTTCGGTTTCGCTGGTTTTATCCCGATCCTGATACAGAATGGTTTTCGAAACGGTGGCATCGTCATTAAAGGCCACTGTTGTTTCAATTCCGGGACAATCAGCGCATGGTAAAACACCTTCATACATACCCGAAACTGTTCTGGTTACTTGTGTACTGTCGGCAGCAGACGTTTCTTTTGCCGTATTTGCTGTTTTTTTACAAGCGGTGAGCGACAATAGAGCGACGAATACCAACGATGTTAAAGGTTTTTTCATCATAATTTTTTGTTTTTATTGTTATTTAAAACAAATCCTATCAAAAAGCTTACCAAAGTGTACTTTATTTTATGATTTTTTGTAGTCTTTTACAGCGCGTCTCAATTGACTCCGGAAATTGAATAGGAATTAACCGACTTACTTCTTTTTTAATTCCAGATAGCGATGAGCCGCCTGACTCATGGTTACCAATGCCGCACCCATCATAATCGCATCTTTGATTACCAATCGTCCGGCACCGCTCAGATACGGAAATCCGTGCTCTGCATCTCCCAAATCAGGAACCCAGGCTTCCGGTGTGGTAATCAGAAAGGATAAAGTTACAAATGACATTCCAAAAGCCAGAAAACTTCCTACAGCCGATACGCCGGGTGCTACAGGGTACAATGCGATCAATATTCCAATTCCAACAATCAAAGCGCCTAAACCATACGAAAAGGTATAGGTGTTATTTTCCTTATGCCAGGCTATATTGTCCGGTTTGTATTCGCCCTCCTTATTCATATGGGTTTTATAATCCGGAGTATCATAATGATAGAAGAAATTCATAAACGGGCTATTCGCAACAAACGGAACGATTCCATTGGCTTCATAACGAAAGGCTTTTAATCCGCCAATCCAGATTAAAACCACAATTAAGCCAATTCGCGTTAACTGGATTCCGGTTTGCTGCAAACGGGCCGCATATTCAAATAATTTGTCCATAATGATGATTTTTAGATTATAAGACAAAGATCCGGCTTATTGTTTAAACAGAAAATGAACAAAAAGGGCTAAGGAATGGACAAAAATCCTTTTCGGATTTTCCATTCTTCTTCCCGGTAGTGTTTGGGCGAAAGTCCGATATGTTTTTTAAAAAACCGACTAAAATAGTATTCGTCTTTAAATCCCAGATCGGAAGCGATGGTTTTAATTTGCGTATTGGTGTGCAATAATTCCCATTTGGCTTTTAGGATCAGTTTTTCTATGATCAGTGCCGAAACGGTTTTTTGATAATATTGTTTGGTTGCCGTGCTAAGGGTTTTAACCGTAGTATTTAATTTTTCGGCATAAAAAGCCGGTTGGTGTTGCGACTGAAAATGTTCGTTAATCAGATCAGTCAATTGCAGCAGATAATCCGGGAGTGTTGGAATATCGGGAGAAATAAGCGTTTCCGTTTCACTTTTTAAACGTGTCAATTTGATCAGGAATATCTTAAGGTAGGAAAAAACAAGTTCATTTGAAGCCAGTTCCGCTTCTTTGATTTCACTTTTGATGTTTTGGAATAACGTTAGCAACTCATTACGATCTTTGGCGGGAATAGCAATTTTAGATGTTGCATAACTATTGTTAAACAATACGCCATTACAGCCTACCTGATGATGGTAGGTTTCAATACAAAAGAAATTGGCATGAAATAATAGGAGCGTCGCATTGGTTGTTCCTTTTGAATGTAGTGCAAATGCCTGATAGGTATTAAAACAATAGATTTCATTTTCGGCATAAGGAACTTTCATCAGGTCGGTTTCTACCATTCCTTTTCCACTGTGAATCCATAGAATCGCAAAATAATTGGTATGCAGTGGCCAACTTTGATCAGCAATTGAAATTTCCGTAGTTAGTATGGGTGTACTTTCTTTTGAGGCTTTTTTAATTTCAAGTGTGATGGTATTTGTTAGCATAATCAGGCCAGTTTTTTAATGGTAAACAGCTCGTTGTGATCTTCTACTTTTGGATACATACGTACCGAATAATTCGGATCAAATCGCGAACGATAATCACTGTTTCGTTGTTTATGATCACCATTTAAAACCATGGTATTAAATAAGATAAAACCATTTATAGTAAGCAAAAAGTTAACCCTGTTTATAAAAAATTCTTCAAATAAAAAATTAGGCATCACGGTATCCTGAAACACATCGATAATAATAAGATCGTATTTTTCACGGGTTTTTAAAACAAACTCAAAAGCATCATCCTGTACGATCGTAAAGTTCGGAATACTGTCGATTTGAAAATATTGTTTCGCCAGTGCTATCGCTTCCGGATCGAGTTCCACACCGGTAATTTTACCTTTAAAACCAATTTCATCCGTTAGTGTTTTAACCACACTACCGCCAGCCACACCTAAAACAAGGATGCTTTTAAAATTACGTATTCTTTCGAAACCGATATAATGCAGTCCTTTTCGGAGGATTCGCTGTAAGCTACCGTAGGAGTAATTGGTATTTTTAGAATCCATTACCAGCTGACCATTGGTCCAGGTAACTTCCAGGTTTTTATTGATTGCTGATTTTTTTTGGTGAATTTTAATAGGTATAAAGTAACTCAGCAGTTTCTTCGATATCATTTGGCAACATTTTCTATTCGTAAATATAATGCTATTTTTACAGCAAACTTTCTAAAATGAAACAAAATCTTTATCGTTTTATCTTCTTTAAGTGTATGGGCTGGTCGATTAACGGAACCATTGCTCCTGAAATCAAAAAATGTGTGATGATAGTAGTGCCACACACGAGTTGGCACGACTTTTACCTCGGTGTTTTTACACGTGGAATTATGAATCAGGAAATGAATTTTGTCGCCAAAAAAGAATTATTCGCGTTTCCATTTGGATTCTATTTCCGATGGATGGGCGGCGCGCCATTAAACCGTCAGAAAAACGAAAATAAAGTCGATGCAATAGCAAAAGTTTTTGAAAACAAATCCGTTTTCCGACTTGCTATAGCGCCGGAAGGAACCCGAAAAAGAGTAACCGAATGGAAAACAGGCTTTTATTATATCGCTATAAAAGCAGGTGTACCTATAATTCCGGTGGCTTTTGATTATGGAAAAAAAGAAGTAAAAATCGGAGCTCCTTTTTACCCGACAGGAAATCGGGACAGTGATTTTGAAATACTAGAACAAAATTATGTTGGCGTAACCGGGAAAATTCCGGAGTATAGCTTTGTGCCGAAAAAAAAATCGTAAAAAAATCAACTTTATTAAAACCATAAATACAACCTCTTCGTATATACCCTGAAATTAGGGTTTGTTTCGGTATTAATTCAGGCTTTTACCAGGCAAAAACTAATTTACATCTTTTCTGCCCGGAGTACGAAAACTGCAGTGGATAAACTGTATTTCCGGTTTTTGGGAGGAAACGTCAGGGAAAAATTGCTATGAATATAATGTTTAGGTACAATACAGTTTAGGGCAGGAAAGTTTGTTTTTATTTTAAAGTTTGTGGTTGGTTATATATCTCCGTTGTCTATTTATAGATAGCGGAGATTTTATTTTTGTATATATTCCTTAAAAGTCCCGTTTTTAAAAAAAATTACAATACGCTCTATTTCGTCGGTATCTTTTAGAGGTATATAAGGCTTTGGTTCCGAAATAGGTTTAACAGGCTCTTCAATTTTAGTAAATAAATCGGATGGAGCAGTAGCAGGCACAGCTATATTGTCTGACTCTTGTTTTGGGAATTCACCTTTACCGTTTAAAATCCAGTACAAATCCACTTCAGGATAATACGCTATTATTTTAAGTATAAAATCCAAACTTGGTTTGTTTCTACCGGAGAGCAGGTGAGACAAACTGGAGCGTTGTACGCCAATTGAATCAGCAAAAGCCGAAGCCGAAAGACCATAATACTCGAGTAGTATTTCCAGTCGTTTAATAAAGTCATCCGTGTTTACCATTGTAAAACAATTTTAAAATAGGTTGATTACAAATGTAACAATTATTCATAAAGAATGTACTTTTACAATTGTAAACAACGCTTATTACATTATAAAAACACTTTAAATAATACGGAATAAATGATTGATATTTAAACACTAAACCATATTATTTAACAACACTAAATATTAGATACTATTGTAAACTGTTGTTGTAAATGACGTGTTTACAGAGTTAAATTATAAACTTTATTCCCTTGTTTACAGTTGTAATTTGATAGATGTTTACTTTTGTAAATAAAATAAATCACCGTGGAATTTAAAACCGTATTTCAACAGTTTAAAGAAAAGACACTTTCAGGACGCTACATTACTAATAGTAGTATAGAGCCACTTTTAAAACAACTCGGATCTGATTTTAAAATCAGTACTCCGGCTGTATCGGTTAAACAACAACCTATATATACTATTGAAGTAGGTCGTGGGGCTCATAAAATTTATATGTGGTCGCAAATGCATGGTAACGAATCGACCACAACAAAAGCTTTATTTGATTTTTTAAATCTTTTAAACAGTACACATCCTTTAGCTACTCAATTAAAAGAGAATTTTAGCTTTATGATTGTTCCTATTGCGAATCCGGATGGCGCTACAGCCTATACCAGAGTTAACGCAAATGAAGTCGATCTAAACCGCGATGCTTTCCATTTAAGTCAGCCGGAAAGTCAATTACTACGAGCTTTATATGACGGCTTTAAACCTGACTTTTGCTTTAATTTACACGATCAGCGTACCATTTTCGGAGCCGGAAATACCGGAAAACCAGCTACGGTTTCTTTTTTGGCACCTGCCTATAATGAAGAAAGAGAGATCAATTCGGTACGGGAGCAAGCCATTGGCATTATTGTTGCTATGAATGCCGCGTTACAAGAGTATATTCCGGAACAAATAGGGCGGTTTGACGATTCGTTTAATATAAATTGTATTGGTGATCGTTTTCAGTCATTAGGAACACCAACTATTCTTTTTGAGGCGGGGCATTTTCCTGACGATTACGAAAGAGAGGTAACGCGGGAATATATTTTTATAGCTTATTTAGTTGCAATGACAACTATTTCAAAAAGCGAACATGTTAACAATAAAACGGCTGAATATTTCGATATTCCTCAAAATATGATTGTCTTTTTTGATTTTATTTATAAAAATATCAAAATTGATGCTGCCGATAACCAAAAAATTACTAATTTCGCAGCCCAATATAAAGAAATCCTCGAAAATGATAAAATTGTGTTCGAGGCGTATATTGCAGAAACAGGGACATTATCGGATTATTATGGTCACACCGAATACGATTTCAAAAATGAAAGCATTCGGAATTCAAATGGAGCCATACCGATGATTAATGACAAAGCTGATTTTTTAGTAGCAAATGAACAGAAAATTGTTAATGGTTTGCTAAAAAAATGATAATTCAGTAATTATACTGAAGAATTAGTGTTAATTTGTCGTAGATTTGCATTTTGAATATAAATTGATAAATATAACTTTATGAGTAAGTTTCGTTTGGATGAAGTAGATCATCAAATTTTAGACATGTTGATTGATAATACGCGAGTACCTTTTACCGATATTGCTAAAAAATTGCTGATCTCTGCTGGTACCGTTCACGTACGAGTAAAAAAAATGGAAGATGCAGGAATTATTCAAGGGTCTTCGTTAACACTGGATTACGAGAAATTAGGATATTCTTTTATCGCTTACGTTGGGGTTTTCCTTCACAATACTTCTCAAACCAAATTTGTATTAGAACGTATTAATGAAATTCCTTTTGTTACCGTAGCACACGTTACTACTGGTAAATTCAATATTTTCTGTAAAATCAGAGCTAAAGATACCAAACATGCTAAAGAAGTTATCTTTATGATTGATGATATCGATGGTGTTTACAGAACCGAAACAATGATTTCATTGGAAGAAAGCATTAACGACAAAAAACGTCTGATGCACACTATCTTTAAAGATATGTAATATTTGACTATATTTTAAGAAACCCTCAGCTAATCCTGAGGGTTTTTCTTTTTACATTTACACCAACCATAAAACAGAACCAATGAAACCTACCGAATTAGATCCGTCTGAGTACGCACCCTATTACCAAACCTATATAAATGCACTGGATCCGGCGATCGATCTTATAGATGAACTGGAAATTAGTCTTTACAGTACCATTCGGTTTATTCAGGATATTCCAATGGATAAATTCGATTATCGCTATGCAGAAGGAAAGTGGACCATTAAGGAAATTATCCAGCATATTATCGATACGGAACGAATATTTGCCTACCGTGCTTTGCGTTTCTCCCGTAATGACGCTACAGAATTACCGGGATTTGACGAAAATAGTTTCGCCGATGTGGTAAATCCGGTGGCCAATAAACGTCATTTAAAAGATTTATTAACGGAATTGACAATTGTACGTCAGGGAACGATTACGTTATTTAAAAGTTATACACCAGAAGATTTATTAAAATCGGGGATTGCCTCTAATAACCGAATGTCGGTTCGTGCCTTAGGGTTTATGATCATCGGACACCAAAATCATCATGTCCGCGTATACCAGGAACGTTATTTGTCATAATAAAAAGAGCCACGCTTAGCGTGGCTCTTTTAGTATTTAGTTGTTGTTATACAATTGCTGCTGGAGATAGTAGGAGGCTACCTGGTAATAGGCGATACTTTCCTGTGTTAATTCCTTGCGTTCCGTACTAAGCGGTTGTTGCTCGAAAAATAAAGGCATGGCCTTACTTCCTTGGGCTACCGGCTGTAATTGAAGGGAAAACTGTTTTACTTTTCGCACCGGTGACAATATGGTTAACGTATTGTCTTTTATAAAGCCAAGATCCTGATAGGTAGCAATCAAAGCACGTGGATGGTAGCCGCTTTGAAGCACATCCTGTCCGAAGAATTTACTTTTGTAATTAAAGTTAAGAATTCCCATTAAGGTTGGCATCAAGTCAATTTGAGACATTAATATGTTATTCTGACCCGGTGTAATAAAACCAGGCGCATAAATCATCGCCGGGATATGGTATTTATCAAGCGGAAGTTCTGTTTTTCCGGCACTCGAAGCGCAATGATCGGCTACAATCACAAAAACAGTATTGTTAAACCACGGTTGTTTTTGTGCTGCTTCAAAAAACTTCCGAAGGGAATAATCAGTATATTTTACACCACCTTCACGTTGTTTGGAATCCGATGGGATATCGATTTTATTATCCGGATACGTAAAAGGTCGGTGGTTACTCACCGTCATAATATGATTGAAAAACGGTTTGCCTTCTTTGGCTTCGTCATTCATAACCTTGATGGCTTTGGTATACATATCTTCATCACAAACACCCCAAATATTTTGGAAAGTAATTTCCTGAGGCGTAAAAGTGGTTTTATCGACGATATCATAATTATTACCTCCAAAAAAGTCCCTCATATTATCAAAATAGGCGTCACCTCCATACATATATTTTACATTATATCCTTTTTGCTGGAATATATGACCTGTAGAGAATTTATTTTTGTTGTCTTTTCGCTTTACAACACTTTCACCGGCTGTAGGAGGTAAGGATAGCGTTACGGCTTCCAATCCGCGAACGGTACGGTTTCCGGTAGCATATAAATTAGTAAAGAAAAGACTTTGTTCGGCCAATGAATCCAGGAAAGGTGTAATGTTTTGTTCGTTGCCATAAGCTTTCATAAATTCGGCACTAAGGCTTTCTACAGTGATAAGAACTACATTTTTATGTGTCTCTGGTCCTTTACCGGTTATTTGTCGTTCCATCGTATTTCCGGTTAATTCCGGAATTTGTTTGCGCAATAAGGCAAAAGCTTCCTCTTTTGGGACATTATTATAGAATTTGAAATAATCCAGTTCGCTGTTTTTAAACGCCAGAAAGAAACGATAGCTACCATTGGCTTCCAGTTCGTTGGCAAAAACATTCTGAGAATCTTCCAGTCGGGCCAATGCCGGTATTGCGGTTATTGAAAGGCCGAATAATACGACATAGCCAATCGTTATAACAATTTTTTCTTTAAAGGTTGGTAGGTTGTCCAGATAATTTCGGGATCTTTTTACCACAAACCAGGTAACCAGTACGGCAACAATTCCAATTCCCGTAAAAAGCGGAACTACCGGATAGGATTCCATAATGTTTCCGATTACAGTGTTGGTATAAACCAGATAATCAACCGCTATAAAATTATAACGGACACCAAATTCGTTCCAAAAGAAGAATTCGCTGATCGTATTTTGTAGTATACATAAAACAAAAATGAATATCGTAATGGAGTATAAGGCCAATCGGATTTTAGAACGGTATTTTGGTAAAAATAACAACGCTCCAAACAGCACCGTTTTTAGCGCCACAAAACTGATTCCGATTTCAGGAAGTACGCCACCGTATTCGTTTAAAATAGTATTCCCAAAACTAACATAAGCCAGTAATGCGACTAAACATCCAAAAATAATATATCCCCAGGGTTTGTAAAACTTTGAATCTGAAAGGAAAACGAGATAAAGCCATAATAAAGCCCCAATGATTACAAAAACAAAGAAATCTGAGATTAATCCGATTCCAAATATTTTTACGATCTCAAAAAAGCTAAAACTGGCTTGTGTTATCGGGTGAAAAATCAAGACTATTCTTAAAATAATACTTGCTATAATGTAAAATAACAATAAATTGTAAAAAGGAGTTAGCTTTTTAAGATAGGAAATCATAATATAGTTTTTAGCAAAAATATAAAAAAAGCCGTACGATATTGAATTTTAAAAAAGTTGCACTGAAAATTCCATACTTTTGCACGAATAATTCACTATCGGTAATTTTAATGAAATACATCCACTTTATTGTTAACCCTATTTCAGGAAAAGGAAAACACAAGATTGCGAAACAGGATTTAGAACAATTCTTCCCTTTAGAAGACTATAAGTTAGTTGTTGAATATTCGGAATATAAAAAACATGCGATTACACTAACCCGTGATGCGGTGGCTAAAAACCCGGATATCATAGTGGCTTGTGGTGGTGATGGAACAATTCATGAAGTGGCTTCCGGATTGGTTAATACCGATATTATACTGGGAATTCTACCGGTAGGATCGGGGAATGGTCTTGCTTCCAATCTGAATATTGCTAAAGATTTTAAAAAAGCGATCGACACTATAAAAAACGGACAGCCATCAGCTATTGATGTTGGTATGGTAAACGGACATTATTTTTTTAGTAATATGGGAATTGGTATCGATGCCAAAATTATTCAGAAATATGAGGGTATGCCAACACGTAATCTGTCGTCTTATGTAAAGGCCTCACTATTGGCTGCGGCAAATTATAAGCCGCATAAAGCCATTGTTGCATGTAATGGTAAAACATTCGAAACCAACCCGATGTTATTTTTTATTTCCAATTCGAACGAAATGGGATATAATATGAGTTTAACACCAAAAGCAAGTCTTCAGGATGGTTGGTTGGACTTATTGGTCGTCCCGAAATTAAATATTCTGGAGCAAATGTATTTTGGAGCATTGGTATTATTAAACAAAACCGAACGTTTTAAAAAAGCCAGTCATCAGCTTATAAAAGAAGTGAATGTGGAAATCTCCGATCAAGATACAATACCGATGCAATTGGATGGTGAATACTACCAGTTTAATGAAAACAAATTCAAAATCAACATATTACAAAATTCACTTCGGGTAATTGTCTAGTTTTTTAAGAACATTCAATAAAAAATAAAACAAAAGCTTGTTTTATTGTTTTATTTGTCAGTACATTTGTAAAATACAAAAAAGAAAATGTTTAGCAATCAATTACATCATCATCATTATTCCTCCGCTCAAGCGAAGTTATAATGAATGATATGTATTAACATATATTTTTTTAACCCGTTTGAGTACATCAAACGGGTTTTTCTTTTTTACTTCTTCGTTGTTGTGCTCAAACTTATTCCTGTTTTTTTATGAGTACTTTAAAAATTGCCCTTCAAAAATCGGGCAGACTAAGCGAAGATAGTCTTAGCTTACTAAAAAAATGTGGTCTTTCCATCGAAAGCGGAAATGGCCAGTTAAAAGCAAGAGTCGCAAATTTCCCTCTGGAAATCCTTTTTTTGCGAAATTCCGATATTCCGCAATATCTTATGGATGGTGTCGCCGATCTTGCAATCATTGGACAAAACTTATTATTCGAAAAAGGATTCCCCATTGAAACGCTAATGCCATTAGGTTTTTCGAAATGCCGGGTTGCTGTAGCCGTTCCGGAGGCGTTTCCTTTTATTTCAATTAATGATCTTAACGGATTACGGATTGCAACAACTTATCCGGAAACTACCAGTCGTTACTTTAAATCTCAAAATACTGCGATCGAATTACACCAGATTTCGGGTTCCGTTGAGATAGCTCCAAATATTGGACTGGCCGATGCGATCGTGGATATTGTTTCTTCCGGGGATACACTGGCTAGAAATAATTTAAAAGAAGTAGCGGTAATCCTTGAAAGTGAAGCTGTTTTGGCCGTTTCTCCTAATGTAAAACCGGAAAACAAAGTGATTATGGATCGTTTTCTGTTTCGGCTACAGTCGGTTTTAAGGGCTTCTCAATCCAAATACTTACTGATGAATGTTCCGAATGACAAAATAGAAGAAATCAGTAAGTTATTACCCGTTTTAAAAAGTGCTACGATTGTTCCGTTAAGTCTCGAAGGATGGAGTAGTCTCCAGACGGTTATTAGTGAAACGGCATTTTGGGACGTCATTGATAAACTTAAGGCCAATGGTGCTCAGGATATACTGATTTGTCCAATCGAAAAAATTGCATTATGAAAATAATTGAACGTCCAACGCGAAACACCTGGTCAGAATTGATAAAGCGTCCTGTACAAAACTATGATTCAATTGAAGCTACGGTAAAACTGATTTTTAAGGAAGTAGCTGTAAAAGGGGATGCCGCTGTACATAAATATACCGATCTTTTTGATGGGGTGGTATTGGAAAACTTGCGTGTCACAGAAGTAGAAATTCAGGAGGCAATAGAATTGGTTTCGACCGATCTGAAAACAGCCATTGAGCTTGCTAAAAGTAATATTAAGCGTTTTCATGAAAAACAAAGAACAATACCGATTAGTCTTGAGACTGTACCGGGAGTCATGTGCTGGTTCGAAAAAATGCCCATTCAGAAAGTAGGTTTGTATATTCCGGGCGGAACAGCTCCGTTATTTTCAACAGTATTGATGTTGGCTATTCCGGCTCAATTGGCCGGTTGTAATGAAATTGTGCTTTGTTCACCACCGGATCAATCGGGTAAAATCAATCCGGCGATTCTCTATGCAGCGCATATTTGTGGTGTTACGACGATTATAAAAGCAGGAGGAATTCAGGCAATTGCCGCAATGGCATTGGGCACGGAAACCATCCCTAAAGTTTATAAAATCTTCGGCCCTGGAAATCAGTTTGTAACCTGTGCCAAACAGGTCG
The DNA here is from genome assembly GCF_039888695.1 of Flavobacterium sp. CAU 1735. Classification (NCBI taxonomy): domain Bacteria; kingdom Pseudomonadati; phylum Bacteroidota; class Flavobacteriia; order Flavobacteriales; family Flavobacteriaceae; genus Flavobacterium; species Flavobacterium sp. CAU 1735. The sequence goes on along the minus strand of NZ_JBDQQQ010000002.1, from coordinate 262,184 downwards.
CAACGCAATTTGGAACAGCTATAGATATGCCGGCCGGACCATCGGAGTTACTCATTTTTGCCGATGAAACTGCAAAGGCTGCTTTTGTTGCGGCCGATTTATTAAGTCAGGCGGAACACGGAAAAGACAGTCAGGTGGTTTTGGTTTCGAATAGTAAAAATTTACTGCAAAAAGTCATCCGGGAAATACCGCGCCAGTTAGCCGATTTACCCAGAAAAGAAATTGCGTCGGAAGCCATCCGGAATGCACGGTTTATTTATATGGAAACCGAAACCGAAGCATTGGATTTTATAAACGAATATGCGCCGGAGCACTTTATGATTTGTTCCGCTGATGAAGCTTTCTTTATTAAAGGAATTCAAAATGCAGGATCGGTTTTTGTAGGGAATTATTCTCCCGAAAGTGCAGGCGATTACGCTTCCGGAACAAACCATACCTTACCAACCAATGGTTTTGCCCGGAATTATAGCGGGATTACTTTGGATAGTTTTCAGAAAACGATCAGCTTTCAAAAGTTATCACCGGAAGGTATTCAGGCTATCGGACAAAGCATTGAAGTTATGGCCGCGGCCGAAGGTCTGGAAGCGCATAAAAATGCCATTACCATCCGATTAAAAGAGTTGCAGTATGAAAACAGTTGATCTAAATAAACTGGTTCGGAATACGATTTTAAAAATGAAGCCCTATACCTCGGCCAGAGATGAATTTAATGGTGCTGACAAGGGGATGATTTTTCTCGATGCCAATGAAAGTCCGTTTGAAAATGGATGGAATCGCTATCCGGATTCAAAACAATTGACGGTAAAAAAGAAGATCGGGATTATAAAAGATATATCAGAAAATCGGATTACGTTAGGAAATGGAAGCGACGAAATACTGGATCTGATTTTCAGAGTCTTTTGCGAACCGGGAAAGGACAATATAATTAGTTTGCCGCCAACTTACGGAATGTATTCGGTATTGGCCGATTTGAACGGAATTGAAAACCGGGAAGTGTTGTTAACTACCGATTTTCAACCGGATATTACTCCGATTCTGGAGCAGGTTGACAAACGTACAAAGCTACTGTTCCTTTGCTCTCCGAATAATCCGACCGGGAATCTATTGTCAGAAGAAAGCATACGGACACTTTTAGATCGTTTTAACGGAATTGTGGTTTTGGATGAAGCCTATGTCGATTTTACAACGCAGGAAAGTTGGATTCGGAAAGGAATCGCTTTTGACAATCTGATTGTCATTCAAACGCTTTCCAAAGCCTATGGAATGGCTGGCATCCGACTGGGAATGGCTTTTGCTTCTCCCGAAATTACAGCGCTTTTACACAAAATAAAACCGCCGTATAACATTGGTACCTTACAACAGGAAAAAGTAACACTAATAAATAATATAGAAAAAGAAATAGCTTTAATTCAAAAGGAAAAAAAAGTGTTAGTTAAAGTTTTACTTCAAGTCAATTTTATAACAAAAATATATCCGTCGGACGCCAATTTTTTATTAATCCGGGTTGACAATGCCGACAAAAGGTACCGACAATTGTTGGAAAACGGTATTGTGGTTCGGAACCGAAACAACTACCCTTTATGTGATAATTGTTTGCGGATTACAATTGGTACTCCCGACGAAAACAGAATTTTGACACAGGTTATATTAAAAATTCAGGAAACAGCATTATGAAAAAGGTACTTTTTATAGATCGCGATGGAACACTGGTAAAAGAACCGGAGGATTACATAGTGGATTCTTTCGAAAAACTGGAGTTTTACCCGGAAGTGTTCCGTTATTTAGGAAAAATAGCTTCTGAATTTAATTTTGAACTGGTGATGGTTACCAATCAGGACGGGTTGGGAACTGCGGAGTATCCGGAATCGGTGTTTAATCCGATACAGGATTTTATTGTCAAAAGTTTTAAAAACGAGTCCGTTGTCTTTGATGCGATTTATATCGACCGAAGTTTTCCGGAAGCGAATAGTCCAAATCGGAAACCGCGTACGGGAATGTTACAAAACTATTTGAACGATCCGGAATATGATTTAAAGCATTCTTTTGTTATCGGAGATCGTTTTACTGATGTCGAATTGGCTAAAAATCTGGGTTGTAAAGCCATTTTTATCAACGAAGATGAAAATCTGGGTACTACAGAACTTTCGTTCGAAAAAAGCGAACTGTGCGACACGATTGTGTTAAAAACCGTTGACTGGAAGGCGATTTATGATTTTTTAAAACTACCGCAACGGAGCGCAACGATAACCCGTAAAACAGAAGAAACCGAGATAACGGTAAAAGTAAACATCGACGGTTCGGGACAAAGTTCAATTGCAACCGGAATTGCTTTTTTCGACCATATGTTAGATCAATTGGCGCGTCACGGACAATTGGATCTGGAAATTAATGCTATTGGCGACCTCGAAGTAGACGAACACCACACTATTGAAGATACGGCAATTACACTCGGAATGGCTTTCGCAGCGGCTTTGCCAAACAAACAAGGAATCGAACGTTACGGTTTTACGCTTCCAATGGACGACTGTCTGGCACAGGTTGCTATTGATTTTGGTGGTCGGAATTGGTTGGTATGGGAAGCCGATTTTAAAAGGGAATATATCGGGCAAATGCCAACGGAGATGTTTTTTCATTTTTTTAAATCGTTTACCGATGCAGCACGGGTAAACCTAAACATTAAAGCCGAAGGCAACAACGAACATCATAAAATTGAAGCCATTTTTAAAGCCTTTGCAAAAGCGATTAAAATGGCCTTAAAACGAGATCCCGACAAGATGATTCTACCATCAACTAAAGCATTTTTATAAGATGAAAATAGCAATTATCGATTATGGTGCGGGAAATGTGCAAAGTGTTTTATTTGCCTTAAAACGACTGGGCTATGCCGCTACGGTTACAACCGATCCAGGACTGATCCGATCGGCCGATAAAGTCATTTTTCCGGGTGTTGGTGAAGCGTCGACGGCAATGGTCCGGTTAAAAGCAACAAAACTCGATCAAGTTATTCCGGCATTACAACAACCCGTATTGGGTATTTGCCTGGGAATGCAATTGTTGTGCAGGTATACGGAAGAAGGAAATACAAACGGACTGGGAATTTTTGATACCGATGTGGTTCGTTTTTCAAACCGGGTTAAAGTCCCACAGATCGGATGGAATACCGTTGCAAATTGTAAATCCGATTTGTTTCGCGGAATAACCGGAGAGCCGTACCTGTATTTTGTGCATAGTTATTATGTTCCGCTAATTCCGGAATGTATCGCTACAACCGGTTACGATACCACTTTTAGCTCGGCGATACAAAAAGAGAATTTTTACGGCGTTCAATTTCACCCGGAAAAAAGCGGGGAAGTTGGCGCGCAAGTACTCACCAATTTTTTAAACGTATGAAAATGAGAATTATTCCGGCACTGGATATTATCGACGGAAAATGTGTCCGCTTGTTAAACGGAGATTATCAAAAAATGACGGTTTATAGCGATGATCCGCTGGAAATGGCCAAACGATTTGAAGCCCACGGTATGCAATACCTGCATTTGGTGGATCTGGATGGTGCCAAATCCGACCGGATAATCAACTATAAAGTATTGGAAAAGATAGCCGTAAAAACCAACCTTATCATTGATTTCGGCGGTGGTATCAAATCGGACGATGATTTACGAATCGCTTTTAATAGCGGTGCTTCACAGATTACCGGCGGTAGTATCGCGGTTAAAGATCCGGAGCGGTTTTCCGGTTGGATACGCGATTATGGAAGTTCCAAAATTATTTTGGGAGCCGATGTTAAAGAGTCAACAGTGGCTATTTCCGGTTGGCTGGAAGAAAGCGATCAGATGATCATTCCGTTTTTAGCGGATTACGTCAAAAAAGGAATTGAATATGTGATCTGCACCGATATTAATCGCGACGGAACTTTAGAAGGGCCTGCTATCGGTTTATATTCCGAATTAATGGCAACTTTTCCGGAGATCAAACTAATTGCTTCGGGTGGGATTTCAGATATCGAAGCGCTGTTACAACTCGACGAATTAGGTTGTAATGCAGCCATTATTGGTAAAGCGATTTACGAAAATAGAATATCCTTACAGGAATTAGAAAAATTACTATTGCAAAAATGATAACAAAACGAATAATCCCCTGTCTGGACATTCAGAACGGAAGAACCGTAAAAGGCGTTCAGTTTAAAGGACTAACCGATGCCGGCGATCCGGTGGAACTGGCTTATAAATATGCCCGCGATGGAGCGGATGAATTGGTCTTTCTGGATATCACGGCAACTGAAGAAAAAAGAAAAACTTTATTTACAATGGTTCGTGATGTGGCGGCGGCAATCAATATTCCGTTTACGGTTGGCGGTGGAGTAGGTACTGTATCGGATGTCGAGCAGTTGTTGCAAAATGGCGCGGACAAGGTTGCGATAAATTCGGCCGCACTTAAAAATCCGGGATTGGTAACCGAATTGGCCAAACGTTTTGGTTGTCAGTGTATCGTGGCGGCTATTGATGCAAAGCTTGTTGGCGATCGATGGAAGGTTTTTCGAATGGGAGGAAAGCTCGAAACCGAATGGAAACTCTTAGACTGGGCAAAGCAAATCACCGAAAACGGAGCCGGGGAAATCCTTTTTACAGCTATTGATCATGACGGAAGGAAACAGGGTTTTGCCAATACGATGTTAGCAGAACTAAATCAAACGGTAAACGTTCCCATAATTGCGTCGGGTGGTGCCGGCAAAATAGCCGATTTTATAGCTGTTTTTAACGACGGTAAAGCCGATGCAGCACTGGCAGCAAGTGTGTTTCACTACGACACGATTCCAATTCCCGTATTAAAACAAGTATTAAAACAACAGGACATTCCTATAAGAATCGTATAATTATGAAACCGAACTTTTTAAAATCAAAAAACGGTTTGCTTCCGGTCGTCGTTCAGGATGCAAATACTAAGACAGTTCTAATGCTGGGCTATATGAATGAAAGTGCCTATACTGCCACGCTGGAAACCGGAAAGGTGACCTTTTTTAGCCGTAGTCGCAATGCGATATGGGTAAAAGGAGAAAAAAGCGGGAATTTTTTACATCTTGTAAGTCTTACAACCGATTGCGATAACGACACGATTTTGGTTCGTGTACATCCGGAAGGCCCGGTTTGTCATAAAGGAACGGATACCTGTTGGGGCGAATCCAACCAATCGGATTATGGCTTTTTGTCGGAATTGGAACAATGTATCCGGAATCGCAAAGAAGAACCGCTGGAAAATAGTTATATCAGTCAATTATGGAAAAAAGGAATTAATAAAATAGCACAAAAAGTAGGTGAGGAAGCGGTAGAAATGGTTATTGAAGCCAAGGATTCGGATGCCGATTTATTTTTAAACGAAAGTGCGGATCTGCTTTTTCATTATCTGATATTGTTGCAGGCAAAAGGATTTCAGTTACAGGATGTTGTCGAAATTCTTAAAAAAAGGAGCGCTTAATTGTAAACCGACAATCAAAAAAATCGTACTTTTAAAAGAAAAAATGATCACAAAAGCGGAACTCGATATTCTTATCGCACTACGAAACAATAATAATCGGGAATGGTTTACCGAACATAAAAAAGAATTTCAGCAACACGAAAAAAAAGCAAAAGCATTTTTTCAGGAAATCTATGACGAATTGGGGAAACAGGACAGTCTCGAAAAAATGCAGATTTTCAGAATCTATCGGGACGTTCGTTTTTCAAAAGACAAATCGCCGTATAAAAATCATTTTAGTGTCGGTTTTACCCGAACCAAACCGTTGTTACGCGGTGGTTATTATTTGCATATCGAACCGGGAGCCAGTTTTGTAGGCGGTGGTTTTTGGGATCCGAATGCCGAAGATCTAAACCGAATTCGAAAGGAGTTTGAAATGGACGATGAAGAAATCAGAAGTATTATTTCGGATCCGACTTTTAAAAGTTTTTTTGGAACCCTGGAAGGCGAGGAGTTAAAAACAGCTCCAAAAGGATTCGACAAAACGCATCCGGCCATTGATCTGATCCGCAAAAAACAATACCTGATTTCCAGAAGTTTTACCGACAAGGAAGTAACAAGTCCCGAATTTAAAAAAGAAGTATTGGCTACTTTTCAGGCAATGCGTCCGTTTTTTGATTATATGAGTGAAGTCTTGTCAACAAACCTAAACGGTGAGCCATTGTATTAATCTGGTATGGTTTCTGCATCGTATTGATTCGTATAAAAATAGAGAACATGAAAAAAATCGGAATTTTAATGCTACTTGCTATAGTATGCGCTTGTAACAGTACGAAAACCAATGAAAACGCAACGCCAAAGGAAACGGTTTCCGCAAATCCCGACCTGGTTTATTTTAAAGCCATCGGAACGGAACCATTTTGGGGTGTGGAAATAAGCAACAGTCAGATTAAATATACCACACCGGAAGATCCGGAAGGAATCCTGTTTCCGGCTGTGAAACCGGTTCGCGTAATGGATGCGAACATCAAAACCTACCAAAGTAAATCGAAAGCCGGAGAAATAAAGATTACAATTGCCTACGGAAAATGCTCCGATGGGATGTCGGATATGGATCACGCTTATTCCGTAACGGTTGCTTTGAAAAAAGCAGGAGAAAAAGAATTTAAAGACCTTAGAGGTTGCGGAAACTATATTGTAGATTATAGACTACACGACATTTGGGTGTTGGAAGAAATGGAAGGCAAAAAAATTGAAGATTCCGATTTTAACAAACGACCTTCTATGGAAATCAAAGCTAAGGAAGCTACCTTTGGCGGAGTCGCCGGGTGCAACCGTATGTTTGGAAAATTGTTTTCGGAACGCGAATTGTTGCGCTTTACCGATGTTGGTCTTACCCGAATGGCTTGCGATAAGATGGCAAACGAAGCTAAATTTGTAAAAGCACTGGAAAGCAGCACGGCTTACGAAATAAAAAATAACAGGTTATATCTGTCAAATCCCGATGGTTTAAAACTTGTTTTTAAAAAAATAGATTAATTCTAACTAGCTATTAGTAAGTAATATTAAGTCTTTATTTTAAATTAACACTTTAATATAAAGACTTTTTCTTTTTTAATAAAAGAGAATCGGGTTTAACGAATCCTTATGATTTTAATTTCTATTTTTGTAAAAACGCTCCCGTACTATGAAATTATTAATCGTTGAAGACGAGCCCAATCTACTTTCGGCTTTACGGAAAGGACTTTCCGAAAAAAACCACGACGTAAGTGCGGCATTAGACGGAACAACAGCTCTTGAAATGATTCAGTATACCCAATTCGATGTGATCGTATTGGACGTTATGCTACCCGATATTAACGGAATTGAAATTTGCCGCCGTTTACGCGCTGCCGGAAATTTTGTTCCGATACTCATGCTTACGGCACTTAGCAGCAGCGATAATATTGTACACGGATTAAATGCCGGTGCCGACGATTATCTGACAAAACCGTTCCAGTTTTCCGAACTCGAAGCCCGGGTAAATGCATTGGCCAGAAGAGCGGGACAAGACCAGAAACCGGCCGAAAAAATAACAATCGACGATCTTGAAATTGATATCCGTACAAAAATGGTAAAGCGAAACGGTGAAACCATTGTACTTACAGCAAAAGAATTTAATTTACTCTATTATCTGGCAAAAAATTCCGGGATAATCCTTTCCCGGGCAAAAATTCTGGACAATGTCTGGAATATCAATTTTGATATGAATACCAATGTTGTGGATGTCTATATCAATTATTTGCGAAAAAAGATTGATCATCCATACGAACACAAATTAATCCATACCATAAAAGGATTAGGGTATGTTATAAAGGAATAATATGCAGATCAAAAAGAAAATAACCGTCACCTATATTGCACTATCCGGATTTAGCACCCTTTTGCTATGTACGGTCGTGTTTTTCCTATTCCGTCAAAATAATCAGTATTATTTTAGAAAACGACTGGAAGACCGGGCCAAAATTGTTGCATCCATTCATTATCAACAGGATCCTATTAAGGCAAAATACTATCAGGAGCTCAAAAACAATGGAATGGAAGAGCTTAAAGAGGAAAAGGAGTATGTCTTAAAAATAAACAGCGCCAGTTCGTTCGAATACAATACCGAATTGCATTTACCGCCGGAATTTTATGCTTCGGTTATGAAATACAATTCCGGATGGATCGAAGAAAATGAAGTTTACTATTACGGACAGGTTTTTAATGAAGCCGGTACGAAATATATGGTGATCATTTCAGCAAAAGATTTACGCGGTAGCGATAGTACACTATTCATTACGCGAATCTTATTGTTGTGTGGTTTAGGATTTATTATTCTGGCGTATTTTTTCGGGCGTTTTTTGGCTTTACGGGTAATCAATCCGGTGTCGCGTATTACCAGTGAAGTAAAGCGCATCAGTGCTTCGAATTTACATAACCGTTTACCCGAAGTGAACGATTCGGATGAAATTGCCGATCTGACGAAGACCTTTAACGATATGTTGGATCGTTTGGAAACCTCTTTTGAAATCCAGGCCAATTTTATCAACAATGCCTCTCACGAACTCAAAACACCGATCGCGACCATTATGGCCGAAGCCGAGGTAACGCTGTTAAAAGATCGGAATATTCAGGAATATACAACCACGTTGGACAATATTCATAAACAAGCCTCTCGTTTGAGCAATCTGACCGAAAGTTTGTTAAAACTGACGCAAACCGGTTACGATGGTAAAAAACAAGTTCAGGATATTGTTCGCATCGACGATTTGCTATTGGATGTAAAAAGTGATCTGGATAAAATTTATCCGGGTAACCGTGTGAGCATCAATATGAGTGATATTCCGGAAGAAGATTCGCTATTGGTTTTACCGTGTAACAAACCGCTTTTAGAACTTGCTATTGGAAATATCATCACCAATGGTGTTAAATATTCCGATAATGAAGAAGTATTTGTAAATCTTACGGCCAATAAAGAACAATTAAAAATTATAATCTCGGATATCGGAATCGGAATCCCGCCGGAAGATATTCCGTATTTATACGAACCGTTTTTCCGCGGTAAAAAAGCATCCCGTTATGTGGGTTATGGCCTCGGACTTCCGCTGGCCATGAAGATTATCCGTATGCATAACGGTGAATTATCCATACAATCGGAAGCCGATAAAGGTACTATCGTAACCATTATTTTTAAGCATTAAGCCTACATTAGAATTTCTAATGTCAATTTTTAGAATATTCTAATTTTAATTTAATTCCCTTCTCATCCCGGTGTAGTTGTTTTGCTGATATAAATCATAAACAATTACACCGATGCATAACATACTCATTCCAACCGCATTTGAAGCCGATACACTTTACGCAGTAAAAACGGCTGTACAACACGCTGACACTAAAAATTGTACCATCGTTTTAGTGACGATCAGTGATTTACCGGATACTTTGTTTTCGCCTTTATCGGCACTTCGCAGCATGTCGCCCGAAATGACGGAGGCACAATATGCTCTTGTAGACGAATGCCGCGCTATTGTTAAAGAAACAACCAATTGCACTTTAACCGTGCGCCATCAGTTTGGTATTTCGGCACCTTTATTAAAAAATCTGTTAAACCATCTTGAAATCGGATTGGTTATCCTATCACAACGTTACCGATCGGAAACCAATACATTTCAACGTCATTTTTTAAAATTACTGGGAAATTGTAAAAGTCCGATTCTACACTTGGGACAACATTCGGAAGACCATCATTTTAATAACGCCTTGTATCTGGAGCGTGTTGCAAATGGAATAGGAGTACAGGAGTTACAACGAATTGTGAGCGAACGATTTACCTTTAAAATCGTAAGTCAGGCATCGGTATTTGAAGAACGTCCGGAAGAAATCACACCGTTTTTATCGGAAACAATCTCAAAAAACAATATCGATTTATTGGTAGAAACCCGAAAACCGGAAAAAACACGGCTAAAAAAGAACATAGCCATACCGGTTCATCAAAACTTGGGCCTACCGGTACTTTCCTTACATGAGGAAACCGTCTGATTGTTTAATCTAAAAATTAAAAAAATATGCTACTAAAAAAAAGAGTACCACTTAAATATGTTTTGGGGAAAATTAAGCTGGAGTTGGTATTAATCGTACTCTACTGTATTGCTTTTGAAGTATTTCATCATACGTTTCAAACCGTTCCGACCAAAATTCCAATTGCGGTACCGTCTATCATCGGTACCATTATCTCGCTACTATTGGCTTTTAAATCCAATCAGGCCTACGACAGATGGTGGGAAGCCCGAATTGTATGGGGTGCGATCGTAAACGATTCCCGTTCGTTACTGCGACAGGTAATCGGATTTTATAAAGATCCGGATTTTTCGACTCAGGCAAACGATTTTAAAGAGCGTTTTGCCAAACGACAAGCGGCCTGGTGTTATAGTTTAAGCCAGTCGTTACGAGGAAAAGATCCAATAAAACTGATTCAGTCGTTGTTAACGGAAGAAGAGCTACGTTTTGTTAAAAAACACAAGCACGTTCCAAACGCCATTTTGATGTTACACGTAAAAGAATTGCGTAAGGCAAACGACGAAGGTAAAATCAACGTCTATCAGCAAGTGGAAATCGACAATACCTTAACGCGTTTGTGTGATTCGATGGGGAAATGTGAGCGTATTAAAAATACGATTTTCCCAACGACCTATAGTTTATACATCCGTTTTACGTTGTTTTTATTCCTGATCTTATTACCATTCGGATTAACCGATTTTCTGGGATGGTTCCGTATACCATTGGTAACAACTATCGGTGCGGCTTTCTTTTTAATTGAAAAAATGGCGATCCATTTACAGGATCCGTTCGAAAACCGACCAACCGATACGCCAATGAATCTTATCTCCAGCAACATTGAAAAAAACCTCTTGCAGATGGTTTACGAGTATCGAAACGAATTCGAGTCAGAGGAGCCGAAATCCGTAGATATCTCGCATATACAGCCAGTTAAGGATACTTACTTCGTGTTGTAATTTAAAAGGACAGTGAAAACTGTCCTTTTTTTATTCTATTAATTTAAATCGAATTGTTTGTTCTGTTTCGCTTCTACTTGATTCAAGAATTTCTTCATTGTATACTACCTGAATAAAACTAAAGTTGATATTGATTAGATCACAATATTTAAGAGCAATTATATGACCATCGATGTCTTTATATTGACCATCATTTTCTTCGCTTATATTTTTTCTTTGAGCATCTTTAATGAGCAATAAATCCAGAGTTCCATCTTTTCCTAAATTATAATCAACTAAAATTCCAGTATAAATATAGGTAGTACCATTAATAGAAACTAAAGCATCCATATAAGTAATATCTACATCTTTTACTGTATTCTGATATAATTTAATACTAGAAGAAGGAAAATCGATAAACTTACTCGTTATTAAATAATACCAGTAATTCTTATATCTTAAAAAAGAATATCTAATATCCAGTTTGTATTTAATAACTAAGCTTTTTACGCAAAATCCTAAAAGAAATGATACCGTATTAATTAATAAATTGAGAAGTATAATTTCCGTTTTATATTTCTCAATCATCACTATAGAATAGGAGTAAATATCTTTATTCGAAGAAAACAGACCTAAGAAAACAATGAAATTGTAATCATAATTTGTAAAAAGTAGTAGTATCGAATAAGCAATTAAGTATATGATACTACTCGGAATAAATGCAGAGATTAATAGCGGAAAAAAATCATTCCTTGTATATTCATATGAAAACACTCCGGAAAAATATCCTCGGTTAAAACAAATACCGGGTAATAATAAAAAAATATGATTAAACTGCTTAATGCAATATCCATATTATTTATTTAAATCCGTGTATTCATTTATTTTAAGAACGGTTTCTTTTGAAATTTTAACGACTACCTCTTTTTGAATTCCTTTAACAATTGTCCTTAAAGAGCGGGAAATATTTTTTGAATCTTTACTACTTATTAGAATTTGCCCTAAAGTACTACTTACCGGTGCAGCATTGCCTGTAAATATTCGTTCCCCAATTTTATTTTTTTTAGCCATACCATCCATGAATTAAGTACTACTAAATATAGTCATTTTATTTTAAACCAAATTTTATCAAACTAGTTATAGCAAAAAATGACCGCATTAATTCCTTTAATTACCCAGGCTATTTTAATTTAAAAAGGACCGTTATAACACGGTCCTTTTTTGTAATAAACGTAGCTAATAAAAAGCTATGTTTGTATAATCTCTTTTTAGCTTAATCCAGTTCCAATAATTGCACCTGACTTTTCAGGCGTTCGATAAGCACATTCATCATTCTTTTGTTTAGATTGGATGAATTTTTGATATATTCCTGGTATTCTTCTACCGTAAAAAGACCAATGATCATTCCTTTTAACGAGTTTCGGAACTTAATATCCCGTTGGATTACATTCTCGATATAGGCCATCTTTTTTTCGGGTGTGAGCGAAAAGAAAACATTTTTCTGTTTTACAGCATAATTCAGGAAAACCTGAATAAAGAGTTCGTTTTGCAGTCGTAAGATCGGACGCAGGATTTTGTTTTGAAAAATTTCTTCAGACGAAGACTGCTCCGTGATCATTCCCAAGGCTTCGCCTCTGAGATCGATCAGAAAAGTGTCGCGATTTTCCATTTTTTATTTTAAAGTTATAAAAAAACCGCTGTAGGATTACAGCGGTTCTTTATAAGTTATGAATAAGATATTGTTAATTACTTGATTTTAAAAGTAACTCTTCTTACCAATTGTCGTGCGGCTTTCGAATCTTTAGCCACCGAACTATCCACACCGTTTCCGATAATGTTTAATCTGGAAGCATCAATTCCGGATTTAACCAAAACATTTTTAACGTTTTCAGCACGTTTCTGAGATAAGTTTTTGTTATAATCCGTATTTCCGATTTCATCGGCATATCCAATTACATCGGCTTTAGCATCTGGATGTGCTTTTAGATATTTTACTAAGAAATCCATTCCGCTAACCGAATTAGAAGCCGGTTGTGATTGGTTAAAGTCAAAATACACATTTACATATCCTTGGTTGATCATTTCTTTTAGCGTTTCTCCGCTTAAAGACGATCCTTTGCTGCTGGCACCATAGTTGCGCTCTAAATAGCTTTCTAATTCATCCGGAATTCCATTTTTGTTTCTGTCAACAGCACGTCCTTTAGTATCAACAGCTACACCCGGAATAGTATTGGCTTCAGCATCCAGATAATCCGGCACACCGTCTTTATCTGAATCGTTCATTAAGGTTTCCAAATCACCAATTCGTTTTTCTAATTCCGCTAATCGATCCACCTTGTCTTCTGCATAATACCAGTCGGCATGTCTTTCGTTTTTACCTAAATATATAGACAAACCAACGGTTGCATTATATAAGGTACCGTTAAAACCTCTGTCTTCAGGAGCTACAGCACCATCGAAAGTATTGTTTTGACGTACATTGTTGATCATGGAAAAATCGGCATTTAAAGCAACACGTTCCGATAATTTAATTTGTCCGGTAAGACCAATAATATGGTTTAGCATATTGTCGACTCCATCAAAGCGATCGTTTTTCATAAAAGCGTATCCGATACCGGTATGCGCCTGTAAGTTTAAGTGTTGTGTCCATTCTTCGAAATTAAGCACACGTCCCAGGTTGACCACACCTTGTAAAGTTGTTCTATAATACTGTCCATCGAAAGAAGCACTTTTAGAATCATTGTCAAACTGATCGTAACCTACATCGACTTTCAAACCGAATTTGGTGTTGAACATATAACGTACACCTAAATCAGCATGGAAAAGGTTGTAATTTTTTGCATAATAACCGCTCGTAAATGGGGCAGTAGGCTTGCTGATTCCTCCGTTGATGTCGATTGACCATTTGTTAAAGACTGGTTTTTCCTGAGCCATAGCTGTTCCGAAAGCCAGTACCGTTACAAATAAGGGAAGCATAATTCTTTTCATATTCACTTTACTTTTTTTAAATTCCAACAGTATACTATTGGCTATTTGTATTGATTTGGGCAAAGATAATGAGAATCGAACGTGATTAAAGTAACAATTAATTAACTTTGTCTTTAGAATCAAGGCTTCCGGCTTGTTTATATTTAAAGAAAGGATTGATTTTCTAAAAACTTTTTCACAGTAGTGAACTAAAGCTGCATATTTATAACAAAAAAATACTGAAAATTTCGAGATACATAATTCGTACTTTATGAGAAAATCTAACATTTTTTTAACAGTTGATGCCGTCATTGCCAAAAAAACACTGTCTGATTATAGCATTCTTTTAATAAAACGGGCGAATGAGCCTTTTAAAAATGATTGGGCATTACCTGGTGGATTTGTCGATCAGGATGAAGACTTAATGGATGCCGCTATACGAGAACTTTTTGAAGAAACAACTATTAAAATCGATCACTTAGAGCAAATCGGAGCCTTTGGAAAGCCATTTCGCGACCCTCGAAGTCATGTCGTTTCTATTGCTTATTTTGGAATTGTTCCGGAGAACACGATTGCTGTTGCGGCCGATGATGCCAAAGAAGCCGCATGGTTTCCAATAAAAGAACTTCCCAAATTAGCATTTGACCACCAAGAAATAGTAACTTTGGCACTGCAAAAATTTATATCATGATTTATCAGACAAGAAAATGGGTTAAACCAGAAGACCTTAATGCAAACGGTACGCTTTTCGGAGGAAAACTGTTATCCTGGATTGACGAGGAAGCGGCTCTATTTGCAATCATTCAATTAAAAAACAACAAGATCGTTACCAAATTTATGTCGGAAATCAACTTTATGAGCTCCGCCAGACAGGGTGATATTATCGAAATCGGGATTGACCTGGTAAAATTTGGGCGTACTTCTATTGTTATGAAATGTGAAGTTCGCAATGTCATGACCAAAGATGTGATCATTACTGTTGACGCTATTACGATGGTAAATCTTGACAGTTTTGGTCGTCCGGCATCGCATGGAAAAACAGAAGTAGAGATTATATAACATATATGTTCCGACAGTCTTTACTGTGCTGTCGGAATTTTTATTTAATCCATTAAACGATTCGTTTTTTCATCGCCTATTTTAGAAGGCAATTTTTTTAGAATCATAATCGTATAGTAGATAATAAAAACGGCAAAAACGATTATAATTCCATTAACAACAAGGTGGTTAAAAAAGATAGTTCCTGTTTTATAAAAGTAAAACAACATGGTAATTGCCAAATATTCCAATAAAACGACAGGTACGGCATAGAATAGCAATTTTTGTTCTTTTGAAATGGTACTCTTTTTTACGATACGTCCAAAAAAAATAGGGCATAAACTTAAATTTAAAAAAACGAATACCACTTTTATTCCGGGATATCGGAAATCATTCGCATTGGAATGCATAAAAAACACACAGCTTATCAGAAATGATAGAATCAATAGGAGTATGTAAACGGATTTCTTCATTATGATCCCAACACTGTTTGTTTTTACGGATAAAGTAATACTAAATATACATTTTATTTAGTCTGTTTCCACAATACTTTTCATTTTATCTTATTTACGGATCATTTTTGATGATTTAAGTACATTTTGCACCTAAAAAAAGGGATACAAAAGTACCCCTTATCATTTTTATTTTTATCGAATTAGTCTTCCGAATAGTCTTTACGATTGCTATTGGATGGTAATTCAAAAATTTCCAGATCGAAATAATTTACCGAAGCAATAATATGATCGAAGATATCGGCCATAATATGTTCGTAATTGATCCAGCGTTTATCCGAAACAAAGGCATAAATTTCAATCGGAATCCCTTTATCCGTAGGTTGTAAATGACGAACCATAAGGTTCATTTCTTTATTAATTCCGGCATGACTTTCCAAATAGCTCGTCAGATATTTTCGGAATAACCCAAGGTTAGTCAGATTTCGACCGTTTATAGCCAATTCTTTATTGATACTGTTATTCGTATTAAATTTTTCAATATCGGACTGGCGGTGATCGATATAAGAAGTGATCAATTGAATTTTCTTAAAATGGTCCATTTCATTCGGATGAATAAACCGAACACTATTTTCTTTTATCAGAATATGGCGTTTAATACGCCTCCCGTTGGAATTTTGCATACCACGCCAGTTTCGGAACGAATCCGAAATAAGACTATACGTTGGTACGGTAGTAGTGGTATTATCGAAATTTTTCACTTTTACCGTCGCCAGGTTGATTTCAATTACATCGCCATCGGCGCCAAATTTATCGATCGTAATCCAGTCACCAATTCGAACGGTATCGTTTACCGTAACCTGTATACTGGCCACTAATCCTAAAATCGTATCTTTAAAAATTAAGATAATAATCGCCGAAATGGCTCCGAAAGTCCCCAATAAGGTTTTAAAATTCGTATCAAACAGAATCAATACCAAATAGGTGATCGCATACACCCAAAGAATGATCATGATAACCTGCGTATAACTGTCAATCGGTTTATCACTAAATTTTGGTTTTTCCTTTAGATAATCCTTTAACGAATTAAAAATACTTCGGATAATCCACAGCGACAGGAAAACCATATACACTTTGACACTTTTTCCGAAAAAGCTTTCCCAGTACACAAAATTTTTAAGGATTACCGGAACGACTTTACTGATAAAGTAGAGTGGGACCAGATGGGCGACATATTTAGCCGTTTTATTGGCCACAAGGAAATCGTCGAAACTCGATTTTGTTTTTTCGGCTATGATAGCCAATATAATAATGAGTAATTTTTTAAAAATATAATCTAAAATATAAGCGATTGCAATCAGGATTACAATGTTGATCGCCAGGTTCAGATACGAAGCCCAGGTATCGCTGAAATCCATGTTTTTCAGAATTTTATATGCCCAATTAAAGATTTTCATATTTTAAAATTACAGAATTTTTTTTTCAACATAAAATGTTCCGAACGGAATTACCGAAGCAACACAAACAATAAGGTATTTTTTTAGCGACCAGTTTTCTTCCATTTTAAGCATACTGGCCAAAACGATATAACCGATAAACAATAATCCGTGAGCCATTCCAACCATACGAACCATTTCCGGCTTGTCGTACATATATTTTAAAGGCATGGCTACAAATAAAAGCAGCAGGAGGGAGATCCCTTCCAAAAAGGCAATGATTTTAAAGAAACGCAACATTATTTTAGTATTAAATAGTTGATAATGAGTTATAAAAAAACCGGCTGAATATCCGGGTTTTGTTGCGCCAAATGTATAACAGAAAAGCAGAAAATTCGTTAATTATTCACTAAAAGATATAAAAAAACTGTACTATTTTAAGTACAGTTTTATATTATGTAAAATAGGAATTTATCCTTAAAAAGCCAAAAACGCTTTGTTGTATTCTCTTAAATCAGAGATATTGTTTTTGTTTTTCAAATCCGAAAATAATGAAATAAGATATTCCAGACTTTCAAGATCGGTTTCTTCCGGTCTTACGATTTCTGATTCATTTTCTTCAGAATCTTCAAGAGGTTCATCATCCGGAATAGCAATTAAAAATGCGTTATATTCTTCAATATGTTCGTACGTTAAACGTATCGCTTTAACGAGCACAGGATTTTGTTCGTCCAAAGCTAATTCGCGTAATTTTTTTAAATCTCCAATTAATGTCTCGGCATCAAATCCTTTTTTGAACAGGTCAAGTTGGATTTTATTAATTAATTTTTGTGCATTCGGATTTTCCACAGTACTATCAGTTGAATTTTAGGTTGCATTTTTTATAGGTATGCAAAAATAAGGTTTTATATTTTTTTTACTAACAAAATCTGATATTTTTTCAATAGGCACAGTAGAAATAATACTAAAACACTAATTGTAAAATGATCAAGATAGCCATATAATTCAGATTTAAAACATGAACTATAATATACATTATGTAAAATAGTAAATTAAATAGATCTATGCTTTCGATCTCCATATCAAAAACAACATGATAACTAAACGCATAACTCCCCTTAAAATTAAAAGATACTTTTCATAATTCTTATCATACTGGTGCGTATAAATAAATCAAATTTGAAATGTTGTAATAGACTGAAATCATTAATAAATTTTACGCTCTGAATAATATAGAATGGACTTTTATAACATAAAAAAGGACCAAAATCACTGTAAAACAGAATCCATTTTTAGTTAAAAATCAATATTAAAATTAACATATTAAATTAAAAAATGTATTTTTATGACAAATAACTAAATAACAACTGTAAAAAATTAAAAACTAATGAAAAAAAAGCTACTCTATGTCGCGGCCAGTTTCTGTCTGTTCGCATCATCGTATGGTCAAAGTTCATTTTGGACTAAAGTCAGCCCCGAGCGGTTGAACATGTATGAAAAACTGGAACGAGCCTCACAACCTCAGAATTTCCAGCTGTTTTCACTTGACCTTCCGGCATTAAAAGCAAAATTGGAAACAGCACCGATGCGTTCCAATGCGGCTTCAGCGCTAACGCTCTCCTTCCCTGCACCAAATGGCAAAATGGAGAATTATCAGATTTATGAATCACCGGTAATGGAAGCCGAATTGGCGGCAAAATATCCGGGAATCAAATCCTATATTGGTAAAGGTATCGAAGATCCAAGTGCAACGATCAATTTTAGTGTAACCCTTTTTGGATTACACACGATGACATTGTCCGGAAAAACAGGAACCTCTTATATCGATCCGTTTACTAAGGATTTAAAAAACTACATTATCTATAGTAAAAAGGATTTACTACCGAACCGCGCTTTTACCTGTATGGTACAGGATGATCACGAAGCCGTTTCCGGAAGGTTGATCAACAATCCTGAAACCGCTATGGCTAATGACGGAAAATACCGCGTGTATCGTTTGGCGATGGCTTGTACAATCGAATATGCGGCTTATCATGTTAATGCGGCTGGTTTAGGCGGTGGTACGACTGCTCAGAAAAAAGCAGCGGTTTTAGCAGCGATGAACGTAACCATGACACGTGTAAACGGTCTTTACGAAAGAGATATGTCATTACATATGAATATCGTAGCAAATAATGACTTGATCATCTATATTGACAGTGATAACTTCACCAACTCACCACAAATGATCAATGAAATCCAGCCTATCGTAGATGCGGCTATCGGAGCAGCAAACTATGATATCGGTCACGGAGTATGTACTACCGATTCGGGTATTGCGCAGTTAAACTCCCCATGTTCGTCTACTAAAGCCAGAGGAATCACTGGTCAGCCAAATCCGGTTGGAGATCCGTTTGATATCGATTATGTAGCACACGAAATGGGTCACCAATACGGTGCAACTCACACTCAAAACAATGCTTGTAACCGTACCGATGCCACTGCAGTAGAACCTGGAAGTGCCAGTACGATTATGGGATATGCCGGAATTTGTGCACCTAACGTACAAGATCATTCCGATGCTCATTTTCATGCGGTAAGTATCGCTCAGATGCAAACATTTGTAAACGCCGGCGGTAGCTGTGCCGTGACAACCAATAACGGTAATGCCGCTCCAGTGGTGAATGCCGGTGCCAACTTTACCATTCCTTACGGAACCGCTTTTATATTAAAAGGAAGTGCTACCGATACTGCCGGGGAATCGCTTACGTACTGTTGGGAACAAACCAATAATCAGGTATCCACACAACCGCCTGTAGCTACGGCTACTTCAGGTCCTAATTTCAGATCGTTACCGCCATCAACGTCACCAAACCGTTATATGCCGCGTTTCGAAGATGTTTTAGCCGGAAATCTTACGCCAACATGGGAAGTTGTTCCGAATGTAGCGCGTACCATGAATTTTGCTTTAACTGTTCGCGATAACCGCGCTCCTAATGGAGGTCAGACCGGACGTGGCGATATGACCGTAACGTTTGCCAATACAGGGCCGTTCCGTATTACATCGCCTGCAACGGCTAATGTTTCATGGGATAAAGGTTCATCACAGACCGTTACCTGGGATGTAGCCGGTACAACAGCAAACGGAATCAATACTGCCAATGTAAACATTCTGATGTCTATGGATAACGGAGCTACCTTTACGACGTTGGTAGCCAACACGCCTAACGATGGATCGGAAGTGATCACCGTTCCAAATACTGCGGCACCTTATTGTCGCATTATGGTAGAAGCCGTTGGAAATATTTTCTATGCATTGTCTAAAAACATTGCTGTAGGTTATACCATTACAAATGCCTGTCAAACATTTACCAACAGTACCGTTAGCGCTATTCCGGACGGAACAAATCCGAACGTAGCGACACCTGGTCCAACATTGACTTCAAATCTGAATGTTACTACCGCACAAACCCTTACGGATGTAAATGTAAACGTAAACGTTACACACCAATGGATCCGTGATTTGGTAACCAAAGTAAAACACCCTGACGGAACAGAAGTAATCTTAGGAAACCGTATTTGTAATGATCAGGATGGTTTTAACATCACATTTAACGACGGATCACCAAACATTGTGTGTACAGCTCCTATCACCAGTGGTACTTTTTCACCAAATCAACCGTTGGCTGCTTTAAACGGTAAAGCTTCAAACGGTAACTGGCAATTATTGATCAATGACTATTTCCAGGGTGATACCGGAAATTTAAACTCATGGTCGGTAGAAGTATGTTACCAGACGGCTGTTTTAGGTACGGAAAGTTTTGGTTTACAGGATTTCGCAATTTTCCCGAATCCAAACAACGGTAACTTTACAATCTCGTTTAAATCGGCTTCTGCGAATGAAATCAAAGTAAACGTACACGATATCCGTGGAAGAGAGATCTTTAACCAGTCGTTCCAGAATACCGGTTTATTTAACCAGAACCTGGAGCTACGCAACGCTCAAACCGGAATCTATCTTGTAACCGTTCAGGATGGTGAACGTAAAGAAGTTCAGAAAATCGTAATTAAATAATTTTAAAAACAAACCCGACAGGTTTTTAAAATTTGTCGGGTTTATACAAAAAACCGGCTGCCTATAATAGGCAGCCGGTTTTTTATATTTTTCTAATTTAGAATAGTATTTTGTGTTATATCATCTCTATTTAATTTTGACAAATGTAGTATAGTCGTAGCTAATTCTGTAAGCGGTTTTCCCTCCCATTTTTCAGTGTCCATATTAATATACTTAGCTGAACCAAAAAAATCGGGTAATAGTTTTTCAGGATTATCTTTTATAATGGGAATTACGGTTTCACGCGATCTACCTTTAAAAATTTTGTTTGAAAGTATCGTAATTTCATATCCAACACCTCCAACGTTACTCTCATCGTTTGCTTTTTGAGTGTAAACATCAGAGCACACACATAGACAAATCGGGAATTTCATTCCTCTTTCCATGAACTTAGTTATCGACTGTCCTAATTTTAAATCATTCTGATCAAGAATAGCTTTGATTTGTCTTCTTGCTAATTCCTGTGCTAATTTATTGACCCATTTTACGTGGACATCAGACAGCCAGGTATACGAAATAAAAACAGTCGTAATTAAATCTTCTGCTTTGATGATATCGATACCGTTTCCCCAGTTCGAACGATAAAATAACGCTATTGTATCCTTTGATCTTTTTTGCCAGGCCATTCTTGCCGGAGACCATAATTCAATTTGCATATCTAATGTTTGTCGATCAATATCATTTGGTAACTCGATTTGTACGCAAAAATCTTTTTCACCTAGGGCTGGTACATCAACAATTCTCAATGCTTCTTTTTCTCCGTCGCTAAAATCGCGATCCGTATCTATAGCAATGACTCCATGTTGATTTTCAGCATTGGCAAGCTTAATGATTAAATAGGTTGTAGCTTCTATTTCATCATTATTTTTTATGGTTCCGGAAATTTGAAATGAACCACCCGCCTCAATAATATAGCTGGATTTTTCTAAATTTTCAATATGAAAGTGAGCAAAATGATGTAACGACCATTGCGAACCAAACTGATTTTCCATAAAAACGTTCATTAAAGATTTTAAAATTATTAAATCAAATTTTGTGGCAAAATTGAATTAAACAATATTAAAAAAATCTCATTTTGAAGTTTTTACTTTATTTAAAACAAAATACATTTCAAATTGAGATCAAATTGTTCCCGTTAAAATTAAAGTTTTTTTCTTCCAGACAAGCATTGTGTGAGTTAAGAAATCCGTAATTGTAGTAAAAAATGGTTTAGAGTTATTGATTACAACCATCAATGAGATAGTTTGTTCAACGTTAAGGAATGCTAAAACCGGAATTAAATAATTTTAAATAGCAAACCCGACAGGTTTTTAAAACCTGTCGGGTTTAAATATAAAGTATTCACGGCCTACATCATCCAGTACCTTTTTCATAGCGTTATGCTTTAGTTACCTATTATATGTCCGATAAAAACAGGCTTTCTATAATGGGCAGCCTGTTTTGATTTTATATATTATTCAACTAAAAATCTTTTCTCAGTCTTATCCCTAACAAAATTCCACTAATTAGGGTAGGAAAAAATCCAAATAGAAAAATTAAAAACAATGGTTTAAGAAAATAATCAAACAGCTCATTTTTCAAACAATATTCATTTCCATATGGAAGGCCTTCCTGAATAAATCCTAACTGTAGAACCCAATAGGATTCCCAAAAACAGAACACCAAAAATGGAGAGAATTCCATGTCCAATAGTATATTTATTCTTTTTGAATTTATACAGATTTTGACCTATTACATAGCCTGTAGCATATAATCCCGTAATTCCGATTAAAAAATTAAGTAAAAAATCGATAAAAAATTCTAGTAATGCTGTAAAATCAAAATCAATTAAAATCAGCATAATCAAAATGGCAATTAGCAGATTTATCGTAATTACTCTAAAAATATACTTTGTTTCTTGTTTCAAAATTTTATAATTTAAAATTCCTATACGTATTTACCAATACTTAATTTTTCGTGTAATGCTCATGATTAATGTTTTATTTGAATCGTAAATATTCTTTTCGATCCAATTATTCTTAGGATCGTATTTATACACTGACGTTTGTATGTTAAGTGTTTTTCCGTCCATATCTTTTTCTACAACTTCAATAATATCGTTATTGGAATTGTACGTATAGAATGCCTGCTTTTTAATTCCGGCTTGTGTTGTAGTAATAACAGCGGCTAAATCGTTTTTATATTCTATTTCCCAGGATTGGACAAGTTTTCCGTTTTTAAACTCCTCTCCTCTATTGGAAAGACACGGCGAATGATCATATAAAATGATTGTCTCGCTGTTTTCATTCTCTTTATCGACAGTGATTTTTTCAATCCGATTATTTTTATTTTTGACAATACTGCTTTTCGATACTACTTTTCCTTTTGCCGTTTCTGTTATTTCCTTAATAATATTATCGTTATCGTATTGAAATTCTTTTTTATAAAAATGTCCCTCTCGATCCATTTCTTCTACCGATAAGGTATAGTCGTTCTGATTGAAAGTATATAGAATCTTTGTTTTATAGCTAATCGGATATGCATCTTGCGCCGGAAAAGATACATTTTCTTCTACCTCGTGTACGCCACCTTTAAGATTATAGTCGTTATTACATTTTGGTAGCGGGCATTCGGATTTTTTGCAATTGATAAATAGGGAAAAGAAAATTAGTAGTGGTAAATAATGTCTCATAAAATTGGTTCCTGTTTTGATGGTTTTTCGCAAATAATCCAGTCTATAAACGGAAACTTCGATTTATTGGATAAATTGATCAAATCGTCTTCATCAAGGACAAGTCTAAGAAAAGTAATCTGATTTTTCTCCTTTAGTTTTATGGATTTATCATCTTTCCTTTTGATTAAAACTTTATGGATCTTTTGTGTTTTATAATCAAATGCTCCATCTAATGTTACTAATATCCAGTTTTTCTCATTTTCTAACGAAATCCGTTCGGTTATAGTACCACTTATTGGCAAAATATCTTCTAAAGTTCCATCTCTGAATTTTTTAAGTGTAAGACGTTTTCCAACCAAACTTGCCGTTTCAAGAATTTTAACACCTCCTAACATTAGAATTGCTAAAACATTAATATTTAATCCAATATCTCCATTATTCAATCCCAATGTAAAACCTAATTTAAAGCTTAAACCTTGAGATAAATCAAAAAAAGGATCTATGATTACTATTTGTACAATAATCCAGATGTATATTAGTTTTACTGCATTTGCTTTTTTTAGAAAAAATAAAACGGAACCGATTATTCCGATTAATGAATTTAAAATTGATATAGAAATCAAATTATGAACATGATTTGAAATGTTCAGTACACTTAAAAGGATTACTACAATCGGTAAAATCGTTTCTGTTGAAAAACTGTTTTTTGTAGTCATTCTTTATTTAATTCGTTAGTATGATTTTATTTGTTGCCATTATTTTTCCGCTTTCCTGTATTCGTACAAAATAAATACCGCTGTTTAGGTTGTCTCTTCGAACGGTTATAGTGTTTCCATTTACATTTGTGAGTTCTCTGACCAATTGTCCGATGGAATTAAACACTTTTATGGTTGCGTTCTTAAAATCGGATGGTGCCGTTATATAAAGCTCGGTTGTAAACGGATTTGGAGCATATTGAATGTCACGGCTTTTAAAAGATAATTCGTCTACACTTAACATCGTACAATCGGTTGCTGTAGGCTGACCGTTTGCCAGATTATGATTGTATATATTGACGCCATTTTGTGCGCTACATGTCAGATAAATATACGGATCGGAAGGCATTTCATAGGATGGTCGTAATGGATGCTGACTACTTCCTACACCTTCAATCCAGTTTTCGCTAAAAAAGCCATTATCTAAAAAGAACTTTCTTCGTGTACCTCCATTTACCGGAATGTTTGTAATTGAAATTACGGTATACGTACTTCCGTTCCCCAAGGTAATCGTATTGGAAACCTGAAGACTAAAATCGTATAGAATTCGGTCAACCCCTCCTATATTTCGGTATACTTTTTTGGTAGCGACATCTTCACGTAAATACGTATCGGAATTGGTCGTCGGATCAAAGAATTTCTTATAAGTGTATGATCCAATTACGACATCAGTGCCGGGATTAATAATTAAATTAGAGCTACCTCCAAAGTTGGCACTAACAATATTCCAGGAGGAATTGTTTAGCATCGGGATATACGCCTGTGAAAAAGCATTTCCTGCTAATGCGGTTAAAAAGAGAACTATAAAACGTAATTTTTTGCTCATAATTTGTCTATTTAGTTGTGTTATTTTACTTCAAACTAATCTTTAAATCAAACGTTTTTTTGATCGTTAGTAACGCTTCTGCATTCCCTTTGGCATCGTCTACGGGATGATGGGTGTGTTTGGTGACCCGTAAATGTTTAAAATTCTGAAACATATCTTTAACCACACCTTTATACAAACTTCCCAGATTTTGCGAACTATGTCCAAACGGATTTCGCTCTAGAAAATGATGAAAATACCAACAAATAAACATCCAGTCAAAACCGTTATTATCGCTAATAAAAACCGCTTGTCCTTTTGAATGTTCCTTAATCCAGTCGGCAAAATCCTGCATGACTTTTTGAGGTGCGTCAAAACCTAAGGTTTCTTCCCGGCTAAATCCGGAAACCGCTAAAGCTTCGGGAATCCATTTTTCCGAAATTGGTTGTAACTGACCATAAAAGGTTTTGTCCAAATGTTCATCAACCAAAACCGCTCCAAATGAAATCATCGAATAATCCCCCGGAATCGGTCCGTCGGATTCTATGTCTACCATTATATAACTCATCTCTTTTACTTTTTAATCTTCCGGATATAAATCTTCCTTGTTTAAATAATCTTGTAATTCCAGCTCGGTATATAGAATTTTATGATCCGGGTTTTTAGTATAGTTACCACACACCGGTACGTATTTATCGCCCTCGATTACCTCCCAATTGATTTGTTTGTGTTTTAAATACCATCTTTTTTCTTCGTTTTCATCTTTACCATCCTGCGTTTTCCATTGTTTGTGATAGGCCGACCAGGATTCGCTTTCGCAGCATTCGCATCGATCGAAGTAAACCGCTTTATAACCGCAGATTTCACAAAATTCCGGGTTTTCGAAATTTTTGATGTAGTTGTAGTCCAGCCCCGGAAAGCCTTTAGGAATATGATTCAAAAAAGAACCAAAACCTGTAACGTAGTTTGCTATATATATCGTACCGGTAGGCCAGCCTGAGTGTTCTATATATGGTTTTTTTAATTCAATTTTTAAAAAACGATGTTTATCGCTATAATCTAAATCCTTGTCGAACAAAGCCTTTTTTATATTATTCCATTCATAAAATTTGTCATTATGTATAAAACCGTTTTCCTGAATCGTAACTTCACCGCGGTTTTCTACATAATGCTCCTGACACGCCACATAGTCCCAACTGGAATTATACCGGATTTCTCCTTTTTTACCACAGGTTTCACAAACTTTTTCAGATTTGTATTCGTATTCCTCCAGAATAATCTGAATAGGATCTTCGTATTTGCATTGCGTGTAAAAACGCAAGGAGGCATACTTCTCTTTAATACAGGAAACGCTCCTATCCCATCCCTGCTGGTCTAATTCCTGAAGCATTTCAATGAGTAACGGATGCCATCCCTGTCGGATTTGCAATTGGATTCCGTTTAAATCGGCCAGCTTTCTTAAATCATATGAGTTTAGTTGATCATTAATGATAAAGTCGTCCAGATTGGTGCATTCTTTATTTACAAATTCGGCATCTTTATAGAAGTCGACTTCCGGTTTTTTTTCCTGAGACAGGTTATCAAGAGAATAGTGTTCGATCGTTGCACCGTTGGCTTTTGCGATTCGTTCCTGAATGTTGTCTATTAAATCCTGATGCTCTTTTTTAATTTTGGTTTTGTACAAATACGGGTTCAATATGCTATAAATAGCTATAAAAGAAATTAATAGTCCGATAATAATGGCTACAGTAAGTGTCATTTGATTTTAAAGTTCTCTTTTTTTAGAATAACGATGTATATTCAATCGGATTTCTACTAAGTCATCCATATATTTTTTTCCTTCTTTTCGGAATCGTGTAATCTGATTTTCGTTTAATTCAATTTGCTCATTATACCCGGATCTAATATCCAGATACCATTTAGCATTAGCAATAAACACAGAATATTGATCATCTTCTACCACATTTATGTTTTCTGTTAGAATACTGTACTTTTGATCATTGTTTAATTCCAAATCATTTTCCAGATGAAAATAATCGGTTAAAAGGTTTTGAAAGGTATATAGCGAACTTTTTGGAATCGAATTTTTAAGAATTATTTCGGTTTTATGTCCTTTATAATAAATGATTTTTATACCACTACTTTCCATGTCAATATAACTTAGTACTGATTCTGATGCATCGGAAAATTCGTAGATCCACTTTCTTACAGACATTGACTCTTCCAACATACAACTCATTCCTGATGTAACACCTTGAAAATTAAATTCAAATATTTGAGAATTTGACAGCTTTAGTATAGAGGCCTTAAAATAACCTACACGAATTTTTCCTTTTCCATCATAAAGCTCATTAAACTGTTCTTGGAAGTGTTCCAAATAGTTTTCATTATAAATTGGCCCTAAATAATAATCCATCAATTTGGGCTCTAAATCTAGCAGTAACGAAGTGCTATAATATAAGGATTGAAAATTGTCATTTATAGCAATGCTTTCATTTATCTCTATTTTATTAGTCTGTCCATAACCTTTTAACCGAAAATGAGATCCATTACATGGAATTGGATCATCATCTACTAAAACCGTAAGTTGATCGTTATCTTTACTCGTATTTTCGAACAACCATTGTAAGCTTTTGCTTAAATTTTCTTTCTTAATATAAATTCTGACTGAATAATATAACCCCATACATTAATATAATTATAACTATTTTTTTACCGGTTTGATAGGCTAAAAATAGTTTTTTTCTCTCAATTATGACATTTTAATTCAAAATCGGGTTTTACAAAAAAGAATAAAGCTACCAACCCGGCCCGTTTTTATGCAAACAAGGTTCGGCAATTTTCCCTAAATCGTTGTATTCCATAGGCGGTTCCTCATTTTCGGCCAGTTGGTACATTCGATAAAAAGCTTCAAAATAATCGGGATTTAATTCGGAATAGGCCGCTCCTTCATTAAGAAGACGTATTCTGCCCTTTCCTATCGCTTTCCAAAAAAGCACTTGATTTTTGGGCGTTAAACTTCGCGTATCCAAATACCGGTTTGTCCAGTCATCCAATCTTGAATTGTAAAATCCATAACCGCTGTCGCTTTCCAATTCCTCATTTTCTACGGGTATTTGTAATTCCAGCCATTGGGCTAACGGGATACCATCCGGAATGATTTTTAATTCATTAATGGCAATTTTAAGAATAGAATCATAGCCTGTCCAGCGTCTCGAAAAACATCTGCCATCTTTATAAATTATA
This sequence comes from Flavobacterium sp. CAU 1735, assembly GCF_039888695.1. Taxonomy (NCBI): domain Bacteria; kingdom Pseudomonadati; phylum Bacteroidota; class Flavobacteriia; order Flavobacteriales; family Flavobacteriaceae; genus Flavobacterium; species Flavobacterium sp. CAU 1735. The sequence continues at coordinate 233,775 of NZ_JBDQQQ010000002.1, read as the reverse complement.
AAACAACTTGCCATTTCTTTTTGCTATAAAGTTAAAAAAAATACATGCTGCGATAACTCCAGACATGCTAATAGTGTTGTAATTATAAGTACCCCTATCATAATCCGGTTGTTGATACCATAGACCGCACGCATATTCTTATTGCACAACATCACTATTATGGTTAAAAAAAACAGCGATAACAAAACATAAGCGATCATTACCAGTGTAGCCGGACCGTTTTTAAACAGCATCGATACAGACGTTATTATAAAGCGAATGAAAGTTCCAATGTTTAAAACGGCTGCATGTGTTGCATACAAGGCTAAGAGAAACCAACCAAGTGTCTTTTTGATATAGAACAAGACGATTCCTGACGGAAGAACCACTAACGATAGCAACCATAAAACGGTTTCGAGATCCCATTTGGACATTATATAGGCGAATACAACAAGCGGTTCGCTCCATTCACCGTAAGATTTTAAAACAAAAATCCCGATAAAAAACAGCGACACAATTTTTATGTTGTTCCTTACGATTGGTGATTCTTTTTGCATAGAAATGGTGGTATTGAACTGTTTTTTTGAATGTCTTTCACGTTGCTTTCTGTTTTACTTTTTTTATATTTAGTTTACAAAATACGCGTTGATCACAATTTCGCAAGGGGTTTCATTCCCCACTATTCTTGCCGGGCCAACCAATAGTTTTCCCAGTATGGGATTATAATACAACTCCATAACCAGTAATAGAACTAACGGAATTAAAAGTAAAACTGATTTTTTCATTTGTCTTTATTAAAGTGCACTTTACTCTATATAATCCGGATTGTTAAAGGTTAGCTTTTGAGGTTTTAGGACTTCTTTAAATTTTCCTTCCCGGGTATCTATTTCCCAAATTCGGTAAACTTTTGTGATCACCGGTTTTTCATTATCTTCATATTCGGCTAAATACATCTCTTTTTCATCATATTTATCATTATCCGGACGGTTCAGATAAACCGTAGAAAACCTTCTTTTCTTATTTTTTCCGGTTCCATTTATTTCGTCGACTATTACATAGGGTCTATTCTGTGTTTCGGGAGCATCCAGAAATTGTTCTAATACGACTTTACTTTTTCCATTCCAGCATTGTTCTATATTTTTAGTAAATATCGCTACAGCATAGCGGTCGGTTTCCGAATCGTTTTCGACTAACGTGCCACTGCATTCAAATATAGGATACGCTTCTATTTCTTTCCCTTCTTTATCGATAAAAGAAGTGTCGAGTATGCTTTTTTCTTCATTTGGTGTTACGGTTGTGGTTTCTTTTTTAATGCTGTCGGTAACGTTTGTTGCCGTTTTCGGTTCGGATTGTCCGTTTTCTTTTGTATTGCAACTGAAAACAAAAAACAGAATTAAGCCCGTTAGTCGTAAATAGTGTTTCATTTTTTTTAATTATGTTTTTTTTGTTGAATATGTTATTCAATTCTAATTCTTTTAGCTTTGGTATGGTGCCAGATATTGTACTATCAACAACTTTCATTATAGTATTTATGACAACAACAATATAGGTATGAAATTGTAATTTCATGATTTACAACAATATAATTCATACTATTCCTCTAAATAAGTTTTGATTTCCGCTTCGGCATTTTCGTCGGGAATTAAATGAACAATAATTGGTCTTTTGTTCTTTTTATATAAAAGTACACTTACATTATTATTGTTGATGAGTTTATAGGTATCGATCGTAATTTTTTGGTTGTTTTCGATCGGAAAGGTTACAAACCGGTTTTTTAAGCTGGTTACTTTAATATGGCGTTTTTCAAACGATTCGGTAAGTTCTGCTAAATACCAGCCATAATCGTCCGATGCAGTAAAATAGGCATCGGCTTCCGGAGAATCTTCGTCGGCAAAGGTTCTGGTTTCCTGTTCTAAAATAACCAGTTGTGTATCGGTTATGGTAGTACTCTTTTTATTTTTTTCCGGTTCCGAATACGAAATAACCGACATTTCATGCGTAATCGGTATTCCTTTTATAATTTTCCAGCCCGACTCAATACGCCCGGTCAGGTCTTCAAAAAACCTAATAGTGTCGTTCCCATTGGCAATAGCATAATTGTCATAATCTTTATACCGGTAGGCCGTTTTCAGTTTTTGCAACTGACCTATAAAATCGCCGTCAAAATCACATCGGGCACAACTTTTAACCTCGCCATTTTTTAAATACAATATCGAACCGCCATTTGCAGAATACAAGTGGTTTAACTGACTTCTATCAGGGGTTTCCTTTTTTTCGGTATCGGTTGTATTAACAACACTTTCCGGTTGTTCTGCGGTTTTATTTTCCTGATTTTTTGCACAGGAAAGTACTAAAAATACAAGGCTTAGGATTATTATTTTTTTCACAGTTTTTTACTTTACTTATTATTAAATTATGATTAATATGTATAACGGCTTTACTTTCCAGCTTTTAACACAATTCAAACCAAAGTGTCATATAATCCAATTTTCCGTTTTTAAAATAAAATAGAAATGCGTCTACCCGATCATTATCGGTATAGATCCGAAAAATCGGTTCATCGGAATCGTTCGTTTTTTCGGGTGCTACATCCGGGAACTTCTTGCGAAACATCGCTACTGTTGTGTTTTGATCGAGTACGATCTGATGCGATAAAATCCGGAACTGATTGTTCTTTGCCGGTGTCCTTTCGAATAATACAATATGATTGTTGGTGTGGAAAACCCTGCCTTTAGAAAAAAGAGTGGCTATTTTACCGTTGAATCGTGCAAAATCTTCCATTTCTTTATCTTTCCCATATGTTTTGATCATCCATTCTTCATCCAACCACACAAATGGATTTGCGCATTCCCAGATGTCTGCCCTGGTAGAATCGATCGTAGTACCGTATAACGAATCAAATTCACTTTTAGGCAGTATCAGTTTATGATTATTGATCGATACGTTTTCGATTGCAAGGACATTCGAATAGTAAATTGATTTTACTGTAGGTTCCGTTTTTTTTACCACAGCTTCTTTTTTACCTTCTGTTCCGGTGGTCGAATTAAGAGTGTGCCCTTTTTCTTCTGTTTTGGATTGACAGGCTATTAAAGCTATTGTAATTGTTAGAAATAATATTCGTTTTTTTAGTAACATAGGATTAAAGCATAGTGTTTTGGATGTTTGTAATCTTCAATTATCAGATTCGAATTCTTAACAGCCCTTGATATAGCTCCAGATGTTCGGTTCTCCGTTATCGTCAATAATTTTTAGCCAGCCTTCTGTTTGTTCCACTGTGTTTTCCGACTCACTTAACTCGGTATCGCAGGGATGCTCTTTATATTTTGTGATGTTTACCTTACACCATTGTCCCGAAACTTTTTCGGAAAGTTTGATTTCCAACAGATCACCGCGGATCGTACGAATCACTTCGCTGTTGCTGTTGGGTTCTTTCCGCAATTTTAAACCGGGTTCGTTAGCATAATATCCTAAAACAGTAGTGCGCTCTTTTAGCAGATGTTCCATCCAACTAACCGTTTTAAACCCTTTACGATTTATTTCGTCCATGTGTAGCCAATAGCTTCTCCGACTGTCTAGAACCCGTACATATCCTGTTATCTTATCGTTATAATTAATCGCAAATAGGTCATAACCGATTTCTTTATATTCTTCGGTTTCAATTAACTGTTTTCCTTTTTCCGAAATAAAATAGAGTCCATATGGTGATTGATCATCATCTTTATTGATTTCCCGCTTTAGTATTCCAATAGCTTTGCCGCCGGGTTTGTCATACACTGTAAAACCCGATTCGGGCGATACTACACAACAATATTGTTCTGATTCCCGTAAACTGTCAACAACAGGTAAAATAAGTCCGGCCTCTTGCGTTTTTTTAACTGGTGTTGCAGCTCTTGTATCAACTGCTTTTGCTGTCTTTGTTTCTTTTTTTTCATGTGAGCTATTACAGCCTATCAGGAATAAAAAAGAGAATACCACTAAATACTTTGTTTTCATAGGATTAGGAAGCGATTATGCCTTGTATTTAATTATATTTTTTTTGTATTGTTCTTATCTTACGGTTTGCTAACGTTATTGGATTATCATTTCTTCTTATTCCCGCTCCATTCTAAAGTACTTCGCAGAAAAAACATATTCGACGTTATTCGTATAGCTATTTACCCATTCCGGATAATAATATTCGGCATAAAGAATGTTATTTTTGATTTTGTATTTGGCAAATGGTTTTCCGATTTGCGGTACCTTTTTTAATCCGAACGTTTCGCTTGTCCGATTATTGAAATTACAATCCATATCGTCACTCCAAATCATGATAAACTCAGTATCGCTAATCTTTTTTACCGGATAGTCGTACCGGCATTGTTCGTGGTATACAATTCGCATCGAAGTACTGCCAATATTAAGTGTGACAATCCCACCAGCCCACAACCCTCTAAAATTTTCGGGTTCTTTTTCCTTAGTATCCTTACCTGTTAACCGGATTTCGGTCATCATCCATTTGTTTTTTTCCTTCTTTAAAAATACAGTCGATAACTGCTGTTTGTCATTTCCACTTATATCATTGGCAATATAAATAGCAACCGAAGCAGTAGTATCGTTAATTTTTTTTACATTCTGAGTCCAGAATTTGGCGGCCGGATCCTCACTTCCGAGCCAGTTCATCGTATATAAGTACGAACAGTAACGACCGGGATCGTACACTTGCGCATTTTGATATTCTTCATATTCGAAGTTTTCAATAAACTCCGCACAGCTCTGAAGCCGGGCTCTCTCGCTTCGGATAAATTGTTCTGAAATCGTTCCCAAATTGCGAAGGGTTTTAAAATACGATACGGTATCCATGACGCAATAGCCATTTTTTCCTTTTACAATTTCGCAATTCGGAAAATCATTTTTAAAATACCAGTCGTAAAAAGAACGACCGCTTTGTTCAATAGCTTTTAATTCTGTTTCGGTAGTGTTATCCGTTACTGTGGTATCGCTATTTTCTGTTGTTTTGGAAGTACAGCGTATCAGTGTTACGGTTATGATCAAAAGTAAAATCAGTTTTTTCATTCGAATTTGGTCAGGAAATAATACCCGTGTTTTAAAAGTTGTAATTATTTGGAAATAATTCTAAAAAAGAAGCTTTAAGTTCCAATACTGTCAATACTGTTGTTATAAGTACCCCTATCATTATCCAGTTGTCGATACCATAGACCGCACGCATATTTTTTGTTACACAACATTACTATTATGGTTAATAACAATACATAAGCCATTATTAGCAGTATAGCCGGACCGTTTTTTAATAGCATTGATACAGCGTTCCATATTTATAACGCTACTAAAAGTGTCCCTGTTTAAAACAGCTGCATGTATTGCATACTGTAATTCTATTATTCCTGCTCCAATCGATCCCGAATAACCTTTTCGAGTATATCGATATTAATATCCTCTAATTTCCTGAATTTAATACAATAACCACTTATACGCGCTTTTCCAAGTTTTTCACCATAGGTTCGCACTAAATAAGTTTTATCCTCGATTCCCATTATATAAACCGAAATCCCGCTAGTGTTGGCACTGATTCCAACCTTATAAAACTCTCTGGTTTTTCCACCGGTATGCATGGTTTGTGATCCGTAGCCTATATTCGGATTCGAAACAACCTTGCCTTCACTGTTTTTACCGTCTAAAAACCATAATTGAAACGTTAGCTGTAATTCCAGTATGGTTTGATGCAACGCTTTCATTTCGCTGCGTTTCGCTTCGGGTAAGCTAGAAATATAGGTGTGGATTTGGCTTTCTATAGTCATTTAATATAATACTAGTATATTGTTTTAAAATCAGTTACGATTGTTTATTTGATCAAAATTTTAAACTGATGCGTCCAAAATGAATTGTCCTTATTGCGAACAGAAACAAAGACTTTTAAAGTGTCATTTTTGATAAGCGCTTTTTGGGGCGTAATCTCCCAAATGCTTTCCGTATTATTTTCATGGGCACCTTTTAGCAACCTCAATCCCGGAGCGATTAACCGTAGTTTTCGCGGATCTATATTTTCTGTTTTTACTGTAAAACTTGTTTTGGTATCCCAATTAAAATGTTTCGCTCCATTTTCGATTTCTAAAACTACTTTTTGATTGTCTTTTTGAAACAGAAACGGATTATCCTGTATTATTTTCCGGTCTATAAATGAAAATTTCTGAAAGCCACATACGATAAAACAAAGAAGTAAAAAGCTTTTTTTCATTTGAATTTGGTTTGTTACGGGTTAATTTATACCGCTTTAAAAGAAATTAAACCCATCCGTTTTTTGTACAACGACCGGTTATAACAACTTCTGTTTTGGATTTAAAGATAAAAAATCCCACGAAAGAGAAATTATAAATCGTCATCTTTTTTAAAAATCCAAAAAATTTAATTTCCGCTATTTATGATCAATCAATTGAAAAGCCTTTTTCAATAGCAAATCTTCTTTGTTTCGAATACTTTGCAATGTTGGCCGAATCACGACATCCGGCTTTATACCGATACGCTGCGTTTCGGTACCATCGGGATAATAAATCCCCAATCCTGAAAAATAAAGGGCATTTCCATCGGTTAATTTTATAGAAACCATATTTCCGTCGGCTCCGGCAGTCTGACTTCCAACAAAAATTATATTCGGCACTTTTTTAAAAATCATTGCCCATAATTCCGCTGCACTTTGCGTGTATTCGTTTATTAAAACGATTACTTGGCCTTTATAAGCTTCCGGATTCTCTTTCCCGATGTATTTGTACTTTTCGTCTATGATATGATCAACAAAGCAAAATTTTCCGGGTTGATCAAAAGAAGGTTGCGATTTTATTCCGAAAAACTGTGGTTTTAAAAAGAGATAATCAAAAACTTTAAGCAACGCGCCATCATCGTTATAACCTCTTAAATCGAATACGATACCTTTGGTCTTTTGAAATGACTGCATTAGACTATCGATTTCTGTTACTCGTAGCGACGAAAATTCGACATAGGCCTTATTCTCCAATCGAAAAACAGGATTTAACCGGCTTTCCGTAGTGTTCCATACCAGGTATTCGTAAGTCTTCCCATTATAAGTCAGATGATAATTTGGAATCCCGTCTTTGTCCCATTCCTCTTTAAAGTTTCGGGGCATTCGTTCTAAAGTCGTTTTAAATGATTTTCCGTTTTCAGTAACACCTTCAATCGTAACACTAGGCTCATTTCCGCTAAACAAATAATTATAGGCTTCTCTGAATTGCACCGATGTATTCGAAGCAGGAATAAAGCTTGATTTTTCCGCAATGATTCTTGCAACCGATTTACCATTGATTTTTGTGATCAAATCCCCCATCTGGATCGTTGCTTTTTGCATTTTCTTTTCGTCTTTTATACCCGTAATTAACGCCCCATTATTGACTATTTGAAAGGTAAAAGGGGCGCCTAGTTTTCCAAAAATAGCTTCGTTATAATTGTTTTTTAAGCTGGTATGCGTATCCTGAATTTCCGCAGCCAGTTGTGTAATCGCTCGTTTATAGTCGTTTTCGGTTTTGATATTTTTAAAAATCGGAACATATTTTTTCAGCACGGAATCCCAATTGGAATCGAGTAAATATTTGTAGGGATAAAAATAGGCAATCGCATTCCACACCCGAAACAGTTCCAGCAGCTTGACATTGGCTGAAAATCCGTCATATATTTTTTCATTCGCACTGTCAAGTCGGATACTTTTTAAGGTTGGATTACTGTAATAGGTTCCAACATTTTTTGGTTGGTTGACCAACTGTAATAGCCTGGATTTGTTGGTAGTGCTAATCTTTGCTTTTTCAATCCATTTAATATCAAAATTCCGAAGCGTAATACTGTCGCAGGTTGCTTTTTGAAGCGTAAGAGTTTCAAATGCTGCTTTATCGGCCATTTCCAACCATTCAGTGATCATCTGATCTTCGGTACGTTTGGAGGTATTTTCTAAAGTGTTGATCAAGGTTTTATCCCAATCGACTTTCCCTTGTGAAACCCCTGGATGATAATATTTGATCACGCCCCAGACTTTTGCTAATGTAACTAATTGATCATCTGAAATTGCAGTCGATTGCGCGAAGAGTTGAGACGTTATAAAAAGGAAAAGGATGCTGATGTTTTTCATATTCCGCTTCGTTATATTATAGTCCAGCCTTTTTTAAGAAAGGTAAGTTTTCCGTTTTCGATAAACGTTTTTATATCCGTTTTTTCGGTCGCTTGTTCGTTCGTGATTTCTAACAAATAGACGGTTGGATTGCTGACATTCTTCTTAAATAACCATAATTTAAACCGTTTTACCTTAGGTGAAATGTTTAAAAATTTTAATTCTTCCAAACTGCTGATAAAGGAAATATCGTCTGCTATAATTTGCGGATAAAGTAGGCCTTTTAAAAAAATTGGTTTTAAGCTACGATTGATGTTATCCAATACAATTACTTGATCATCAAATTTAAACGTATTAAAGTCGATTTCGGTTATTTTACCGCTAAATTCAGGATAGCTTTGAACTATATAGTTCTCTTTAAAAAAGACTTCTGCTCTGTATTTTTCTTGTTCGCCTTGGTTCGCAAAAACTTTTTTTTCTGTTTGCGGATCATTTTGGGCATTTGTAGTTACCACAAAAAGTAAAGATGCCAATAGGAATAGTACGTATTTCATTGAATGATAATATGCTGTTTTTTGTAGTAAATATAAAGTTTTTTCTTTCAGAAAAGCATCCCGATAACACATTCACAAATCAAAGATGTCAAAAATCGAATTATTCGTTTTATCATAGGATCACATTATTTACTTCTTGTTTTTTCAGTGTTGCGAGTGTCCCGGATTTGGTTTTATTAGCAGCTTTCATTTCGTAGGTTTTACTAGGCGTTTTGATCACAATTTTGGTATCGTAAATCGTATATTCCGTTTTATGATTTAAGAATTTTAAACTGTTTTCGGTTTTTGAATACGTAAATATATCGTGGTAAAGCAATTCGATTTTGTTATTGGCATCCGTAAAGACATAGTACAAAAGGGTTCCGGAGTTGAGAATTTTCATCTTTTTTTTATTTTCAAATTCAAATGAAAGCAAAACCTTGTCGTCGGTTAGTTCTTCATCAAGTATCTGATATTTTGTTTGTAGCATCTTGCCATTGGTCCATTTTTGTTCCGTATAATCCCATAGGATTCCCGAAGGATCCATCCCCTCTTCTACAATTTTAATCGGATAGGGTTTGTTATTGCGGACTTTAAATTCGGAAAATTGATGCCAGCAACAACCGCTTTTGGTCATCGTGCTAATTGTTTTATCTTTATAATCGACATTAAACATGCCACAATATTCCTGCGCCAATCTTGTAAAATCGACGTTGTATTGAAATCCGGCAGTTGTAGCCAGGTAAATTTTAAAAGATGGGCCATGGTAGCAACTAAATTGTCCGTCCATAATGGCAAAGTCTTTTACGCCGTCAAAATTATAGTCCTCATATAAAATCTGACTTTGTTCACCATAAGGTAATTCTTTTATATTGGCCAGAACTTTTCCGTTATGAAGACTAAACGTAAGCTCTTCTGATTTTACTTGGATCAGTTGTTTATTCGTTTTTTGATCATAAATCGCAATCCAACCCGGAGAAAAAACTTCGGAAGTATCGGCGATAAACATTTTACCATAGTATTGTTTTGAAAAATTATCGACTTTAAAAGTGATTTGGGAAAAGAGTGATCCTGTGAATAGCAGGACAGTATAGTATAAGGGTTTCATGTTATAGGTTCTATTCAAAAACGTTTTCTATTTTCCCTGAAAATTGGTAAATCATTATTGGAGTATTTTGTTTATCCTGTTTATTATTCAACTAATTATTCGTTTCTATTTTGTTTACTTTTTTTAGTGTCTTTTAAAACCTTTTTTTCATCACTATCTAGTTTCCGTTGATGCTTTTTAACATCCTCAGCTGGAGGTAAATCTTCTGGAATTATCCCCCTATTTGTAAGCATATTTCTTACCGCTAAGTTATTATCAATATGTTCTTTTTCAATTTTGGATTGGCCTTTCAGATCTTTATTCTGAACATTAAGTCCTGTCATTTCTGCAGCTAAATCTTTCGCCTTTATACTAATCGTTGGCAAAAAATCGGCAACGGGTCGATTACCCGGTACTCCCATTTTCTTTTTTAACATTTGAGTATTGAGATGAAATAGCGCCTGATCTCCTTTACTCCTTATAACTGCAAATCCATGACTATCAACACCTCTTTCATATAAAACTCCCGAGAGTTGTTTTTCTGTCTGACTTAGTTTTTCCCGCGCTTTAACGCGTTCAAATTCTAAAAGTCGTTGTTCAACAAGCTCTGCTTTTCTTGTTTGTACCGCAAAATAATTCTGAGCAAATGAAATTTCTTCTTTTCTACTATCTCCATTTTGCGCAATTAGGTAGCAAGCATAACGTGTCAGTAGAATATCATCTATCTCTTTTTCAGCTCCTTTTGGCATCGCTATCGTTTTCCTGACGTCAGGAAAATGATATGCTATTTGTTCACCAACATTTTTGCAGGCATCTTTTGCTTTAATAATTACTTTTTCGAAATTTTCCCATTTACTATAGCCTAACAGTACTTGTAAATCTCTGGCACTCCAACATTCAATACCTTCAAGCTCTGCTGCAGCATCTTCAAATTTAAGGAATAAGTCTTGTATTTCTTCTGATTTCATATCTATTTGGAACTTATTAAACTTATAAAATTTGGATTAAAAACTATCAAAATATAGGCAAAAAATTTATCAAAACCTTTCTGGAAGCATTCAAAATAGAGTTTTTTGTTGTAATACTACTTCGCTAAGTCGAGATCGTGTATTTGCATGTTAACCGAAAGAGCTAGCAACAAAGGCTGTCAATAGCTCTTTGTTTGTATCATTCTGTTGGTCTAATAATTAATTAGCTTGGCATTGAAGTTACCGTTACTCTTTCACCCATTTGAAAACCCAAATCTCGTAACCAATCACCACAAAGTTTGATTTCCGGAACGTCTTTTTGACTGTATTTGTTAAACCTTCTTTTGGGTTGAATTTTCAGGCTACGCACTTCGGGTCTCCTGATAGTCGCTCTTTTATTGTTTCGCATGGCATATATATTTTTTGAAAAGACCTGGCGGTGCTGCGAAACAATAAAAGAACAACAAAGTACTCATAAGTTATAGGACTTCCACCTACTCTCCGCCAAGCTTTATCTTTGATTACTAAATTTGACATATTAAACATTGAATTCTTTTATTTGTTTCGCATCAAACAAGGTAGAAAATGTTTAATAAATAAAATCGATTTTGGTATGCCATTATCGGACTAAGTTTAGGCTTTTTCTATAAATCAAAGACATTATGAATTCAACAAGCGTTTATTAACTACACAATTAATACATAAATTTAATTCATTATTTCAAGCAATCTCTTCTGTAAAAGACGCACAAATAAAACTCTTTTAGGGTGTAATTTTTCAAACAAATTATTTCTATCGTTATAAAAATCATTAATCACATTACCAACATTCATAAGAGCTTTCTCATACTCTTTTGTCCTAATCTCAGTTTCTTCTTTATTTTTTGGAATATTATTTGAAAAATGTATATCCATAATTTGAAATTCTGTTACTAGCTTATTTGTTGCTTGCTTTGCAATATACTCCAGGTTAAGTGTAACCTTATAACAATCGCCCTTTACGCGCATAAGTTCTTCGTCATGCATAAAAATGTGAAGTTTAGCTTCCGCATTTTCGTACTCAATTTTACATTTTTTTAGTTCTGAAAAATAGACTTCTAATTGATTATAGTTTTTAATTGTTAGTACACTGAATGAAAGATTCATAAGCGCATTTAACCACTCAGCATATTTTTCATTAATATTTAATAATGCTTCTCGTTCGTAAGCTTTTACACTAATTCTATTTTGGTTTTTGAAATTTAAATCTGACTTTAAATATTCCATTTTTTCATTAAAGGATGATTTAACACTCTCAACTTTTTCTGTTAAGTTTTCAATATCTTCACTTGTAGCAATATTTTTACCCTTTTCTTGAAAATATGATTTGAACAAGGCTAAATATAACCCAATAAGAATAAGTATAATGTCTAATATAATTTCTATTTTCATGGATTCTTAAAAATCAATTCAATAACTTTTACTAAAATAACTCTTTAACCAAACAAAAAAACACAAAACTGTTAATTTCCAAAAAATCACTTCAACCCATTCATAATTTCAATCGCTTTTAGCATTTCCGGAAGTTTATAACGAAAAGCTGGGCCGGAAACACATAAAACGGCCACTACTCTATTATTTTGGTAATACGGAATCGCGGCACAGTTTAAATCCGGTTCGTATTCTTCCAGATCTAAGGCATAGCCGTTTTTTAAAATTTCGCTTAATTCTGCTTGTAACTTCTTTTGTACCGGTTCGTCCAGGCTTTTAAGCAGCGTATTTTGCAGGTGTTCCGAATGTGCCATAAATACCTTCCCAATGGCCGTTCGGGTCATTTCGTAGTCTTTGTTGAGTTCCAGCGAGATTTTAACCGACCGGTCGGGTTCCGAAATCAGTTCGTGTCGGAAATAGGTTCCCATTTGTACCGATAAATACGAGGTTTCATTGGTCAGTTCGGTGATTTTTTCCAACGTTGGGCGCAGCGTGTTTTTTAAAACCGATACCGATACCGGCGGCGGATAAATACACTGCATTTTGGTCGTTACCCGGTACCGCGGACTCAATTCGTCCTGTTCCACATAGCCCAATTCTTTTAGGGTATTCAGGAAATTGTGCACCGTCGTGTTCTGTAATTCCAGTGCGTTGGCGATATCGTTGAGGCGTACCAGGTTTCCGTTTTGAGTGATATATTCCAATATATCGAAGGCTCTTTTTACCGACTGTATCATAAAATTCAATAATAATGAACAAAAAGGCTTTTTAAATTTTAATTAACCTTAAAGTTTCAAAATTAGCGGATTTTTGCGCCCAAAACAACTAATTTTTTATATGCAAAAAGGACATATTGCTTTGGCTATCGGAGCGTTTACGATTGGAATGACGGAATTTGTAATGATGGGAATCCTACCCGATCTGGCGGCTTCGCTTAAAATTTCAATTCCGGAAGCCGGTCATTTTATTTCAGCCTATGCGTTGGGTGTAGTAGTTGGCGCTCCGTTTTTAACGATTTTTCTTCAAAATAAACCGCCTAAAACAGCTTTGATCATACTTGCCGCATGGATTATGGTTTTTAATAGCTTATCGGCCGTAGCCAACGATTACTGGTCCTTATTGATTTTGCGATTTTTATCCGGTTTACCACACGGAACGTTTTTTGGAATCGGTGCCGTTGTTGCCGGAAAACTGGCTAAAGAAGGAAAAACAGCTCAGGCTATCGCGGTGATGTTTTCGGGGCTGACAATAGCCAATGTAATCGGTGTTCCGTTGGGAACCTATATTGGCCACTATATCGACTGGCGGATTACATTTTGTATCGTCGGTGTGATCGGGTTGCTAACGATTGTGAGTATCATCTATTGGCTTCCAAAATTTCAGGCCAATGAGAATTCGAGCTTTAAAAAGGATCTGGCTATTTTTAAACGTGTCGATTTATGGCTTGTATTGGCCATTGCGATTATCGGTACCGGTGGCTTTTTTAGCTGGTATAGTTATATTGCGCCCTTGTTTACCGAAGTGTCCAAATTCGATGCCGGTGCGGTTACGTATTTGATGGTCGTAGCCGGATTGGGAATGACATTCGGAAATTTCCTTGGTGGAAAATTATCGGATACCTATTCGCCTCTTATGGCAACCATCGGTTTACTAATCGGAATGTGTATCGTTTTGATGTTGCTTACTTTTGTAGCCGATAATCAGATCACGGTAACGATTATGACGTTTGTGATTGGTGCGGTGGCTTTTGCGATCGTAGCACCGGTTCAGATTATGATGATGCAATCGGCAAAAGGAGCCGAAATATTGGGATCGTCTATCAGCCCGGCGGCGATGAATGCCGGAAATGCCTTAGGGGCTTATTTGGCTGGTATTCCACTAACGATGGGTTATGGCTATACGTCACCGGATTGGGTCGGTTTTGCGCTGGCTTTTGTCGGGATTTTAATCGCGTTGGCTTTATTTTTTCACCGAAAACAAAAAGAAACTACTTTAATTACATGTAAAGCATAACAATATGGAACAATTAAAAGGAAAAACGGCTCTGATTACCGGAGCGGGAAAAGGATTAGGGAAAGCGGTGGCTATCGCATTGGCTGCCGAAGGGGTTAATTTGGCGTTAGTATCGCGAACTGAATCGGATTTAACCGATCTAAAAACGGCTATTCAAAAAGAATATCCTAACGTTACTATCGAGTTTGAAACGGCAGATGTGGCCGACTTTAATTCGGTTACAACCGCGATTAAAAACCTAAAAGCTAAAATTGGTGCTATTGACATTTTGATCAATAATGCAGGTATCGGAAAATTCGCCAAGTTTATGGATTATGAAGTAAGCGAATGGGAAAACATTATTAAAGTAAACCTTTTGGGTGCTTATTATGTAATCCGTGCCGTATTACCGGAAATGTTGGAACGTCAAACCGGTGATATTATTAACGTGGCTTCCAGTGCCGGACAGCGTGGTTCTGCGTTGACAAGTGCGTATAGTGCGTCGAAATTCGGACTAAACGGTTTGTCGGAAGCGTTGATGCAGGAGGTTCGTAAATCGAATATCCGGGTGTTTACGATGAATCCAAGTACAATTGCAACCGATTTATCGATAAACCTAAACCTGACGGACGGTAATCCGGAAAGTGTATTACAGCCGGAAGATTTCGCGGAAGTATTGGTTTCACAATTAAAATTAAACCGTAGGGCTTTTGTAAAAGACGTAAGCCTTTGGTCAACAAATCCATAGTAAAACCTACTATATATAACCTACGCTAATGTAAAAATCCTGTAACGAATTACAGGATTTTTTTATGATAACCGATTAAAGCTGTTGTTATAGAGTGCCCCAATCATTAGGGATAATAATTCTTTTTTAACCATAAACTAACCTTTACTAAGGCAATCAACACCGGAACTTCAACCAAAGGACCGATAACCCCTACAAAGGCCTGTGGCGAATGAATTCCAAAGACAGCTATGCTAATCGCAATGGCCAGTTCGAAGTTATTTCCTGAAGCCGTAAAAGCTATTGCTGCATTTTGACTATAAGGAATCTTTAGTTTTTTACTGATGCTAAAACTTAGTATAAACATCAATACAAAATAGACGGTTAGCGGTATTGCTATTGTAATAACATCAGCCGGTAATTCCAGTATTTTTGCTCCATTCAGACTAAACATCACGACAATAGTAAACAATAAAGCATATAGGGTTACCGGTGCAATACGGGGAATAAATTTCCGGTTATACCATGGAATTCCTTTAAATTTGATCAACCAATATCGACTTAAAAAACCCGCTAAAAACGGCACTCCAAGGTATAACAAAACACTCTGCATCACATCGTCCATCGCAACGGTCATACTAAAGTTGACCAATCCTAGTTTTTCGGGTAATACCGTAATAAACAACCAAACAAAGAAACCATACATCAGTATCTGAAAAATACTATTTAAAGCAACCAATAAAGCCGCATATTCGTTGTTCCCCTTGGCCAGATCGTTCCATACCAGAACCATAGCGATACATCGGGCCAGTCCGATTAATATCAAACCGCTCCTATATTCGGGTTCGTCAGCCAGAAACAAAATGGCAATTACAAACATCAACAGCGGTCCCACTATCCAATTGAGCAGTACTGATATACCAATCACTTTTCTGTTTTTAAGAGCCATCGGTAATAGCGAATAATCCACTTTTGCTAATGGCGGATACAACATCAACAATAAACCGATAGCAAGCGGAATATTGGTGGCTCCTACGGATAATGTACTGATAGCATTCGGGATAGCCGGAATAAAATGTCCTAGACCTATCCCAACGGCCATCGCAAAAAAGATTAAAACCGTAAGATTACGATCTGTAAATTTTAATTCGGATCGCATATCAGGTTCATTTTATCATGGAAAAAACATATAGCATTTCGGTCGCAATCTGTAAACTACAATTGGCATATACGACCGATTGTTCCGGTGTGGAATCCGAAAATCCGGGATCTTCATAAGTAATCGCAATTCTCTTTTCGGCACCGGCTATAAACGGGCAACCACCATCGGCTTCCGAACAGGTCATAACGGCTCCAAATTCTGCTATCGGATTATAGAAATGGTCGTATTTTTTGGAAAAACCAATTACCGGAAATGCCGTATCACTATATTTTATAGCGTATACGGAATTGTTTTCTTCCGAAATCCTGATAGTGTTAAATCCCTGGTTCGACAACGTTTCGATTACTTTTGGAAATACGGCTGTTACTTCTGTTCCACCCGAATAACAGTATACATTGGAAATCCCATACCGGGAAGCTGCGACTTGAGCCCATACCTGAGAAAAAATACTTCTACGGGAATTATGTGTGCAGATAAAGATGAGGTTGACGACCTGTTTATCGGTTACTTTTTGCTGTATATAGTCGATTAAAGGTTGTAAAACGGTTTTGCGTTCCCGACTAATGGATTGTTCCTGTTCCAAAAGTCGGATGGTATCGGTTAGTATTGGATAGCGATTCATAATTTTCTAATTGCATCCGGAATCCGACGAACAGCAGGATTTTTTCTGTATATTTTGATCATCCTGCAAACCGCAAGCATCATCTGCCAGACAAGCGGTTTGTTTATTTTTTAAGATAAAATGCCTGCCATCAAAATCCAAATCATATTTTCCGATGGTTTCCGATTGGTATTCCACTTCGATAGTAGTATCCGTAATACCCAGTTTCTCTTCCGATAGCTGAATGATATGCAACAATTTTGCAGGCTTCAAGCGGTGTTCATAATCATCGGCGTCCCATAACTGAAAATTGATCACGTTTTCATTTCGAATTGTTCCGCCACAATCTATAAAGTGACGGGTTATCTTTCCTACTTCAGTAACATGGAAATGTTCCGGTACAAAAGTTCCGTTTTCGAGCTGGAACACCACTGTGTCCAGTCCCGGTAAAATGTTTTTGATTTCTGATAGTTTCATAATATGGAATTTATAATAATATATTTAAAATGTAATATTGCAATATAACGATAATAAAAAGTAAAAAAATGCCTAACAGCATTTGTCTACCGTCACATCCTGATTGAAAAAAAGCGCTAATTCCCCTTTGATTAGTTCCCATACATTTTCATCGATACAATAGCAAACCGATTTTCCTTCGATAGTGCCTTTGATAATACCAATATTTTTCAACTCCTTTAAATGCTGGGAAATCGTTGCCTGTGCCAAACCTAATTCGGATACCAGATCATTACAAATACAGGCTTTCTGATTGATGATATGGTTTAGAATCGCAATTCGGGCCGGATGTCCCAAAACTTTAAAGATGGTAGCCAATCGGTTTTGGTTTTCGGTAAATATTTCTGTTTTAGTTATTCCCATGATGTCATATTATATTATCGCAATATTACGATATTAAATTGAATTCGCAATGATTTTTTTTACCAGATACCATAAAATCTAAATATTGCGCTTTACCTTTACATCACTTTCAAAATACATCCTTTTAAAATGCACTTTTTAATTTTTAGTATACTTTGCAGCGTATCCGTCGGAATCCTTTTTAAAATAGCCAAGCGCTATACGGTTTCGTTTCAGCAAATGATCAATTATAATTATATCGTAGCCATCATTTTATGTTATGTGGCGTATCAACCCGATACCACTACGATTACATCCAACGCACCGTGGTCGTTATACGGTATATTAGCGTTATTATTGCCTACGGTTTTTCTGGTTTTGGCAGCATCGGTTCGCCATATCGGAATTGTAAAAACCGACATCGCACAGCGATTTTCGCTAATCATTTCAATCCTAGCGGCTTTTCTGGTTTTTAACGAAACGATTAGTCCGGTAAAATGGATCGGTCTGGCGATTGGTTTTACGGCTATTTTTCTGGTTTTATACCGAAATGAGACTACATCCGGCGAAAAAAATAATTGGTGGTATCCGATAATCGTGTTGTTGGGATTCGGAATTATTGATGTTTGTTTTAAACTAATCGCTGCTTATACCGAAATTCCGTATACGACTTCGCTGTTTGTGGTTTTCTGTGGCGCATTGGTGGTTTCAACGGCAATTACATTGTATACTCTTCTGGTCAAAAAAGAAAAAGTAAACGGAAAAAGTGTACTATTCGGTTTGGCCCTGGGAGTGCTTAATTTTGGGAATATTTTGTTTTACCTAAAAGCGCACAAAGCCTTACACGACAACCCTTCGACCGTTTTTGCTTCTATGAATTTCGGAGTAATTCTGTTGGGAACATTGGCCGGAACATTAGTCTTTAAAGAAAAAATCAGCCGACTTAATGCTATCGGGATTTTCATGGCTTTTCTGGCCATTATCGTGATCACGGCTTCACAATTGTATACACTTTAACGCTATTTTATATTTTGAAGTTCTATAAAATTTAGTATTTTTAAGAATTAATTCCCAATCATGAAAAACCCCATTGCAGAAAGAATAGCGGATTTTTTAAAACACTATCCCCCTTTTACCAGTTTAACTTACCAGGAATTAGTGGCTATTTCCGAACATATCAGTGTTAAATATCTGGAAAAACACCAGATCCTTTTTAAAGTGGGCGATGCTACCCATAGTGATTTTTATGTGGTTGCAAACGGTGCAATCGGGCTATCGGTTATTTCCGATGCGGAAGAATTCCTTATCGATAAATGCGATGAGGGTGATATTCTGGGATTGCGTCCTTTTTTTGCTAAAAACAATTACCTGATGACGGCAAAAGCCCGTGAGGAAAGTATCGTATATGCGATTCCAATAGCGGTTTTTCAGCCCTATGTGGCCAATAATACAAATGTGCAGAATTTCCTGCTGGAAAGTTTTGCCTCCAATACGCGTAATCCGTATGACAAGGATCACCGCGGAAAATTAATTTCGGAAAATATTATTTTCGACGAACAAAGCGCTACGGATATCCAGTATTTCCAGCCTATTAAATATACTAAAAACCCGATTACAGCCAGTTCCAGCGATATCATCAAACATATTGCGCAAACGATGTCTAATAGTCGCATCGGCAGTGTGATCATTCATGATAATCAGTTGCCGATCGGGATTATAACCGATAAGGATTTGCGTTCCAAAATTGCCACCGGATTGTTTTCAATCGATACGACGGCTGATAAAATCATGTCGTCGCCGGTCATTACCGTACCGGAAAATATTTCGATTGCCGAAGCGCAGATGATGCTGTTAAAACACAATGTTGGTCATTTATGTGTGACTCGCGACGGAACGGAAAAAAGCCCGGCCACCGGTATTATTACTGAACACGATATTGTGGCAGCACAAGCCAATAATCCGGGAATTCTATTAAAATTAACCCGCCGTGCCACACGTTCGAAAGAATTAAAAGCCGTTCGGGATAAACTGACCGATCTGATTCAGAATTCAATCGATAAAAATATCCCGATCACGCATATTACCAGTGTTGCTGCCGAAATCAATATTGCCCTGACAAAAAGAGCAATCGATCTGGCAATTGAAAAAATGGAGACACCACCTCCTACCCGTTTTGCCTGGTTTAACCTGGGAAGTCAGGGGCGAAAAGAACAGTTGTTATTGACCGATGTCGACAATATTCTGATCTTCGAAGATGTGGAAGCCGAACGTTATGACGATGTAAAACAATACTTTTTACAATTGGCAGAAAAGGTTATCGAAACTTTGGAAAAAATCGGTTACGAACCGTGTCCGCAAGGACTTATGGCTAACAATGAGCTTTGGTGTAAATCACTGACGGACTGGATTAAACAATACAATACCTGGATTAATACTCCAGGTGAAAAAGGAATTAATCTCAGTACGATTTTCTTTGATTACGATCTGATTTACGGCGATGTTTCCTTTGAAAATTCCCTAACGGAAAGCATTTTTAACAGCACCGATAACAACCAGTTGTTCTATGCTTTTTTGGGAACCAATGCCATCAAAAAACCGGCTCCACTAGGTTTCTTCCGACAGTTTTTACTGGAACAGGACGAAGAACACAAAGATGCTTTTGATATTAAAAACAGAGCCATTATGCCATTGGTCGACGCCGCACGTGTGTTAACCATTAGCCGTGGTATCAAAGGAATTACCAATACGTATCAGCGTTTTAAAAAGCTGGCGGATATGGAAGAACAAAATTCCGATTTGTATCTGGAGTGTGCCGAGGCATTTAATACGTTAACCTGGTTCCGAACCGACGAAGGCTTGCAAAACAATTCCAACGGAGGTTATATCAACATGCAGGAGCTTTCGAAAGTGGATAAGGTAAAACTTAAAAACTGCTTTCAACCGATAAACGACATACAGGATTTGATTAAAAACCGCTTTCAATTGACCTATTTCACATAATATTATGGTATTAGACTGGCTTACAGGAAAAGACATCCCGCAATTTTGGAAACAATATTTGGCCCATTTTGACAAAGAAGAACAAAACGGACCGAAGCGCTATATTGTTTTTGACACCGAAACGACCGGTTTGGATTGGAAAGATGATGTCATCCTTTCCATAGGTGCTATTTCGGTCGTTAATGACGAAATTAAAGTGGGCGATTTTTTTGAAGCTTTCCTAAAACAGGATGTTTTTAATCCGGAAAATGCTATTCTGACCGGAATTTTAAAAGAAGGTAAAGAAGAAAAGATTATCGAAGCGGAAGCGATTATCCGTTTCCTTGATTTTATAAAAGATGCTACTCTGGTGGGACATAACATCAATTTTGATGTCGAAATGATCAATCAGGCGCTGAAACGTTTGAATCTTGGTAAACTTAAAAATGTCATGTTGGATGTGGATGTGATGTATCAGAAATTTAAAAATCTTCCGGAAGACAAACATCACAATCTGGATGAACTATGCGACATCTTTAAAATCAAAAAAAGCGACCGCCATACGGCTTCCGGTGATGCTTATATTATTGCTTTGTTGTTTTTAAAATTAAAACGGAAACTAAAATTATAAGATATCGGAACACATTTCTAATTGACAATATTCCAGGATTTCTTTATAATTCCGGACATAATACTCTGATATTTTTATCTTGACATTGGGATTACTTCTGTCTCTTAGAATAAAAAAACGGTTTTCATGCTTTTTTAAATTACCGCCTTGCTCTTCTTTTTCCCTTTCTACAATAATATTGTTTTTATGGATCGAATCAGATTTGGTAAAAAACCGTTTAATTTTCAAGGTATCCCCTTCTATTTTTAGCCGTATATAGTTTTTATAAAGCTGTCTCGAAAATACGATTAACGGGATAAATCCCAATAGACTCATAAGAATATCACATAATCTGCTCTCCATGCTTATCGAATAGACAAAACATCCATGCAGATTAACATCAATAACAAAATTTATCGTAAAAATTAGTAGTAATGCATAAATCATAAACACTATAAAAATGCGGTGCTTATACTTTATTTTATATTGATCCGGACTTCGCATGTTTTTGAGTTTAATTAAAACAATAAATAGAATTCATAAAACACTAATTGACAACATAACGACTATAAATATCCTTATTTTGATCTATTTGTCTATCCGTTAACAAAAAAGCATCCTACTTAGTAGGATGCTTTTTTAAATATCAAACCAAAAAGGAATTACAAACGTTCGTTTTTAATTTCTTCTACGATTTCAGGATTTAATAAGGTTGTGATATCTCCAAAATTCGAGAAATCGCCTTCTGCTATCTTACGCAAAATACGGCGCATGATTTTTCCGGAACGGGTTTTTGGTAATCCCGATACAAATTGGATTTTATCCAGTTTGGCAATGGGTCCGATATGACTCGCTACGTGTTCGTTGATCTCTTTTCGCAGGTTATCACGATCACGGTACTCTCCGATTTCTTTTAAGATAATAAAACCATACAAAGCATTTCCTTTGATATCGTGCGGGAAACCTACAATAGCCGATTCTGCTACTGCCGGGTGTTCGTTAATCGCATCTTCAATGGGCGCGGTTCCTAAGTTATGACCGGAAACAATCACCACATCGTCTACCCGGCCGGTGATTCGATAATATCCTACTTCATCACGCAAAGCACCGTCACCGGTAAAATATTTACCCGGGAAAGCCGAGAAATACGTTTCTTTATAACGCTGATGATCACCCCAAATTGTACGGGCAATCGACGGCCATGGGAATTTGACACACAAGCTACCTACAACCTGATTCCCTTCGATTTCATTGCGTTTTTCGTCCATCAATACCGGCTGAATTCCCGGTAATGGTAAGGTCGCATAGGTCGGTTTGGTTGGTGTTACAAATGGAACCGGAGAAATCATAATACCACCCGTTTCGGTTTGCCACCAGGTATCGACAATCGGACATTTTTTCTTTCCGACATGATCATTATACCAGTGCCACGCCTCTTCGTTGATCGGTTCTCCTACGGATCCGATTACTTTTAACGAGGATAAATCGTGTTTATCCACCCATTCGGTACTTTCTTTGGCTAACGAACGGATTGCTGTTGGTGCGGTATAAAACTGACTCACTTTATGTTTGTCGATCACATCCCAAAAACGTCCGAAATCCGGATACGACGGTACACCTTCAAAGATTACAGTCGTAGCGCCGTTTAAAAGTGGTCCGTATAAAATATAGGAATGCCCGGTTATCCAGCCAATATCGGCCGTACACCAGTAAATATCGTTTTCTTCGTAATTGAATATGTTTTTAAACGTATAGGCGGTATACACCATATAACCTGCCGTAGTATGCAACATTCCTTTCGGTTTTCCGGTCGAACCGGACGTATACAGGATAAATAACGGATCTTCCGCATCCATAATTTCGGCTACATTATTCGGAATCGCTTCATCCAGCAGGGGTTGCAACCATAAATCGCGACCTTCTTTCATTTTTACTTCCGTGTTTGTTCTTTTGGCAACCAACACACTGGTAACCGTTGGACATTTTTCAAGGGCTTCATCCACAATCGATTTTAGGTCGATGGTTTTGTTACCTCTATAAGCTCCATCGGAAGTGATTACCATTTTACAACCGCAGTCGATAACACGGGATGCGATTGCCGAAGCTGAAAATCCGGCGAAAACAACCGAATGAATCGCTCCAATCCGCGCACAGGCCAACACAGCCACGGCCAATTCCGGAATCATCGGTAAATAAATACAGATACGATCGCCTTTTTTAATGCCCTGTTCGCGCAATACATTGGCCATTTTAGCCACACGGTCGTACAATTCGTTATAGGTTATATATTGAGCCGGTTCTTTCGGATCGTTCGGCTCAAAAATAATCGCGTTTTTATTCCCTCTTTTGGCCAAATGACGGTCAATACAGTTTTTAGTGATGTTGACTTTCGCATTGGTAAACCATTTAATATCGGCTTCGGCCATATCAAACTCCATTACTTTATCCCAGGTTTGGTACCATGTAAAATTTTCTTCGGCAATTTTTCCCCAGAATTTACGTGGCTCCCGGATCGATTTTTTATAGTGTTTGAAGTATTCTTCTAAGTTGTTTATTTTATAATAACTCATAGTGTGTTTATTTTTTTCATATTCTATTTAAATGCACCGATGCCATAGGTTGTAAAGGCTTCGGTTACTTCACCGATGATGGTTTCGTCATCGATGGTGGACGGGATTTGGTATTTTTCACCATCTACTATACTTCGCAGTAATTTGCGAAGGATTTTCCCGGAACGGGTTTTCGGTAAACGCTGCACAACGATCACATTTCGCAACGAAGCGACAGCGCCTATTTTTTCGCGGACAAGCTGAACAACTTCATATTCCAATTGAAAATGTTCGGTTGCATCCCCCGATTTAATAACGGCCAATGCCAATGGAATCTGACCTTTTAAGGCATCGTTAATTCCTATAACGGCACATTCGGCCACTGCATTGTGTGATGCTACAATTTCTTCCATTTCGGCAGTCGAAAGACGGTGTCCCGCAACATTGATCACATCATCTACACGACCAGTTATGTAAATATAACCTTCGTTGTCTTTATAACCACCGTCGCCCGAAAAATAATAGCCCGGGAAACGGGTTAAATACCCGGTTTTAAAGCGGTTTTCGTCTTCCCAAAGACCCAGCATGGTTCCCGGCGGCAAAGGTAGTTTTATTACCACATATCCTTCTTCATTTGGCGCTAATTCTTTTCCGTTTTCGTCAAAAATAACGATTTCATAACCGGTAACGGCTTTCCCGGCCGATCCGGGTTTTACCGGTAGGTATTCCACTCCCATCATGTTGGCAATCATCGGCCATCCGGATTCCGTCTGCCACCAATGATCAATAACTGGAACCGGTATGTGTTGTCGGTACCATTCCAACGTAGCCACATCACAACGCTCACCAGCTAAAAACTGTATTTTCAGATGACTTAAATCGTATTTTTTGATAAAGTTCCCATCGGGATCTTCTTTTTTAATGGCGCGAATGGCTGTTGGCGCGGTAAACATAATGCGTACTTTGTGTTCGGCAATGATCCGCCAATAGGTACTTGCATCCGGAGTTTTAATCGGTTTCCCTTCGAAGATGACAGTCGTATTACGGTTTAACAACGGGCCGTATAAAATATAACTATGTCCTACCGCCCATCCCATATCGGATGCCGCCCAAAATGTTTCGCCTTCCGGAATGTCGTATACATATTGCATCGTAAATTTAAGTGCCGTTGCATAACCTCCTGTATCTCTTACGATTCCTTTTGGTTTTCCCGTAGTTCCGGAAGTGTACAAAATATAAAGCGGATGGGTAGCCGCTACCGGAACACAAGGTACTTCTTCTGATTGTGCAACTAATTTTTCATAGTCGACATCATAGTCCTGAAATGGAATTTTCGCGCCCAATTTCCGATTAAAGATGATCACTTTTTCCGGTTTATGCGAGGCCATTTCAATCGCTTCGTCAACCAAAGGTTTATAAGCGATCAATCGGTCGATTTCAATTCCCGAAGAGGCTGTAATAATGGCTTTGGGTTTGGAATCGTCAATTCGGATAGCGAGTTCGTGCGGCGCAAATCCGCCGAAAACCATCGAATGTGTCACGCCAATACGGGCACAGGCCAACATGGCAAAAGCCACCTGCGGAATCATGGGCATATAAATTACCGCCGTATCACCTTTGGTCAATCCTAAAGCCGTTAATCCGCCAGCCAATTTTGCCACTTCGGATTTTACTTCGTGAAACGTATATTTTTGTATCGTTTGGGTTACGGGTGAATCGTAGATAAAAGCCACCTGATCGCCATGACCATCCTGAATGTGCTTGTCGATCGTTAAATAGCAAATATTCAGTTCGCCATCGGCAAACCATAACGGATAACCGTTTTTGTCCTGCGACAGTATCGTTTGTGGCCGCGTATACCATTCCAGTACATCGGCCTGTTCTTTCCAGAAGCCTTCGGGATCGTCCAGACTTCGTTGGTAAAATTCATTATAATTCATGGTAAGTGGTTGTTTTAGTCCGTTAGCAATTCGTTGGTTTGCTCTACCAGTTTTTTGACCGAAAAGGGCTTGGTCATATATAAATCGGCACCTAATGAAAGTCCTCTTTCAATATCTTTTTCCTTGTTTTTAGCCGACAGAAATATGACTTTACAATGCTGTAAACGCTCGTCTTTTTTAATCTGCTCGAGTGTCGCAAAACCGTCGACCATCGGCATCATGACGTCGAGTATAATAATATCGGGCTGCTGGACTTTTAAAATTTCCAGCGCTTCCTGTCCGTCACGGGCAATAAATACCTCGTAATTGTTCTTTTTAAAGGTGTACTCCAACGACATCACGATATTCGGTTCGTCGTCTACAATTAAAATTTTCCGCATCTTATTCATTTTCTGTGCTATTGTATTTGGGCAATGTAAAATGGAAAACTGCTCCGTTTTCTTTATTTTCAGCCCATATTTGTCCTTTATGATGTTCGACGATCTGCTTACAGATGGCCAATCCGAGTCCGCTGCCAACCGGCTTTTTGATATTTTGGTTGGTCGACTGGTAAAATTTGTCAAAAATCGCATCCAGATCTTCGGGATTGATTCCTTTCCCATTGTCGCGGATACTTGTTAGCAAATACGCTCCGCTTTCCGTTACCGTTATTGAAATCTGACCCTCCGTTTCCGGGCAAAATTTTACCGCATTTGAAACCAGATTCGTAATCACCTGTATAATCCGTTCTTCGTCATACCAGGCTTCGGCTACCGTTTCGGTAACAAAATTTACGGCTATCTTTTTGTTGCGGATCAGTTGTTGTAACGGTTCCAAAGCCGTAACTATTGTATCATCCAGGCTGTTTTTTGTGGCCTGAATCTGTTGTTTTCCGGTTTCGAATTTTTCGAGATCTAAAATTTTGTTGATCAACCTATTTAAACGATCGGATTCCGATATAATGTTCTTTAAAAACTGTTTGCGCAATTCTTCCGGAATGTCATCATCATCGTATAAAATCTCACTGGAAGCTTTTATCGCGGTAATCGGTGTTCGTAATTCGTGGGTTACCGTATCCAGAAATTCATCTTTCTGCGCGTCTTTTTCCAAAAGCTGTTCGTTGGCTTTTTGCAACTGGGCGGTAATCTGTTTTAATTCGTTGGACGTTTCCGTCAGTTTTTTATTGATGATGATGTTTTCGCGGGATTCTTCCAAAATATGCAATACTTCCTGTAGCGATACTTTTTCTTCTTTTACCACACTTGAAATCAATATTCGCGCCGAAGCGGTTCCAATATGACCCGTAAGCAGGTTTTCGGCAAACTTGATCAATCGGGCATCGGCCTGTTCCTGATTTTTATCGACATTGTATTTCAGATTAAAAATCGTCAGTGCCCGTTTGGTGCGTTCTTCACCCAAAAATCGTTTGAGCACTTTTTCGATATCACGGGTATAAGCCGTTCCTTTCCAGACAAAAGCGTTTTCGTGCATCGTACTGTATTTGTCGATGTCGATAAACATTTCGGCATAATTGCGTTCGCGATAGTTTCCTTTAAAACTCACGGAAACCGCCAGATAAATGATCGTATTAAACAGTAAACTCCAGAAAAGTGCCTGTGGAATCGGTGCCAGATAATCCAGTCCGAATAACTGGAACGGTTTTAAGAGTTCGATTCCGGCCAAACCTTCGGATATAAAGGTACTGCTGCTGTTTGTAATCCCGATACCATATGGAATCAGCAGTGTGTATACGCAAACTAAAAATCCGATTAACATTCCGGAAATAGCGCCCAAACGGGATCCGCGACGCCATAATAACGCTCCAAAAAAAGCCGGAGCCAGTTGCGCCATAATCACAAAAGAAACCAATCCAATCGAAAACAGGTTGTAATCCAATACATAAAAACGATAGATCAGATATGCAACAATGATCAATAGAAAAATACACACTTTACGGATGTTTACAATCCGTTTGCTGTTTTTATCCTGAACATCACTTTGAAGCGTCCCTAGAAATCCGTAGGGAATCAACAGGTTGTTACTCAACATAATCGATAATCCGATCGAAGCCACCACTATCATCGATATCGAAGCCGAAAAGCCACCAAGAAATACCAATACCGTTATCGTTGTATTATTAAAGTATTGCGGAATCAACAGCGAATACGTATCTGCATTTCCCGTACCTTCCGAAAACAGGATATTTCCGCCCCAGGCGATCGGATACACAAAAATATTAAACAGTAACAGGTATAACGGAAACAACCAGATCGCGGTTTTAATATGACTCTCCCGATTGTTTTCGACCACTGCCATCTGAAATTGACGTGGTAACAGAAACATGGCAAATAAAGACAGTAAGCATAAAAAGAACCAATTGAGTGCCTGCGGTAGCCCTCCTATGGTATTCTTTTCGCGGAAACCTTCTATCAGACTGGCTTTGGCATAAATATCTTCGAAACCGTCAAATACAAAATAGGTTACATATACGCCTACCAGAATAAAGAAAAAGAGTTTTAAAACCGATTCCATTGCCACGGCGGTCACAATTCCTTTTCTTTTTTCGGAAGCATCCACATAACGGGTTCCGTAATAGGAGGCAAAAAGAGCAAGTGCAATAGCCACATAGGTTGTGGTGTCATTAAACACATTGGAACTTAACGAGGTTTGGGTTACTATTGTAAAGGTTTCGGCAATTGCTTTTAATTGTAAGGCGATATACGGGATGATCCCGACAACACTGATAAAAGTGACCAATGCACCCAGAAAACGGCTGTTTCCGTAGCGTAAGGAAATAAAATCGGCCAAACTGGAAATTTTATTGACACGCGATATCCGGATGATCTTTCGCAGAATTACAATCCAGGCCGGAATAATGATAATCGGTCCCAGATATACCGTAAGGTAACTCAGTCCCGACTGCGCCGCTACTCCGATACTTCCATAATACGTCCAGGCCGAGCAATACACGGCAAGCGAAAAAGTATATACATACGGATTGTTTGTCCATTTGCTGTTGGCTTTTTTTTCGGCCCAATGGGCTACAAAAAATAAGATTCCCAGATAAAACAACAATATGATCAGTAAACTATAACTACTCATAATACCGTTTAACAACTAAAAATGAAACTACTATTGAAACAATCCATATGGAAAAAAAGTAGCCGTAAATTACCGGGATTCCAAAAATGGCATCGGCGTGATCAAAAAGAAGCACCAATGGCAAATTAAAAGCCAGTAATAAGACTATAGATAAGATAACTAATTTTTGTTCGTGCCGTTTTTTCATGTGTTCTACAAAACCAAAGGACCCCGGAGTTCCAAAGAATTCCGGAGTACCAGTAATAACCAGGTAGTTACAGGTTAATCTTCACTGTCATATTCTCCGATAAGGGCATAATAGCCAAAGGTTCCCAAACCTAATACGATTAAGGGCGTTAGGATAAACAGAATGATGATTCCAAAAACCAGATCGTCCTGTTTGCCGGTCACAAACTTTGGTAAGCCGAATATAAAGATACAAAAATAGGCTGCGGCTACCGCTAATAATAGCCAAACAATTCCGAGTATTCTTTTTATTTTGTTCATAAATATGCCTTTTAGTCGTTACTATTATTTTTGTTGTTAATATAAAACATCCCTATCATAAAGCTGATCGCTGCAATGATAATCGGATACCACAATCCTTCCAGATAGAAGGTCGGATTGCCGTTGTCTTTCGCTACCGTTACCAGATAGGTCGAAATCGCCGGTAACAATCCTCCAAAAATTCCGTTTCCGACATGATATGGCAATGACATCGAGGTATATCGGATTTTCACCGGGAACATTTCCACCAGGAAGGCGGCAATCGGTCCATAAACCATCGTTACAAAAATCACCTGAATAAATACGAGGAAGATCAACATCCATCGATCGGATGAATTAATAGTTACCGTTGTTTTTACGTCGGTTTTCGCTTTTCCGTCCACGATAATCGGCTTACCATCTTCCAGGTGAACGGTTTTAATTTGCGTCCATTGGGTTCCGTCTGTAAATTCTTTGGTCGTTGTATAAACGGAATCAATCGTTTGATGCGCATTTTCTTTGGTTATCGCCAGGATTTTTGTTTTCTCGGCCATTTCCGTTTTTAAGGTCACATCGGTGGTTTCGTACATCGCTTTGTAAATCGGACGGTATAAAAAGATCGCCAACAACATTCCGGCCATCATAATGCTTTTTCGTCCTACTTTATCACTTAACCATCCGAAGACCACAAAGAACGGTGTTCCGATTAACAGCGCAATTCCCAATAAGGTATCCACCTGCGTGGAATCGACACTCATAACGGTTTTAAGGAAATTCATCGCATAAAACTGACCGGTATACCAGACCACTCCTTGTCCCATAGCGGCTCCGAATAAGGCCAATAATACAAATTTAAGGTTGTAACGATTTCCGAAACTTTCTTTTAACGGATTCGCACTGGTTTTTCCTTCGGCTTTCGCTTTGGCAAATACCGGTGATTCGTGCATGTTTTTACGGATCAGATATGATACCAAAACCATCAGAATCGACACCCAAAACGGTACACGCCATCCCCATTCGTCAAAGGCGGCTTCCGACAATGTTGTTTTGGTTAACAAAATAACCATCAACGACACGAATAATCCCGCCGTAGCCGTCGTTTGAATCCACGACGTCCAGTAACCGCGTTGTCCAACCGGCGCGTGTTCGGCGACATAAGTGGCCGCTCCGCCATATTCGCCGCCCAATGCCAATCCTTGTAATAAACGAAGGACTAACACTAATAACGGCGCCATAAATCCTATGGTTTCGTAACTCGGAATACATCCGATTAAAAACGTGGCACCTCCCATTAATAAAAGGGTTACCATAAACGTATATTTACGTCCGATCATATCGCCCAGACGACCAAAAAACAGGGCGCCAAACGGACGAACGACAAATCCGGCAGCAAAGGTTGCCAATGTCGATAAAAAGGCGGCCGTTGGGTTATCGGCCGGGAAGAATTTGGTAGAAATCACTACCGCCAAACTTCCGAAAATATAAAAATCATACCATTCAATCAGGGTTCCTACAGAAGAAGCGGTGATTACGCTCCAGATTCCTTTTGTTGATTTATTACTCATAAATGTGGTTCAGTGTTGGTTATAGATAAATTTGCAGTTGTACCAGGAAATCTCCTTTCATCCCGTCGATATTGTCTTTGGCAATATAAACCGGTCGTGTGGAATACTGCGTGGTGATTTTAGCATGATGCCCGTCCAGAAAGAAATTGGCACCAATGTCAAACTGCGAACTGGATTTTTCGAGTGCTTCGAATTTTTTATAGGTATATGCTCCGAAAGGCTGAATGCGAACAACCGGTTTTTCGGCTTTACACGGTAATAAAAATCCGGCTTGTGTATACCAGATGGTTCCGGTACCGATCATTGGTTGGGTATTTCCGGCACCGGCCAAAGCTCGGTCGCCCGTAAAAGACGGATCGGCGGCACCTACATTCATAATTCCGATATTGCGAAGGTAGTTGGGACCAAAATCGTAATCGTATAAAACGGAATAAGCCGTCAGTGCCATTTTCTTTTCTTTGGCTCCTAAAGGTAAATCCAGAAAAGCATCCGCCGAAAATAATTTGATATCGTGTTTTTGAACAACACTGTTTACAGAAGTTCGTGTCGCGTCCGGAGCGGTATAAAAGCCGGCACCAAGGTTAAAGACTTTTTTCGTTCCCAGATAGGACCCCACTTTATAGGGTAGTAAATTCGATTCCTGTTCTAAAAACTGGTATTCAAAATAACCGGCTTTCGACCATCGGGTGTTTCCGCTATTGTCTACGGCTACCGCATTATCGGCATTGGTAACATCTACCGGAGCCGTATTGGTTCCGAAAGGTTTGTTGATACTCATACGGTATTCGAATTTTCCGTATTTCCCTTTGGCGAATAATCCGACCTGTCGCGCAAACTGATCCGCATTGTCAATTAAAGGCCAGTTAAAAATCGGCGCATCAATGGTCAGGAAATTTAAGGTCGAAGCCATTGTCATACGCGACAATCCCATATAATAATGCAATCCGCCACCGAGTGATAAACTGAATTTTTTACCCGCCTCTGGTAAAACCACCGCATATTCGTTCCAGGCATCGTGAAAAAACATACCCGGCTTTTTGGTTGATCCCGTCGGACTGGTAAAGGTTTGATTGTTAATTCCGAAGTGCGTCACAATCATATAACGCTTGGAAATTTGTGCATACGCCAGCATTCGTAAACGCCGGTTACCGATATCGGTATTGGTAGTCGCCGGTTCGTCGGCAATCATTGTTCCGGGATTCATATCAGAAGAGCGAAACCAGATCTGATTCCAGGCGATAAAACGCATGTATTTGGAACCGTCTTCATTGAAATTCACTTTTAATCCCGAACCGTAATCCGTCGAACCTTGGGAATAGCCTTCTGCTGCGAAAAAAAGCAATCCGGCTAGTAAAATGATTCGTTTCATAAAGTACTGTAATTTGGTTGTTTTTTGTGTTTTTTGCTTCACCAAATTCTAAAAATGAAACGGATTGAAAATTTTTGTATATATATTTTTGTAAAGTACTATAGCTAATCTTTAAAACGCTCCCATTTTATCAGCATAAATTTGTCCCCTAACTCCGTTATGATCATTCCTGCTCCCGATAGTTGTTCTTTATTTTTGAGGTATTCGACCAGCTCCAAATGGTTAAAAATCTTATAGGTTGGATGATAATCGCCTTGTGCAAGTCTTTTAACCCGAAATTCTTTTACCCAATTGCTTACGGTAACGTGGGAAACCCCTAAAATACGTTCAATTTCGCGGTAACTCAGCCCTTCGAGATAGAGCTGTAACGCTTTGGTTACGTAGTAATCGTCTATCTTTTTACCCAATTTGTTAACGGTAAAATAATAGTTACATTTTTTACATAAGTATCTTTGTTTCTGATTAATAACACCGCTTTTAACAATAGTATTGCTTTTACACTTCGGACAGGCTAAAATCTCCATATATAATAATTTTGCATAAATATAGTATTTTAGCAAATACACATCTAACAATAATTCATTTTTTTAAATTAAAAATTGAATTATACATATATTTAATCAACTATATTTACATTAAAAATAATAAATATTACTTTTCTAAAAATACACAACCCGGTAATTACAATGAAAGCCCCACTCCTGCTTGTTTGTCTGTTCGCATTCTTTTTTGGCTGTTGTCAACAAAAAAATAAACCTTCCGGCGTTTCCGAAAACAATACCATTTCGGTCGATTCTATTGAAAGGGCTTTTTTGGATGAAAAACTATTTTATACCACAGTTATCCGATTACATCCTAATGACAATGCTTTTATTTTTATTGATGATGATTATGTCGCTCAAAGCATTACCGATGCTTCCGTTAAAAAACGATACGAAACCAGCGAATACTTGTTACCCGAAAACCGGGAAGCTTTTTATCAAAAGATCAGTAACGCGCTTCCAAAAGAGGATATTGCTGTTTTTAACCGGATTTGGAGTTTAAAGGAAGTACGCCAGCAAATCGGCGGTGATGGCGGATTGCATACTCTGGTAACCTGGATCACTCAAAAACCAACTTCCGAAGATCCTTTCTATTATATTGAAGTGCGTCGGCTTTATCTCGAACGTCTCGGAACATGCATTCCAATTGGCTATATTAAAATGCACGGCAAAACAAAAGCCCTTTTGGTTATGAATAGCGAAGGCGAATACCTTCCGATAGCCAAATGGCGTCAAATCAAATAGTTTCACAAAGTAACAGCTGTTTGTGACAGAAATCCTTTAAAAATGCAGGATCAGCAAAGATTATCGAATAAAAATACAGAGTACTTATTTTTATTTTGATAAAAATATCAATTATAAAAAAAAAGGTTTAATTTGCGATAAAACAAACAACACTATGCATTTTGACCCGTCTGTATTGGACCAATCGGCCGTATACAAACTACTAACCGGTACAGTTATTCCCCGTCCTATTGGATGGATTTCTTCGATTAGTAAAGAAGGTGCTATAAATCTGGCGCCATTTTCATTTTTTAATGCCGTTGGCGAAGATCCGCCTCATGTAATGTTTTCTACCGTTCGTCCGAATAATACCAATAAAGACACTTTAAACAATGTGCTGGAAACCGGCGAATTTGTAGTCAATTTGGTCACGGAAGAACTCGTTGAAAAAATGAATCTCACATCAGCCAGCGTTCCACCCGATCAAAACGAATTCGAACTGGCGCAACTCACTCCAGCTCCATCACTTATTGTAAAAGCACCACGGGTTTTGGAAAGTCCTGTCGCTATGGAATGTAAAGTGGTACACCACTATTCGCTGGAAGATCATCAGCACGGTGGCGCGACAATAGTGATCGGCAGAGTGGTTATGTTTCATATCGACGAAGCCATATTGTCCGACAATTACCGAATCAACATGGATGTATACCGACCGGTTGCGCGTTTGGCGGGATCAAATTATTCAAAATTAGGAGAGATTTTCTCCATTAAAAGAGCTTAAAATGAAGATTACAGTTATTGGTGGCGGACCCGGTGGTTTATACTTCTCAATCCTTACCAAAAAAGCATTACCACATTGCCAGATTGATTTATACGAACGCAATAAAGCAGACGATAGTTTCGGTTTTGGCGTTGTTTTTTCCGATGAAACCTTAAGTGAGTTCTTAACCAAAGATCCCAAATCATACGAATTAATACGCAGTCGCTTTGCCTATTGGGACGACCTGGATGTTGCCCGCGACGGTGAAGTAGTACGTATAACCGGAAATGGTTTTTGCGGTTGTTCCCGGAAAACATTATTGGAATTATTACAGCAGCGTTGCCGCGAAGAAGGCGTTAACCTGCATTTTGAATCGAATATAGCCGATCTTTCCCAATTTAGCGACAGTACCTATATTGTAGTCTCGGACGGTATTAACAGTATTTTCCGCGATCAGATGCCTGCCGATTTCGGTACGCAAAAAGTACTCAAAAACAATCGTTTTGTGTGGATGGGTTCTACGCGACCACTGGATGCTTTTACGTATTTTTTCCGGACAACACCCTATGGAACATTTGTCGCACATACCTACCAATATGAAGCCGGACGCAGTACCTGGATTTTTGAATGTTCGGACGAAACCTGGCAAAAAGCCGGTTTTTCGGAAACCGATGAAGCCGACACTATTCTAAAACTAGAGCATTTATTCAAAGAAGAACTCGACGGTCATTCCTTGATTTCCAATCGTTCGCATTGGCGACAGTTCCCGGCGATTACCAATTCCAACTGGTCTAAAGACAATATTGTTTTATTGGGTGATGCCAAAGCAACCGCTCACTATTCCATTGGTTCAGGTACCAAACTAGCCATGGAATGCGCTATTGCGCTTTCGGAAGCCGTTAGTAAACATCCGGACGATGTTAAAGCAGCCTTTGATCAATACGAAAAAGTACGCCGTAACCGTGTCGAAATGATTCAATATGCCGCAAATGTATCGTTGGATTGGTTCGAACATATGGACCGCCATAACCAACACGATTTTATGCAGTTTGCTTTTGGCGTGATGACCCGATCCAAAAAAGTTACCTTTGAAAATATGGCCTTACGCGATAGCACCTTTACACAAAAAGTACTCTCCGAATTCAATACCAAACATCAAAATAAACCGGAAACACCGGCCGCTTTTACCCCGTTTCAATTGCGGGATATGGTGGTAAAAAACCGAATCGTAATGAGTCCGATGGGACAATATTCTGCCGAAAACGGTTTGGTTTCCGATTGGCATTTTATGCATTACGGATCGCGTGCCACAGGTGGTGTTGGTCTGATTTTAACCGAAATGACAGCCATTTCCGAAACCGGACGTATCACTTTAGGTTGTCCGGGTATTTATACTAAAGAACAACTAGTTAACTGGAAAAGAATAACTGATTTTACTCATCAGAATTCCGATTCCAAGATAGGCATTCAACTGGGACATTCCGGACGAAAAGGTGCGATTAAAAAACCGTGGGAAGGAACACAGGAACCCATTGAAAATCCGTGGAACTTATTGTCGGCTTCGGCAATTGCTTATAACGAAAAAATGGCTGTTCCAAAAGAAATGGATCTCCACGATATGGAACAAATTCTAAACGAGTTTGTACAGGCAACTAAAAACGCCGACGAAGCCGGTTTTGACATGATCGAACTTCAGGCGCATCACGGTTTTCTATTAGCTTCCTTTCTATCACCGTTAACCAACAAGCGTCAGGATAGTTTTGGCGGTAGTATCGAAAACCGCTTAAAATTCCCATTACTGGTTTTTACAGCGATGCGTGCTGCATTTCCGGAACACAAACCGATGTCGGTACGAATTTCGGCATCCGACTGGGCCGAAAACGGACTTACGGAAGCAGACAGTATTCTAATTGCTCAGGCTTTTAAAAATGCCGGTGCCGATATCATCAACGTTTCAACCGGAAATACGGTAGCCACACAACAACCGGTTATGGGTAGAATGTGGCAAACACCTTTTTCCGATACGATTCGCAATACCGTTTCCATTCCTACTATTACCACCGGTTATATTCAGGATATTGATCAAATCAATACCATCCTTTTAAATGGCCGTGCTGATCTGGTAGCACTGGGACGACCATTATTACTCGATGCGAATTTTGTCCGAAATGCACAAGCCTACGAGCAATATCAAACGGATGATATCCCAAAACAATACCGTATGGGGATCTCCCATTTATATCCGCTAAAAGGTTCCGAGCGAAAAGCGACCGAGGGTATGAAAAAATTACTAAAACCGGAAAGCCATAAAAAAGCCTGATACAACACCAACAGTTTAACTACCCCAAAAATGAATCATTACCACGATAATTTCGCACATGATAACCTTCCGGCTTTAAAACTACAGCCGGAATACCTTTTTGATCATCCGGATTTTGAGTTCCCCGAAAACCTGAACTGCGTAGCACCTTTACTGGATATCCACATTAAAGAAGGTCGCGGCAATCAAATCGCAATCCGCACGTTTGATTCGGTTTGGACGTATCAGGATTTATACAACAAAGCCAATCAGATTGCCAATTACCTGATAGAAGATACCGGTTTTATTTCCGGAAATCGGGTTTTAATCCGTTCCGCCAACAATCCGATGTTTGTAGCGTGTTGGTTTGCGGTATTAAAAGCCGGTGGCATCGTAGTGGCTACAATGCCATTACTACGGGAAAAAGAATTATCCGTAATGGTCGAAAGTGCGCAGATTAGTCATGCTTTTTGCGATTACCGCCTACGGGATGAAATGAATCTGGTAACGGAACCCGCCTTAAAAAAAGTACTCTATTTTGACGGTTCGGAACAAAATGAACAGGAACTTGAAAAAGCAATAGCCCAAAAATCAATACAATTCGAGAACTATCCTACCCGATCGGATTCCGTGTCTTTAATCGGATTTACTTCCGGAACGACTGGAAAACCCAAAATGACCGCTCATTTTCATCGGGATGTGATTCTGATCTGTGAAGCTTTTCCAAAATATTCGCTACAACCAAAACCGGATGACGTTTTTACCGGAAGTCCACCGCTAGGGTTTACCTTTGGTTTGGGCGGATTGGTATTATTCCCGTTTTATTATGGCGCGTCGACTTTTTTAATTGAAAAACCAAGTCCCGAAATACTGCTGCAAGCCATTCAGGAATACAAAATCACGGTTTGTTTTACCGCTCCGACCGCTTGGCGCATTTTGACAACAAAAGTTAAAGATTATGATATTTCTTCGTTGCGAAAGTGTATTTCTGCCGGAGAAACATTACCTTTAAAGGTATGGGAAGACTGGTACAATGCCACCGGACTAAAAATTATTGACGGAATCGGCGCGACCGAAATGCTGCATATTTTTATATCGTCTAACGAAGACAATATGAAAAAAGGTGCTACCGGCGTACCTATTCATGGTTACGAAGCCAAAATCGTCGATAAAAAAGGGAACGAAGTTGCAACCAACGAACCCGGAAGACTTGCCGTTCGCGGGATTACCGGTTGTCGTTATTTAAACCGTACCGACAAACAGAAAGAATATGTCCAAAACGGCTGGAATCTTACCGGAGATATCTTCCGTAAGGATGAAGACGGTTATTTTTGGTTTGTAGCCCGTGGAGACGACATGATCATTTCTTCAGGCTATAATATTGCAGCCATCGAGGTGGAAAATGTATTACTCACCCATCCGGAAATTGCCGAGTGTGCCGTTGTTGGATTGCCCGACGAAGAACGGGGCATGTTGGTCTGTTCCTATATTGTTTTAAAAGACAAAACCAAAGCTTGCCCTGATTTGGGTAAAGCCATTCAAAACTGGTTTAAAGAAGTGGCAGCGCCCTATAAATATCCACGGGAAGTTCGTTTTATGGACAATCTGCCCAAAACAGAAACCGGCAAAATACAGCGTTATAAACTAAAACAGTAATACTATGAGAAAAGCATTTGTAGTTTTTAGCATAACCGTTTTATCCATCACGGCTATACTGATTTACGTCAATTGGAAATTCAGTTTTTTACTTTTAATTTTTATCCCGTTGGTGCTAATGGGCTTACACGACATGTATCAGTCCAAACAAAGCATCAAACGCAATTTCCCATTATTGGGGCGTATGCGGTATCTTTTGGAATCTATCGGACCCGAAATGCGTCAGTATTTTATCGAAACCGATACCGAAGGAAAACCTTTTAACCGACTACAGCGCAGTTTGGTGTACCAACGCAGTAAAAAAGAAACCGATTCGATGCCATTCGGAACGCAATTAAACGTATACGAACCGGGCTACAAATGGATCAACCACAGTATTAAAGCCATTCCTTTTTCGGAAGTGGATTCCAATCCGAAAATTAAAATCGGATCGTCCCAATGTGAAAAGCCCTATATGGCGAGTCTTTTTAACATCAGTGCGATGAGCTACGGATCGCTAAGTAAAAATGCGATTCTGGCTTTAAATTCCGGAGCCAAACAAGGCGGTTTCTACCACAATACCGGCGAAGGTGGTCTTTCGCCCTATCACCTTGAAAATGGAGGCGATATCGTATGGAATATTGGTACCGGTTATTTTAGCTGTCGTGATAATGAAGGGCGATTTTCGTACGACGAGTTTACCAAAAGAGCCACATTGGACAATGTAAAAATGATTGAAATAAAATTCTCGCAAGGTGCGAAACCCGGACATGGCGGAATTTTACCCAAACAAAAAGTTACCGACGAAATCGCAGCGATCCGATTGGTTCAAAAAGGACAGGATATCATTTCCCCTCCCAGACATTCGGCTTTTAGCACACCTTTGGAATTGATGGATTTTATCAAACTCCTGCGAAAAGGTTCCGGTGGAAAACCAATCGGTATGAAAATCTGTATTGGTAACAAATCGGAGTTTTTGTCCATTTGTAAAGCCATGGTACAAACCCAGACCTATTTCGACTTTATAACCGTAGATGGTGGCGAAGGTGGTACCGGTGCCGCACCTCAGGAATATTCCGATCACGTGGGAATGCCATTACGCGAAGCACTGGCCTTTGTTTACGATAGTTTAAACGGTTTTGGTATCAAAAATGAAATTAAAATCATCGCCAGTGGTAAGGTTGTTACCGGTTTTGATATTATAAAATGCCTTTCTATTGGTGCTGATGTCTGCAATTCGGCACGAGGGATGATGTTTGCACTCGGTTGCATTCAGGCACTGGAATGCCATGCGAATACGTGTCCGACCGGTGTGGCTACTCAGGATCCAAAGCTGGTAAAAGGATTGGTTCCGGAAGAAAAAAGTATACGGGTTGCCCGTTTTCAGCACGAAACGGTAAAAAGTGCGATGGAATTAATGGCCTCTGCCGGAATTGAACATCCGGACGACGTAGATCGTACCGTGATCAGTGCCCGTGTGAGCGGAACAAAAATCGAAACCTATTACGAAATGTACCCTGAAATTGACAAAGGTTGTTTGCTGAATGAGAATACCGTTCCGACAGCTTTTCAGTTTTTCTGGAAAAAGGCAACCGCCGAAAGTTTTTAATCCCCTATAATTCAAAAAATGAATCACATCTTTATAAAAACCGAAAAAGTACGCTTCCAACATGTCGACTATGCCGGCATTGTTTTTTATCCCCGTTTTCTCGAAATGCTCAATTGCCTTGTGGAAGACTGGTTTGAAGAAGCCTTGAGTCGTCCTTTTTCGAAAATGCATGAAACCAACGGCATCCCTACCGTCGATTTAAAAGTACAGTTTAAAAAAGCCGCCCGATTAGGCGAAACGCTCACTAAGAAATTATGGGTCAAACATCTCGGAGGCGCTTCCATCCTATGCGGTTTCCGGTTTGAAGACGAAGCCGGAGCAACTTGTCTGGAAGGCGAAGTTACCTTGGTCAATGTCGCTTTTAACCCAAATCGGGATGGTATAAAAGCCTCGGCTTTTAACGACGATATGAAACACAAAATAAACCAATACCTACTGGTTACCTTGTAACCCTACTAAACCTCAAAACTAAAATGGAATTTTCAAAGTTTAAAGCGGCAACCGTTCAGACGGCACCGGTCTTTCTAAATGTAGAAAAAACGGTCGACAAAGCCATTTCGATTATCCGGGAAGCAGCCGCCAACGGTGCGGAATTAATCGCTTTTCCGGAAGTATTCGTAGCCGGTTATCCCTACTGGAACTGGATTATGACTCCGGTACAGGGAAGCAAATGGTATGAAAGACTCTATAAAAATGCTGTTGCTGCAGACGATCCGGAGATCAAACGAATCCAACAGGCCGCACAGGAAAACAACATCCATGTTGTAATCGGTATTAACGAACGTGGCACCAGTTATGGTGAAATTTACAATACGAACCTTATCATCGACAATACCGGTCAGTTGATTGGAAAACATCGAAAACTGGTACCAACCTGGGCCGAAAAACTCACCTGGACTTCCGGCGATGGTTCTTCACTAAAAGTATACCCAACTAAAGTAGGTCCGATCGGAACACTTGCTTGTGGCGAAAACACCAATACTTTGGCACGGTTTACGCTATTATCGCAAGGCGAACTTGTCCATATCGCGAATTACATTTCGCTGCCGGTTGCGCCACCCGATTATAATATGGCCGAAGCGATCAAAATTCGCGCAGCAGCCCATTCCTTCGAAGGAAAATTATTTACAATTGTATCCTGTTCGACGATTTCACAAGAGATTATGGACATTTTAAAAGAAGATGTTCCGGATGCCGAAACCTTACTAACCCGTAAAAATTCCGCATTTTCCGGATTTATCGGTCCGAATGGCGCAGTGATTGGCGAACCAATTATTGATGATGAAGGGATTGCTTACGCCGAAATCGACCTGTCAAAATGCATTCAGCCCAAACAAATGCACGACATATTAGGGCATTATAACCGTTTTGATATTTTCGATTTGCGTGTAAATACCGCTCCGACCCGAAAAATTACCTTTATTAATTCACACGAAGAGTTTAACGCTAAATAATCATGGAAGACCAATTTAATGATGACGTTATCGGGAGAGCCCGGGTAAAAGACACCCCGGAACTCGAAGCCTATTATAAAG
Source organism: Flavobacterium sp. CAU 1735 (assembly GCF_039888695.1). Lineage (NCBI taxonomy): Bacteria > Pseudomonadati > Bacteroidota > Flavobacteriia > Flavobacteriales > Flavobacteriaceae > Flavobacterium > Flavobacterium sp. CAU 1735. Next base: position 192,634 of record NZ_JBDQQQ010000002.1, on the reverse strand, counting down.
AACTGGAAACACTTGGTGCCGGTGCCTTATGGACCGTCGCTAATGATATTGAACCCTGGGAACCGCGAACGTCTTCCGTTCCAATGCTGTGGAAATACGAAAACCTGCGCGAACTGGTTTTAAAATCATCCGAACTCGTTACTCCCGAACAAGCCGGGCGTCGTGTAGTATATCTGGTAAATGACAAACGCAAAGATGTGAGTGCAGCCGTAGGATGGCTCTACACCGGAATTCAGGTTACCCGTCCCGGAGAAAGCACTTCGGCACATCGCCATAAAGCATCCGCGCTTCGTTTTATAATGGAAGGCTCCGGCGGTTATACTATTGTTGATGGTAATAAAATCATGCTTGAAGTAAACGATTTTGTAATCACACCAAACTCCACCTGGCACGAACACGGCGTTGAGGAAAACGGAAAAACCTGTATCTGGCAGGACGGACTGGATATTCCGCTTGTAAACGCCCTGGAAGCCAACGATTATGCCGTTTTTGACGGTAAACAACCGCTCGAAGCACCTTTAAATTATTCGCCATTAACCTATGGCGGAGCGGCGGGCTTCATTCCGGCCGATACGGTTTGGGATAAACCTTATTCGCCCCTTTTTAAATATTCCTGGACATCGGTTTATCCGGCATTACTGGAAGCCGCAAAAGTAAACGAAGGATCGCCTTACGACGGCGTTATCATGGATTACACCAATCCACTCACCGGTGGACCGGTAATGCAAACGATGGGCGCGTCTATGCAATTGTTACGCCCAGGCCAACATACCAAAGCGCACAAACATACCGGATCGATCATCTACCAATGTGCCAAAGGCAACGGTTATTCCATTATCGGTGGAAAACGATACGACTGGAAAGAACGGGATATTTTTTGTGTACCTTCCTGGGTTTTTCACGAACACGTAAATCTTTCCGAAACTGAAGATGCCTGCTTATTTTCGTTTAACGACCTTCCGGTGATCAAATCATTAGGACTGTATCAGGAAATAGCTTACCCCGACAATAACGGATACCAAACAGTAAATAAATCATAAATGAAACTCGCTACTTACAAAATTAACCATACCGCTCCCCGCTTGGGAGTTGTTCAGGACAACCATATGATTGACCTGGAAGATGTTGCCAAAATCAAAAAAGAAACCCTACCGTTAACGATGCTGGAACTCATCGATGCCGGATTGGATGAGGTACACCGAATTCAGCAATTAATCGACAGTCTGACAGAAGAGGAAAAAAGCAATTGCTACTACCCGTTGTCGAATGTTACCTTCCTCGCTCCGATTCCAAAACCGCGTAAAAACATCATCGGAATTGGCCTAAATTATACCGAACACGTAGCCGAAAGTGCGCGTACACTAGATACTTCTAAAGAACTGCCACAACAACCGGTTATTTTTTCAAAACCGCCAACAGCTGTTATCGGGACCGATGACTATATCATCCATAATCCGAAACTAACGCAACAATTGGACTGGGAAGTGGAATTAGCGGTGATCATCGGAAAAAAAGGAAAATATGTCTCTAAAGAAGAAGCCTTGGATCATGTTTTCGGTTATACCGTGATTAACGATATCAGTGCGCGTGACTGTCGTCGTTCCGGACAATGGATTGTTTCGAAAGGACAAGACACTTTTGCACCTATGGGACCGGTTTTGGTGACCAAAGACGAAATTCCGGATCCGCATAACCTAAACCTTTCGTTAACCCTTAATGGCGTTGAAAAACAAAGCTCTAATACCAAATTCATGCTCTTTAATATTAACGATCTGATTGAAGACTTAAGTACAGTTTTCACCCTCGAACCAGGCGATATTATAGCTACCGGAACACCGGCTGGTGTGGGTGCCGGAAGATCGCCTCAGGAATGGATGTGGGATGGCGACATTGTTAAAGCAACAGTTGAGAATATTGGCACTATAACCAACACTATCAAAACATTAAATTAAAATTAAGAACACCTTTTATATAATGAAAAAATATAGAATCGGCCAGATTGTTCCCAGTTCCAACGTTACGATGGAAACCGAAATTCCGGCTATTTTCCGTTCGCGTGAAACCCTTTTACCGGAACGTTTTACCTTCCATTCGAGTCGGATGCGAATGAAAAAAGTGACCAAAGAAGAACTCGAAGCCATGGATGCCATGAGCCTTAAATGTGCTCAGGAATTATCCGATGCGCATGTCGATGTAATGGGCTATGCCTGTTTGGTTGCGATTATGAGCATGGGGCGTGGTTATCATTGTGTTTCGGAAGTAAACCTGCATCAGGAAACAGTACAAAACAACTTCCCTACGCCAATTGTAACTAGTGCAGGAGCTTTGATCAACGGATTAAAAGTACTCGGTGCAAAAAAAGTTGCCGTGATCACCCCTTATATGCGTCCGCTAACCGATATGGTGGTCGATTATATCGAACATCAGGGCTTTGAAGTAGTCGATTCCATTGCTTTGGAAATTCCCGACAACCTTGAAGTTGCTGCTCAGGATCCGATGAATCTTTTGGAAATATACAAAAGACTTAACCTGGAAGGCGTAGACGTTATCGTCGCTTCAGCTTGTGTGCAAATGCCATCACTGGAAGCTATTGATCAAATTCAAAAAGAAACCGGAATTCCGGTTACTTCGGCTGCCGTTTGTACCACCTACGAAATGATGAAAAAATTAGGCTTGGAAGCAAAGGCATCGATCGGAGGCGAATTACTTAGCGGGAAATACTAAGATCCTCAATAACATTTCGTTAAAATCCTGTATTTTTTACAGGATTTTTTTATTTGGCATCTTAGCATTCTGCAATCGAAACCTTCAAAATGAGTGCATTTTGCTCCAGTAGCTTATTATTCTAATTTACATTCCCAATGTTAACCCTAAAAAAAGCAGTATTATTCGATTTATGCCATTCAATTTTATTTTATTCTTTACATATTGACACAAAAACAAATAATCACAAATCGAATAACTACTTAAATTAAAATAAAACTGTTAATTTTTTTTAAATAATAACAGTTCAACATAAACATTTAAAAACTTTTTAACAAAAAACAATTTTAGTCTTAAAAAAAGTGAGAAAAAATTAATTCTCACATAATGAGAATAATTTAATTCTCAAAACATTCTCTTTATAGTATTTTTGTACTAATATTGTTATGCGAAATAATTACAGTTTTTAACAAAATGCGGATCTGTGTAATTATAACAGTAGTTTTTTAAGTGATCAATGACTAATAAGCCATTACGTACATTTCTATTAGTGCTGTTGTCTTCTCAGTTTGTTTTTGCCCAAACAGAAGAGATGACCCGAAAAGAGATTTCTAAAATGATTGCTAAATCCAGCAATCATATGCTAAATCTGGAATGTGAAAAATCGCTTATCGCTGCTAAAAACGCACTCAACGAAGCCTACCGGATTAACGATAAAATCCTGATCGCCAAAGCCTACAACATTATCGGACTCAACCATGAGGAATTCTCCGATTTTAAAAAAGCGGTACAGTACTATGAAAAAGGACTCCGCTACGCCAATCAAACCGATAACGATACCATAAAAGACTGGCTACACAACAATCTGGCGAGTGCTTACTGCTATCACAAGCTCGATTTTGAAAAAGGAATCGAACATTACAAAATCGGACTCTATTATTCCGAAAAACTAAAAGACAGTAGTGAAATCATCTATACGCGGCTAAATATCGCCAGCGCCTATTTCGAAACCAAAAAATACGACGAAGGATTCAAATACCTGGTCGGACTGGAAAAACAGATCCTTAAAGGGACTGAACTGGAAGCCCAGATATCCCTTAACTCCTTATTAGGCTCCTACTACACCCATTCCAATAATTTTGCAAAAGCAGAAGCTTTTTATAAAACCGCACTGGAGCTTTGTCAAAAAAACAAGGTCGAATTCCTGCAAACCAATGCCTGTGATCTCTACAAAGAGTTTTCTCAGTATTATTTTAAGATCAAAGACTTTGAAAACGCCTATTTTTATCTTGAAAAATACACAACCACAAAAGAGCAGATTTATAACGAAGAGCGTATCAACGAAGTAAAAAAAGCCGGTAGTCAGATTGAATTGGACGAATACAAAAGGCTAGTATCGCAAATTGAAAGTGAAAAACAACTTCAGGCCAGAAGTTTACAGCAATCGCGCATTATTGTGGTATTGTTTATCATTACACTTATCTTTTTGTTGTTATTTCTCTTTTCATTATACAAAAACAATGAAATCCGTAAAAAGATCAACAACGAGCTTAAAATTGCCAATAAACAATTAAAAGAAGCCAAAGATCAGGCCGAAGAAGTTTCCCAACTCAAATCGCAATTTATCTCCACGATTAGTCACGAATTGCGTACACCGCTCTATGGCGTGGTAGGAATCACCGATATTATTACCGACGAACACAAAGAACTTTCGGAAAGTTCGTATCTGAAATCCTTAAAATTTTCGGCCAAATATTTATTGTCGCTGGTAAATGATATTTTACAGGTGTATAAAATTGATGAAAACAAGATCAAACTGGAAAATTCGGCGTTTAACATTATCGAGGACTTACATCTGGTAACCGACAGTTTGATGTTTTTGGCTGAAAAAAACAAAAACAGATTGCTACTTGAAGTAGACGAAGACATCCCTACGTTACTGATTGGTGATCGGGTACGTTTGTCTCAGATTTTTATGAATCTGATCGGAAATGCACTTAAATTCACCCATAAAGGCCGCGTTAAAATCACCGCGCAAATTGAAAAAATTGAAGGCACGATTTATTACCTCCGCTTTGAAGTGATCGATAACGGGATTGGTATCGCCGAAGAAGATCAGGAAAAGGTTTTTGAAAAATTTGTCCAGATCGAACGCAAGGAAGACGATTATCAGGGAACCGGTCTCGGACTTCCGATTGTAAAACAACTCGTAACGCTTTTTAACGGCGAAATCAGTATTAAAAGTAAAGAAAACGTAGGAACAACCATGACGGTGATTATTGGCTTTGATTCGGATCCGGAAGAAATCAAATACTATACAGATAACCTCGAAGTGGAATACGCTTTGGAACAAAGCTATCGCGTATTGGTTGTTGAAGACAATAAAATCAATCAGATAGTCACCAAAAAAATCCTGGACGACAATAATTTCCCGAATGTGATTGTCGATAACGGCTTCCACGCGCTGGATCTTTTGCAAAAAGAAACGTTCGATGTGGTGTTAATGGACATTAACATGCCAGCTATCAATGGTTTTGAAACCACCAAACGTATTCGCGAATTGGGTATCAACATTCCGGTTATTGCATTGACCGCTTTCGACAAACAGGAAATTTCCGAACAGGTATTTGCCGCCGAGATGAATGGTATCATTATCAAACCGTTTGAACCCAAGCAACTGTGCAAAATGATTGTGCAGCTGTGCGGATCAAATCCATAACACATTATTCCGGGCTTTATTTTTTAGAATCGCATAACTTTCCTACTTTTACTATTCTTATCTGACAGCCGCCATCAAATGATTAAAATTCTGCTCCTGGAAGACGACTTAGTACTCTCAAAAGAAATCAGTGACTTTTTAAAAACAAAAGACATTGCGTGTGATTGCGTATTCGACGGAGAAGTCTTTTTCCGCCAATTACGTTCCGGACAATACAATATTTACTTACTAGACATTAACGTCCCAAAAATCAACGGACTGGATGTATGCAGTCAGATTCGGGAAACCGACCAGACGACACCTATCCTGATGATCAGCGCTTATGGCGATCTTAACGACAAAATGGATGCATTTCAATTGGGTGCCGACGATTATCTGGTAAAACCGTTTCATCTGGAAGAACTGTTGATTCGGGTTTTGGCCCTGTTACGACGTAGTGCAACACCGCAAAACGAGGAAAAAATAATCGTGATTGACGACCTTGAAATCGCGCCCACTTCGATGACGGTAAAACGAGCCGGCACCACTGTTGAGCTTACACAGAAAGAATACCAGCTGTTATTATTACTGGCCAAAGCCAAAGGTAGAACACTTTCCAAACAGACCATCTCGGAACAGATTTGGGATTCTCATTTTGACACCAATCTGAATACCATCGAAGTGTATATTAATTTCCTTCGAAAAAAAATCGATAAAAACCACGAGAACAAACTCATTCATACCCGACCGGGTTTTGGGTATTACCTAAAAGACGAATAAAATGACGTTAAAGAGACGTATAGCCGTAAATGTCAGTATTGCGTTTTCCGTAATTTACGGTATATCGGCTATATTTATCTATATCTCATTCTCTACCTTCCGGAAAGAAGAGTTTATGGAACGTCTCGAAGAAAAAGCACTAACCACTACTAAACTATTACTTGAAGTAAAAGATATAGACAATCAGATTTTAAAGCTTATCGATCAAAATACAATCAATAAACTTTACAATGAAAAGACATTGATTTTTGATAGCAATTACAAACTGATTTATAGTAGTATCGACGACGCTTCGGTAAAATGGGATGTCAATTTTCTACAGAAAATAAAAAAACACAAACGGGTTTATACGATCGAAAAAGAGAAAGATGTATTGGGCGTTTTTCATATTTATAACAATACCGATTATTATATTATTATTGCCGCCGAAGACAAATCCGGGATGAGCAAACTGGAATTTTTATACCAGATTCTGATCTTGTCGTTTTTTATCGGAACCACACTGGTATGGGTTACCACCTACTTCCTGATTCGGAAATCACTGGAACCGCTTGATAATTTCCAAAAGATCATCACCAGTATTTCGATTAACAAACTAAATACTCAGATTATCGAATCATCCAAATCGGATGAGATCAATTTACTTTCCAAGGCCTTTAACCAGATGTTGTTGCGTATCGAACGTTCGTACCTCGCACAAAAAGAATTTACCTCAAATGCTTCTCATGAATTGCGCACACCGATCAGCCGGTTGACTTTACAGTTGGAAAATCTGATACAACAAGGCGGTCATAGTGAGCATACACTCAATTACCTGAATAATATGAGTAAGGATGTCAACCAGATATCTGATTTGATCAACTCGTTATTGCTACTGGCACAAATCAATGCATCCAGTTTTGGTACCAATTTCCAACAAGTGCGCATTGACGAAATCATTTTTCAGGTTTATGAAAAAACGATTAAAAACTTCCCGGATTTCCAAATGAATTTTGAAATCGGAAATACCGAATCCGATCTGGAAATCAAAGGAATAACCTCATTATTAGAGATCGTTTTTGCCAATCTTTTTAAAAATGCCTATCTTTATTCGTACGACCGTAAAGTAAATGTGATCATTGAAGATAATCCAACGGGGAATATTCAGATTCGATTGATCAATAAAGGAGAAAAACTTTCCCCGGAAGAAGAAAAGAAAATTTTCAACTCGTTTGTTCGAGGAACCAAAAATCAAAAAATTCAGGGCTCCGGTTTGGGACTTCGCATCGCCAAACGTATTCTGGATTTACATAAGGCACAATTAGCCTATACGTATGACGATACTTCCGAACAACACGAATTTACGCTTACTTTCCCGGTTTAAAACACCTTTTTCCGATTCATCTATACCTTTTTAAGCTTTTTTTAAGGTCGGCTTTAAGGCTGTTTTAAGGTTACTGCCTGCATCTTTGTAACAAATTAAACTCTTTATAGATGAAAGTAGCTCCTTTTATACTATCACTGCTGTTTTTCCAGTTGGCCTTTTCACAAAAGAATATTACGCTAAAAGACTGTGAAGACGCCATGCAGAAAAACAATTTCCAGTTACTGGCCGAACAATACAATATCACCGCGGCACAGGCTGCTGTTATTCAGGCCCGGATCTGGGATCATCCGAATATGTCATTGGCTTTTAACGCCTTAAATCCCGAAGACAAACGGTATTTCGACGTGGGCAAAAATGGACAAAAAGCCGTTGCTGTAGATCAGCTGATTCATATTGGAGGTAAAAAACGCAACGAGATCAAACTGGCAAAATCCAATGTGGCACTGGCCGAATTGCAATTTGAAGAATTAATGCAGGATCTAAAACACGAACTGCGTCAAAGCTTTTATACGGTCTTTTTCGATCAGAAGAAAATTGCCAGTATCGAATCGCAAACAGCTCAAATTGAAAGCCTGTTACAATCCTACGAAGTACAGGCCGATAAAGGTAATGTTCCTTTAAAAGATGTGGTACGCCTGCAATCCTTATTGCTAAATCTTAAAAACGATCGTATTGCCATCCAAAAAGACATTGCCGAAAACAAACAAAAACTAACTATTCTTACCGGTATTGACGAAGAATTAACGCCATTGGCCGATGAAAGTGAGCTAATGCTTGTTTTTAATAGTCCGAAATATGCCGAAAGTGAATTGTTTAACATCGCTAAGGAAAAAAATCCGGAATACCTGAGTGTTCTAAAACAGGTTGAAAACCAGGAATTGGCGGTAAAGCTTCAAAAATCATTATCGGTTCCGGATGTCACAGCCGGTCTGGCCTACGATCAGGTGGGTGGTGCTTTTAAAAACGAGGTGAACTTTACCTTGGGAATTCCATTACCGCTTTGGAACCGAAATAAAGGAAATATCAAAATTGCCGAAGCCGAATTAGGTCAGTCAAAAGTGAATAAAGATCAAAAAACACTCGAATTAAAGACGCAAGTAAACAGTTCACTTTCGATCTGGAAGGAACAGAAAAAAGAATATACGTCCTTGTCGAAATCCATAAACGAAAATCTCGACCTGGTTTACAAAGGCGTATTGATGAACTTTCAGCGTCGCAATATTTCGCTATTGGAGTTTACCGATTTTATGGAAAGCTATAACCAAAGTACACTGCAGTTAAACGAAATGCGCAAACAACTGATCCTGTCCGGAGAACAAATCAATCATATCACCAATTCAACCATCTTCTAATATGAAATATCCAATAATAACCTGTCTGTCGCTACTGGCCTTAATTTCGTGTCAGGACAAAGAAAAAAAAGCGGAAATAAAAGAAACTTTTGTGCTGAGCAATAAAATGCTACAAACCACCAAAACAGCTCCGGTGACTTTAGAACCGCTTCGCAACGAACTGAATTATTACGGAAAAATCACAACCGACAACAACAAAACCATTGAGGTATTCCCGGTTGTTGGCGGTAGCGTAGCCAAAGTATATGTGGAATTGGGCGATTATGTTAAAAAAGGACAATTGCTCGCTACGATCCGAAGTACCGAAGTAGCCGATTTTGAAAAAGAGCTCGACGACGCTAAAAATGATGTAATCGTAGCAAAAAACAACCTTAAGGTAGCGCAGGAGTTATTCGAAGGGAAATTAAATGCCGAACGCGATGTTTTGGAAGCCAAAAGCAACTACGATAAGGCCAAATCGCAATTACAACGTATTCAGGAAACCTATAAAATTTACAATATCAAATCGGGCGCTATTTATGAAGTGCGTTCTCCGTTGAGTGGTTTTATCATCCAGAAAGACATCAACGAAAATATGTTACTGCGTAACGACCGAAGCGACAATATTTTCGATATCGCCGAGATCAACGATGTGTGGGCCATTGCCAATGTAACCGAAACGGATATCAACCAGATCAAACTGGGCGAAAACGCAGCCGTAACAACGTTGAGTTATCCGGATAAGGTTTTTAACGGTAAAGTGGATAAGATCTTTAATATTATCGATCCGGATACCAAAGCCATGAAAGTCTTGATCAAATTAAATAACCCGGAATATGTTTTAAAACCGGAAATGCGTGCTTCCATTAAAATCTCCTATATGGAAAGCGACAAAAAAATGTTGGCGGTTCCGGCTTCGGCAGTGATCTTCGACAAAAGCAAAAATTTTGTGGTAGTCTATAAAGACCGAAATAATATCGAAGCCCGACAAGTGGAAGTTTTCCGTCAGGTTGGCGATACGGCTTATATTTCAAGCGGTATCAACGAAGGAGAAAATGTAATGACACAAAACCAGTTGTTAGTTTACGGCGCCCTAAATGAATAGATATGAATAAATTTATCCGAAATATTATTGCTTTTTCCCTCAAGAATAAAGCATTTACGTTTTTCTGGGTCGGTATTCTCGCCATTTCCGGGTTTGTCGCCTTTAAAAACATGCCCATCGAAGCCTTTCCCGATGTAACCAATACGCAAATCATTATTGTTACCGAATGGAACGGTCGAAGTGCCGAAGAAATCGAACGTTTTGTAACGACTCCTATCGAGATCGCGATGAATTCCGTTCAGAAAAAGACAAGTGTTCGAAGTATTACAATGTTTGGTCTTTCGGTGATCAAAATTATTTTTGAAGATGATGTCGACGACTTTTTTGCCCGTCAACAGGTCAATAATCAGCTGCGAACCGTTTCCCTACCCGATGGTGTCGATCCGGATGTTCAGCCGCCTTATGGTCCAACCGGGGAAGTATTCCGTTATGTCTTAAAAAGTAAGGATCGGGATACCCGTGACCTCCTAACCTATCAAAACTGGGTAATCGACCGCCAGTTACGTGCCGTACCGGGTGTAGCCGATATCGTAGCCTTTGGTGGACAGGAAAAAACCTATGAAATTAGTGTCGATCCGGGACGTTTGTCCAAATATAATATTACGCCGTTGGAAGTATTCGACGCTGTAAATAAAAGTAACCTGAACGTTGGTGGTGACGTGATCGAAAAGAACGGCCAGGCCTACGTGGTTCGTGGTGTGGGATTGCTGAGTTCGATCGAAGACATTCAAAATATCATCGTAGCCGATGCCGGCGGTAATCCGGTTTTGGTGAAAAATCTGGCCGATGTGGCCGAAAGCTCCTACCCGCGTGTAGGTCAGGTCGGACTGGATAAAAATAGTGATGTCGTGGAAGGTATTGTTGTGATGCGAAAAGGAGAAAACCCAAAAGAGGTATTAACCAGCATCAAAGAAAAGATCAACGAGATCAACGAAACGGTATTGCCAAAAGACATCAAAATGGTAACGTTTTACGATCGTGACGATCTGATGAACTTTACGACCGCTACGGTAATGCACAACCTGTTTGAAGGAATCATTTTCGTGACCGTGATTGTATTCCTCTTTATGGCCGACTGGCGAACGACGTTAACCGTAGCCATTATTATCCCGCTATCGCTCCTTTTTGCCTTCCTGTGTTTGAAGTTAAAAGGAATGAGTGCCAACCTACTGTCACTCGGTGCGGTCGATTTCGGGATCATCATTGACGGAGCCGTCGTGATGGTCGAAGGTATCTTTGTGACACTCGACCACCTCGCGCATAAAAAAGGAATGAAAGCCTATAACAAACTGGCTATTGGTAGTGTGATCAAAAAAACCGGTACAGAAATGGGGAAAGCAATTTTCTTCTCCAAACTGATTATTATCACCGCGCTGATTCCGATTTTCTCCTTCCAGAAAGTAGAAGGGAAAATGTTTGCGCCATTAGCCTATACGCTTGGATTCGCGTTATTGGGTGCGCTTATTTTCACCCTGACGCTGGTTCCGGTATTGTCGCATATTTTATTAAACAAAAACGTAAAAGAAAAGAACAATCCGTTTGTAAATTTTTGGAACAGGATTGTAGAAAAATCGTTTAACTTCACGTTCAAACACAAACAGAAAACCCTTTTTGTCTCCATTGCCTTTATGGTAGTAACCTTTATTTCGGCGAAATTCTTAGGAACGGAATTCCTGCCGCAATTAAATGAAGGTGCCTTATGGGTAACCGCCGAAATGCCTATTAGTACTTCCCTACCGGAAAGTAACAAAATATCGGCCGAAATACGTACCATACTGGGAAGTTTCCCGGAAGTAGAACAGGTACTTTCGCAAACTGGGCGTAGTAATGACGGAACGGATCCGAATGGTTTCGGTTTCGCCCAATTCCAGGTGGATTTATATCCTAAAAAAGAATGGAAACGCAATATCAGTCAGGAAGAACTGATTGATCAAATGGACACCAAATTAAAACAGATTCAGGGGATTACCTACAACTATTCCCAACCGGTTATCGATAACGTAGCCGAGGCCGTTGCCGGGTTTAAAGCTTCCAATGCCGTAAAAATTTATGGTGAAGACCTGAATAAGCTGGACGAACTGGCAGCAAAAGTACTGACACAAATCAAGGGAATCGACGGAATTAAAGACGTGGGAATCCTTCGAAACGTAGGACAACCGGAAGTGAGCGTAATTCTGGATCGTGGCAAAATGGCCGCTTATGGCGTTACCCTTGCCGATGCACAAGCCGTATTGGAAATGGCCTTTGGTGGAAAAACGGCCACTCAGAAATACGAAGGTGAAAAGAAATTTGACGTTCGGGTTCGTTATACCAAAGAATACCGAAAAGATGAAAATGACCTGTCACAACTTAAGGTGCCAACAATCGACGGTGTCAAAATTCCGCTTAAGGAAATTGCAACCGTGAAAAAGATTACTGGTCCGGCGTTTATTTACCGTGATAATACCAAACGTTTTATTGCTGTAAAATTCTCTGTCCGCGATCGTGACCTGGGTAGTACTATTGCCGATGCACAAGCGGTGGTTAATAAAAATGTGGAACTTCCAAACGGTTACCATTTTGGTTGGACCGGTGAATTTGAAAATCAGGTTCGTGCCACACAACGTTTGAGTCAGGTTGTACCGATTAGTTTGATTGGAATCTTTGTGTTGCTATTTATTATGTTCGGAAATATAAAAGACTCCTTACTTGTATTAGCGAACGTTCCGTTTGCCGTAATCGGAGGTATCATTGCCTTACACCTTACCGGAATTAATTTTGGTATTTCGGCCGGAGTTGGATTTATTGCTCTTTTTGGTATCTGTATTCAAAACGGTGTAATTCTGATATCGGAATTCCATAAGAACCTCAAGGAAAAAATGGATCTCAACACTTCGATTATCGAAGCCGTAAAAATCAGAACCCGTCCGGTAGTGATGACCGCCTTAATGGCTTCCATCGGATTATTACCGGCGGCTACTTCAACCGGAATTGGTTCGGAATCTCAAAAACCGCTGGCCATTGTGATCATCGGTGGATTGATCACCGCTACCGTACTAACGTTATTGGTATTCCCGATTATATTCTGGGTATTTAACCGTAAAAAACATCAGCCAATAGACTGATTGTAAATAGCTTTTTATTTTTTATTTGTTATTTTGGTTATTTGGGAGAAGCCTCGTTATTTAACGAGGTTTTTCTTTTTTAACCCTTTTCTGCGGTTCAAAAAAATGATTTAACGGACCATTACCCTTTCCTATCGCAACATCGGCACCTTCCGATATTGCCCGGTGTACATACTGTTGCGCCAGACTAACGGCATCGGATAAGTTGTTCCCAAGTGCCAGATAACTCGCAATAGCCGCCGACAAGGTACAACCCGAACCGTGCATATTGTTTGTCTCTATTTTTTCGGAAGTATGGGTTGCTATCACACCTTGTTTATCAAACAAAAGTGAAGTCAGTACTGTAGTTGGCAAATGCCCGCCTTTTAGTAATAAATGCGGACAACCTTTTTGCATGATCATCGCTCCAGCGCTATGCATTTCCGCTACACTTGTAATTGGACTCCCTGTTAAAACGGCTGCTTCATCGAGATTGGGTGTGATCAGCGTCGCCAATGGAAACAGCTTGTCTACAATTTCGGTTATGGTTTCGGATTCAATCAAACGATGACCACTAGTAGCGACCATTACCGGGTCGAATACCACCGGAATGTCCGGATATTCTCGAAGTATAGCCGCAATAACGGCTACGAGTTCCTGTGTATGCACCATTCCAATTTTGATTGCATCCGGACGAATATCTTCCAGTATCGTTTGCAATTGCAAGGCTACGATTTCAGGCGGAATGCTATGAATCGCTTTTACACCACCCGTATTTTGCACCGGAAGTGCCGTTAACACCGATGTAGGATAACATCCTAATGCATTGATTGTATTGGTGTCGCCCTGGATTCCGGCTCCACCACTTCCATCGAATCCGGCTATGGTTAAAACTACCGGATAGGTATATTTTGTATTCATACTATTACTATTGCTTCCTTCCCGAATAATAATTCAGGTTATTCCGATTGTTACTAAAATGGCAATAGTTGTCCCGATAAAGACAAATAAAAGAAGATAAACTTTTCCCTACGCCGGTGTTAACCGGATCAGGTTCAAAGGGACTCTCTCAATTCTTTTCAGAATACCCCTAAAGCCGTAGTAAATGTAGTGAAAAATAGAATTGTTTTTGTTTTTTACAACCGACAGGTTTTAGAAACCTATCCGGTGTAACTATGATTTTGGTACTCATTCTGAGTGACAATACGCAAATACACTCAAAAGAATTTTTCTATTCTTTATTTCAGTTAAAACGTTTAAATTTAAAACGTTAACTTCTAGAACATACAAACGCTCCTCCGCTATTGGTTTTATTTCAAATAAAAGCATATAAGCTAAAATTGCATTGTAAATCAAATTTATTAATCTTTTAAAGTAAATTGAAAATGAAAAAAAAGAAGCAGAATTTAAGTTTGGAAGCCTTTAAAAACATGGCTTTTACGATACAAAGTGAGGAGGTACTCAAAACTATAAATGGTGGTTTGGAAAATTTATGGGATTGCCATGGTATTTGGGGAAAAGTTGGGAAAACGGCACGGGAATGGGGTGAATTTTTGGATAAGCATCCTAAATTGTAATTTTTTCAAGACTTAAAAATAGTATCTCTTTTATAAATCCTATAATCTTAGAGAAGTATGCTTATATTAAAACACTTTGTTTGGTTTGTTTTATTTCCTTCAAAAGAGATTATCACCTCAAATGGTATCAAGGATAAAATAAATAGCATACTATTTTTAATTCTTTTAAATTTTGTTTTTTTGCTATTTAGTTCCCTCTTAACGGTATACTTGTTACCTGATTTTCAATCTGCTTATCCTTCAGAACAAGGTGTCAAATGGCTCTTTTTATTTCCTATTATTATAGCTCCGCTCCGGGAAGAAATCCTCTTTCGACTTTACCTAAAATACAGCAGGTTTAATTTATCCTGCTTTTTAGGTATACTGACATTAGTGCTTACTTTACTGGTTTCTTCCGAAGTCATATTCGAAAATTGGCTACCAAATACGCTTGCTTTTTTATCAGGAGGTATGGTTTTTATTTGTTCTTTTATCTTTTTAAAAAAATACGATCACCTTTTCGATTATTTTTTTAAAAGACATGTCAGGCTCTTTGTTATTTTTAGTGTGATCACCTTTGGTTATCTGCATTTGCCAAACTTTAAAATTACCCGGGAAATTCTTTTTTTAAGTCCGCTTATATTGCTTCCGTATTTTATGGCCGGGTTTATTTTTAGTTATATCCGGTTGCACTTTGGTTTTATTTATAGTGTAATGACTCATATGATGATAAACCTTCTGGGAACCTCTATTTTAGTACTATTTCAGTAATTTAATTATTTACTGCTATGAACAATCCTATCTATAAAATAATTAAACCACTATTAATAGAGAACTCTTATGAACTCATCAATTCGGTAAAAATATTGCTCTTTAAAGAAAATCAATCCATTTTTGATTTGATCGATTTTAATGATGAAGCAATATACTGCGATCCTTTTATATTTATGTATATCAAAAACAGAGAGCAAGTTTTAGAGAATATCATTATTGGCTATGCAAAAAATAACATGGAAATTGAGATCACTACTGATGAATTTGGTAGAATTTATATTCCAAATGTTGGCTGGCTACATACTTCTTATAAGAAAACTCGTTTAAAATTACATGGAAAAGAGCTAAAACTATCAAAAAATGATCGCATGATTCATTTTAAACATGAACCGATATACCATATTGAAAACACTAAAATAGAGTTATTGAAATATAATCTTGCTTCGCTAAAACCTTTTTACTGTGATTCCGAAGGCGTATTTTTAGACGTGGAAATTAATCAAATATCAAAACATCATATTCAAAATATAACTAAAGCATATAATTTGATTAAAAAACACATCCCTTCTCAGTTTGAATTGATTGAAAAGTATGCTTCAAAATGTGTTATCTTTAAGGTAGATACAAACAAACGAAATTCATTTGCAACATTCGCTGCGAATGGCATTAGCTTTTTTAATGCATATCAGGATGATTATGATGAAGTTTTTTTTATAGATGATGTTGCACATCAAACGGGTCATGTTATTTTTAATACACTAACTTATGACATAACTAAATTTTTAAAAATAAGTAGTACTACTATTCTTGAAACTATAAATTTGCCCAATGGTATTCCTGTCGAAAAAAGAAGCATACATATTATTTTTCATGCACTTTATACTTATTATACCACTTTTATATGCCTAGATGCTTGTATAGAGAATAATTCTTTTGATAAAAAACAACAACACGAAGCTATTGGAAGAATTGCCTTTTACCTGGATAAATGTTATAACGATTTACTTTTGATTGATAATCCTGTTAGCTCAGAAATTAAATCTAAAACAATATTTACCAATCTTGGTTTCAAAATTTACAAGGAAATAAAAAATAAATGGTTTGAAATGTTTTATAAGTGGCGGAAAGAAATAGTAGATTTTGATATGACTAATCAACCCTATAATTTTACGTATTCAAAATTTGTTGCATTGAATCCTCTAAAGTTTTAAAAAGAGATCTGTACAGTAATATATATTCTTTGGAGCTTAAGTTTAGCGCTGGTTATAGTATTTTTAATTAAAATTTTAAAAACGATAACCTATAAAAAGATGATATCCCGTTTCTTTATTTCTGGGAATCGAATAACTCAAACTGAGTTGGATACTTTTTGACTTATCTTCTAGTGTAATTGTTTTACTGATATGTTTAACAAAGTATTTATCTCCTTCTTCATTTGTATGTGTTCTATTATAACGTCCTAATGCTTCGTATTGCTTCGAAAGCTTATTATACACTTGAAGTAATTCCTCAAACGTTTGAAATTTCAGGTTTTGAACAACCTCATATTTTCCGTATTTTATCTCACTATTTTTTTGAATGATCTGAATTTCTCCGGTTACTATTTTGGATGTTATGGCTTTATTTTCCGTAAATTCCGTAAGCAATATGGTTACTTTATCATCAAATTCCGGAATGTCTCTTACAAATTTTTCAAACGTAAGGTTGGAATCAGCAATCATTTTTTCGGGCGCTAATTCCAATTTAAGATTAAGGAACAATTTGCTTAATTCTTTATTTATATTGTCTTGTGCATGTACAAACGAATGACACGCTACTAATAAAATGACTGCTATTATTTTTTTCATATGGTTTAATACCTTATTGCTAAAAGGCGGGTAAATTATTTGATCAAATTAAAAACGAAATTATTTTTTATTCGTTCGGGCTACTATTTTGATCTGATTCGTACCATTTTCTATTCCGATCTTTACCGGTTGCTGATTATGGTAACTATTCGAAAGTTCTTCCAACAATTCGGTGAAATTTTCTTCTTTTTCAGACAAGTAGAAAACCTGTGCACTAATTCCAAGGGCAACTCTGATATCGGCGTGTTCGGAATCTTTATCTATATCCATGACTACAATTGGATCATACCAAACAAGCTCCTGACTGGTTTTGGTACAGGATAGATTGAGCAGTAACAAAAGTATAAAAATGTAGTTTCTCATTTTGATAATTTTAAAAGAGTCTTTCAAAAATAATGCCTTTTATTAAATATTTCTCAATAAGAAGAAAAAATTAGAGAAGTGTTTTTTACAAAGGTTTTGTTTTGTGGATTTCAGTAATAAATCCATGATAGATTATGGTTCTTTTGTTTCAATAAAATCAAAAACATATGGAAGAAAAAACAAAAGAGCATTTTTTTTATCGGGATCTTACAGTATCCGTAACGAAGTCAAGATATATAGTTGATGACAAAACCTATGTGCTACGCAACATTTCATCAGTAGCAGTTAATCGAATAAAAGGAAGTCGATTTAACGCTTGGGTAGTAATAATAACTGGTTTAATTGCTCTTTTTATACCGAATGATTTTCAAATCATGATAGGTGCAATTTTAATTGTTTTAGGAGTAATATGGCATATTACTATTAAAGATTCATTTACTGTTCGTATCGGAACCAATGCCGGTGAAGCAAACAGTATTATTTCAACTGACGAAACGTATATCAAAAAAATCGTTTCCGCTTTAAATCAGGCTATTGTCAACAGAGGATAATCATTATAAGCTGGTCACTAACTAAAAAAGATAAAGCCGCAGATGTGGCTTTATCTACTAACCGATTTATACAAAATTTTTATATTGCAAAGCTGGTTTTTCAATATAATTCCATGATAAAAAGGCAAATAGATACGTAATCGGTAAACTTATTAATGTTAGCATTAATGGCGAAAAACAGCAATAATACATCAATGTTTGTTGTACTAAGAACCCATAAATATAGACACCATAGGATATGTCGCCAATCCGATGCGGTATATAATTCAATTTTTTCGAATACGAAATACATACCAATAGAATTAGTATTGGTAGAACGATATACGATGTCGTTTTATAAAAATTAAAAAATAAAGATCCTATAAGCACTGTCAAAAGTCCAAGCTTTATATAGGGTTTATTGATCTTTTTTAAGTTGAAATAACTTAGAATGGAGCCACCCATAAAAAATGCGCCTAAACGATAAAACTGATCCGAATTCAAATATATTTTTGTAGATAGTTCATTAAATAACAGCGGATCATAATGGTTGGCAAAAACACAAAAAGACCAAATGGCAATTAGTAGCATCAATCCGATTCTCATTTTTCGGAATGGAAATAAAAGCAGAATAATAATATACATCGTGAATTCGTAGCTTAATGACCATAGGCTACCGTTTATCGCTCTGGGATACGGATTGGTTTCAAAAATCCCTTTTACGTGATATTGTGCTCTATATAGCGTGATGTTTCTTCGAAAATAGGTAAAGTAATCTTTTTGAACAAAAAGATCCTTCCCTTCATATACTACAATTAATAGTAGCATGGTGATTACTAACATAACAAACAGTGCCGGAAAAAGCCGTAAATACCGCTTCCACATATAGCTGATCATCGTTTTACTATTTCGTAGGCTAATCATAATCAGGTAACCGCTAATAATAAAAAATCCTTCTACTGAGAAAGCGCCGATATTTAGCTGCTTATCGGTCATTTGTTCAAAGATTTCCGGATATCCGGCCAATGGATACGAATGTGAAAAAATCACCAGTGAGGCGAGTATCAGTCTTAAAAAATCGAAATTATTTTTTCTTTCCAAGGCATCGAATTTAAATTATTGCTAATGCCATTATTAATTACATTTTAACCAACAATCGCAAAAAGACACAATATTATAAATTTAATTCTCAAAAACAATAAAAATAATTTTACAAAGAATACTAAAAACTACAAATTGAATATTTATAATTATTTTACAACACCTAATATAGTATAAGAGCTGTTCGCACAGACAAAATGCGACACAACTCAATTAAGTTTTTCAATAGTACCTTCTTTTAAAAAAGTATTGGCGTCAAAAAATATTTTATCGATTTCTCTGCTAAATGATTTGCTCTCCGGATCCTGAGAATAATCCGGGTTATTAAGAGCTACAAAGCGAATTACACCACCTTCGACATCTTTATAAAAATCGAAAACACTAAATTTTTCGAACGAATATTGAAATAACAACTGATTATCAATTTGTTTTAGGGAGCTATTGCCATATTTCGTTTTTATATCTGCCGTGGTCAAGCCTTTATAATAAAATCCCAGGATATTGGAAAAAGTCGGTTGAAACGTATACATGAACAACATTTGCTCTGTTGGTTTTTGTGCCATCCGATAGCGTAACAATCGCTTCATTTCCGGATTTTTAAAGAAGATATATTCCGGTTCAATCTTATTGAAAACATAGTCAGCATAAGTATAAAAATCAAGCTTCTGTCGGCCTTTGTCAAAAGACAATACAAACTTATTGTATTGGTAGGGTTTGTCAGTTTCTACTTTTTGTTGTCCACCTAAGTAATAATAATTGGCACATCCGGCTAACAGGAATAAAAAAGTTAGCGATACAATTTTTAATAATCCTTTCATTTTTATAATCTGGTAAAGTATATCGTAAAACTACAGAATTAAATCGGTACGTAATTATTTTATTTCCTGTTGTAGAGAAATAAAAAATAATAGCGCTTATCTTTTACTTTCCGGTCTTAGTCAAAATAAGGATCAATAAAATAGAAATCATTACTAAAGAGTATTTAATATATATCAAATAGTTTCACACCTGACAGGTTTTGAAAACCTGTCAGGTGTATATACCTTTCACTCCTTACTTTTTTTCCTTCTTTCCTCCAGGAAACAAATCACAAAGTATAATCACCATCATCCCTAAAACCTGAATGGTTGTGGTTGCTAATAAAGTGATCAATACTGAATCGTTGAGTTTATAGGTTGCAGTATTGCCGGTAAGTAGTAAAATAACCGATAAAAGCCAAAATGTGATTAGTATCGTAAAAACCTTGGCTAGGATATTTCTTAAATCGGTCGTTTCGTCATACCGCCTTTTTACGGAGTTAAATAAGGTATTATTTTCATTTTCGGCTCGGGTGGTATCCAATTCAATTGGAAACCGGGCCATACTAAAATTATAGATGCCCATTACTCGAGTAGCTTCTTATAATATTCTTTGATTAAAGGATCCGGAATTATTAGATTTTCCCCTTTCGGATAGGTTTCAGACCAGGGTGTTCCGTCTTTATGGGTAAGTGCGCTCAGATATATTCCGTCTTTTTGCCCGTATATTTCCCAAACTTTATCTAAAAACCGGGCGTCTTCATCTGTGATTATTTCGGTTGAATGACAATTGACTGGTTCTTTGACAAAACTTTTACCGTGCTGTTTTAAGTTATAATATAAAGAAGGAAAAACCGGACCATACCGCCATGCCTGCGGTTTTTCATTAACCAATGGCTCTTTATCCTCAAAGGTTTCCAAATACCATCCATAAGAGACATAAACCAGTTTTATCAATTTTAAAGGTGTAAGTTCTCCAGTTGTGGCATATTTTTTAATAAAGTAGTTGGCAATGGTTGCGGCACTATAACTCATGGCGGCTGTATTTTAAAGGTTTTATGGCTAATACTATATAAAACCTAATTTACGTCTTTTCCTAAGTATTTACAATTCATTTTCCATATCTACTCGCTTTTGTCCTTTCTTGACGCTCCTACACCGGACAGGTTTTGGAAACCTGTCAGGTGTAGTGGAAATACAACAAAAAAGCCTCCAAATGGAGGCTTTTTAGATTAATTATCTTCTATTTTTCGACGTTGTCTTTCGTTTTTAAGCAACGTTAACTCTCTGCTGGTTTGTCCGGCTACCGAAGTGTTTTCTTCGGCACGACGAATCAGGTAGGGCATCACGTCACGAACCGGACCGAATGGTAAATATTTCGATACGTTAAAATCGTTTGCCGCCAGGTTATAACTAATATTGTCACTCATTCCGTATAACTGACCAAAGAATACACGGGAATCGTGTTTCGGAATATTATGTTCTTCCATTAACTGCATTAAACGATAAGAACTGTTTTCGTTATGCGTACCGGCAAAAATCGCCATCATATCAATATTCTCGATCATATACTGGATCGCGTTGTCATAATTGATATCCGTAGCTTCTTTCGATTCGCAAATAGGTGATTTATATCCTTTTTCTTCGGCACGTTTGTTTTCTTTCTCCATATACGCTCCGCGAACAATCTTCATTCCAATATGGAATCCTTCGGCTTTTGCTTCTGCGTGTAGTTTTTTCAGGTAATCCAGACGATCCCAACGATACATTTGTAACGTATTATAGATAATCGCCTTTTCTTTGTTGTATTTACGCATCATATCGGCAACCAACTCATCGGCAGCATCCTGCATCCAACTTTCTTCACCGTCAATCAATAATGCCACATCTTTTTCGTAAGCCGTACGACAAACTTTTTCAAAACGTGCTACTACTCTATCCCATTCGGCTTGCTCTTCCGGGGTTAACTGTTTTTTCTCACCTAATTTTTCATATAGGAAAAAACGTCCCAATCCGGTTGGTTTAAATACCGCAAACGGAATTGCCTCGCGCTCTTTTGCAAATTCGATCGTTTTTAACGTCATTTCCAAAGCCGCATCAAACTGTGCTTCGTCTTCTTTTCCTTCAACGGAATAATCCAGAACGGAAGTCACGCCTTTGGTAAACATTTTGTCCACTACTTTCAGACAGTCATCTTCACTGACACCACCACAAAAATGATCAAATACCGTAGCCCGGATTAATCCTTCTACCGGTAAATGGGCCTTTAAGGCAAAGTTAGTCACCGCGGTTCCTATTTTTACCAAAGGTTCATTATCAATCATTTTAAAAAGAAAATAAGCTCGATCAAGCTCCGTGTCGCTTTTTAGTGCAAAAGCAACCTGTGTGTTGTTAAATATTTTTTCCATTGTCGTTTGAAAATCTATGTGCAAATATAGCCACAGTTTAAGAATATATCATAAAAAATGACGATTTTTGCCATTGAATTATCAACTTTACAAACGATGCAAACAATCCAGGCGAACGGTTATTCCATCTATTTTAACGAAAACTGCTATACATTTTTAAGTGAAACGCTTCATAAGGGTGCGTATTCGAAAATTTTTATCGTAGTCGACAGTGAAACAGCAAATTACTGTATGCCGGATTTTTTAGCCAATCTTGCTACCGAAATCCCGATTGAGATCATCGAATTCGAAGCCGGCGAGGTCTATAAAAACATCGAAACCTGTACACATATCTGGCAGGCGTTAACCGAATTGGGTGCCGATCGCAAGAGTGTCATTATTAATGTAGGCGGTGGCGTAGTAACCGATTTAGGCGGATTTGTCGCGTGTACCTATAAAAGAGGAATCGATTTTATTAATGTGCCTACAACCCTATTGGCGATGGTCGATGCTTCGGTTGGTGGAAAAAACGGTGTTGATCTTGGAAATCTTAAAAACCAGGTGGGTGTGATTCAGAATCCGATTGCGGTTTTAATCGATACCCATTATCTGGAAACCTTACCGCAAAGTCAGATGCGTTCCGGATTAGCCGAAATGCTTAAACACGGATTGATTCAGGATCGCGCCTATTGGACTAAATTCGGGGATCTTTCCAGTCTGGATACCGACGATTTAAATGAATTGATTCATCAATCGGTCATCATTAAAAATAATGTAGTGACTCAGGATCCAACGGAAAAAGGATTACGCAAAGCTTTGAATTTCGGACATACCTTAGGACACGCGATCGAAAGTTATTTTCTTGAAAACGAAAACAAGGAGACGCTCCTTCACGGTGAAGCTATCGCTATCGGAATGATCCTGGAAAGCTATTTGTCACTCGAAAAAGAGTTGTTGACCGAAAACGAATATCAGGAAATAAAAAGTATAATTGCCGATATTTATCCGACGGTTCCGTTTACCGAAAAGGACATCGAAAATT
Organism: Flavobacterium sp. CAU 1735; assembly: GCF_039888695.1. Taxonomy (NCBI): domain Bacteria; kingdom Pseudomonadati; phylum Bacteroidota; class Flavobacteriia; order Flavobacteriales; family Flavobacteriaceae; genus Flavobacterium; species Flavobacterium sp. CAU 1735. Next base: position 169,171 of record NZ_JBDQQQ010000002.1, on the reverse strand, counting down.
GTATCGATTTACTGATTCACGACAAGAAAAATGAATTCGGAAAAGTGAAGTTTGCACTTTTAAACGGAATCGGTGCTGTAAAAATCGACGAAGAGATCGAAAATGACCTGATTTATAAGGCTTTTGACGATTATAAAAACTAAGATTTTTTTAATAAAAATTGTTTTTAAAAACGAGCTATTATTTTTTACATTTGTCGCGATGAAAAATAGTCAGAATCCTCACATCCCCAACAGCGGAAACACCCGGAAAAACAGATCCTTGTCCAAAATGCAACGGATTATTTTTTCTATTAAAAGTGTCCGCAATTTTGACATTTTCCTTTTTACCAATCCGCTGCATGAAAAATTGCAGATTATGTACGCTAATATTAGAGTTTGAAAAGTGCGTTATACTAAGGAATCTTTTTTTAAAGAATTTATTATTATAACCTAAAAAGCACTTATTAAAATGAACACAAAATATTACGACCTGATCAATCAGACTTTCTATTTCCCTCAGGAGGAATTTACATTAAATAAAGACAACCTTCAGTTTCACAACATCGATTTGATGAAATTGGTTGAACAATACGGTACGCCGTTAAAGTTTACGTATTTGCCACAGATTTCCAACAACATTAATAAAGCCAAAGGATGGTTCCGTAAGGCTATGGAAAAACACAAATACGAAGGAAAATATTACTATTGCTATTGCACCAAAAGTTCGCACTTCGAATTTGTGATGAACGAGGCATTTAAAAACAATATCCATATCGAAACGTCTTCGGCTTTCGACGTGAATATCGTGGAAAACCTAATGGAGCAAGGTAAAATCAACAAAAACACTTATGTTGTTTGTAACGGTTTTAAACGCGAACAATACATTGACAATATTGCAAAACTGATCAACAATGGTCATTCGAAAACGATTCCGGTAATCGACAATTATGAAGAATTGGATTTATTACAGGAAAAAATCGAAGGCAAATTTAAAATCGGTATCCGTATTGCAGCCGAGGAAGAACCGAAATTCGAGTTCTATACCTCTCGTTTGGGAATCGGTTATAAAAACATCGTTCCGTTTTACAGAAAGCAAATTCAGGAAAACAAGAATGTGGAACTAAAAATGTTACACTTCTTTATCAACACCGGTATCCGCGATACGGCCTACTACTGGAATGAGCTTTTAAAATGTATGAAAGTATACATCGCATTGAAAAAAGAATGCCCTACTTTGGACAGTCTTAATATTGGCGGTGGTTTCCCTATTAAAAATTCATTGGCTTTCGAATATGATTATGAATATATGATCAGCGAAATCCTAAACCAAATCAAAATTGCATGTGATGATGCCGATGTTCCGGTACCACATATCTTTACCGAGTTTGGTTCGTTTACCGTTGGAGAATCCGGAGGCGCGATTTACCAGGTATTGTATCAGAAACAACAAAATGACCGTGAAAAATGGAACATGATCGATTCGTCTTTCATTACCACTTTACCGGATACATGGGCAATTAACAAGCGTTTTGTAATGATGGCGGTGAACCGTTGGAACGATACTTACGAACGGGTATTATTAGGCGGACTAACATGCGACAGCGACGATTATTACAATTCCGAACAACATATGAACGCGGTTTACCTTCCGAAATACAACAAAGAAAAACCATTGTATATCGGTTTCTTTAATACCGGAGCGTATCAGGAAACGATCGGTGGTTTCGGAGGACTGCACCACTGTCTGATTCCGCAACCGAAACACATCCTGATTGACCGCGACGAAAACGGCATTGTAGCTACCGAAGTATTTTCGGAACAGCAAACAGCCGACGAGGTGTTGAAGATTTTAGGGTACGAGAAAAAAGAAAAATAAATTCAGTATGTTTGACTTTTCTACAAAAAGCAGACATTAACTTTAAATAATTAAGAAATGAGTAAAGGACCAATCAGTCAGTTTATTGAAAAGTATTATTTACATTTCAACTCTGCGACGGTAGTTGATGCAGCCAAAGCCTACGAAGCGCAACTACAGAACGGTGCAAAAATGATGGTGACATTAGCCGGAGCTATGAGTACAGCAGAATTAGGAAAGATTTTTGCTGAAATGATCCGTCAAGATAAAGTACAAATCATCTCCTGTACAGGAGCCAACCTGGAAGAGGATATCATGAACCTTGTAGCGCACTCACACTACGAGCGTGTTCCAAACTACCGTGATTTAACACCTCAGGAGGAATGGGATTTATTGGAAAGAGGTTTGAACCGTGTAACGGATACTTGTATTCCAGAGCACGAAGCATTCCGTCGTTTACAAAAACATATCCACAAAATCTGGAAAGATGCTGAAGATGCCGGAGAGCGTTATTTCCCGCACGAATTCATGTATAAAATGTTACTTTCAGGATGTCTGGAAGAATATTACGAAATCGACTTAAAAGACAGCTGGATGTATGCTGCGGCTGAGAAAAACCTACCAATTGTTGTTCCGGGATGGGAAGACAGTACGATGGGTAACATCTTCGCTTCCTACGTGATTAAAGGCGAATTAAAAGCAACAACCATGAAATCGGGTATCGAATATATGACGTTCCTTGCCGACTGGTATACAAAAAATAGCGACAAAGGCGTTGGTTTCTTCCAAATTGGTGGTGGTATTGCCGGTGACTTCCCTATTTGTGTGGTTCCAATGTTGTACCAGGATATGGAAATGCACGATGTACCTTTCTGGAGTTACTTCTGTCAGATCTCCGATTCGACCACAAGTTACGGTTCGTATTCCGGAGCAGTTCCAAATGAAAAAATCACTTGGGGTAAATTAGATATCAACACACCAAAATTTGTAATCGAATCGGATGCAACTATCGTGGCACCGCTTATTTTTGCTTATCTATTGGATATGTAATTTTTAATGTTTGCCCTAAAAAAAACAGGATTTTTTATTTGAAAATACGTTTTAGGATATTACATTTGAAACAACAACAAGCATTAAAAAACAACGAATGAAAAGAGTAATTGTAGATTACGCTAAATTAACAAATGAAATCTTAACGCTCCTAGTTGAGAAATTTCCCGACGGATACGATGATTCTGATGTTATCCGTTTTAAAAATGCTAAGAATGAAACAGTTGAAGCAGTTGAAGTACGAACTGAAGATACGATCTACTTAGTAAAAGTAAGTACTAAGCTTGCAGACAGAATTGAAAACTTCGACGATGATGAAGATGATATCGCAGCAGAAGATACATTAGACATCAAAGGACTTGACATCGAAGATGGCGAGGATGACGACGCTAAAAAATCGAAACCATCCAAACCTAAAAAATCTCAGGATGACGGAGATGAGGATGATGAAGATGATGAGGACTACGATGACGAGGACGATGATGAAGATCGCGATTATGACGAGGACGACGACGAAGACGACGATGAAGAGTAAGCCTTTCGGATTACAAACAAAAACCCATATAAAAAATCCTGATTTTTCTAAATCAGGATTTTTTTATTTTAAATCAAATCAATAATTGAAAAATCGGATTAGCACTACTACACTACTCTGGTTTATAAAAAGCAATGGCTATCCTTTTTCGATTTACAGATCGATACTATATTTGAATAGGAAATAGAATATAGAAATTGATTCGGCAAAGTTTGCCAAAGGTAAAACGGATCTTATAACAGTCCGTTATATTTCCGAACAAACCATTCTACCGCAAGACTTACGATTAAAATGATCAATAAACCTTTCCAATCGATTAAAGGCGACTGTGTGATTACAGCTTTTTGCACCGGAACATAATTCGGATTTTCGGACAAGGCTTTAATTAAAGCGTCCACCTGATTCGGATAATACGTTTTACCGTTCGTATTCGCAGCCAATTGTGTTAATCGCGCTACATCCGGATTTACGAATTGTTTTTCGATTTCAAAATCCAATACTTCAAAGTTTCCGCTATACGATGTTTTGGATTGGTTTTCTTTTACTACAAATCCATACTGACCTGCTTCAAGTCCGTCCAGGTTTACTTTGTATTCGCCATTCCCTTTTAGGAAGTCGTAATTTTTAACCGCATTGGTCTTTTTATTTTTTAATTGAATCGTAAGACGGGCATTTTCGTCGAACTCGTAGTTTTTATTAAAGTATTGTGCTGTAATTTCGATGGTTTCACCGGAATTATAAAAACTTTCGTGTTGTACAACCAACGATTTTTTTAAGGCATTTGAAGCCAGAAATTGTATCGTTTTATCGATAAAAATATCGAATTGCTCAAACGATTTGGTTTTTAGATGACTTTCGACACGCCATTTCCAAATGTTTTCACCAAAAAGATAGGCATTCCGTTTCGCGCCGTTTTCGGTAAAAACCAATAGCGGATTTCCGGATACAATGTTGCGGATTCGGGATTGCAATAAAACATTCGCATTACCGGTAAGGGTTATCGTACCAAATGGATTTTGCAACGGTGGCATTTGTTCAAAACCAATATTATCCAGAGCAAAGGCATTAAACTGCGGATTAAAATCGGCTGAGAAATCTTCTTTCTGACTCCCCATTCTAAATTGTACTGCCGATTGCGATTGGTTTAACAGATTAAAATCCGTTTGTAAACCGGTGATCGTCCAGGTATTTAATTGCAGGTTTTTATTTAATTCCAACAGCTTTTTAAAATCCGTATCAGGCTGATATAAAACCAAAACATTATAATCGTTTAACGAATTGATTTCGTTTGGATTAACGATAGTTACTTTGCGTTGTTGATTCGATTCGATTGCACGTTTTAACGCTCCTAAATCGGGATGATTTAAAGACGAAACCAACGCAATTTCCGACCGTTGATCGATAACTTCTACCGCAAAATTCTTAGTGTTATTGTATTTATTTTTTTCGTTTTCGGCCGACGTAATAACTGCTTTATACGTCTGTACGCCTACTTTATCTGCAGTAAGCAAAACCGAAACCACCTGTGCTTTTTTAGACGGGCCAAAAGTTACGTTTTGTTTGTATACCGTTCCATTACCCTGTTGGATACTAAAAACGGCATTGACATTTTTGGTTCCGCTATATTGTAAAAAGACTTCAACCGGGAATTTATTTTTTAGAAACGCATATTTATTCACATTCAACTGGTTGATTTTTAAATCCAGGAATGTCGTCGTATCACCTAATACTAACGGAAAAACGGTTGTATTTTGCTGAAAACTGTAAACATAATCATTTCCAATCGTCTGATTTCCATCGGTCAGTACTACTACCGGATAATTCTGATTGCGGTAAAATTGCTTTAAATTTTGAGCCACCAGATCGATATGCGTTTGTTTCCCTTTAAAATCAAGTTGTTTTCCGGCTGAAAAATCGGCATCGAAAGTATACCGTTGTACGTCGTATTTTCCTTTTAAAGCACTGTTTTCTGCTATTTTTTCGGATAATGATTTGGCCAGATCGCCCTGTTTCAGCTCCTGAATCGATTGGGAATTATCGACAATTACCGGCAAAGGTGTTTTTACATCCTGATAGGTTTTTCGGGAAATAACCGGATTGATCAGTAATATAAAAATAGCGAGCAACGTCAGAAAACGTAAAAAAGCCAGAAACAGGTGTATTTTCGACCTGTTCCCGGCTTTGTATAAGTATTGGTAAAACGCTAAACCAAAAGCAACACTAATAGCTAATATCAGCAATACAATTGTAGATGTTGTCATTATATATTCGCTATTAAACTTTTTATTTTTAAGGTTTTACATTATTTTAATTAAATGATTATGTTAACATTCCTCCGTCAACATTCAACACCTGACCCGTTACGTAAGCACTCAAATCACACGATAAGAAAACACACGCATTGGCTACATCTTCCGGAGTTCCACCTCTTTTCAATGGAATGTTTTCTCTCCATCCTTTTACAACGTCTTCGTTTAATTTGGCCGTCATTTCTGTTTCGATGAATCCCGGTGCGATTACGTTACAACGGATATTACGAGAACCTAACTCCAAAGCTACCGATTTTGAGAAACCGATTACACCTGCTTTAGAAGCCGCGTAGTTGGTTTGTCCCGCGTTACCTTTTACTCCAACCACCGAACTCATATTGATAATAGAACCCGCACGGTTTTTTAGCATAATCTTCTGAACCGCTTTCGTCATGTTGAAAACCGATTTTAAGTTTACATCGATTACGCTGTCGAAATCTTCTTCCGAAATACGCATTAAAAGGTTGTCTTTTGTAATTCCCGCGTTATTGATCAGAATATCAACATTTCCGAATTCTGCAATTACATCATCTACTAATTTTTGTGCTTCATTAAAATCGGCTGCATTTGACTGATATCCTTTTGCTTTTACACCCAAAGCCATTAATTCGTTTTCTAAAGCTTTTGCCGCTTCGGCAGAAGCACTATAAGTAAAAGCTACATTAGCACCTTGTTTTGCAAATACTTCGGCAATTCCTCGTCCGATTCCTCTACTTGCACCTGTGATGATTGCGGTTTTTCCTTCCAGTAATTTCATATTAAGATTAAGTTTGTTTATTTGAAATAAGTAACAAATATAACAATTCGGTTTTTAATCTATCCGTAATACCGCTAAACTTTAAAGAATTTATTGGTTAATCGGTCCCAATAACGACTATAGATCGCTATCAGTGTAAACATAAACAGAAAGACCACATACCAGGTATTTCCGATCAGATCGAAAAAGCCAAGTTTTCCGCCAGCAAAGTTCAGCAATAACAACACCTGTGCGCCATACGGCAATATCCCTTGTACCACACAGGAAAAGATATCGAGTATGGTCGCTGTTTTACGCGGACTCAGATGGTATTCGTCGTTGATTTCTTTAGCAATACTTCCTGTAATCACTATCGATACCGTATTATTCGCAATCGCAAGGTTTACAAAACTCACCAGTGCACCGATTCCCAATTGTGCCGATCGCTTGTTTTTTACTCTTGCTTTGACTGTTTTTAGTACGTAATTGATCCCTCCTGCCTGTTCTACAAGCGCGGCCAATCCTCCGGTTAACATCGATAACAGGAAAATATCGGTCATACTGGTAAATCCTTCGTACACAATTTTTGTAAAATCCAATAGCGCAAAATCAGCGCCTAGCAACCCTATGATTCCGGCCACCACAATACCGGTGAGCAGTGTTACAAAAACGTTTAATCCCATTACCGCCAAAACGATAACCAACACATATGGTAGCAGGTTAATCCATTCGTACGTTCCTTTTTCGATAACCACTGTTACCACTTCGCTGTTAAAACCGAAAAATAGCAATAATAAAATGGTGATCAACGCAGCCGGCAACGCGATAAAAAGATTGACTTTGAATTTATCTTTCATTTCACACCCTAACGATTGGGTTGCGGCAATGGTCGTATCGGAAATGATCGACAGGTTATCCCCTAACATCGCTCCTCCTAATAATGATCCGCCAATTAATGGTAGAGAAGCACCACTTTTATCAGCCAGACTTACCGCTATAGGTCCTAATGCCACTATTGCGCCGACCGAAGTTCCGGTTGCAGTAGACAGAAAGGACGCAATCAGGAAAATTCCCAACGGAAAATATTCCGAATTGATATGATTGATTCCCAGATTCACAACCGAATCGACACCGCCCATAGCCTTAGTAACACTGGCAAAAGCCCCGGCTAACAGATAAATAAGACACATGGTCATGATTTTACTGTCGCCACATCCTTTGATCAAAGTATCGACTTTATCCGAAACAGAAGGTTTAAACAACAGAAAGGCTGTAATGATTCCGGTTAACACCGCTACCGGCGACGGAAAGGCATAAAAATCGTCCAGAAGTATTCCGGCTCCTAAAAAAGTAAAAATAAATACGAATAACGGCAGTAACGCTAACGCGCCGCTTTTTGTTTTGTTTTTTTTCATCATCGATTGCTTAGAAATTAAATAAGCTCACGAGACAAGCAAAACTGGATTAGAAAAGTGTGTGTGAAAAATAACAACATTTTTTCCAACAGAATTGGCTTATCGTTTTAGCACCTTGCTTGTTGTTGCAGGTTGCTATCTCTTATGAGATTCGTGATAACTGATGCAAATATAAAAGCTTTTTTGCTCAATTATCACATAAAACGCTTTTTTATTAAAAATAAACCATACAAGAACAATTATTCAACATTTGACAGTACCTTAATTCTTTTTATACCTGTCTTACACTATTATTGTTTTTTTCCGTATCAATCGATAGCGAACAAAAACCAAAATACTGGCAAATCTGTAGCGCAATATTCGGAACCGAGAGTGCTTCAAGTGTTTCTTTTATTATTTTCAGAAGTTTTTCAATTTCCGTACTAGTACCTCCAAAAAAATCTTCAATTCCTTTTATAAATGCAGAAGCCAAAATCAAATCTGGTATATCTGCAATATTAATACATCCGGTATAGGATAGTAATGTATAAAGTAGAATCATAACCGCAATTTTACAAGTCAGGCAGTCATTAAATATATTGCGGAATTTTCGGACATTATCATTAAAAACTTTAACGAAATCATCATTAAACCGAACTCTTTTTAAAATCTTTATGTTAAAATTATTCATCAAAGAGGCATATGGATTTTCAAAAAAAGAATCCCTGTTTTCAGTGTGATCCAAACTGATTTCCAGTTTTTTCATTTCCTCTCGTAGGTTTTCGATTTCGTCGTTCGAAAAAGGCTGAAATGCGTATTGTTGTCCTTCCATATTGTTATTTTTAGTTCTGTTATCTTTATTTTCAATATAAATATAGACAATTTGTACTATTTTAATTTTGTTATCAAAAAATAATCACCTGATTAACAACATAATAATCACTTTAAAAATAAAATCCCTTACCCTTTCTATTTTAATATCTTTGAAAACATTCTACTTATGATCATCACACAATTGTTCCCTATATGAATGCTATCGAAACTTTATATACTTTATTATTAGAAAACAAGCTTTGGGAAACCGAAACGATTTTTAAACGAAATACTTACCTGATAACCGAAGGCAGCCTGGATTCGACTGTTTTCTTTATTGTTGAAGGTAGCGTCCGGGTGTTTACTATTGATACCGAAGAAGAAAACACCATCCGGTTTGGTTATAAAAATTCGTTTGTTACGGCCATTGACAGCTTTTTCACAGACAAACCTACACAATTTTATATTCAGGCACTGAAAAAATGCACCGTTCGGACCATCTCTAAAAAAAGTCTGCTGCATTTTATAGAAAGTGATCTAACGCATTTAAAATTATGGAATACAATACTCGGTCAGCTGATACTCCAACAAATGGAACGGGAAAGAGATCTGCTAATGGCTTCGCCTGTCGATCGGTATAAAAGTGTTTTAAAACGAAGTCCACAGGTTTTCCAGGAAATTCCGGATAAATATATCGCTTCCTATCTTCGAATGACCGCCGAAACCTTGTCACGTATCAAAAAGTCTTGATTTGCATCAATTTTTATTCGTCCGTCATATCCGAATTTTGTACAAATATTTAAACGATGGAAACAAAGCAACTACTGGACGAATTAACTACGATAACCAAAAGTAATATTGAAATTGCGAATTCTTTTAAAGCTACTAATCCGAAAACACTCAACTGGCGACAATCGGAAAAAAGCTGGAGTATTTTGGAATGTCTTGAACATCTGAATCGTTATGGCGATTTTTATCTGCCGGAGCTAAATCGTTGTATTGCAAAAGCCCGTAATAAAAAGCCGCAATTGTTTTATAAAACCGGAGTTTTAGGCGGTTATTTTGCCCGAATGATGAAAGCGGAAAGTACTACCAAAATAAAATCCTTAAAAAGTTATAATCCAATCGGTAGTCAACTAGATCAAGGTGTTCTGGATGTTTTTATTACGCAACAGGAAACCTTATTACTTATTCTCGAAAAAGCACAGCAAGTTGATCTGATCAAATGCAAAACGGCTATTAGTCTGAGTCGGTTTATCCGTTTGCAATTGGGCGATACGCTATCGTTTCTGATTTACCATAACGAACGCCATGTAAAACAGGCTTCGAATGTTTTAAAACAGTATTCAAAAAATATTTAATTATCTAATATATAACACCTGACAGGTTTCTAAAACCTGTCAGGTGTAGCAAATAGCAATAAAAAGGAGGCTTCTAAGCGGACAGCCCTTTATTTGTATAGCTGCAAGGAATTTTTTCTATACTTACCCTTTTTCCAATTACATCTGGAGAAACACCTGACAGGTTTTAGAAACCTGTCAGGTGGTGACAAATAGCAATAAAAAAGGGCCGTCTAAAGACAGCCCTTTATTTTTATAGCGACCGGGAATTAACCCAATACTTCTTTTACTTTTTTACCGATTTCAGCCGGAGAATCTACCACGTGGATTCCATTCTCTCTCATGATACGTTTTTTAGCTTCAGCAGTATCATCAGCACCACCAACAATCGCACCTGCGTGACCCATTGTTCTTCCTTTCGGAGCGGTTTCACCAGCGATAAATCCGATTACCGGTTTGCGGTTTCCGTCAGCTTTAATCCAACGTGCAGCATCAGCTTCCAATTGTCCACCGATCTCACCGATCATGATGATACATTCTGTTTCCGGATCGTTCATTAATAATTCTACCGCTTCTTTAGTAGTCGTTCCGATAATCGGGTCACCACCAATTCCGATAGCTGTAGTAATTCCTAAACCTTGTTTTACAACCTGATCAGCAGCTTCGTATGTTAATGTTCCTGATTTAGAAACGATACCTACAGTTCCTTTTTTGAAAACGAAACCTGGCATGATACCAACTTTAGCTTCACCCGGAGTGATTACACCCGGACAGTTAGGTCCAACTAAACGACAGTCTCTGTGTTTAATATAATCATAAGCTTTAATCATATCGGCTACCGGAATACCTTCTGTAATCGTGATGATCACTTTGATACCAGCATCCGCAGCTTCCATAATTGCATCAGCAGCAAAAGCTGGCGGAACGAAAATGATAGTCGTATCGGCACCTGCCTGATCAACAGCGTCTTTTACCGTGTTGAAAACCGGACGGTCCAAATGCGTTGTTCCTCCTTTACCCGGAGTAACTCCACCTACAACGTTACTACCATATTCAATCATTTGCGTAGCGTGGAAAGTTCCTTCGCTACCTGTAAATCCTTGAACAATTATTTTAGAATCTTTATTTACTAAAACACTCATGATATTTTTTTTATATTATTTTTAAAAACTGTGTTGCAAAAATAGGGTTTTGAACGTAATCGAAGAAAGTTTTTTCAAACTTTTATCGGCTATTTTTTATTTTTTTCGCTTAGTCCAACTGACTCATCTGGTAAACCTTATAGAGCTTATCGTCTTTGAGTTCACAGATGACCATAAAATGCGCTAAAATGATCTCTTCGTTTGGATTTTCAATCGGTGCTACATAATGGGTATAATGTAGCGATACCTTATGATTGTCTTCCAAAATATGATTGATTTCGATCCTTGACGCGATATACGATTTACTCAGTTCCGTTGCCAGTTCCAGTAAATCCTGTTTGTCCAGTTGTAAAAAGCCTTTGGAACTGTGCCAGTTAAAGATGATTTCATCGTGCAGGAATGTTTCCATCAAACTCTTGTTTAACGGACCATTTGCCAGATAAAACGCCTGAACCAGTTCTTTATTCATTTTTATTGATTTGTGTTAGAATTTGCGGAATCTTTTTCACGTAAGCCAGCTGTTTTAGTTTTTCCCTTGACTCTTCGGCCGGGTAACCAAAATAAACTTTACCGCCTTCCAGTGATTTTGAAACTCCGGACTGTGCCAGAACAACCGCTTTTTCACCGATGGTAATACCACTGGTAGTTCCCACTTGTCCCCAAAGCGTTACTTCATCTTCGATGATTACACATCCGGCAATTCCGGTTTGAGCCGCGATAAGACATTTTTTACCAATTACCGTATCGTGTCCGATATGTACCTGATTGTCTATTTTAGCGCCTTCGCGAATGGTTGTATCTCCGGTAACACCTCTATCGATGGTACATAAAGCACCGATACCAACGTTATTTTCGATTACCACACGACCGCAGGAAACCAACTGATCAAATCCTTCCGGGCGTTTTTTATAATAGAACGCATCTGCTCCTAAAATACTACCGGCATGGATAATCACATTATCGCCAATTACCGTATCGTCGTACAAAGTAACATTAGGATGAATCAGGCAGTTTTTACCAATCACCACATTATTTCCGATAAAACAATTGGGCTGAATTACGGTACCTTCGCCAATGACAGCGGTATCCGAAATAGCAACTCCTGTTGCTTTAAACGGTTTGAAGTGACGTGATAATTTATTAAAATCGCGGAACGGATCGTCCGACAATAAAAGCGCTTTCCCTTCAGGGCATTCCACTTCTTTATTGATCAAAACTATTGTTGCAGCCGACTGTAATGCTTTGTCGTAATATTTCGGGTGATCCACAAAAACAATATCACCCGGTTCAACCACGTGAATCTCATTCATTCCCTTTACCGGAAATTCGGCATCACCTACAAATTTACAATCAATTATCGCAGCGATTTCACGTAAAGAATAGGTTCTTGTAAATTTCATATTATAGTAAGATAAAATTGGGCAATATAAAATTGCCCAATAAAAATAAAATTATTCTTTAACCCGTTCCATATAAGAACCGGTAGCGGTGTCGATTTTAATTTTGTCACCTTCGTTGATAAACAAAGGCACGTTAATAGAAGCTCCTGTTTCTACTTTTGCCGGTTTAGTAGCATTTGTAGCCGTATTTCCTTTAATCCCAGGCTCTGCATAGGTTACTTCCAATACTACAGATGCCGGCATATCTACTGATAATGGCGCTTCCGTTTCAGCATTGATCTGAACCATTACATTTTCTCCTTCTTTTAATAAATCCGGAGCATCAAGGATGTTTTTATTTAAAGCAATCTGCTCATACGTTTCCACATTCATAAAGTGAAAATCTTCTCCTTCCGCGTATAAAAACTGGAATTTGTGAGTTTCTACCCGAACTACTTCGATTTTATGTCCTGCTGAGAAAGTATTATCCAATACTTTACCATTGGTTACACTTTTTAATTTTGTTCTTACAAATGCAGGTCCTTTTCCTGGTTTTACGTGTAAAAATTCTACAATTTTATAAATATCATTGTTGAATTTGATACATAATCCGTTTCTAATATCAGCCGTACTCGCCATTTTTTATTTTGTTTGTTTATTTAAAAATCTATTTGCTTACTTATTAATATATACCGGTATACCCTTTCATTACACCTCTTGAGGAATTACGAATGAATAAAATAATCTCATCGCGTTCCGGAGTAGCTTCCATTTCGGCTTCAATAATGCTTAAAGCCTGAGTGGTATTGTAATTTTTCTGGTATAAAATTCTGTAAATATCCTGAATTTCTCTGATTTTTTCAGTAGAAAATCCTCTTCTTCGCAATCCTACCGAATTAATTCCCACATAGGATAGCGGTTCTTTTGCAGCCTTGGTAAACGGCGGAACATCTTTACGCAAAAGCGATCCTCCGGAAATCATGGCATGCTCTCCGATATTGATAAACTGGTGTACTGCCGAAAGTCCGCCAATGATGGCAAAATCGCCAACCGTTACGTGACCACCTAAAAGTACGCCATTTACAATTATTACATTGTCTCCGATATGACAATCGTGCGCAATATGCGCCGTAGCCATAATAAGACAGTTTTTACCTATTTTAGTAACACCGGATGCTACCGTTCCACGGTTTACCGTAACACATTCCCGTACTGTGGTATTGTCTCCGATAATAGCCAAAGAATCTTCACCTCCGAATTTTAAATCCTGAGGAACAGCCGAAATAACGGCTCCCGGGAAAATATTACAGTTTTTCCCAATACGGGCACCTTCCATAATCGTCACATTGGAACCGATCCAGGTTCCCTCCCCGATTTCAACATTATTATGGATCGTTGTAAAAGGTTCAATCACCACATTTTTCGCAATCTTTGCGCCCGGGTGTACGTATGCTAAGGGTTGATTCATACTTTGCTTGTTTAATTCTTTTTCACGATTTGTGCCATCAATTCGGCTTCGGTGACTAATTTTCCGTTGGAATATGCACTGGCCTGCATATGACAAATTCCTCTTCGGATTGGTGACAACAGGTCTAATTTGAATACCAGTGTATCGCCCGGCAATACTTTATTTTTAAATTTCACATTGTCAATTTTCATAAAGTAAGTCAGGTAATTTTCCGGATCCGGAACCGAACTTAAAATAAGGATTCCTCCGGTTTGTGCCATCGCTTCCACGATTAAAACACCCGGCATAACCGGCGCTCCAGGGAAGTGCCCTACGAAGAAATCTTCGTTCATCGTTACGTTTTTCAAACCAACCACATGTGAATCGGACATTTCCAGAATTCGGTCTACCAACAAAAATGGCGGACGGTGTGGCAACATAGACATAATTTTAGTTACATCCATTAACGGTTCTTTGTGAAGATCGTATACCGGAACCTGATTGCGTTGTTCTGTTTTAATAATTTTCGACATTTTTTTCGCAAATTGCGTGTTTACATAGTGTCCCGGTTTATTTGCGATTACTTTCCCTTTGATTCGGGTTCCGATTAAAGCCAAATCACCAACCACATCCAATAATTTGTGACGGGCGGCTTCGTTCGGGTAATGTAACGTCAGGTTATCTAAAATTCCGTTTGGTTTTACGGAAATTTTTTCTTTTCCGAATGCTACTTTTAAACGCTCCATTGTTTCCTGAGATATTTCTTTATCTACATAAACAATAGCGTTGTTCAAGTCGCCTCCTTTTATCAATCCGTGTTCCAACAAACTTTCCAGTTCGTGTAGGAAACTAAATGTTCTACAATCTGCGATTTCGGTTTTAAATTCACCGATAGATTTCATGGTAGCATTTTGCGTTCCCAATACTTTGGTTCCGAAATCAACCATAGTGGTTACCTGATATTCATCGGCCGGCATCACGATAATCTCGCTACCCGTTGCTTCGTCGGTATAGGAAATCACTTCTTTTACCACATAAACATTTCGTTCGGCATTTTGTTCTTCAACACCCGCTTTTTCGATTGCTTCAACAAAATATTTGGATGAACCATCCATAATAGGCGGTTCTGAAGCATCTAATTCGATGATTACATTATCAATATCACATCCCACCAAAGCGGCAAGTACGTGTTCGGAGGTTTGAATCTTAACGCCTTTCTTTTCAAGGTTGGTTCCTCTTTGCGTATTTACAACATAGTTGGCATCCGCTTCAATGATCGGTTGTCCTTCCAAGTCTACACGTATAAAGGTGTAACCATTATTCACAGGAGCCGGTTTAAAGGTCATGGTTACTTCCTGACCTGTATGGAGCCCTACTCCTTTTAATGAAATTTCGTTTTTAATGGTTGTTTGCTTAACCATGGCTTAAATTTTGGTTTTATTTTGTTGCTATTTTTTTCGTTTTAAGTCTTCGATATCTTTTACGATTTTCGGCAAGTTTTTAAAGACCACATAGGATTTGCTGAAATCGCCGTAATTAAACGCCGGACTTCCCTGTATGGTTTCAAAATCTTTTACACTTCGGGATACTCCGGATTGTGCCTGTATCTTAACATTGTTTCCAATCGTAATATGACCTACGATACCCACTTGTCCGCCAATCATACAATTTTTACCGATTTTAGTCGATCCGGCTACTCCGGTTTGCGATGCGATAACGGTATTTTCGCCGATCTCGACATTATGTGCAATTTGTATCTGATTGTCCAGTTTTACCCCTTTACGGATAACAGTCGATCCTAACGTTGCACGGTCGATTGTAGTACAAGCACCGATGTCGACATTGTCTTCGATGATCACATTTCCAATTTGCGGTACCTTATTATAAACGCCTTCTTCGTTTGGTGCAAAACCAAAACCGTCGGAACCGATAATAGATCCGGAATGGATCACACATTTTTTACCGATTTCGGTTTCGGAATAAACCCGTACTCCGGCAAATAATATAGTATCATCGCCAATCGTCACATTGTCGCCAACAAAACTATTCGGGTAAATCTTTACATTATTTCCGATTTTCACATTGGCACCGATATAACAAAAGCTTCCCAAATACAGGTTTTCCCCGTACGTTACATTATCTGAAATAACCGAAGGCTGTTCGATTCCGGACTTCATCAGTTTCACCTGATTGTAATACTCCAGTAATTTGGAAAAGGATTTATAGGCATCTTCTACTTTAATAAGTGTCGTTGTAAGCTCCTGTTCCGGTTCGAAAGTAGCATTAACGATTGTAATCGTGGCCTGTGTGGTATATATATAATTAAGGTATTTCGGATTGGCTAAAAAAGTTAACGATCCCTCCGTACCTTCTTCTATTTTTGCTAATTTATAGACTTCGGCCGCGGGATTCCCAACAACTACTCCTTCTAAAATACCTGCAATTTGTTCAGCTGTAAATTTCATCCCGACAAAAATATAAAATTTAATTTAATCTAAACTTCCTAAAAGTACTTTTGGAAAACAGATATAATATTTGGTAACCGGTTTGGACAGGGCTTTCAGATTCATTTGGTCGGATGCTTCGACAACATCTTCCACGGTTCGGTCTTTTTTCAGGATACGAATTGGCTCTCCGGCTTTATTATACGCCTGATTTTTAATTTTTCCTTTAAAAACAAAATACTCCGCCTCTTTTTCCGTCATTGGATGCAAAGCCAGCCATTTCTTTTTAAGGACTTCCACATCCGAATTTTCGACTTTTTCGGACACCATGCGAATCTTAAGCAAATCACGATTAATAATCATTTTGCTTAAGGAAGCCAACACAAAGTCATCGTGAAACTGCCATGTTTTAATCGCACTCATAATATCAAAGTCATCCAATTGAGCAAATTTGTCCAATATGTCGTTATCAAAATCGTTCAATGTCACCTTATGTGTCATAAAAAATTGTAACGGCTTACTGCATTCCGGAACCTGACCTTTTTGTGCCAGTTCTTTAGCACGCTTTAATATCTTGGTCAGTATCAACTCTGCCACCACACTGGTTTTATGCAAATATGCCTGCCAATACATTAGTCGGCGGGCGCCCAGAAATTTTTCTACCGAATAAATTCCTTTTTCTTCGATAACCAATAAGTCATTTTCTACGTTCATCATCTGAATCAGACGTTCGGAATTGATATTTCCTTCGGCTACACCGCTGTAAAAACTATCCCGTTTCAGGTAATCCAAACGATCCATGTCCAACTGACTTGAGATAAGCTGTAACATAAACTGTCGGTGATAATCCCCTTTAAATACCTGAATCGCCAAACTTAGCTTCCCTTCAAACTCTTCGTTTAAACGGTTCATAAACAGCATTGAAATTTCCTCATGATGTACATCTTCCACAATACTGTGTTCCATCGCATGTGAAAAAGGACCATGGCCAATATCGTGTAATAAAATGGCAATATACAAAGCCGTTTCCTCCTCGTCCGAAATAACAACACCTTTAAAACGCAATACCTGAACCGCTTTTTGCATGATATGCATACATCCCAGGGCATGATGAAAACGGGTATGATGCGCTCCGGGATAAACCAGATAGGACATCCCCATTTGCGAAATACGTCGCAATCGTTGAAAATAAGGATGCTGAATCAGGTCGTAAATTAAGGTATTGGGAATGGTAATAAAACCATATATAGGATCATTCAGAATTTTAAGCTTATTGATTTGGCTCACCGTATAATTGAATTAGATTAACAAATATAAAATAAAAAACAGAAAATTATTTTCAATTTCCATCATATTTCAAGTTACCTCCGGTATACCCTTAAAATTACCTGCGCGAATATTTTTACAAAATACGCATTTTGCGAATAAAAAAGTAAAACCACCTGCTTTTTGAATAAGTTTTTTACCTAAATTAGTAGTACTAAATCACATAGTTATACGCAAAATGCGATTTATTAGAATTTCGAGATCTATTATCAACTTCTAATTTTTGCCGAATATGAGATTGCCCCTTCTTTTTACCGTAGCTATATCCTGTGTTTCCGTATCGGCTCAAGTCGGCATCGGAACTACGACTCCGAAATCGAGTCTGGATATTTCCATCGCAAACAGCCTAACTCCTGCAAATACCGATGGAATTTTAGTCCCTAGAGTCAATAATTTTCCGGCTTCAAATCCAGTTACAGCCGGATTAATGATTTATTTAGACGACACCGACAACAACGACCCACAACCCGACGGTTTTTATTTTTGGAACAAAACCAAATGGAATTATGTTTCCGGATGGAATTATTATGGCAATGAAGGTACTTCACCTTCTACTGCTGCTATCGGAGTGGCCGCAAATGGCGATTATATCGGCACAAAAGACAATGCCGATTTTATTGTCGGTACCAATGGATTGGAACGACTTCGCATTACGGCTGCCGGAAATATTGCCATTGGAAAAACCAACCCTACCAAACGCCTTGAGATCAATGCAAATAATGATTATATAAAATTTGAAAATCTTGCCACCAAAACGACGACCACCAAAACTTTTTTTATGGTGCGCGACGCGAATAATGAAGTCGGTTTGTCGGAAGTAGAAAACGTAGCGGGACAATTAATCCGTATCGGACTCAACACCGCCGCATACGACACCACCGAAAAGGCCATCCGTTTTAAAGACAATAATGACGCTACCGAAATGGGTGGTAACAATTTTATCAATACGATAACCGGAAGCTCCTTTACCGAAGGAGGCGCACTTGCCACCGATAAGGATTTTATCAATTTACCACCAGGAACCTATAAAATCACACTAAAAGCATCCTATACCAATGGCAGTAGTGGTTTATTAAGCCTTTCGACCACCAACAATATTAACTTTCGCTTCTATGTAAACGGAACCGAATACTCCCGTCAGTATTCCAATTTTAATGCTACAGGACTTTTAAGTTTGGGTATCGCAGCCGACTTAGTAAAAAACGATTGTATTTTTACTGACTTCCTTACCCTGACAGCCGCCTCTACTCCAATTTATTTTTCGGTCCAAAACGATGGATCCGTTCCCTATACTATTACCGGAAAATCCGGAACCGGTTATCGCTCTATAATTCTTGTTGAACGTTTACGTTAGCCCTATACCCCATATCTCCCAGCCATTCCTTTATGATAAACCTTAAAGGAATGGCATTATTTTTCCTATTTTTCTTATAAAAAATAGCGTCTTGCGATTTTTAGTAAATAATTGTGAAAATTATGTTCCTAGAAACCAAAAAAGTAATTATTTTTGTTCTGTTGTAAAAATTACGGAAAAACCGTAATTCAAATCCAAAATTATTTATATAAGTAAATTAATTCCATTTTACAGCGCTGTTAAAAAAAGAACACCTTATTGTAAAAAAAATAATTTTCCTTACAATCATGGCATATTTTTTGACAAAATAGTTTAGGAACAGTTAATGAATTGATAATTATATTAGAACCTGAAAATGCAAGAGGGAAACATACAAACCGCGAAAAGTATCTTAACGCGTGTTAAAAAGGTCTTTAAAATAAAAACAGATGCACAATTAGCCGAATTACTGAACATTAAGCCGAACACCATCTCTAGTTGGAAGAAGCGAAATACGCTCGACTATGAATCCATCATCGCGCAATGTAACAAAGCTAACATTGATCTGAACGAGATTTTCCTTGGAAATGAGAACTTCAACTTTAAGAAAAAAACAACACCGATTATTACGAAAGAGATGCTTTTTCAATATACTACCGGTGAGTTAAATCTTGAAAGAAGCGATATTCCAACCATTAATATCCCATTTTTGCAACAAAAGCGTTCGATGGTATTCCAGGTGAATACTTCGGAAATGGAACCGGATATTAAAGAAAATACTTTCGTAATCTGCGAAGAAGCCAGCGCCAGCGATATTGCCAGCAATTCGTACGCTGTATTGATCAGCAAAGAAAAAGGATTGTATATGTCTAAAGTTTTACAAAATGAAACTGACGAATCGCAATTAACACTTATATCGCGAAAAGAGTCCATCTTTTCTGCTAAAAATGAGATCAAGAAAGACAAAATAGATGAGATTTGGAAAATAAAAGGTGTTCTTGATATCTTTAATTAAAAAAGGAGTTCCGACTGGAACTCCTTTTTGTTTTTATTAAGTCTAATTTATTTTTCTACGATAATAAAATCGGAACGACGGTTCACCGCATATTCCGCTTCGGTACATTTTACTCCGTTGCGGCATTTGTTTTTTGGTCGCGTTTCGCCATATCCGATCGCGCTTAAAACTCGTTCCGGCTCAATTCCGGATTCGATAATATAGCGTTGTGTCGCTTTGGCACGATTATCCGATAATTTCAGGTTATAGGAATCCGTTCCTCTGGAATCGGTGTGCGATTCGATTTTGATTTTCACTTTTGGGAATGTTCGCATTACATAAACCACGCGATCCAATTCGGTTACCGCTTGTGGTGTAATATCCCATTTGTTGTAATCGAAATAAATCGGATTCACATCAATTTTTTCGTTTTTACCATCTTTAACCGTAAAATCTTCCAGTTTCGCCAATTCAAAATCTACCGACAATTTTGCCTCATTTTTAGCATTGGCTACTACCGGTTTATCCTGATTCGCGAATCCCTCTTTCGAAGCATCAAATTTATAGGTCGCACTACACGGAATTGTGATCTGGTATTTGCCATCTTCGCCCGTTGCGGTTTCGAATTTTAAATCGCCAAACGAATCGTACACTTTTATCGCCGCACTGGCAATAGGCAGTTTTGTTTTGGCACTTACAACCGTTCCGGATACAAACTGGTTGCATTCGGCTTTTGACTTCGTAAAGAAATAAATATCGTCATCGCCTTTACCTCCGTCGCGATTGGACGAAAAATAGCCATATTTGGTTTCAGCATCAATGATATACGAAAAATCATCTTTATTACTATTAACCGGTTCGCCCAGGTTTTTAGGCTCGTCAAAATTTAACTTACCGGAATGTTTGCTTTCGTACACATCCAATCCACCAAAACCGTAATGTCCATCGGATGAAAAATACAATATACCGTTGTTGTAATACGGAAACATTTCCCGTCCGATCGTATTGATTTTTGGTCCCAGATTTTGTGGCGTATTAATACTTCCGTCGGCAAAAACTTCGGCTACATAAATGTCGGTTTCCCCATATCCGCCCGGCATATCAGACACAAAAAACAACCATTTCCCATCCGGACTTAACGACGGATGTCCAACGCTGTATTCATAACTGTTGAAAAACATTTTTTCGATATTGATCACTTTTCCGTTTTCAATTGTTCCGCGGAAGATCTGGAAGTTGTTCACACCTTCCTTGTCGATTTTCAGTTTGTTTTTATTCTTTTTGGTCGCATTGGTCGTAAAATAGATCGTTTTTAAATCCGGTGAAAACGTCAAGGTCGCATCGTGATAATTGGAATTGATTTCTTCGTAAAACGGCTTTTCGTTAAACAAAGCACCGGTCGACGCATTTCTGTCGGCTACATAAAACGACAGGAAAGGTTGTTCGTTCCAGGAATACAGTCGTTTGATCAGTTTTCCTCCTTTTTTACTGGATGAATACACCAACTGGTTTCCATAGAAAGTCGATCCGAAATCGGAATACGACGTATTAATTTCCAACGGTACAATCTTATAAAGTGATGGCTTCTGTGCCAAACTGTCATTGTATTTCTGCTGGGCATTAAAACTATCGATCATATCCTGATTTCCTTTGCCTTTGAGGTATTCTTTAGTGATCTTATTCGCATCTTCATAATCGCGTACGCCACGAAGCGTTTGCGTGTAGCGCAACATATATACTTCGTTCAGGTTTTGCCCCTGTACCGTATATAATTTCTTATACCAGGTTAAGGCTTTACGCATATCACCAAGATAATAGTACGTATCCCCTACATTCATTAACGTTTGTATCGACGGATTGGGTTCCTTTTCCAAATATTCTTCATATGCTTTGGCCGCATCTACATAACACATTCCGTGAAACAGTTTGTCGGCATCCTTAAGCTTTTGCTGAGCATAGGTAAAATGGATACAAAATAACAGGCTGAAAAATAGTATTTTCTTCATATACTTCGGTATTAGAAAAATCGTGGTGATTTAATTGCTGATGATTTCGGTGGCAGTTGGAAACGCAGGATGATTTCATGCGTTCCATCGTTGTATTTGTTTAATTTGGTTGTGGAATAATCGAATGCATATCCTATAAAGAAATGATCCAGGAATTGCAATCCGGCCATCGCACTCACCGAGTCGTCCCAACGATAGGAAGCACCCAACGTTACCTTTTCCTGAATCAGGAAATTTGCCGATAAATCGGCGGCCAACG
This sequence comes from Flavobacterium sp. CAU 1735, assembly GCF_039888695.1. NCBI lineage: Bacteria > Pseudomonadati > Bacteroidota > Flavobacteriia > Flavobacteriales > Flavobacteriaceae > Flavobacterium > Flavobacterium sp. CAU 1735. The sequence goes on along the minus strand of NZ_JBDQQQ010000002.1, from coordinate 146,828 downwards.
GTGCTCCCGAAACCGCTTTTAACATTACGGAAGGTTTGAATTTAAGCCCATCCGTTACATCAAATACATATCCTCCGATAAGATAATAGTGCAGCTTGTCGGCCATTACCGATTCCTGAATATCATCGTAATAATCCTGTTTGATGAAATTCGGAACAGAGGCACCCAAATACCATTTTTCGCCATACAAGTACAAACCGGCACCGATTAATGGCATGATCTTATTGGAAATATTATTGTTTAACAGCACATCATTACTATCTAAATACCGCCCTTTGGACCAGTCGACATTTAAAACCCTGGCACCGGCTTTTAAACCGAATGCCAATTTGGCTTTATAGCCCAGGTTAAGGGTGTATGAAAAGTTTCCGGATGCAGACGTCTCGGTAGACGGCCCGATTTTGTCGGCGATTACATTTAGCCCCAAACCGATTTTATCGGATATCGGCGAATGTACTCCCAACGTTCCTGTTCTCGGAGCACCATCGATTCCCACCCATTGCGAACGGAGTAGCAAATTGGCTTCCAGTACTCCGGGTGAACCTGTATATCCGGGATTGATGGTGATGGTATTGTACATGTACTGCGTATACTCCGGATTTTGTTGTGCTTTTGTCTTTTGAGGTAGCAAAAATGCCGCTCCTAAAAAACTTATGGCTATTAGTTTTATATTGATTCTCATATTGCGTCGTATTTAATTGATAAAAAACTTTGGAAAGGTTATATCATGATTATCTCATGATATAAACCCATCCGGTTTTAACAGTACCTGTATTGTCTCCCGTATCAAAAACATAGTAATATGTTCCTGTAGGTAAAACGGATCCGTCGAACGTTCCGTTAACATTCGAAATTCCTTTCCAGTCGTTTTGGTAATATCTTGTTTTATAAACCAGATTACCGTAACGGTTGAATATTTCTAAGGAGTTATTCGGGAAATGTTCGGCACATTTAATCGTGAATACATCGTTGGCTCCGTCGTCGTTAGGTGTAAACTCGTTGTATACCACCAAACATTTCGGTTCTACTGAAGCACTGGCGGTATTGTTGTTTACATCTACATCTACCGGGTCGGAACTCGTTATGGTAGCCGTATTCAAATAATCGCCTGAGAATAAAACTTTAACGGTAAGTTGTAAAGTTGCCACCTGATTGGCATTTAGCGTCGGAATCGTCCAGATTCCGGTATTGTTGTTATAGGTTCCGTGGGAAACTACCATACTCACAAATGCATAGCCATTCGGAATTGCTTCGTTTACAATAATATTCTGGAACTGTGCCTGACCCGTATTGGTAACGGTAATCGTAAAGACTACATTGTCATCAATAAACGGTGTCGGATTGTCAACCGATTTGGTAATGGTGATATCCGAACAGTTGGTTACATTCAGATTCATTGCAGCCGAGTTACTCGTGCTACATCCGTTGGCATCGTTGTAGGATACGCTAACGGTATTGGCTCCGATTTGTGTCCACAGTACGGTAATTGTATTATCGGTTGTTGTACCACCGTTTACAATCTGTCCGCCACTGCTTACTACCCATACATAGTTGGACATTCCGGTATTGGTTGTATACGTCACCTGATCCTGAATACAAGCTGTTGGAGAACCGCCTGTGATGGTTGCCTGTGTTCCGTTAAAGAACTGAACCGCAACAGCCAATCGGATGGAGCTTTCACAACCGGTAACCGGATCAACCAGTACACCATAATAGGTTCCTGCCGTTAATGGTGTGTTTGATGCCACTACAGTTCCGCCGGTTGGTGCATTGTACCAGATTACTCCGGTTTCGTTTACCTGAATCGACGCTACCGTTGGATTGGCAGTCTGACAGAAGTCCTGAGTCGTATCGTTTGTTGTTGGCGTTGGCGCATCGTTTATCTGAACCGCTACCGCCAATCGGATAGAGCTTTCACAGCCTGAAGTCGGATCAACCAAAGCGGCATAGTAGGTTCCCGTTGTTAATGGCGTAGTTGAAGTGACTACTGTTCCGCCGGTTGGTGCATTGTACCAGATTACTCCGGTTTCATTCACCTGAATCGACGCTACCGTTGGATTTGTCGATTTACAGAAAGCCTGACTGGCGTTATTTGTAGTCGGTGTTGGTCCATCGTTAACTTGTACTGAAACGGCTAAACGGATCGAACTTTCACAGCCTGAAGTCGGATCAACCAATGCAGCATAGTAGGTTGTTCCACTTACCAATGGTGTCGTCGAAGCCACTACCGTTCCACCGGTTGATGCGTTGTACCAGATTACTCCGGTTTCGTTTACCTGAATCGAGGCTACCGTTGGATTGGCTGTTAAACAGAAATCCTGAGTGGTATCATTTGTTGTTGGCGTTGGCGCATCGTTGACCTGAACGGCAACTGCCAATCGGATGGAGCTTTCACAGCCTGAAGTCGGATCAACCAATACACCATAATACGTTCCCGTAGTTAATGGCGTGGTTGAAGTGACTACCGTTCCACCTGTTACAGCGTTATACCAGATTACTCCGGTTTCGTTTACCTGAATCGATGCTACTGTTGGATTTGTTGACTGACAAAAGTCCTGAGTCGTATCGTTTGTTGTTGGCGTTGGCGCATCGTTTACCTGAACAGCAACTGCCAATCGGATAGAACTTTCACAACCCGAAGTCGGATCAACCAATACACCGTAATACGTTCCCGTTGTTAATGGCGTAGTTGAAGTTACTACTGTTCCTCCAGTTGACGCATTATACCAGATTACTCCGGTTTCGTTTACCTGAATTGACGCTATCGTCGGATTTGTCGACTGACAGAAGTCCTGAGTGGTATCGTTCGTTGTTGGTGTTGGCGCATCGTTTACCTCAACGGCAACGGCCAAACGAATCGAGCTTTCACAGCCTGAAGTCGGATCAACCAATACACCATAATACGTTCCCGTAGTTAATGGCGTGGTTGACGCTACTACTGTTCCACCGGTTGATGCGTTATACCAAATCACTCCGGTTTCGTTTACCTGAATTGACGCTATCGTCGGATTTGTCGACTGACAGAAATCCTGAGTCGTATCGTTTGTTGTTGGCGTTGGCGCATCGTTTACCTGAACAGCAACTGCCAATCGGATAGAACTTTCACAGCCTGAAATCGGATCAACCAATACACCGTAATACGTTCCTGTAGTTAATGGTGTAGTTGACGCTACTACCGTTCCACCGGTTGACGCATTATACCAGATCACTCCGGTTTCGTTTACCTGAATTGAAGCAATCGTTGGATTTGTTGACTGACAGAAGTCCTGAGTCGTATCGTTTGTTGTTGGTGTTGGCGCATCGTTTACCTGAACGGCAACAGCCAAACGGATCGAACTTTCACAGCCTGAAGTCGCATCAACCAATACACCGTAATACGTTCCCGTTATTAATGGCGTAGTTGAAGTGACTACCGTTCCGCCGGTTGGTGCATTATACCAGATCACTCCGGTTTCATTTACCTGAATCGACGCTACGGTCGGATTGGTCGACTGACAGAAATCCTGAGTGGTATCGTTTGTAGTTGGTGTTGGCGCATCGTTTACCTGAACAGCAACGGCCAAACGGATCGAACTTTCACAACCTGAAGTCGGATCAACCAATACACCGTAATACGTTCCCGTTGTTAATGGCGTGGTTGACGCTACTACCGTTCCACCGGTTGATGCGTTATACCAGATCACTCCGGTTTCGTTTACCTGAATCGACGCTATCGTTGGATTTGTTGACTGACAGAAATCCTGAGTCGTATCATTTGTTGTTGGCGTTGGCGCATCATTTACCTGAACAGCAACTGCCAAACGTACTGAACTTTCACAACCGGATGTTGCATCGATCAATACACCATAATACGTTCCTGTAGTTAATGGTGTTGTAGGTGCTACTACTGTACCGCCGGTTGACGCATTATACCAGATCACTCCAGTTTCGTTTACCTGAATCGACGCTATAGTCGGATTGGTCGACTGACAGAAATCCTGAGTCGTATCATTTGTTGTTGGCGTTGGCGCATCGTTTATCTGAACGGCAACTGCCAATCGGATAGAGCTTTCACAACCTGAAGTCGGATCAACCAATACACCGTAATACGTTCCTGTAGTTAATGGTGTAGTTGACGCTACTACCGTTCCTCCAGTTAACGCATTATACCAGATTACTCCGGTTTCGTTTACCTGAATCGACGCTATCGTTGGATTGGTCGACTGACAGAAATCCTGAGTGGCATCGTTCGTTGTTGGTGTTGGTGCATCGTTTACCTGAACGGCAACGGCTAAACGTACCGAACTTTCACAGCCCGATACAGCATCAACCAATACACCGTAATACGTTCCTGTTACTAATGCTGTAGTCGACGCTATTACGTTACCATCGGTTGGTGCATCATACCAGATTACACCGGTTTCATTGACCTGAATCGACGCTATCGTCGGGTTTGTCGATTTACAAAAATCCTGAGTCGTATCATTCGTTGTTGGCGTTGGCGCATCGTTTACCTGAACCGCTACTGCTAGGCGTACTGAGCTTTCACAACCTGATATGGCATCTACCAATGCGCCGTAATAAGTTCCGGTTACCAATGGTGTTGTAGTCGCTAATGGTGTACCACCGGTTGGTACGTTATACCAAATTACACCGCCTTCGTTAACAATAATCGATTCCACGATTGGATTATCAACTTTACAGAAATCCTGAGTCGCATCGTCGGTGGTTGGTGTTGGCGCATCGTTTACCTGTACTGTCACTGCCAAACGCACCGAACTTTCACAGCTTGTTGTCGCATTTACCAATACCCCATAATAAATTCCGGTTACCAATGGCGTAGTCGACGCTATTACGTTACCATCCGTTGGGGCATCATACCAGATTACACCGGTTTCATTAACCTGAATCGACGCTATCGTCGGGTTTGTTGATTTACAAAAATCCTGAGTGGTATCATTTGTTGTTGGTGTTGGTGTATCGTTTACCTGTACGGCCACTGCCAGACGTACCGAGCTTTCACAGCCCGATATGGCATCAACCAGTACACCATAGTAGGTTCCGGTTACCAATGGTGTTGTAGTCGCTAATGGCGTTCCACCAGTTGGTACATTATACCAGATCACTCCGGTTTCGTTTACCTGAATTGAAGCAATCGTTGGATTTGTTGACTGACAGAAGTCCTGAGTCGTATCGTCAGTGGTTGGCGTTGGTGCATCACTCATTCTCACGATTACATCCTGTAAAGTACCCGGAAGGTTGGTACAGGTTGTTTCGCTCGAAACCGCTACATAATAAGTATACGGACTGTTTGTTGTGGTTAAGCCGCTAATGGTTAAAGTACCGTTTGCCGCAATACTATAGGTCACCCCACTAACTGTTCCGTTCGTAATCGGTTGAGTGATATCGTTACTAAAATACCATGTAAATACCGGGTTCGTCAATGTAGTGGTTGGCTGAATCGTTATCGGATTCGGGTTTACCAGACAGTGTTGAACATCGCTTACCGTAATATCGGTGGCTACAGACGATGGTAATATCGTAAAGGTAACCGATCGTCTCTCGGCCGGTAAAGTCGCACAGAATTGATCGGAACTAACGCCTACATAATAGGTATAGGTTCCCGGTGCTAATCCGGTTAAGGCTAATGTAGCCGTCGATTGTCCGGTGATTAAAGTCTGATTCGTTCCGTCAAAACTATACCAGTAATAGATTGGATTAGTTACCGCTGGCGTACTGTTTAGCTGCGCTGTTAACGTCACAGCACCCGTCAGGCTACAAATGGTTGTAGCATTTCCTGAGTTGATCTGTATTCCGGTTAAAGACGCTTGTGGAGACGTCGCACGAACAGTTATTGTGATTAGTGTTCTTTCCATCACTTCACATCCGCTTCGTACCGGTTGCAGGTAGAAATTATGACTACCTACCGTAAGACTATATGGAATGGTATAGGAAGTTCCACTGGTTATCAGGTTTCCTCCTGTTGGGGCATCATACCAGTTAAAAGTTGTACAGTCAATTGGAGCAATACTCACTACATCGCCATAACAAACTTCAATGATACGATCGCCACCGCTTCCTACAACATCAATTGCTGCTTCACGGGTTACGGAATGAATCTGTAAGGCGTTTAATACACTGGCCGCACCACCAAAACGAATACGCACGCGATCAAAAGCCGGTGATGTTGCATTGGTTATCAATACAGCTTCTGTCCCTCCGTTTAATAATTGCAGGGTCAGTAAGCTACTACTGCCATCTAATTCAGGCCCAACCGGATTGTTACCCATATAGCGCTGGATACTAAAACCAGCGATAAGTCCAAGATTTAATACGGTGCTAGGTCGTGACATTCGTACTTTTACCACATCATTTTCCTGTGACGTTGAGCGGAATTTCACTGTCAGTTCCGATGCAGCTAAAACACCTACACCGGTAGTCATTGTTGCAAAAGTAGCATCGTTATTGTCGACAGCATTCCACGGATTCGTTACGCCAACCGTACTGGTTAAGGCTCCGATTCCTAAGTCGATATTGCCATAGAATACATCTTCCACATCCCCCGGCTGACAAACTACCGGATCGGCAACTTTATGATAGTAGGCTTCATATATACGGGCACTTTGCGCTACGCTTAATACCGATCCGATTTGGATTCGAATACCATCATAGGCTTTCGGACCTGTACTATTGGATGGTACAAAGGTATATTCGAAATTATTTTCACCCGGTAACAGGTTTAATAAGGTTCCAGATAATTGCTGTAAGGTTCCGATATCAATCGGGTTCCCCAGTCCATCTCTTTTGGTACCGATAACCGATACGGCTCCCAGTAAAGCCAGTCCGCTAAATTCGCTTCCTACTTTTACGGTAATCGGTGTTCCTGCCGGAATGGTCGTATTCCACTGGATATTTTGCCAGGTTGTACCAATTCCCAATAGTCCCAAACCGGTTGTAATAGTTGAGAATGTCTGCGGATTATGGTCAATCGCCAATGCACCGTTTGTTACACCTCCCGTGATGATCGATCCGGAAGTTTGTGTGTCGGCATAAACGCGATCTAAAAATACCGGACAGTTGGCCGGATCAATTACGTTTACCGTTACGGAAAGACTCACCGAACACAGTCCGTTGCTGGCAACCGCTGTAAACGTATAGTAACCCGCTGTTGTAAACGGACCGGCTACGTTAGCTCCTAAAGCCGTTCCACTCTGGTTGTACCAGGTTACGGTGGCATTAGACGTTGCTTGTAAGGTTACCGAATCGCCTAAGTTAACCGTATAGGTTGCCGGATTAACCTGCAAGGTCGGTAGCGGATTAACCGTTACCACTACCGGTTTACGCGCAGATGCACAAGCATCGGCCGGATTAGAGGCCTCTATATAATAGGTTCCGCTCGTCGTAATATTTGCCGCAGCCGCAGCCGTGATCGGGTTATTACTACTATCATAGAAAGTATAGGTTGTCGCTCCCGAAGTATCGAAATTGGTGATCGCATCTCTAAGGTTTACAAAACCACAACCGGAAATAGAAGCCAATACCGTTAATGGTGTTTCAGCTCCCAGCCCTACCTGTACAGCAGCCAGTGTATTGATTGCGTTTTCACACAATCCGGCTACTTCTATCGCGATATAATAATTTCTCGGTGTATTGGAGGCGTTTAATCCACTAATAGCAAGTGTTCCGAGTGCATCATTTTTAATATACGTAAGCCCCGGATGTCCGGAAAATCCACTGATAATTTCCTGTGTTTTGTTTTGATCCGTATAGTATTTAAAAACACCTCCTGTTAAACTCGTAGTTGGTGCTAAAACAGCCACACCCATACACGATGCATTTACATTGGCATTAATGGTGATGTTCGAAGCTGTTGGCAATGGATGTACCGTTAATTGTATCGGAACTCTTTCCGAAAGTCGGGCACATCCTATCTGACGGGTAGCTACATAATAGGTAGCACTCGCGGTTACATTATTCAGTACATACGGTACATTATAGGCTGTAACGGCCAGTGGTGTGGTTCCGGTAAGGCTGTTAAACCATACCAGTTCGTTTGTCGAAGCCGTCGAAGCGGTTAAATTCACTGTTTGGCCACTACAAGCCGTAATAGCCAGGTTTCCGGCTGTTACCGATGGTTTGGCCGGCGAACGGTACACATCGAATATTTTTACCGTTTTAGTAGCGTTTAGCTGTACCAATGAGGAAATTGTTACTCTAACCCGGTCAAAAGCTTGCCCCGGAGTAAACACTACATCTGTTTTTGCTCCGGAACTGAGTAATCCCAAGAGATCGAGATTGAGCAAGGCCCCCAAATCCGACGAATAAACGACACTGGTTCCATTTAAAGCTTCGATCTTAATTCCATCCGAAACACCCAAATTGAGTAACGACGGATCATCGAGTTGTAAAACCAGATGAAACTGATCGGTTGCTGCTGATGGTGACGCAAAATATATCGTCTGACTGATTGTTCCTGCTACCGTCAATACCCCCTGACTCACCTGAGAAAAAGTAGTATTACTGTTATCTATTGCGAAATTAGGATTCGCAACTCCTGCGCCACCTACTCCTAAAATATCGACTGTACCTCCGGTACCATCAAACGAAGTCGCAAAAGCCGGATTACAAACATCACTTCCCGAAAAATGAAAGGCGCTGTAAACCCGTAACGTATTAATTGTTCCTAATAATAAGGTATTGGTATAATCTTCAATTTCGATACTATTATAAGCGACACTAGGTGTAATCGCAATATAATAATTACCGTTAACATCGTATACAAGCCTGGCGTTTTCGTTGGCAAAACCGTTAATCGACGAAGCCGTAAAAACAGGTGTTGCATTGCCGGTTTCTTTTGCCCGAACCTCAAAATAATGATTCCCTAGTGCAAGCGTTCCTGTAAGATTTGCTAATGCACCTCCCAAACCACCTCCAAGAAGCGTATTTAAAAGTGTGGCATCGGTTTGGATTCTTACATAAGATGTGGTTCCAGCCGGGACAGTAGTCGGAAATCCCAGCTCTATCCTACCGGTGTACGAGCCCAAATTAATGGCAATACCACCGTAGGATTCCAGTGTAGCGTAATCGGTTGTACTAACCGATACCGCATTGCCCGGCGCAGCAACATGACTGTTGTTACCAAGCAGTTGATTGGCATACACATAACTTATCTGTGCATGGGAATCAACGTGAACGAAAAAGAAAAATGCCAAAAAGAGCAGATAGAGCCTTTTAAAACATCTTTTCAAGGTAAAATTCCAATTCATAAGCAATAGTTTTAAATTAGGTTGTGCAACTATATAAAGAACTATCAGACAACTCACAGGAGTGCCGGAAAGCTATTAATCTTTCATTTATGCTGTCTTGCTAAGTGTTAAATAGCTACTTATTCAAACAAAATGGCGATTACTTATAATTTTGGGATTTTGGTTTTTTAGTAACGGATCAAAGGATTCATTCTCTAAAAACATTAAATATGTTCTTTTTCGCTTTAAAATGATCCGGAACAAATGAAATCAATACAATCAATAAATGTAACTTTTTAACACTATTAAAATAAAATTCTAAAAAGATGAAATGACATATATTGTGAACTTTTTTTCCTTTCCATAAAAGTATTACACATTTTGAGAATAAACAAGAAAAAAATTAATTTATACATCAAATATTAAATAAACTCTTACATATTTCAGTAAATACCTGTAAAAGAATACTGTATATTTTTAAAAAACACTCATAAACCTTACAAAAATTACCTAAAACCCATTTGTCACAATATTCACATATTGTGAACATAATTTAAAAAAGTCGAAAATTGCGAAAACATAACAAAATGAGATATTATTACATTTTTAAGAAAAATAATTCCACACACCCGAAACGAACTATTTTTATTATTTTAGCCCTATGATTAAAGTATCTATTATCGGTTCGGGTAATGTTGCCCAACATCTGATTGCTGCTTTTCTAAAAAGTGAAGCGGTAACACTACTTCAGGTGTTTGCACGGAATAGCCAATCGGTATCGCATTTGGTACCGGAAAATCGTATCACTTCCGATATCTCCGAGCTTAAAACGGCCGATCTTTATATAATTGCTGTATCCGACGATGCTATCCCGGAAGTTTCCAAACAACTAAATTTTACCAATAAATTAGTAGTCCATACTTCGGGTAGTTCGGGAATGGATGTTTTGGATCCAAAAAACAGAAAAGGAGTGTTCTATCCGCTGCAGACATTTTCAAAAGATAAGGCTGTCGATTTTACCGAAATTCCGTTATGTCTGGAAGCTGAAAACGAAACCGATTATACGCTTTTGGAAACCGTAGCCGCGGCACTTTCAGACAAAGTTTACCGAATTGATTCCGCGCAACGTCAAAGTTTGCATGTTGCTGCCGTATTTTCGTGTAATTTTGTCAACTATCTCTATCAAATCGGAGATGAAATTTGCCATGAAAATAACATCCCTTTCGAAATCCTTTTCCCGCTGATCCGGGAAACGGCCGATAAAATCAAAAAACTGCCGCCAAAAGCAGCACAAACCGGCCCGGCCATCCGCAGGGATCAGAAAACAATCGAAAGGCATTTAAACTTTTTACAAAATAATCCCGAACGAATTAAATTATATCAACTACTAACAGAATCCATACAAAAAAATAATGTCTAAGAGTTACAAAGAATTAATGAACGACATCACTACTTTTATTTTTGATGTCGATGGTGTTTTAACCGATGGTACCATACACGTAACCCAAACCGGAGAAATGCTCCGTCATATGAATATCCGCGACGGCTATGCGATGAAAGCTGCCGTTGAAAACGGCTATACCGTTTGTATTATTTCCGGCGGAAGCAACGAAGGGGTACGTATTCGCCTTCGCAATCTGGGAATAACCGATATCTATCTGGGCGTTCCGGATAAAGTGGAAACCTTTGATGAGTTTACCGATATCTATAACATCAATCCTGAAAATGTCCTGTATATGGGCGACGATATTCCGGATTTCCATGTGATGAAATTAGTTGGATTACCAACATGTCCGCAGGATGCCGCACCGGAAATCAAAGAAATCTGTCGTTATATTTCGCATAAAAACGGAGGAAAAGGTGCCGTTCGCGATGTAATCGAACAGGTCATGAAAGTTCAGGGAAAATGGATGGAACATTTTGATGCGAAATACGACTAAAATTTAAGTTCCCCTATATGATGCACTTTTTAAAGTTAATCCGCTATCAAAACCTGCTAATGATCGCGCTGATGCAGTTGTTGTTTCATTATGCCTTTTTAAAACAACAACCCGGACTGGTATTGGCCTTATCCGATTTTCAATATATCCTGCTGGTAATTGCGACATTATGCATCGCGGCCGGAGGTTTTGTGATCAACAATATTATGGATCAGGACACGGATCGTATTTCCAAACCCGAAAATCTGGTGGTTGGGAAATTTATCTCCGAAGGCATGGCCTATAATATCTATATCGGTTGCAATATTGTAGGTGTTGCAATCGGATTTTACCTGTCGAATCTGATTGGAAAAGCCGGTTTTTCAGCCTTATTTATCGTAATCGCAGCAACGTTATATTTATACGCTACCAGTTTAAAACAAAGCCTGCTTATCGGAAATCTTATCGTAGCACTATTACTTTCGGTTAGCGTTATTATCGTTGGAATATTCGATTTATTCCCGATAATCAACGACTCAAACCAAGCACAGTTAAGTATTTTATTCCGAATTCTTTTGGATTATGCCGTATTTGCATTTATGATCAACTTTATACGGGAAATCGTTAAGGATATCGAAGATATGGATGGCGATTATAATGCCGGAATGAATACCTTACCCATTGCCATCGGAAAAGCGCGTGCTGCCAAAGTAGCCTTTGCATTGGCCTTTATTCCAATTGCGAGTTTGCTCTATTATATCAATCAGAATCTAATGGGCTTACAATTTGTTTTGCTTTACCTGTTGGCTTTTGTAATAGGCCCACTACTCTATTTTCTGATCAAAATATGGAGCGCCAAAACAAAAATCGAATTCCGCCATCTGAGTATGGTTTTAAAACTGATTTTAGTATTCGGAATTCTTTCCATACTTGTGATCACACTAAACATGCATTATCATGGTTAATACACTTTTTAAAAACCACACTATTATCCTGGCGTCCGGCTCTCCCCGACGCCAGAATTTCTTTAAAGAATTGGATCTGGATTTTGAAATCCGTTTAAAAGAGGTCGAAGAGGTCTATCCGGACACCTTAAAAGCCGAAGAAATTACCGACTATCTGGCCGAGTTAAAAGCAAATGCCTTTACCGGCGAACTGGCCGATAACGATATTCTGGTAACCAGCGATACTATTGTATGGCACGAAGGCAAAGCCTTAGGAAAGCCCAAAGATTATAACGATGCCTTTGAAACACTACAGTCACTTTCCGGAAAAACCCATGAGGTGATCACGTCTGTTTGTCTTACAAGTACGACAAAACGGGTAACCTTCCATGAGTTTACTAAGGTCACTTTTAATCCGTTGCCGGACGATTATATCCGCTATTATCTGGATCATTATTCGCCTTTTGACAAAGCGGGTTCCTACGGCATACAGGAATGGATCGGACTCGTGGCTATTGCCCGTATCGAAGGTTCGTATAACAATGTTGTAGGGCTTCCTGTAGATAAAGTCTTTCAACATTTGCTTATCTTTGTAGCTTAAAGCCTTTCGATTATGATAAGTAATGAGTACACCGCCCAGATCATCAGTTCTATAATTGCGTTACTGTTTTTTGCTATTGTCCGCTATCTGGCGACCAAGATCGTAAAGCGTTTCACACTGCTTTCGCATACTATGGAACGCCGCAGTAATTTGGTGATCAAATATATCAGTATCCTGATCGGAGCTTTGAGTGTGCTTTCGCTTACCGTAATCTGGGGTGTTAAAGCCGACGATATCCTTCTGGTTATTTCGTCTATGTTTGCCGTGATCGGCGTAGCTATGTTTGCACAATGGTCGATCCTGAGTAACGTCACGGCTGGAATTATCCTGTTTTTTTCGTTTCCGTTTAAAATCGGCGATATTATTAAAATCCATGATAAAGATTTTCCAATCGAAGCCGAAATCGAAGACATTACCACTTTCCATGCGTTGTTAAAAACAAAAGACGGCGAACGCATTACCTATCCGAACAATCTTTTACTGCAAAAGGCTATTTCGATTATCACCCATCAATCCGAAGAAAAAGAGTTTATGGATTAATTTTTAATAAATTATAAATCATTAAAAATCAATTGATTATAATTTATTTTATTTTTTTATCGGCTTCAAAACACCCTGAATTATTTTTTGGCACAATACTTGGTTTTAGTTAAACAACCCAAATAAATTGTTTAATTAAAAACTCGATTATCATGAAAGCTATACAAATATTGGTGTTGGGAATGTTGCTGTCCATGTCAAGTATGAACGCACAGGTTTCCGTAAATATAAACATTGGAAATCCTCCCGCCTGGGGTCCTGTAGGATATACGGATATCCGCTATTATTATCTGCCGGATATTGAAATGTATTACGATATAAACACAGCGATGTTTATCTATTTCAGCAACGGCGGATGGGTGCGCACCGCTTATTTACCAAGACGTTACAGACACTATGATCTGTATGGCGCTTATAAAGTATGCTTACATGATTACGGACCAAACCCTTATATCTATTACAAATCACACAAGATAAAATACTATAGAGGCTATCACGGTCCCGCTCAGGTAACGTATCAACCAAGACCCCGAGGTGGTGTTGAATACCGTGACGTACGAGTAGTACAACCGGTTGTACGCGATAACGATCATCGTGAACGAAGAGAAGAACGTCGCTATAACGATTACCGAATGGATTACCGAACTGCCGATAACAACCAGGGTAATGGTAAAAGTTTTGAAAGATCCGAAAACCGTAACAATGGCAGAAGCTACGAAAGAAGCAATGATCACGGAAACGGAAGAGGTAACGACCATGGCGGTGGACGTGGCGGTGAAAACGGAAATGGCAGAGGCGGCCGACGCTAATTAATCTTATAAATTCAAAGGCAAAGACAATTTTAACGTCTTTGCCTTTATTTTTAACAGTTAGGTACACTATATTTGGAAAGCCAACCTTAAAATTGATCATGACAAAAAAACTACCCTATTATTGTATACTATTACTACTATTATTTCAACATTCTTTTGCCCAACAACCTAAAAAACCAACCGCATCTGAAATTTACAACCAGATTGAAAAATTAAACTTTTTAGGTTCGGCGCTCTATATCGCGGCGCACCCGGACGATGAAAATACCCGGTTGATTTCGTTTCTTGCTAATAATACCAAAGCCCGTACGGGCTATCTTTCGTTAACCCGCGGCGATGGCGGTCAGAATTTAATCGGAACCGAACTTCGCGAACTTCTCGGTGTTATCCGTACACAGGAACTAATCGAAGCTCGAAAAACCGATGGCGGCGAACAGTTTTTTTCCCGTGCCAACGATTTTGGTTATTCGAAAGTACCAACCGAAACCCTTGAAATCTGGGACAAAGAAAAAGTAATGAGCGATATGGCCTGGATTATCCGAAACTTCCAACCGGATATCATCATCAATCGTTTTGATCATCGCTCACCGGGAACCACACACGGACATCATACATCGTCGGCCATGCTTTCGCAGGAATTGTTTACACTGGCCAACGATCCGAATTTCGAACCGTCGCAATTGCAGTTTGTAAAACCATGGCAACCGAAACGTTTATTTTTTAACGTTTCCTGGTGGTTTTTTGGCGGAAGAGATAAATTTGAAAAAGCCGATAAATCCAAATATATCAACCTGAGAACCGGTGTTTACTTCCCTTCTCTTGGAAAATCGAATCAGGAAATCGCTGCGTTAAGTCGTAGCAAACACCAATCGCAGGGATTTGGTTCCACCGGAGTACGCGGTGAGGATATGGAATACCTGGAACTGATTAAAGGTGACGGCATAACCGATCAGCAAAATCTTTTTGAAGGTATCGATACCTCCTGGAAACGGGTTAAAGGCGGTGCGCCAATTGGCGAAACGATCGATTTTATCCTAAAATGTTTTGATTTTAAAAATCCTTCCGCTTCGGTTTTTGATCTGACAAAAGTATACCGCCAAATCGAACAACTGGACGACAGTCACTGGAAAAAAATAAAACTGGAAGAAGTTAAAAATATCATTGCCAACTGTGCCGGATTGTATCTTGAAGCCGTTGCCGAAGAACAATCGGTTACACCCGGAAGCAATCTCAAAGTAAAATGGGAAGCCATTAACCGCAGTCCGGTCGAAATGAAATTACTGGCGTTACAGCTTATTCCTCAAAATGAAACACTGGAACAGAGTTATCCGTTAAAAAACAATCTTTTCGAAAGTGAAACCATTACGGTAAAAGTACCGAAAGACGTTCCGTATACGTCGCCTTACTGGTTAAGCGAAAAAGGAACTACCGGAATGTATACCGTAAATGATCAGCAAAAAATTGGGTATCCGGACATTATCCGAAACCTAAAAGTAACCTTTTCTATTTTGGTCGAAGGCGTGCAAATCCCTTTTACCCGTGAGATCATCTATAAATACAACGACCCGGTAAAAGGAGAAGTCTACCGACCGTTGGATGTAGTACCGCAGGTAACGACCGAAATTCTGAATAAAGTACAGTTATTTAAAGACAAGAAAAAACAATCGGTTGCGATAAAGGTAAAAGCCGGCAAAGACGATTGCAGCGGAACGATACAGTTGGAATTACCTACCGGTTGGGTAGTGACTCCGGAATATATGCCGTTCCAGCTTCATAAAAAAGGAAGTGAAAAAACCGTGACTTTTGAAGTAACGCCTCCTAATTATGCTACGGAAGCGACCGCTAAAGCCATTGCGACGATAGAAGGAGAACGTTTTGATCATCAACAAATCATTATCGATTATCCACATATTGCCCTACAACAGGTATTACTTCCGGCCGAAGCGAAATTTACCCGTGCCGATGTGGAAACCAAAGGAAAAAACATCGCTTATATTATGGGTGCCGGCGATCAGGTGCCACAAAGTTTACAACAAATGGGTTATACCGTGACGTTGTTAAAACCGGAAAAAATCACCAGTAGTCAGTTGGAAAAATTTGATGCCGTGGTAGTAGGGATCCGTGCCTATAATGTTGTGGAAACCTTACAGTTTAAACAACCGCTTTTATTTGAATATGTGCAGAATGGCGGTACCATGATCGTACAATACAATACCACCGGTAATTTGATCACTCAGGATATTGCACCGTATTCGCTGGAAATATCATCCGACCGGGTTACGGAAGAAAACGCAGCCGTTACCTTCCTGGATCCAAAAAATAAAGTGTTGAATTATCCGAATACCATTACGCAAAACGATTTTAAAGGTTGGGTACAGGAACAGGGCTTATATTATCCGGACAAATGGAGTAACGAATTTACGCCTATCCTACAATCCAACGACAAAGGCGAAACGCCTAAAAAGGGTGCCTTATTGGTTGCCAAATACGGTAAAGGCCATTATATCTATACCGGATTGAGCTTTTTCCGCGAGTTACCCGAAGGTGTTTCCGGAGCGTTCCGCTTGATGGCCAATTTAATTGCCGTAGGAAAATAGTCGTTTTAAATCGTTACTAATCAAAAACTAAAACCACTTTTTTGTATTTTCGAAAGTGGTTTCATCAACCGGATTGCCGGTTATAAAAACAGCATCACATGATAGACAAACCTACTTCCTGGAGAAAAAGCTATACGCTGGTATTGATCCTAAATGCTTTCTATATACTATTGTTTTATTTTTTAATGCAAATGTACACCTAAGCCATGCAGAGTATTGACTGGATCGTATTATCGGTAACCTTATTATTTATTGTAATCTATGGTTCCTTAAAAACCAAAGGGAGCAAAAACGTCGAAGAATTTATTCTCGGCAATAACGAAACACCCTGGTGGACCGTAGGTTTGTCGGTTATGGCTACACAAGCCAGCGCCATCACGTTCCTATCCACACCAGGTCAGGCGTATCACGACGGAATGGGATTCGTCCAGTTTTATTTCGGACTTCCTATCGCCATGGTGGTGATTTGTATCACCTTTATTCCAATCTACCATCGTTTAAAAGTGTTTACGGCCTACGAATTTCTGGAACAGCGGTTTGATGTTAAAACCCGTTCACTGGCGGCTTTATTATTCCTTTTTCAAAGAGGATTGGGAACCGGACTTACCATTTATGCGCCAGCGATTATCCTTTCGTCACTATTGGGCTGGAATCTGACGCTGATGAATATCATCATCGGATTACTGATCATTATTTATACCTTTTCCGGTGGTACCAAAGCCGTGAATGTGACACAAAAGCAACAGATGTTTGTGATCATGAGCGGAATGTTTATTACGTTTTTCCTGATTTTAAGCTACCTGCCGGATGAGCTTAGCTTTAGTAATGCCTTAGGTATTGCCGGTGCCAATGGTAAAATGAATATCGTGGATTTTTCGTTTGATCCGGAAACCCGTTATACGTTTTGGAGTGGTATTACCGGTGGTTTTTTCCTGGCGCTCTCCTATTTTGGAACCGATCAGTCGCAGGTGGGCCGTTATTTAACCGGGAAATCGATCAAAGAAAGTCAGATGGGACTTATTATGAACGGTCTTCTAAAAGTACCGATGCAGTTTTTTATATTACTGATCGGTGTTATGGTTTTTGTATTCTTCCAGTTTCATTCGGCTCCTTTGCATTTTAATCCGAACAATATCAAAACGGTCAATCATTCGCCGTATAAAGCGGAGTACCAAAAACTGGAAAAACAACTGGATCAGGTTCAGGAGGAAAAAAAGGAAATTAGTCTTTTATATGTCGGTCAGTTGCAACAGGATTTTGACAATCCTATTTTACAGCAAAAAATGGTTTCGCTATCCAGTAAAGAAAAAGACCTGCGCGAAGAGGCTAAAGATCTGATCACAAAAGCCGATCCAAAAACGGAGACCAACGATAAGGATTATGTTTTTATTCACTTTATTCTGAATTACCTTCCTAAGGGGTTAATCGGACTTTTACTGGCTGTAATCCTTTCGGCGGCGATGTCTTCGTCGGCATCCGGACTCAATGCTTTGGCATCGACCACCACTATCGATATTTACAAACGAAATCTGAAAACCGAAAAAGATGAAAAGCATTTTGTAAATGCTACGCAGTTTTTTATCCTTTTATGGGGATTGATTGCTATTCTTTTTGCCTGTGTGGGAACCTTGTTCGAAAACCTGATTCAATTGGTGAATATTGTCGGTTCGATTTTCTACGGAACCGTACTGGGTATTTTCCTGATCGCTTTTTATATCAAATATATTAAAGCCAAGGCGGTTTTTTGGGGCGCCTCTTTTAGTCAGTTACTCATTTTTTATATCTATTATCTGGATGTGGTGAGTTTCTTATGGCTCAATATCATCGGAGCGGTCTTAACCATTGTATTCGCTTCGCTGATCGAAACCTATTTACGTATGACACAAAAAGAAACCGTATAATCCTTTTATGGAATACGAAAAAGCCGCTCCAGTTGGGAGCGGCTTTTTTATTTGTGTTTGCAGTATAGTAACGGATTCCAATTACGAACACTGGAAAACCTGCGAGATCAGTTGGTGCTTTTCCGAATAAAACAGATACAGTGTACCGAACATATTACTATGATCCAACTGTGCTACAAATTCCATTTTTTTTCCATCAGGGTCACGTGGTGTTTCATTGCTCTGTACCCAATCCGGTTTGCCAAGTCGTAGCTTTCCTTCGGTCTTGTTTTCCTTAATTTTCACCACATGTGAAACACGATCCATACCGGTTTTGGTTTTGGTATAGGTAAAATTAATGAGCATAGGGATCGTATAGCCAGTCATAATCCTGTCGGAAATTCGTTGCTGCTCAAAATCATCACACCATAAATAACTTTGGGTCCTAATCATCATGATAACCTGTGGCAAGGTATAATGCCCTGAAAGCGTAAAATGACTGGTACCAAACCTGTTTTCATTGGTTATCTGTATTTCATGTCCCAGATGTTCAATAGTATGTTTGTCTCCCCATTGTCCCATGATGACTTTCGTAGCACTCTTTTCCATGTAATTTAAAGACCACTGGTCGTTTTTTTCAGGACAACTAAAGGTATACTCAATGGTATCGGGCAACTCGTCTTTCCAATTGACTTTGACAGGTATCTCTCTCTGATTTTCGATTTCACAAGTATTTTTAAGAAACCTCGAATTCAGATCGTAGAAATTATTAAAGGCATGAAGGTGTATGAGTTCTCCCTGAGCGGCAAGACGATTTTCTTTTTCCTTACCAATAATATACCGTCCTCCGATGGTAACATTCCAGTCGGTTTCACTTTCCTTAAATACTGCCGAGAATGGTATTACTGTGTAACGATCTCCCAGTTCCGGATCCACTACCGGAAGATGGTGTGGCGCCAATTCCTTGGATGCTGTAAATCCTTTACGCGTCTTTTTATATACCATTTTTTCGACCATCCTGATATCACGCGCCGGTTGTTGCGTGGTAGTCTTGTCTAAAAAACCATCAGAATCATAATCGTAGGTGTATACTTCCAAGTCGAGCCATTCTCCGTTACCCAGGAAATGTTGTATGGTCTTGGTAACTGGCATCGGCACGCCGTTAATCGTTTCGTAATGATAGACTAAACGTCTGTTAGGGCTATATGAAAGTGATCCGGAGTATTGCAACAAACCGTCGTTACTATAGTGGTCTACCTTCTGATAATCCAACTCTTCGACCTTATCGGCCGTGGTTTGCAGGTACTCGCGCTTTACATCCGATGCACTATATTCTTCCAGTTTTCGTAGCTTAAGCGGGGCAAGCAACTGGTATTTGCCCTCCTCCAGTTTGAAGTCGATACGATCCACATCTACATTCTGGAGCATAAAGGTAAAGGGCAGTCCTTCCCATTTTTCGTTCACTACTCCACCGTCCAGTTTTACTATGGGCATTAATTTTTTTTTGAATTCCTTAGCCTCGATAAGACAGTCTTGAAGCTTAGGAAAACCTTCTATTTTCGATTTCTTTTTGGAATGAGAAAGGTTAAGTTTTTTTTTCATTTATGTATCCTTATTCTATGATTAGCCTTACACGTGTAACGCCTTCTTCGTCGTTATATTCCTGATTATATACTCTTTTACCGATGATAGCCGCAGTCGCCGCTTTAATGTCTTCCAATTCGCCGCTCAATTCGATTGTGACGTTACGGGAAGTGGCAAAGACTTCTTCATCTTCAAAATCAGAAATGTATAAATAAAATTTATCCAATATATCTTCCAACGGATATTGCGAGTCCTCCCCTTCTTCCAGCTCGTAGCTTAATCCGAAAAGATGCTCTTCGTCCGGTCCCTGGTAAATATTGTCAGCTACCTTACTATAGTTGGCCGCATCGTTGAATTTATCAAAATGGGCGAATTGTATGTTTTTCATATTGATTTACCGTTTTATTTTATTCTTCCGAAAACATCCAATTACCGATAGTCTCATAATGCGTTTCGTCCATATTTTGTGAGGAATAGGCCGCGGTACTAAACGTGTCACCTGCTTTAAAGTGTTGCAGGTGTTCCGGTTTTAAAACCTTTATCGCTACTACGCCACCCGGATGGTCGGATTCCACATTTGTAAAATCGAGCGTATCGTCGCTATTCACGGAAATTGCATTACTCCAGCGGTCGTAATCCCAATCGTCAAAAGGAAAATTGTTAAGGCTTACCAGTTTGATATTGGCTATAAAATCAATACTATGGTTAACGATCCAACGTTCGTCAAGGTAATTGTCGACACTTATCTCTTCTGCCAGCGAACAGTTCGCCACCTGATTATAGTCGTCGTCATACTTATATACGTTATCGGGACTGCACAACAACCGCAACGCAAATTCTTCGTCGGCAAAACAGCCAAAACTATCATCTGCTAAAAAAACGGCTACGGTTAACGTGTCTTCTTCTACTGATTGTACTCTTATGTGATAATTGGCACTCATACTTTTTTTATTAAAAATGCTGTCCATTTAAGTAGACAGCATTTTGGTTATCTTATTAGTAAACTTAAACGCTCTTTTAAGGATTCCGGTAGTCCTTCCCTATGGTCATCCTGAGCATATTCATGCCCTGTTTTCTTATAACCCAAAGCAATTACCGAATCGATATTGGTATACTCATTGTTTTGAAGTAGTGCTACAAGATCATTGTAATCCTGGTTTTTAACCATTTTTTTCAGTTTCGGATATACCGTTTTCTTGTCTGAAAAACGCAATTTTTTGGAACGGCATACCACCGAGAAAAACGTAGAAAGCGCATACTCCATATAAATAACAAAGTCGCACTCGTGTGGCGTGTCATAGGAAGCACTGTGGTCATCGCCAAAGGCAATTGTAGGATTACCGTTTTCAAGTATCATACAGGCGTCATGGTAATAATTATACCCGTCTATATAATGCAATAATCCCCCATCGCTTTGTGCAGACTCACCCAGATCGGTTTCCTGTGGCTCGCCATACAAATAAAAACCTTGTTGGGTTGCCAAACTTTCAGCCGAAAGGATCGAGATCCAACCTTCTTTATAATCGTCGTCGTCTTTGGCTATAGGAATTTCTCCGTCGGAATCTTCTTCGATTTCGGCTTCCGGGAAAATAACCGAATGCCATGAAATATGAAGACCATTACTGCGTTTGTAAAATTCCCGTATAAACGGATTAAACGTAAAGGGTTCATCCGGTGCCATAGCGTCATAATCTTCGCTGTTTTCCAACTGCCTTTCATAGACTTGTGCTTCGGCATCGGCCAATTCATCCTCCGTAGCTCCGGGATATTTAATAACGTTAACCTGACTTACCAGGTCGTGATTGCGCAATTCTTCAATGGCTTTGTCCAGTCGGCTAAAATAGCTTTCTGCCCATTCCTGTGCTTTTTTATTCATTTTTTTGTTGGGTCGCTTTTTTCTGCGTACAATTTTTTTAATTAAATACTAAGTAATAGCTAATTCCGTGTCTTTCGCCAAAATGTAGAGCCAATACTTAGTATTTAAAGAAAAAGAATACAACCGCAGCCCATTCTTTTTTCACACCTTTTGCATAGCCTAAAGTACCGTGACTACTGCCTTCTACCGTACCATCATCTTTAACGTAACCAATAGTACCGTGGCTACTATTCTCAACCGTTCCATCTTTTTTTACATAACCTACCGTACCGTGGCTTTTGTTTTCGATCGTTCCATCGCTTTTAATATAACCTATAGTACCATGACTTTTGTTTTCGATCGTTCCGTCATTTTTTATATAACCTATAGTGCCACCGCTGCTGTTTTCAATTGTTCCGTTACTACTAATCTTTCCTATCGTACCGCCACTTCTTGATTCGATAGTTTGCGCTTGTGCAATAGTCCCGCATAATGCTAAAGCGGCTACAAATAATAATTTTTTCATAATGATACTGTTTAAATTTTGTTGGTTTATTAATAAAAACTTCCAAATATAAAATAAAAAATAATCACAGTGTCGAGAAATTATCAAACGTAGCTTTTTAGAGTAAAAGCGTAGCCAAATTACAGTTATTCGTTTTTTTTTCGGGTAACTATTTGCTGCTATAAATGTCCTTTTCGTTCCTTAAAACGCATAATATCAAGATCAAGATTTTCTTCCAGATTATTTTTTAGATAATGGACCACAACTTCATTTTGAATCATAAAAAATATAACTAAAATCATTTAAAATCATATTTTTACAACACTAGTAATTAATAGCAATATACACCATGAAGATTATCGATTTATCCAAGCCTATTCAGTACAACAAAAATGATCCCTGGTTTATGAAAGTCCGGATCAAACACAAACCGCATCGAAAATCGAAACTACTGATTCGCTTTTTAGGCTTACCAAGTCGACTGTTTCCGCAGCATTTTTCGGGTTGGGCCGATGATACTATTAAATCGATGGGCGTACACGCTACAACCCATATTGATGCGCCCTGGCATTATGCACCAACCAGTGAAGGCAAACCGGCCAAAACAATTGATCAGAT
Organism: Flavobacterium sp. CAU 1735; assembly: GCF_039888695.1. NCBI lineage: Bacteria > Pseudomonadati > Bacteroidota > Flavobacteriia > Flavobacteriales > Flavobacteriaceae > Flavobacterium > Flavobacterium sp. CAU 1735. Next base: position 123,749 of record NZ_JBDQQQ010000002.1, on the reverse strand, counting down.
TCCTTTGGAATGGTGTTATGGAAAAGGCATCGTAATCGATATGAAACACAAAGCTGATTTTGATCCGATTACAACCGATGATATCCAATCGTTCCTTACACAACATCAACTTACGCTGGAACCCAAGATGATCGTGCTGATTAAAACCGGTCGGGATATTTATAACGGAACCGAAAAATTCCACGAAATCGGAACCGGGATGAGTGCCGAAGCCACACGTTGGCTTATCGATCAGGGGATTAAAGTTATGGGTATTGATCAATGGGGTTGGGATTTACCGCTACATCATCTGATCAAACAGGCAAAAAAAGAAAATAACCGCAACTTATTCTGGGAAGCGCATCTGGTTGGATACGAAAAAGAATATTGCCATATCGAACAGTTGATCAATCTGGATGCTTTACCCTATACCGGTTTTGACATTGCTGTTTTTCCGCTTAAAATTGTGGGTGGTTCTGCCGCACCGGCGCGCGTGGTGGCGCTTTTCAGGGATTAAAATTCAAAATCTAACAGGTCGAGGCTAATAAAAAAACCTGTCAGGTTTCAAAGACCTGACAGGTTAAAAAAAGGGTTGTCGCAAATGCAAACAACCCTTTTTTATTATCGTTTTAAACTAAAATGCCCTTTGACTTCCCTTCCGTCCGGCAAAACCAATACATACCAGTAATCGGTCGATGGTAATGGTTCCCGGTTGTAAATTCCGTCCCATCCGCCGGATGCTTTCATTTGGTATACCATTTTTCCGTATCGGTCGAAAATAGTTACGATGGCATCTTTATAAGGGCTGATCGTAGCTCCTTTAATACGCCATAGATCGTTATAGCCGTCACCATTTGGTGTAAAGAATTTCGGGATTCCCAATACGGCGATACGTTTTTTAACCGTTCCGCAACCGTGGAAATCTTTTACATATACCGTATGAACGCCCGCTTCTACATTTGCGAAAAAATTACTGTCCTGATACGGTCCTTCTTCGTTATCCAAAGCATATACATAATGATCACTACTTCCTGTAACATATACGGCTACTGTATTGGCATCGTTATCTGATAAATCGTTTACTTCTACAGCGGTAATCACTGCTACATCCGAAGCGATTACTGTAATCGTACGCGTAGCCGAACATCCGTATACTTTGTCGGTTACTTTTACGGTATAGGTTCCCGCTGTATTTACCGATAAAAGCGGTGTTGTTGCGCCGTTGGACCATAGGAAATCGTAACGGTTCGCATCGGCAATTCCGGCAGATAACAGTATAGACGTATGCGCACATAATATCGGAGCAAAATCATCGGCAACCGGTGGAAGTGGTCGTACGTTTAGTTTTATCTCGTGTAATCCGTTACAATCGTTATTCGTCTCAATACGGGCGTAAATAAACTGAGTGGTTGGAACGGTATTGGTAAAAGTGGTACTCAATTCGTTTTGTTCCAGTAAGGCATCCGTAAGTGTTGCATAATACGCCACGTCGGTTCCGGGTGCTTCCAGTCCGGTGTCTGTTAAGGTAAAAGCAGCATAAGCCGTATCCGAACAGGTATTTAATTCAAAACGCTGTGTTGGTGTTAAGGTTACCTGCAATTCCAGTGTTGTGATCGTAGAACAACCGGTTGTTGTATCCGTTACACGCACCGTTAGCATTTGCGGATTGGTTGTATTGGTAAAGCTAGCCGCTAACGGGTTGGTATTGCTGGCTTCATCAGTTGCATTGTTAAAGAATGTTGTCGTGAGGTTTGCATTACCATTGGTAAGCATCGCATTGGCTTCCGTCAGGTTAAAAGTCGTTAGTCCATCCGGGTTTAATCCGAAATCACATTGTACCAAAATAGCCGGGGTTGCTACCGGTAGCGCATTTACTTTTAGGTGTATGCTTGCCGTGGTATAACAATTCGGATTGTTTTTGTTTTCAATGCGGATAAAAATCTCCTGATCATTAGGAGTCGTATTCGTATAATTATCCGGTAACGGATTGGATTTGGTATCGGCTTGTGTCTGGTTTAAATGGAAACTGATGTTATAATCTACGGCATTTTGCGTACCTAATATACCAGCTACACGCGTTGACAAATTAAACGTTTGTATTCCAGTGGCCGTAGCATCGTCACATAGTACATAATTGGCTGCGCTTATAATCTGCGGTTTCGGTGTTACCGTCACATTAAAATTAGTCAACGCATAACAGGCCGCATTGTTCCGGTTTTGAACGCGCGCGTAAATTGTAAACGCCGCTGTTGTATTCTGGAAAGCCGCCGCATTGACCGCATTGGTATTGGAAGAAGCATCTGTTGCAGACGTAAAATAGCGCACTTCAAAAGTAGTGGTGTTTTGTCCGTTTAAGATCGCATTATCCTGTTGCTGCAAATCGATTGTCATTCGCCCGTCGCTATCGGTATCGCATAAATGCAAGTCCGTTGCCGGAAAAGCATTCGGTACTTCATGTATGATAACATTTTGTGTCGTGGAAGAACTTTCCCCGTTTACCGTAATGGTTAGCGTAACCTGATAATTTCCTACAGTAGCATATACATGTGTCGGCTCGGTTACATTGGACGTCGGAGATCCGTCTCCAAAATCCCAGGTTAAGGTACCAGCATTGGCCTGGTTTAAAAAAGAAGGCGGTAATGTAAATGTCGTCGTATCGCCCAAACAGGTATTCGCCACCTGAAAACTCGGATTAAACACCGATGTTATAAAAGGCGGTAATCCTAAGGTAGCCATACCATAGGCCAACGTAACACCATTGGGAACAAAATCACACTGAAAACCCGATTCTTCCGGATCATTAATAACACCTAAAGTAGCAGAACTAACATTCGAAAAGTATATTTTTTTATTGGGCCCCAATTGTAAGGCGCCCGTACTGCCAATACCACCGACTACTGTTCCGGAAGCCGGAATATTGCTTTGTTCCAAATCGAATTGCATCAGAACATTTCCACTATCGGTTCGCATAGTGGCATATAATTTTTTCGATTGTGCCGAAAACTCAACGCCATAAGGATTGACCATCGTTTTTAAAGCCTGTGGATTGGAAACCATACCGGTATTTCGATCGAAGTCATATAAATAAACGGATCCGTTGTTTTCTGTTCCTCCGGTAATCGTTCCGTTTTGGGAATGGGCAATGGCTAGTTTTTCGCCATTTGGTGAGGCTTTCAGATAACCAATTGCATTACGTCGGTAACCAGATGTACCAATAACAGGATCTAAAGTCGATACAACCGGAGTTTGCCCTACGCCAGTCGAAGTAATCCGGAAAGCATAAAAGCGATTTACAAAATGAGTAATCACCCAATAGCCACCGGAACCGTCTCTAACAGCTGTAATTTTTTCGGAACATTTGTATTTGATTTCCTCTCCGTTTGGATTCGGATCATACGTAATCAGGTGTGTGTTTCGGGTGGTTACATTACCAATACTTCCGTTGTTACCCACTACCGAAAGGTTTACAATGGAGTAATTAAAACCGTTATTAAAACCGTCGTCTTCATCCATTGTTACTGCTGTATTACGGTTCGGATAGGTCGCTGCATTTTCATGATGCGGTTCGTCTACCGTAAAGATATAATAGACATCCGGATTTCCTGGTTTTGGAATAATGATACCGGATTGGGTACTGGATGGATCTCCAAATAAACCCCGACCGGCAAAATAATCGCCATTGGGCATTTTAACATGATTGCGATCCCAAACCGTACGCCCGTCGGTATAAAATAATAAATCGCCACTGGCACTGGAAATTGAGCTGCAACCTTCCGTTGTAAAAATCTGTCCGTTGGGAAGTGAGGTTACATTTCCGTTAGCGTCAAAATGAAGTCCGGCACCGCTGCCAAAAAACCAGTTGTTCGCTTCTCCCTGCCCATAAATACTAATACTGGACAAAAACAGGAGAATAAAATATTTTTTGATCATATGTTAAGAAAAAAACAGACAAATATAGACAATTAAAAGTCAGCAAAAAGCTAAAGTCTTAAAAAAGAGCGAACAAAAAATGGCGAATCTAAAAAACCCATTCCGTATTAATTTATAAAAAATACCGGGTTTTTCCCCTATTTTGGTATTAAGGGATCGGCTACATTTGCCTCTATATGTAAAACAATACTCAAATGAAGGCAAGATCACTATCCGTTATTTACTTTTTTATGGCGATTTACTCCTTTACACAGTTGTATTTCTATTTCGATGATCTGGATTTTACAACGGAGTTGTTCAAATCATTAATTATCCTGCTCACTGTGATCATTGCCATAGTCATGGTGGGTTCTTATATAAGTTTTTATATCAATAAAAAACGACGCTATATCAATCGCAAATAATTAAAGCGTCAAGGCTGTAATATTCCAATTGGCACCGGCCTGATATCCCAAATACCCTGCTGCCACTATCAGCGGGCAATCAAAATTATTCGTATAAAGACCACCTGTCCCCAGTCCCTGGGGCATTTTATTTTGTAGCGTATACGTCCATTGTGCAATGGCATTTAATCCGATATTACTTTCCAAAGCCGAAGTAATCCACCAGCCGATGTTCTCTTTTTCGGCCAGGTCAATCCATTCCTGTGTACCGCGGAAGCCACCAACCAGGCTGGGTTTTAAAATAATGTATTGCGGGCGGATGGTTTGCAGCAACCTTTCCTTTTCGGTTTTTGTAAAAACACCGATTAGTTCTTCATCCAGAGCAATCGGAAACGGTGTTTCGCTACATAATTGTGCCATGGCATCTATATTTCCTTGTCGGATGGGTTGTTCGATACTATGCAGACTAAATTCCGAAAGCTTTTCAAGTTTTTCCAAAGCGTCTTCTTTTTTAAAAGCACCATTGGCATCGACGCGGATTTCAATGGTTCCCGGGTCAAAATTACTGCGGATAAAAGCCAACAAGTCGATTTCTGTCTGAAAGTCGATGGCTCCGATTTTGAGTTTGATACATCGGAATCCCTGTTCCAGTTTTTCTTCGATTTGCTGTTTCATAAAGGCTTCGTCGCCCATCCATACCAAACCGTTAATCGGAATGTTTTGTTCCGAACGGGTAAAATCAGACGGAAACAATACAAACGGATCGGCAGCTTCCAGCGATCGGAAAGCCATTTCCAGTCCGAATTGAATGGATGGAAATTCCTGTAGGCGTTCCCATAAAACCGCTTCGCCCAAATGAATGTTTTCGCAGGTCCAACGTAGTTTTTCTTCATAATCCGGCCGGTCGTCGATACTCAGACTTCTTAAAATACCGCACTCGCCTATTCCGGTTTTTCCGTCTTTTTTAAGGATGATAAACCAGGTTTCTTTTTCGGTTAATACGCCTCTGGAAGTCCCGGAAGGTCTTTTAAACTGTAAAGTGTATTTTTGGTAGGCAGCGTTTATTGTGGAATCGGACATAACCGGATGGTTTTAAATTAAAATAAGATTTACAGTCGGCAATTGGTTTCCTTCCATAAATCTTATTGTATAGTTTTCTTTTCTCTCTATTCTTTCGTCTTTCTTCTTTTCTCTTTAAAGATCAATAGAAGCTCCGATTTCCAGTAACATCAGGTCTTTTCCGCGGTTAAAGAATTTACGGATCGCTTCATCGTGGTTGATTTCAATATAACCGAATGTATCGAAATGATAGCCCAATACTTTATCGCAGGCTACAAAATCGGATGCAATAATCGCGTCGTCCACATCCATCGTGAAATTACTTCCAATTGGTAAAATAGCCAGGTCCAATTTGGTACGCATCGGGATCAATTTCATATCCATTGTAAGCGCCGTATCGCCGGCAATATAGATATTTTTGTGTTCGCCTTCAATTACAAATCCGCCGGGCTGACCGCCATAACTTCCGTCGCCAAACGAACTGGTATGAATCGCATTCACATATTTTACCGTTCCGAAATCGAATTTCCAACTTCCGCCATGATTCATCGGATGGTATTGAAAGCCTTTGTTTCCATAATGTGCGGCAATTTCGTAGTTCGAAACGATTACAGCATTGGTTCTGGCAGCAATAGCTTCCACATCCAACGTATGGTCGTTATGCGCATGCGTCAGTAAAATATAATCGGCTTTTATCGTATTGATATCAATATGGGCAGCTTTCGGATTTCCGGAAATAAACGGATCCACCAAAAGGTGTTTTCCACTCACTTCAATTCCCAAACAGGCATGTCCGTAAAATGTAATTTTCATAGTTTGTTGTTTAAAAAGTTAATACTATTGATAGTAAAACAGAAAAAAGAAACGTACTCAAAGCTACTTTTTTCAGTTCGGGATCCAATGCTTTCGGATCTTTATTATCGATAACTGTTTTCAGATGTTTTAAAAGCGGAATATAGGCCAGTACAAAAAGGTACTGTTTCCATTCAAAGTCAGACCAGATAGCAAATACAAATCCCAATAGCATGGCGATTAGCACAATCCCAATATGGTAACGTTTTGCATTTTGAGCGCCGATTTTTACGACTAATGTATTTTTTCCGGATTTGATATCGGATTCGCGATCGCGCATATTGTTTAGGTTAAGTACCGCCACACTTAGCAAACCGACACTTATCGCTGGTAAAAACAGTTTGATGTCCAGTGCTTGCGCAAACAGGAAATTGGTTCCAAGTACGCTCACCAATCCAAAGAAGATAAACACAAACAGGTCGCCCAACCCTCTGTATCCGTAGGCCGATTTTCCAACGGTGTATTTGATCGCTGCCGTAATAGCCGCTAATCCCAATACAAAGAAAAACAAAGAAAACCCGAAATTATCACTGCCAAACGACGCATAAATAAGCGTTATTGCAATGATTAAAGTGGCAACCGATACGATAATGATTCCTTTTTTCATCTGTTCGGGCGTAATGGCACCGCTTTGTATCGCGCGCTGCGGACCGATTCGATCTTTATTATCGGTTCCTTTTACACCATCGCCATAATCGTTGGCAAAGTTCGAAAGCACCTGTAACCCTAAGGTTGTCAGAAACGCCAAACCAAAAATAACCCAGTAATTGGAATTATCCGAATAGTGTTTATAGGCATAAAAACTTCCTACCAATATTCCGGAAATGGATAACGGAAGGGTTCTTAATCGTGCGGCTTCAAGCCAGATTTTGGCACTCATAGTATTTTCTTTATTCTTTTCTCTTTATTCTTTTCTTCCTGCTACATCCAACCTTTCGGCGTCGTTTCCACCTGATATAACCATAGGTTTACCAGTTCTTTTATTTTTGAAAAATCGCCCAAATGGAAGGTTATTTTTCCTCCGGCCGTGTAGAGCGTAATGCTCCCGATATCGGCACTTTTATGCCAGAATAACTGACTCGTACGGATGGCTTGTATTTTATGCGGTTCGATGATCTGGTGTTCGATGTCCCAGACTCCTTTTCTACAAATGATAAATTCGTCGGTGACAAACAAACGGTTGTTTCGAAAACCAAAATACAACAACAAACCGGTGAATACGATATATAATGGTACAAAAATAAGGTATTCCGCTATAGGTAACACGGTAAATTCATACAATAAAAACAAAATCAACATCGGTACAAACAGGTACAGGATAGTACCTACGATTAATCTCCTGATATTCGGAACTAAAGCAACGCCTTGTTCCGGAATTTTATGAAACAGTAATGCCATGATGCGATCGCGTTCGGCTTCGGAACATCCCGGAATGGTAATTGCCTGTTTGTCGTTTTCCTCCTGATCGGCATTCCCGGAAGCCTGTCGTATTTTCAGGGTAAGCGTATCCATTTTCTTTTGCAGGTAATTCCGACTGGTGGAAACGATCTGTACTTTTTCCGGACGGATGATCGTATTTTTGGTATTTAGTAAACCGTATGACAGTAACAACGACTGGTGTTGCCGGGTGATTTTAAAATCGAAATATTTAATAATCGTTCGTCCGAGGTTTAAAAGCAATAATATTCCCAAAAGAATAAGCACAAAAATCGTGATCGAATACATCGCGAGTCCTTTATCGATATAGGTATCGAATTTTTCACCGTCGATTTCATTCGCCCGCATATAGCTTTGAACATTTTCGTAAATCGTTCCGAAAAAGGCAATTAGCAGGGCAAAACTGCGAAGGTAATTCGAGGTAATTCCAATCTTAAACAAACTGGAAAAACTGATTTTGATAAAAGGTTTGGTTTGCTCCGTATCGATGGTTTCCGATTCGTTGTTTTTTTCCCCTTCCAGCAAACGCATTTTTAAAGCCTGTGCCAATTGATGCGAAACAGCCCGGATTACGGCTTCTTTTTTCTGAGTTCCGGCAGTATCGACATCCAGCGCATAAACACCAATCAGTTTCTGAATAAACGATTGGTTGATTGTGACCTGTTGGATTTTTTGCAGTTTGATCGCAATCCGCGTTTTGTTTAATACACCTTTATGAATAATAAACTCTTCGTTCTGATCGTCTATATAAAACGTAAAATTCCGGTATTGCAAATAGGCCACAATGGCGACAAACACAAATAGTCCGACAATTCCCGAAACAACCAGTGCTTTATTGAGTTCGTTAAATTTAAAAAGCCAAATCACCAAAATCGGCCATAGTCCGCGTACGATACGCTGAAACGTATCCGTAAACATAACCAGGATTCCGACCAGTGATTGGCGTTGTGGTTCGTTAAAGTTCATCTTCCGCAGGTTTTACCGGTGGAACCTCGTTGTTTTCGGATGCAATCGACGGTATTTCTTCGATTAATTTGGCCATTATCAATTGTTTGATACGATCAGCCTGTTCTCTTCGGAGTCCGGCAATACGAATATCGCTTCCACTACCTCCGGCCGTAAAAATTTCGATTGTGGCAAGATCCAGTTTTCGGGAAACCGGTCCTTCGTGTAACGCGACATGTTGCACCCGGTTATATGGAATGACAATTATAGTTGTAGCAATCACACCACTTTTAAATAGTACATCATGCTGGCGAAAGGCAAATCCTTTTTTGCGAAAAGAAACCAAGGCAATTACCAGCGTCATTATAATGACAAATACAATCGCCAAAACACCAATTAACAATACGGTTCCAAAAACCAGATCCGGATTGATCAGCAGAAACGCACCCAAAATTCCGATCAGAATCAAGGCAAAAACAGCGGTATTAAAAAAGATGACTTTTTTATAGTCGGCTTGTAGCGGTTCAAAGTCAACCGCTTCAAATCGCGGTAACTGACGGGTATCAATACTGGTATTGGTAAACGATTCCATAGTAGTTGTGTTTCGGTCGGTATCCATTTCTATAGTTTCAAAAATAGGAATTTGTTCTGAACGATTTTTATAGTGTTCCAATTATTATTGCATAAAAAAGTAGGAGAAACTCCTACTCTTTTACGGCATCCGAATGCCAATCGTATTATAGGCTATCCATTATGGAATCCATTTCTTTTCGAAGTTTGGTTTGCGTTTTTCCAAAAAGGCGTTTCTTCCTTCTACCGCTTCATCGGTCATATAAGCCAAACGCGTCGCTTCTCCGGCAAATACCTGTTGTCCTACCATTCCGTCGTCGGTAAGGTTCATCGCAAATTTCAACATTTTGATAGACGTTGGCGATTTTGCCAAAATTTCCTGTGCCCATTCATAAGCGGTATCTTCCAGTTCCGCATGCGGAATTACGGCATTTACCATTCCCATTTCAAATGCTTCCTGAGCCGAATAATTACGGCCTAAAAAGAAAATTTCTCTTGCTTTTTTCTGTCCAACCATTTTCGCCAGATACGCCGATCCGTATCCACCGTCAAAACTGGTTACATCAGCATCGGTTTGTTTAAAAATGGCGTGTTCTTTACTTGCCAGTGTCAGGTCGCAAACTACGTGCAAACTATGTCCGCCACCAACAGCCCATCCCGGTACTACGGCAATAACCGCTTTTGGCATAAAACGGATCAATCGTTGTACTTCCAGAATGTTTAAACGGTGCATACCATCTTCACCAACATAGCCCTGGTGTCCTCTTGCTTTTTGATCACCGCCACTGCAAAACGAATACACTCCGTCTTTAGACGAAGGTCCTTCGGCCGACAATAATACAACGCCGATGGAAGTATCTTCCTGTGCATCGTAGAAAGCCTGATATAATTCACTTGTTGTTTTCGGACGGAAGGCATTGCGCACATCCGGACGATTAAACGCAATACGGGCTACCCCGTTGCATTTCTTATAGGTTATGTCTTCGAATTCCCGAACAGTTTGCCAGTTGATCGTACTCATATTTTTAAATTTTAGCGTAAAAATAAATCATTTTTTGCATTATCTTGCACTTCCAAAAAAATTATAATACAATGAAAAAAATTTTTGTTTCGGCAGCCTTACTGGGTTTGATTTTTTCGGCTCAGGCTCAAAAATATGAGTTTCAAACCGTTACCGACCTAGAGGCCTTACCGGTAATCAGTCAGGGTAACACCGGAACCTGCTGGAGTTTTTCTACTTCTTCTTTCTTGGAATCGGAAGTGATTCGTTTAACCGGAAAGAAAATCGATTTATCCGAAATGTATCAGGTACGCAACACCTATCCTAAAAAAGCGGAAAACTATATTATGCGTCAGGGCAAAGCGCAATTTGGAGAAGGCGGATTGGCACATGATGTGATCAATAGCGTAGCCGATTACGGTTTGGTTCCGAATAGCGTTTTTACAGGACTTAACGGAACATCCGAAACCTTTAATCACGCCGAAATGGTGGCCGTAATGGAAAGTATGTTAAAAGCCTATGCCGAAAATCCGGGAAAAAAATTATCGCCAAACTGGAAAAAAGCCATCGATGCGATGCTGGATATTTATATCGGTAAAAACGTAACAGAATTTACTTACGAAGGAAAAAAATATACACCGAAAAGCTTTCAGGCGATGACCAAAATCACCCCGAAAGACTATGTAACCATTACTTCGTTTACCCATACGCCCAATTACGGGACGTTTATCCTGAATGTTCCGGATAACTTTTCGAACGGTAGTTTTTACAACCTTCCGTTGGAAGAATATATCGCGAACATCGATAATGCGCTGGCCAATGGTTTTACCGTGGAACTGGATTGTGACGTGAGCGAACCGACGTTCTCCGGAAAATATGGCGTTGCTGTGATTCCGAATGATGATGCCGATACCAAAACCATCTTAACCGAAATTAAACAGGAAAAAGCGATTACACCGGAATACCGTCAGGCGGAATTTGAAAATTTAGCAACTCAGGACGATCACCTGATGCATATTGTTGGAAAAGTAAAAGACCAAAAAGGAAACGTATACTATAAAGTGAAAAACTCATGGGGAACCGATCCGAATCGTGTTGCCAATGGCGGTTATGTTTATATGAGTGTTCCGTATATGAAACTAAAATCGATCTCGGTTCTGGTTCATAAAGACGCCTTACAAAAAGATACCCGTAAAAAACTGGGATTGTAAATAATACGTCAAAAAACAACTATAAAAGGACTGTCTTTAAAATAGACGGTCCTTTTTTTATGGCCTTCGGAATCTGTTTTAGCGGAAAATTTTAACAGAAATAATTCCCCAATGCATTTTATAAATACTATGTGTTATTTATATTTGCCTTTTACTAAATTTTACCCGGAACGCATTCAATGAAACTGAAACAATATATACCTCTATTTTCCATATTATTATTAGTAGCCTGCAATAAAAAAGATAATTCCCGAGATTCCGATAATAACTCTAACGATACAGCCTTACTAGCCGGCGATTTTTCGATTAAATTACCCAAGGTTTCCACTCGTTTTATTTCGGATAACAAAGCTTTTGTAGAACGCTTTTATAACAAACACTATAATGCCAGCGATTATAGCGGCGGTTTTTTGGTGGCCAAAAACGGTCAGATTATTTACGAAAATTATAGTGGCTATGCTTATAAGGAAAAAGGTGATAAAATAACCGAAGACACACCGATCCATATAGCTTCGGTGAGCAAAATGATCACGGCAGTAACCGTAATGAAACTGGCCGAAGAAGGAAAAATCAAGTTCGACCTGCCCGTTAAAAACTACCTGCCTGAGTTTCCATATGAAAAAACCACGGTACGGATGCTGTTAAACCACCGTAGCGGATTGCGAAACTATGCCTACTTTACCGCAGACAAGGGTGTTTGGGACAAGAAAAAAACCTTAACCAATCAGGATGTGCTAACTATACTGGCGACTAAAAACGTAGGCTTGGAATCCCAACCGGGTACCCGTTTCGGATATTGTAATACGAACTATGCCTTACTGGCATTGATCATTGAAAAAGTAACCGGAAAAACGTATCCGACAGTAATGAAGGAAATGATCTTTGAACCGTTAGGAATGACCCATACGTTTGTTTTCGACGATCTGAAAAAGAAAGACGAAGTGAGTCAGTCGTATAAAGGGAACTACCTTCGTTTGGCCTTTGAATTTCTGGATCAGGTATATGGCGATAAAAATATTTATTCTACACCGCGTGATCTTTTAAAATTTGATATCGCGACCTATAACGACGATTTTTTAAGTCAGGAGATGAAAGCCGAAATGTTTAAAGGCTATAGCTACGAACGCAAAGGAACCCGAAACTACGGATTAGGTGTGCGTATGCTGGAATTCGAAACCGGTCAGAAATACTTTTTCCATAACGGTTGGTGGCATGGAAATACATCATCACTGGTAACCTTACGAAAAGACACGGTTTCCATCATTGCCCTTTCCAATAAATACACCCATAAGACGTATCAGACCAAAAAGCTGGCACCGCATTTTGGTGATTATCCATTTAAATTCAGTAAAGAAGAAAGCGACGAATAATAAAAAAACTCCGGTAGTTATACCGGAGTTTTTTTATACGCCAATTTTAACCGACGTCATCGTTAACGAACCGCCAACGGCTTTATCGTTAAAAAATGTGGTCGGATCTTTGCTATCCTGTAATCCCAGCGTATACAACAACGGATAATAATGATCCGGTGTTGGAATAGCCAGTTTTGCGGCTTTATTCAGATTTTCATAAGCAATCAATGCCTTATGATCACCATCGGTTATTTTATCCTTAAAAAGCGTATTCATTTCCACAGCCCAATCGTAACCGTATTCCGGTTCGGCCAGTTTGTCCCAGGCCACCATTCTCAGGTTGTGTACCATGTTACCACTTCCAATGATCAAAACACCTTTTTTACGGAGACTTGCCAATTGTTTGGCCAGTTCATAATGATACTGTGGCGGTTTGTTATAATCGATACTCAATTGCAAAACGGGAATATCTGCATTGGGATACATATGACGTACTACCGTCCAGGTTCCGTGATCCAATCCCCAATCGTGATCCAAACCAACATCGGTTGTCGTAACCAATCCGGCAGTAGCTTTGGCCAGTTCAGGACTTCCCGGTGCGGGATATTGCACGTCAAACAACGCCTGCGGAAATCCTCCAAAATCGTGAATCGTTTTGGGATGGTTCATCGCGGTGATATGTGTACCTCTCGTAAGCCAATGCGCCGAAATAACCAGTACCGCTTTGGGTTTGGGAATTTCCGTTCCCATTTTGGCCCAGGTTTGCGAAAATTCGTTGTCTTCAATGCCATTCATCGGTGAGCCATGTCCGATAAACAAAACCGGAAGTTTTACATCTTCTTCCTTTAAATCTTGTGTCCAGTTATAAAACGGATATAATGTTGCCATACCTGCTCCTCCTATTATAGTTTTAATAAAATCAAGTCTATTCATTACTATACAATATTTGTATATACAAATATACATCTTATCTCATTCACACCTCTTATTTTTTTGATTTTTAACATTTTACCATTAAAAACATAAAGTTAACAATTATAAAACAAAAATTATATTGCTATATATTTAGATTATTCTCTCTTTTTACCAAAAAAAGCAACAAAAAGCTCATTTTTACCTGTTAATTATTTAGAAGAAAGGTATAAATCACAAAAAAACACTATCTGGTATTAGTCTAAATAAAATAATGGTGGTATTTTTGTGCCAATAAAAAAACACCCAAAATAAAGTGAGGTTATTATACGTCATTATTCTACTCGCCTTCCAAACTGTAGTGGCACAAAAACACATTAACGGACAGGTTTTCGATCGCGATACCAAAGAACCGTTAGCCAGTGTATTTGTTGTGAATCCCGAAACCAATGATTGGGCCATTACCGATCAAACGGGGACATTTCAATTGCGAATGCCCAATACAAAAGAGGTGAGCATTACCTTTCGACTTTTAGGAAAACAGGAAGCCACATTAAACTATAAAAAAGAAACCCTAAATACTAAAATTGTTGTTTTCCTTCAAAAACAGGATTTACGTCTGGATGAAGTAATCGTTACGGCTCGTAAAGGAAAAAAATTCTCCGAAATCACCATTGGTAGAGAGGTTATCGAACAGGTTCAGGCTTTTTCGCTTAACGAAGTACTGGAACAATTGCCCGGACAAGCCATTACCAATTTTACATTAAACGAATTTAAACCGATCGCTTTCCGTACGGTACGTCCTTCTACCGCCGCCAATACCGGTTTTGGTAATAAATCTTTCGGAACCGCTATTGTTGTTGACGGTATTCCGATTTCGAATAACGAAAATATGCAATCCTACGGTGGAAATTACGGTCCGCCTTTCTCCCCTAACTTTTTAGGTTTTGGTGATCCGTCGTCGGCTTCCGGGTTTAACGGTTATTTTTCCAATGCCAATTTTGGTGCCGATTTACGAGAAATTCCGGTGGATAATATCGAAAAAGTAGAAGTCGTACAAGGAGTTCCATCGGCCAAATACGGTGATCTGACTTCCGGTTTGATCAAAATCGAACAAAAAGCCGGTAAATCGCCTTATCGCGTCTATACTTCCTTACGTGACGGAACAACCGAATATGGTTTTGCCAAAGGTTTTAAAGTGAACGATAAAATCGGTTTTGTAAACCTTACGGTGAATTATTTAAAATCGAATGCCGAACCGCGTGTTTCCTATACCGAATACGAACGGATTACCACGAATTTAATGTGGAGCTGGGCGAGTAAAAGCAAAAATATCCGCAACTCTTTTTCGGTGGATTATGGTTTTAATAACGATAATGTGAATTACGAAGAAGAAGATACCGATAATAAAATTGTAAAAAACAAAAAGAAAGACCTTTCCATTTCCAATCGTTTTAAATGGAAATTCAGCGAAAACAGTTTCTTCGACAATCTGGATATCAACGCGAATTTCAGATATAGTGATCAACTAACATACGAATCTAAGTTTGTAAATATTGGCGGTAGTATTGTTGGAACCAGTACCGAAGAAGGGGTTTATTCCGGAACCTATACCCTACCGAGCTATACATCCGTTAAAGCGGTAGAAGGTATTCCGATTTCCTCTTTTGCGTCGGCCGATTTGTATAAAACATTTAACACCGGCGATTGGTCCCATTCGTTATTATTCGGTACCTCTTTCCGCAGCAGCGACAACAAAGGACGCGGGCGTTTGGGAAGTCCGGAAACTATGATCAGTGCTTTTGCTTCGACCAACGGTGGCTCCGGTCAGGGATTCCGACCGTATAATTATGGTGAGAATATCCGTGCCGAATACCAGTTTTCGCTATACGCCGAAGACAATATCACCCGAAACTGGGAAAACAGTACTTTTTATATGAACACCGGTGTGCGTTTGGATAATCAATTTGGTTTTACAACACTGGCTCCGCGTATTAACAGTTATTACCAATACGATAAATTTAAGATCCGCGGTGGTTTCGGAATCACCTCTAAAGCACCGTCTTTAAATCAGATTTATACCGGACCGCGTTATTATGATGCCGTTTTGGGCGATTACCGTTATCCGGGTTATTACAACCTTGGAATCGTGCAGACGTTTATCGATTATTCGAATAATAAAGACCTGAAACCGACCAAAAGTATGCGTACGGAATTGGGACTGGATTATAAACTACCTTTTGGAAACCTGAATTTAACCGGTTTTTACAACAAAATGTACGACGGAATCACCAGCGAAGGTATTCCAAGTGTACGTGATATGGCCGTACTTGACATACAGTTTAACGGTACACAAACACCAACGTATCAGGTAACGGGTTATACGCCTTTCTATTATTTACAAAGTCGTTTGGTAAACAAATTCGAATCAAAAGACCGGGGATTGGAATTTTTTATGAGTTTTGAAAAAACACCGTTTAAAAACATCACCTTCGATATTCAGGGAAGTTATACCGAAACGGTTAATACCGATACCCGCGATGCTTACGAACGTATCGCCAGTACGACACCAAGACCGGAAAAGATGGCTGTTTTAAAACCGTATGATGAAAATTCTAAAAGCTTCCGATTGGGTGCGAATATCAATTACCACCTTCCAAAAGTGGGATTGGTAATTGCTGTTCGAAGCGAACATTTTATCATTGATAATACCAATTATAGAAGCGGTAACCGTTTATATGCCTATATCGACGAAAACTTAAACAAAATAATTATCCCGGAAGCCGAAAGAGATACGCATCCGTTATTACCGTTATTAGCGCAAAACAATGCATTAATCGACCGGTCGTTACAAAAAGTATTTCACAATTTCCACTTACGCGTTTCCAAAGATTTTAAAAACGGTTTCCGTTTTTCATTCTATTCCAATAATTTCCTGGACTTAAAACAAACCGAGGATGTAATTGACAACGGAGTACCAACTAAGCGTCCGAAAGCAGGAATGGTACAACTATCTTTCGGAACTAAAATCGAATATCAATTTTAATAATTAATTTATAATCCCCCTTACATGAAAAAATTTCTTGTATTACTCAGTGCAGCATTAGCCTTCACATCCTGTTCGGATGATGATTTTGGGAATGCTAATAACGGACTACAACCGGTAAACTTTTCGGTAAATCTTAAATACGACCCTATCACGTTTAACGGACAATCGGTTAACGGTGGTTCTGTAATTTTAACCAACACCAATACCGGCGATACCTATACTATCGAATCCGGAACCAACGGTATTGCAAATTTCCCTGCAGTAATCCCGGGAACCTATAATATTACAGCTACTAAGACGCTAACCAGTACTGAGTTTAACACACAGTTCGGATATACTCCGGAAACACAAACCGTATTATTTAACGGTGCACAAGAACAAGTGATCATCAATGCTAATGTAAACGCTACGGAATTGAAACTAAAAACGGTTCGTATTGGAGACTTAGTAATCAAACAAATTTCTTATGCAGGTTCACATGCGCAACAAGGAGCGGTTTTCAGAGATCAGTTTATTGAAATCTATAACAACTCGAACGAGACGATCTATGCGGATGGTTTGTGTATCGGACAGCTTTACGGAAAAACATCAACTACAACGGCTGCTTATACTTTAGCTAGCGGTCAGTTTGACTGGAGCAAATCGATTGGTATGACGGCTGGTTCATCGGCGAATACTGATTATGTATATGCTGATTATGTGATCCGTATTCCGGGTTCGGGAACAACCTACCCTATTTTACCGGGTGAAAGTATCGTAATTGCACAAACCGGAATCAACCACAAAGCACCTTTAGTGGATAACAGTGGCGAACCGCTTAGCGTACAAAATCCGGAACTAACGGTAGATTTAAGCACTGCTGACTTTGAAGTGTATTTAGGTGACTATAGATTAGCACTTGGAGAAGACGTATACCGTTTTGACATTCAGAACCCGGCGGTAACCGATATGGAAATTGCCTATTGGGGAAGACAAGGTTACAGCAGCCCGAACAAAGATTTAATTATAGACAACTTAGGACGTGACAGTTTTGTGATTTTCCGTGGTGACGATTTAAACAGCTACCAGAATTTCCCGGATCCGTCTATTGCTTCGATTACAAATACGACAAAATTCTTTATTCAGATTCCGAACAATAAAATTATCGACGGTGTAGATTTACAACACTACAACCCAAGTAGCCAACGACCGAAAATGCTACAATCACAAATCGATGCTTCATTTATCAACTGTGATGCAGCTTATAATTCGCAAGCCGTTTACCGTAAAGTAAAATCGATTGTAAACGGACGTAAAATCTTAGAAGACACCAACAACTCTGCTAACGATTTCGTGAAATTTAAAGCAAATCCAAGAGGTTTTGCGAACTAATCGGCTCCAACCGATTCCATTTATCAACGTTTCTTATTTTTTAAGAACAAGCTTTACAATATGACTTCAAAAAAAGTAATATTATATTTTATTCTGTTAGTGAGTTGTGCCGTTCAGGCGCAGCTCACTGATAGTTTATCGGTACCTCAAAATGTATTCTACAACGACATCCGTCAGCAATTCTGGAAAAACCCGTTGTTTTATACTACACAACATTTGAATGACTTTACGTTGACACAAATCGAATTCAGCCAGAAAAACCTGAATTTAAAACGTGTTCAGACGGCCGACAAAACAACGCAGTACCGTTTCTCTACTCAGGGAATATATAATGTAAAACCCCGACTACGTTTATTTGGTGGTTTTACATTCGATAAATCGTCTGAAAAAGGACTGGGTTATAACTTTTCGTCCCAACGAACGGAAAATCAAAACGTATTGTCACCCAATTATTTCTTTGCGCCCCGAAAAGGAAACTGGGACAACCAGGAATACAACCTTGACGGTGGTTTTGCCTACCAGTTTGACAACAACATCCTGTTGGGCGGAAAAGCATTTTATAAAAACGGTAAAAACTACCGTACCAACGATCCGCGACCGGAAATAGAACTGAGCAATTACGGTGGTGAGATTCAAACCGGATATAACTTCCGCAACAACAGCCTGATCGTATTTGCCGGAATGTCCAAAAAAACGGAAACCGACAACATTACGTATGTAAACGATGCCGCAAATGCACCGGCTTATCCGGAAACCTTTACTCGTTTTTCATCCGGTTATGGGCGTATTATTTTTAACTCGTCATACAACCGTTATATCTTTAATACGATCGATAAAAACTTTGGTTTTGGCTATCAATACCAAAACAACCGAAACAGTTGGAATGCTTCGTATCGCTATAACAAATCGATGGAAAGCTTTTACGGCAAAAACGTGCGCGGTTATGTGTATATTGACGACGAATTAAAGCAGTTTATGTACCGTGTGGTTTCGCATACCACCGACCTGAATTATTTTTACGACGGCGTGGATAAAGACTATAAACTTCGTTTTAGCTACGAAAAGCAAAAAGGAGACAACTTTTCCGTACGCGAAAATGGTCAGAACTACCGTATGAATCTGGATATTTTCAGTTTTAACAGCGGTGTGATCAAAAAAGATAAAAACCGTGTTGTTTACAGCTTTGAATTCGGAGCCAATTATATGCGCCATAAATATGTCGATTTATTAGGAAGTACCGACAAACGATTGAATACACTGGAACTTTCGGCTGCTTTTAACAAAGACCTCTTGTCGAAAGAGAAAAACACACTGAATCTGGCCTTAGGCGTACAGCACTATCAGGCGTTGGATGAAAGCCTGCTTTTTATTCCGATTTCCACTTCGAACCTGTCGTTTGCCGATAATGTGATCCAACCGGATCAGGCGTATGATGCTACTTCAAAATTACGTTCCAATATTATGCTGCAATACCAATACAGCCTTTCAAAAACTAAAAAGTTACGTATTTTTGCAAACTATAATACCCTTGTTGCAATAGGTGATCAATATAAAACCTATACAACGGATTACAATACCACAGCGAGTACCTATTTTAACGGTGGTATCTCGATAATTTATTAAGTATGAAAAAGATTATTGGATTTACAGTCCTTAGTTTTTTATTCGTCGGATTGGTTTCACTAAAAAACCATAAAGATGATGAAAAGTATTATTCCGTAGCGGATCTGAAAAAAATATACAGCGGCGGCGATGTGAGCAAATGGCCCAAGCCAACTCTCGATAGCAGCGTTGTTGATTTTCAGGATTTAGGTGTATTGCCTAAAGTAACATTTCCGGCCGAAAATCCGTATACCGAAGCGAAAAGAGACCTTGGAAAAATACTATTTTTTGATCCGAGATTGTCCAAATCCGGGCAGATTTCGTGTGCTTCCTGTCATGATCCCGAATTGGGATGGGGCGACGGAAAACGAGTATCCCACGGACACGACCGTACGCCGGGAACCCGAAACTCCAAACCGATCATTAACGTAGCCTACTCCAATATCTTTTTTTGGGACGGACGTGCTGCCAGTCTGGAAGATCAGGCGCGTTTCCCGATTGTAGATACCAAGGAAATGAACAACCACATGGATATTGCGGTTAAAACGATCAAAAAAATCAAAGGCTATCAACCGCTTTTTGAAAAGGCTTTTGGTGATGGAAAAGTAACCGAAGAGAAAATTTTTAAAGCTATTGCCACTTTCGAACGCACCGTTGTGAGTCGTAAAAGCCGTTTTGATAAATTTATCGAAGGCGATTCCACGCAGTTATCCGATAAGGAAGTTGCCGGTTTACACCTGTTCCGTACCAAAGCCCGATGCATTAACTGTCATAATTCGGCTTTGTTTTCAGACAATCAGTTTCACAATGCCGGCTTAACGTACTACGGTCGTAAATATGAGGATTTAGGACGTTATAACATTACCAAAAATGCCGATGATGTGGGTAAATTCCGAACACCTTCCCTACGCGAAGTTGGAAAAACCGGACCGTATATGCACAATGGTCTTTTCCCGGAATTACGCGGTGTTTTAAACCTGTATAATGCCGGTATGCCCAATGTAAAACCAAAAGGCGAACAAGTAAACGATAAACTATTTCCAAAAACCTCTCCTTTACTGAAAAAACTGGAGCTGGATAAAGCAGAACTCGATGCTTTGGAAGCATTTCTTCAGAGTATCACTTCTGTGATCTACCGGGAACCCGCACCGGAAAAATTGCCGGGATAAAAAAAAGGAGCATTTAATAATGCTCCTTTTTTTGTATTTTATTTTACGAGGTAAATTCCGTCTTCTTTAATTTCGATCAGTTTTTGCTTATACAAAACACCAATGGCTTTTTTAAAGGTCTTTTTACTCATTTTAAGCACGGTTTTAATATCTTCCGGGTGACTATCATCATTAAGTCGTAAAAAACCTCTGCTGGCTTTTAATTCATCTAAAATATACTGGGAACTCGGCTCTAGTTTTTCAAAGCCTAATTTGGTCGCCGAAACGTCAATTTTGCCATCGGGACGGATGTTTTTGATATAGCCGATAATGCGATCACCCGTTCTTAGATCGTCGTATACTTCGTTTTTATATAATAAACCTTTGTATTTTTCATTGATAATCACATTGATTCCCACTTCGGTAATATGAGAAATGATCAAATCGACTTCCTCACCTTTCTCCAGAGTGATCTCTTTGTTATCCAAAAACTGATTCGTTTTACTGGAAGCTACCAGACGACCGGTTTTCTCATCAATATACATATAAACCAGATACCGTTTTCCCTGTTCCATTGGACGCGCCTGTTCTTTAAACGGAACAAACAGGTCTTTTTCCATACCCCAATTCATAAAGGCACCGAATTTGTTGGTATAGTTCACACGTAAAAGGGCGAATTCGTTTAAAAAGATATACGGTTCCAAAGTAGTTGCGACAGGACGTTCTTCGTGATCCAGATAGACAAAAACAGCTATCTCATCGCCTATTTCATACTGTTCCGGGACATATTTATTGGGTAAAAGTATATCCGCGTTACCGTCTGTAAGGAATAAGCCTACTTTCGTTTCTCTATCGATTTTTAAGGTGTTGTATTTTCCGATCTCAATCATGGTATTCTGTGCGATTATAAGGCACAAAGGTAAACATTGCTTTATTTATTCCACCAGCAATCTGAAAATATTATTTACTAAAAGCAAAAAGACTCCGAATTGGTTTCGGAGTCTTTTTGTTTATTGTGATTTATCTTATTTTATAAATTCGATTTTTTGCACTTCTTCGGCATTTACACTGTCGAAAAAGCCTTGTTCGTTCATCCATTCGTCACTAAAGATTTTGCTCATATAGCGGGAACCGTGATCCGGGAAAATAATCACCACATTACTGTCTTTGGTGAATTCGTTTTCTTCGGCAAATTGTTTTACCGCCTGCATCGCTGCTCCGGATGTATAACCTACAAACAAACCTTCTTTTTTTGCAATCTCTCTGGCCGTATGAGCGCTTTCTTCATCATTTACTTTGGTGAATTTGTCGATAGCATCAAAATCGGTTGCCGTTGGAATCAGGTTTTTACCCAAACCTTCAATACGGTACGGATAAATCTCTTCGCTGTCGAACTCTTTGGTTTCGTGGTATTTTTTTAATACCGATCCGAAAGCATCCACACCAAGCACTTTGATAGCCGGGTTTTTCTCTTTTAAGAAACGAGCCGTTCCGGAAATCGTTCCACCAGTACCGGAACAAGCAACCAAATGGGTTATTTTTCCGTTGGTTTGTTCCCATATTTCAGGGCCGGTTGTGTTATAATGTGCATCAACATTCAGATCGTTAAAATACTGGTTGATGTAAACCGATCCTTTTGTTTCTTCGTGTAAACGTTTGGCTACGTTATAATACGAACGGGGATCATCTGCAGATACGTGTGCCGGACATACATATACTTTAGCGCCCATCGCCCGTAACATATCAATTTTATCTTTGGAAGATTTTGAGCTAACTGCCAAAACGCAGTCATAACCTTTAATAATACTCACCATCGCCAGACTGAATCCCGTGTTACCGGAAGTCGTTTCTATAATTGTGTCGCCAGGTTTTAGGATTCCTCTTTTCTCTGCTTCTTCAATTATATATACGGCAATTCTGTCTTTTGTGGAATGACCCGGGTTGAAAGCTTCTACTTTAGCATAAAAATTACCTTCTAATCCTTCTGTAATTTTATTGAGCTTAATTAGGGGAGTATTACCTATTAATTCCAATACATTATTATAGGCTTTTATGTCTTCTTTCATAAACTATAAATTAGTCGAGCGATATTACTTACAGTAATTAAGTAACCTCAGAACTCTGCAAATTTAACAAAAAAAATTTATCTACTTTTTAATTCCTTCTAAATCTAACAAAAAAGTATACTCTTTAGCTACTTCTTTAAGCGATTCGAAACGTCCGGAAGCACCGCCATGGCCTGCATCCATATTGGTATCCATATATAACTGACTATCTCCCACTTTCATAACGCGCAGTTTGGCAACCCATTTGGCCGGTTCCCAATATTGTACCTGCGAATCATGAAGTCCGGTTGTTACCAGTAAATTCGGGTATTTTTGTTTTTTAACATTGTCATATGGCGAATACGATAGCATATAGTCGTAATACGTTTTGTCGTTCGGGTTCCCCCATTCGTCATATTCTCCGGTTGTTAACGGAATCGAATCGTCCAGCATGGTTGTGATTACGTCTACGAAAGGTACCTGTGCAATCACACCGTTGTATAGATCCGGTGCCATATTGATAATCGCTCCCATTAGTAATCCGCCGGCCGATCCGCCTTCGGCATATAAATGCTTCGCGGAGGTGTATTTCTCAGCAATTACAAATTTGGAACAGTCAATAAAATCGGTAAATGTATTTTTCTTTTTAAGTAGTTTTCCATTTTCATACCACTCGCGTCCAAGGTCTTCTCCTCCGCGGATATGCGCAATAGCGTAGATAAACCCTCGATCCAGTAAACTCAAACGTATCGATGAGAAATAAGGATCCATTGAGGCACCATACGATCCGTAGGCATAAAGCAAAAACGGGTTATTACCGTCTTTCTGGATACCTTTGCGGTATACAACCGAAATCGGCACTTTAGTTCCGTCCTGCGCAGTGGCCCAAATACGCTCTTCGATATAATTGTTTTTGTCGAATTTCCCACCCAAAACTTCCTGTTCTTTTTTAACTTCCTTAGTCTTGGTTTTCATATTGAAGTCGATAATCGACGACGGTGTGGCCATCGACTGGTAACCGTATCGTAAAATATCGGTATCAAAGTCAACATTGGTAGTCGTATAGGCTGTATAGGTTTCGATTTCAAACGGAAGGTAGTACTCCCCTTTTCCGCTCCAAGGCATAATGCGGATTTTATTCAATCCGTTAGAACGCTCGGAAACCACCAGGTAGTTTTTAAAGATTTCAATATCTTCCAGTAAAACATCTTTACGATGGGCAATCAGATCTTTCCAGTTTTCTTTTCCGGTCGCGTTTTCCGGCGTTTTCATTAGTTTAAAATTGGTCGCCTTGTCTTTGTTGGTCACCACATAAAAACTATCGCCAAAGTGCGAAATACTGTATTCCAATCCTCGTGTACGTGGCTGGAACACTTTGAATTCGGCATCCGGTGTATTGGAAGGAAGAATACGGAATTCGGACGTTAGCGTACTCGTCGAACCGATTACGATATATTTTTTTGATTTTTCTTTATATACAAATACCGAAAAAGTATCGTCTTTTTCTTCAAAAACAACCTTGTCATTTTTAGGATCCGTTCCCAGTTTGTGTTTGTAAATTTTATCGGAACGAAGCGTAACCAAATCTTTACGGGTATAAAACAGGGTTTTATTATCGCTCGCCCAGGTAGAACCTCCGGTTGTTTTTTCGAGTTTTACCGGTAGAATTTCTCCGGTCTCAAGGTTTTTGATCTGAATGGTATATTCTCTTCTGGAAACGGTATCGATTCCAAAAGCACACCATTTGTTGTCTTCACTGATACTTATTCCGCTTAACTGAAAATACGCATGTCCTTTGGCCATTTCGTTACAGTCGAACAGGATTTCTTCTTTGGCATCCAACGAGCCTTTTTTACGGGCGTGAATCGGGTAATCTTTTCCTTTTTCGTAACGGGTGATGTAATAATACCCGTTATACAGATACGGAACCGAACTGTCGTCTTCTTTTATCCGCGATTTCATTTCCTGAAACAAGTCCTCCTGGAACTGTTTCGTATGTGCGGTCATTTGCTGGTAATATTCGTTTTCTTTTTTAAGGTAATCGATAACTTCCGGGTTTTCTCTTTCGTTTAACCAATAGTAATTATCTGTTCGTATATCGCCGTGTTTTTCCAATTGTTTTGGCTTTACGGCTGCCATAGGCGGTGTTAGTGTTTTTACCATATCGGGCTTTTTATTTTGTGCGTTTCCCGTTACAAAAATAAGACAAACGCAACTCAAAATAATTTGATTTTTCATTTAGTTTTGTTTACTAATCAATCTGCAATTTAATAATTTTGCGGTAACATTAATCATTAATTTTATTAACATGTTCGGAGACATTATGGGAATGATGGGGAAACTAAAAGAGACCCAGCAAAAAATTGAAGACACTAAAAAACGTTTGGATACGGTTTTAATTGACGAGCAAAGTAACGACGGGCTTTTAAAGGTTACGTTAACGGCTAACAGAACGATAAAATCCATCCAGATTGACGATTCGTTATTGGACGATAAAGAGCAATTGGAAGACTATCTGTTACTTGTTATTAACAAAGCTATCGCAAAAGCTACGAATGTAAATGAGGTAGAATTGGCCGCAGTGGCTAAAGACGGTATGCCGAATATTCCCGGAATGGACCTTTTTAAATAAGAAATGGATCTTTCTATCATAAAAAATAGGGCTTAAAGCCCTATTTTTTTTATTTTGTCCTATTTGTAAACACTTTCTTTTTTAAAGTGAACCGTCAACAAGTAGTACACTACCGCTCTGTACTTGTTTTTATTTGAACGGCCATATTTTTCTATTACGGCATCAATGGCTTTATCCAGTTCCGGACCGTCTTTTAAACCTAACTTTTTGATCAAAAAATTATTTTTAACGGTATCCAACTCCGATTTCGAAGTACCCGAAACAGTAGAAGAATCTGCATTGTAAATAGAGGGACCGCAACCGATAGTTACTTTTGTCAATAAATCCATATTCGGAGTTACGCCACATTTGTCTTTTAAATCAGCCGCGTACTTTGCAATTAGTTCATCTCTTTTACTCATAATAAATTTGTTTTGTGTTACTTAATTGATTTTTACACTCTTTCAAATTTAACAAAATAAAACCAATATGTATTATTTTTAGCAATTATTTTCTTGCTTATTATGTTAGGTTTTTAAAATAATCCAGTAAAATTTTATCATTAATCTCCGTAGGCGTATGGATTTCCAATAGCGCCGGCTGCGTTTTATCGCTAAAGAAAACCGGAAGCGCCTTTTCCAGTTCCGACTGCTCTTTTACCGCCGTATAACGGAATCGGTACATCGCAGCAAGATGTTCGGCCGTGTACTGATGTTCGGTTTCAAAATAGGTATTAAAAACCGGTGTTTCCTGATGTCCGGGAAGAATTCTGAAAATACCACCTCCTCCATTATTGATCAATATTATTTTAAAGTTCTTCGGAATATAGGCATTCCACAAGGCATTGCTGTCGTACAGAAAACTGATATCACCCGTAATCAGGATGGTTTCCTTATTTGAGGCTATGGCTGCACCAATCGCTGTCGACGTACTACCATCAATACCGCTTGTTCCGCGATTACAGAAGACTTCAATCGACGGATCAATTTCGAATAATTGCGCATAACGGATAGCCGAACTGTTACTGATTTGCAACTGACTATTTTGCGGTAAATTGGGCAACAGGGTTTGAAATACGGTAAAATCGGAATATGGAATACGGTTGGCATAGGCCTCGTGTTTTTCGGCCCGTAATGCTTTTAATGCCACTATTTTTGGCAAATAATCGCTGGCAACCGATTTGCTTTCCGGTAATAGCATTCCAAAAAAGGTATTTGGCGTAACTTTAAAGTGTTGTGACAAACAACCAAAGGTATCGTATGCCCGTAAGGTGTCGACATGCCAATGTTCCTGAGGCGGATATTTCCGTAAAAAGGCTTTGACTCTTTTGGATACAACCATTCCGCCTATAGTAATCAGAATATCGGGTTGAAAATCAGCAAAATCAGTATCAGTAAATGGGGTGATAATCGTATCGATATTCCCGATAAAATTCGGATGATGCATATTGGATGTCACCTCTTTCATAACCACAACCGACTCTTCATTGGCCAATTGGCTTATAATTTCCGGTGCTATAGTCTCCGGATCGTTGGTTCCGATAAGAATCAGTTTTTTCGTTGCCTTATTCCATTGTTGGATAAAAGGTTGTACATCCGACAAAACATTTTCCAACGGTTCGGGCTGGATTACTTTTGGTTCTACCGAAAGGGTTTCCGTTACTTCATATAGCGGTTCTTCAAACGGAGCATTAATATGTACCGGCCCTTTTTGTGTGATGGCCGTATTGATTGCTTCATTGATCATTCGATCGTTTTCCGCTGACGCTTCTTCCGTAAGGTTGGCATTATACAAAATATGGTTGGCGAATACATCCCGCTGTCGAATGGTTTGTCCGTCGCCAATATCAATTTTAGACGTTGGTCGATCGGCAGAAATAATAACCATCGGCAACTGACTATAAAAGGCTTCGGCTACCGCTGGATAGTAATTTAACAACGCCGAACCGGAAGTACAGACCAATGCTACCGGTCTTCCGAGTTGTTGCGCCATACCAACGGCCATAAAAGCGGCACAACGTTCGTCGGCGATACTATAACAATTAAATTCTTTATTACTGGCAAACCCGATTGTTAAAGGTGCATTGCGGGATCCCGGAGAAATAATGATATCGAGAAGGCCTTTGGCTTTACAAAGCGCAAGTATACTTTGCGCCAAAGGTATTTTTGGATATGACATTTTGTAGTAGTAGTTTAAATTGAGCGTCCTGAAACGCAGTAACAAATTTAAGGTAGTCTGTCGAATTTCCTTCAAAAAAAGTGTGAAACTTTCTATCTTTGAGTACACTTTTTGTAATGCTTTATATATGTCTGTCACCCTACGTCCCGTAACCGAAAACGATATTCCGCACGTATTGGAAATTATCAATTACGAAATCCTGAACGGTGTTTCTATTTACGATTATACGCCACGAACACTGGATGCACAACAGCAAATAATCCGTGAAAAAGAGGCTAAAAACTTCCCGTTTCTGGTAGCGGTTTCCGATGGCGCAATCGCCGGTTTTGCGACCTATGGTGATTTCCGTTTTAAGGAAGGCTATCGCTTTACGGTCGAACATTCGGTTTATCTGCACCATGAACACCAGGGAAAAGGTGTTGGAAAACTACTGCTCGAAGCTTTGATCAAAATCGCCCGGGCACAACAAAAGCATACCATGATCGCAGTGATCGATGCCGAAAATGATGGCAGCATCCGGTTTCATCAAAAAATGGGGTTTGAAATCGCCGGAACCCTACGGGAAAGCGGTTATAAATTTGATCGCTGGCTGGATTCGGTATTTCTGCAATTATTTTTATAAAAAAACCTCCGTAAAACGGAGGCTTCTTTACTTTTTATATGTCTTAGCTTTTAATCCAATCGATAACTTCTTTGCTATCCGGTAATGTTTTCGGGCTGATGACTTTAACCAACTGTCCTTTTTCGTTGATCAGGTATTTCTGGAAATTCCATTCCACCTGACTATCCTGATACCCGTTTTTGGATTTTTCGGTTAAAAAGTGGTACAATGGCGCCATATCATCCCCTTTTACGGATATTTTTTCCATCATTGGGAACGTCACGCCATAGTTTTTCGAACAGAAAGTTGCGATTTCTTTATTCGATCCCGGTTCTTGTGCTCCGAAATTATTGGCCGGGAAACCTACGATTATAAAGTTTTTGTTTTTATACTCCGTATACAACTTTTGCAATTGCTCGTACTGCGGTGTTAAACCACATTCGGACGCGGTGTTGACTACCATTACCTTTTTTCCTTTTAACTTCGAAAAATCAAAGGTTTTTCCTTCGATATCTTTTACTTTAAACTGGTAAATGTTTTCTGCATTCATAGCGGCTAATTTTTCGGTTGATGCTGATGTTGCTTTATTTTGCGCCTGAATCTGGCCACTGAAAAGTGCCAGTACGGAACAGGCCAATAGTAATTTTTTCATTTTTCTTTTTTATCAAAAGTAAACATTTTATACTTCCACAATTATTAAACATTTCATAATTAATTGTCATTATTATTTCGTCCTTAAACTGTTCTTTATTGTACCAGTCATATCTTTAATGTTGGTTTAAAATAGCCTTACCTTGCGTATTATGAGTTTAAATTTCAAAATTATGCGCCTTCGATTTGTTTTCTTTTTTATTATAATCGCCGGAATGGTGAGTTCTTGTGAAACCGATACGCTAACAACGGCATATACAGGTGACGGACAAAACAATACTGCTTTTAATTCCAGTATACGTTGGTTTTCCGATGAAGAAGATCAATGGGATAATCCGGTGACTACTACTTATTACGATCATCAAAATTTTGTTCACAATGTTCAGGGAAACTGGGATCAATTAGTAGGTAAAAACGGAAGTCTGAAAATCAACGGAAATCAATTCCGGTTAATCGATCCGGATTTAGGTTTGGATGTTAATGGTGCTTTTACTTTGGATAACGTTCATGGATTTTTTGGAAACGGAAATGTTTTTGATTTTATTGGTACTATTTCGGGGAAAAGAACGCATTTACAAATGATTCTGGAAACCGATTCCATTCTTAGAATCGGGATATTTATATATAGTAATGGTAAACAAACCACTAAAATTGTAGTCTTTAAAAAAATGCAATAACTATTTTTTAAAAGCTACCTACTAATTCCAAGAGCTTCTTTTAGTTGTTCGGAACTTATAAAGTTTACCGCCTGCCCTTTATTACATTCGTATATAAAATCTTTAAGGCTTTTACTTGGATACTGATCAAAATCGCCTACTATGGTAAGTTGCATGCGATAGTTTGAAAATTTTTGCAGGATTTCCCCTGCCATTTTGGTTTTAAGGTCGAAAAAATCCGGATGAACGTTTTTAGCAAACAGAATTACCTTGTCAAACTCCTGATAATATAAGTCCACCAACAATTGCAATGCCTCGTCGACAGTATTTACAATACGTTCGTCGGAAATAACCTCCGCGATTCGGATACCGTTTACTTCGTGTGTTATTATTTTCATTGGACAACTGTTTGCGATAGCATTTTTCGTATTAGCGAAATCTGCCCCAAATGGTAATGTGTATGCTCAATGATTCCGGTTATATTTCGATAATAATTACCGTATTTCGATTCGATAAATTCCTCGAAGAAACGCGTATCGTCCAGTTGTTCGATTCGGGTTGCAAATTGTTCCGCTTCGGAAAAGGTTTTGTTTTTTAACGCTTCCCATTCGGCTTCCGAACTAATTGGCGGCAAATTAAAGCTCAATTTATCACTGGCATCCAATGGCTCGCCTTCCAAAACTTTTAAAACAGCACTAACATAGTAATTCACGTGATAGACCAAAACAGCGATCGTATTCAGATCCTGTATCGTTGTGGTTGCCTGTTCCCAGTTAACATCCTCCAAAGCCTCTTTTAGACTTACTGATGTCCAGTTTCCACCAAAATGCAAATCCCGGAAATGTTTTACTATTTGTTTTGAAAGTTCGTTGTTCATATTGAATTAAATTTAATAAATCTTACTCCGATTTTATTAGTACTCATCAAGTACGTCTATTTGGTTAGCCCTCTTTCCTCTTTCCTCTTTTTTCTTTTTTCTTTTTTCTTTTTTCTTTTTTCTTTAAACTGATTCCAACGGTATTTCCAACCCTTCTTTAACAATGTCTAATGCTAAACTTGTACTGAAGCTTTTAATATTCGGATTGCTAAAAAACAACCTACGGGTCAGTTTTTCATAATCGTGCATCGACGGTGTAACGATTACCAATATAAAATCGGTTTCACCAGTTACATAATAACATTGTTGTACTTCAGGTGCCGACCGGAAGCTATTTTTGGCCTGATCAATCAGTTCGATCTTTTCACTTTCCATTTTAACCGCAACAAACAAGGTGATCATCCGCCCTACTTTTTCCCGGTTGACCACCGTAATATCCGCCGCAATCACACCGGTTTCCCGCATTCGTTTGATCCGTCGTTGCACCGCCGCAGCCGACAATCCGATACTTTCTCCTATCGTTCGTTGCGGCGTAAGGTTGTCTTTTTGCAACACTTTTAAAATTGCTAAATCAAATTTATCAAGATTTTCCAAATGAATATTGGGTATTAATGAAACAAAATTGCAAATCAGTACCCAAATTTAAAGAAAAAGCACATACTATTTGATCTATTTTTGCGCTTTATAAGATCAAAAAAATGACTGAAAAAGAAAAAATGCTCTCCGGAGCCTACTATACCTATATTGATGCCGAACTGGATGCCGAAAGGGATATCGCCGAAGACCTTGTAACCGATTACAATCGCCTACATCCAAAAGAAGATGCGGCGCGAGCTGCTATTATCCGCGAATTGTTTGGTTCAACCGGTTCGAAATTCAGTATCAAACAACCGTTTTATTGTGACTATGGCTATAATATCCATATCGGAGAAAACTTCTTTTCGAATTTTAATTTTACGGTTTTGGACGAAGCTGAAGTCCGCATTGGCGACAACGTGCTGATTGCTCCCAATGTGAGTATTTATACAGTCAACCATGCTGTAAACATTGAACAACGCAATGCCGGTATCGAATATGCCAAACCGGTACATATCGGAAACAATGTCTGGATTGGCGGTAATACCGTGATTTTACAAGGCGTGACGATTGGCGAAAACGCTATTATTGGTGCCGGAAGTGTCGTAACTAAAAGTATCCCGGCCAATGTTATCGCAGCCGGAAATCCGTGTCGTGTTATTAAAGTGATTCCTGAGAACGAGTTATAATTTTCCCTTCCCCTATTTTATGCCATCATCCATTATCAAAGGTTTTTTTCTGGCTGTTTTAGCAGCTATGCTATGGGGCGTTTCCGGTACATTCGGACAATTCCTTTTTCAACAAAGAGGTATTAATGTCGAATGGCTGATTACCCTTCGAATGCTTGTATCCGGTACGATTCTATTACTTTTTGCCCGATTTGGCGAAAAATCGGATTTGTGGTCGATCTGGAAA
This sequence comes from Flavobacterium sp. CAU 1735, assembly GCF_039888695.1. Taxonomy (NCBI): domain Bacteria; kingdom Pseudomonadati; phylum Bacteroidota; class Flavobacteriia; order Flavobacteriales; family Flavobacteriaceae; genus Flavobacterium; species Flavobacterium sp. CAU 1735. The sequence continues at coordinate 91,839 of NZ_JBDQQQ010000002.1, read as the reverse complement.
AACAAAAAAGATGCCATTCAATTGTTGATATTCAGCACTACCGGAATGTTAGCCGTGCAATACACCTATTTTGCAGCAATCAAACATTCCAATGCGGCGACCGCTACGGTTTTACAATATGCCGGGCCGGTATTTATAGCGATCTATCTGGCGGCTAAAAACAAAAAACTGCCACGCCCTATCGAGTATCTGGCCATCGCTTTGGCTGTAGGCGGCACTTTTTTACTGGTAACCCACGGAAACATCCATAGTCTGGCAATATCCGGAACGGCTTTGTTTTTAGGACTCGCGTCGGCTGTTACGCTTGCGATTTACACCTTACAGCCGATCGCGTTATTAAGTCGGTATAAATCATCGATTATTATCGGATGGGGAATGTTATTGGGCGGACTTGCTTTCTCCTTTATAAAAGCACCGTGGGCCATCGAAGGGCAATGGGATACACAAACCTACCTTTACACGGGTTTTATTGTACTTTTTGGGACATTAATCGCTTTTTACAGCTACCTAACCGCCGTACAAATTATCGGTGGCCAAAAAGCCAGTTTATTGGCTTCTGCCGAACCTTTATCGGCTACGATTATGGCTGTACTCTGGTTACAGGTTCCGTTTTATACAATCGACTGGATCGGGAGTATTTGTATTATTTCGACGATATTTTTGTTGAGTAAGAAGAGTAAGGAATCTATTTAAACCTATTAGCTATTTATCAATAATACAATCTGAAATCCAGTAACTTACACAAGGCATAGTGTTTTTCGTGTAAGGTTTCAACAATTTCGACCAGGTTATCGTCATCTTCAAACAAACTAAAGAAAACCCGATCGAGATTACTGCTGCTAATTGTAGGATGCATTTGTCCGTAACCCGAAATTGCTCTGGCTCCGGTAATATCCAGAAAATATTGCGCTTCGTCGTCGTTTAAATCCAGAATTTTGGCATTGGCAAAGTGAATGATCTTGCCTTTCATTTTGCCTTCGAAAAGTTCGGCGATTTCCTCGATGCTATAATAATAGCCATTTAAACAGATATTGTTTCCTTTCCCCTGCATCACCAGATAGATGATTTCATAATTCTTAAAATTATGATCTTCATACAATAAGGTACCCAAACTTTCTTCCAGACCTTCAATAGAATCGCAAACTTTATAAATACTGTCTATACCTTGTTCGGCGGCTAGTTTTTCGAGATTTTTATATACTTCGGTCGCCCTAAATACCTCGCTATCCGGAACCGCTTCGAGGCAATAAATAAATTTATCGTAGTCCATATTATCAGATTTTGCAATCGCAGCAAAAATAAGTTTTATTACGTTAAATCCGATCGTAGCCCTATGGTTTTAACGCATTGATAGTAATTCGATCACTTCCATTATGGAAATCCAAAATCCGAAAATTGATTCGTGTTTGTCTACAATATTCTCCCGAAAACCAAATTTCCATTTCTAAATCAATTAAGTAATACTATATCAATAGATTGCAATTTATCTTTAATAAAACAAAATTTCCTAAACATATCAAGTTAGCATCAAATACTCAAATATAAAACACTAAAATTCAATTGTTTAAAGAATTGTTTTTTTAGTTCAAACGTGTAAAAAGACATATAAGGTAACCTATAGGATCACCACAAAAAAAATACAAAATATTAATTTTCAAATGTCTAAAATTTTAAATAGGAAATTTCGTTTCTATAATTTAGGAAATTTTGTTTTAGCTCCCATAGTGACTGTATTTATAAATTTAATAAAAACCATTTTGGTTGTCTTATCTTCGCATGATGATACTTATTCTAAACTTAAAATGAGCAACACGCCACTATCATATCCTGTCAACAACAAACGACTATTTAGCCTTAGTCTCATAATTCTTCTTTTCTCAGTATTATTTTCCGGTTGTCAGAAAAAGGATTTTAACGAATACCGTTCCTATTATCGTGCCGTACATCATAACGACACGGCACTATTGGCGATTGAAACCCACAAAGATCGTTTTTACGGTCAGTATCAAATCTATTATGGAAGCCGAGCGGTAAAAGATTCCGGGAATATTGAAGGTGTTATTTCCGGCGATACCTTACGTGGGAAGTATCGGTATCGTTCTTTTGGCGGTGGTATCAATGTGGTACCGGTAATTTTTTTAAAGCGCAACGGGAAACTCATCTTGGGTAGCGGTATTGCCGCCAGCTATATGAATTTTGTGTATTATAAACCGGAATTCCCGATCGTATTCGACAGTACTAAGTTTGTTTTTGATCCAGTAGAACAAGACGCTATAAAATAACACGAAATACACCCGTTAAAACAAACAGCTCTAAATCAACTGATTTCAGAGCTGTTTTATATTTCATATAATAGTCGAAATTTAGCCGCCCTAAAAATGGCAAGGTTTTAGATATGCAGGAATCCGATTACAATGATGATTCGATTTGTCTTGATTTATCCGGAAAATAAAGACCAATGAAACGCTTTGTCTACTTCTTAAAACCTATAAAAATTGTACTATGTCAAAACTATATTTTAAATTACTTACCCTATTGCTACTGGTAACCTCAGCAAACTCCTATGCGCAGTTTTATGAAATTTATCAGGCTGTAGCCATTGAATCGTACCAAGGCAAAAAATTCACCCTCGAAGGGAAAATATATTACAAAGATCCGATAGCCAATGATTCCTGGCTCGTACTGGCGGCACGTTCGGTAGATGCTAACGGTAAACCGATAAAAAATGCTTTATATAATGAAAATGCGGGCGATTATTATAAAAAAGACGACTGGAGCTCGTATGTGCTCAATGGGAAAATTGATAAAAATGCAAAATTCCTCGCTATAGGTGTTGCCATTGCCGGTCCCGGAAATTACTATCTGGACGATTTTAAATTATTTATAGAAGACGGTAAAAACAGAATTGAAATCCCGATTCAAAACTCCGATTTTGAAGGTGATTCGCTACTACACTGGAAAACGATGACGATGGATAAAAATACAAGTCTATCATTATCCAAAGAGACCGTTTTTTCCGGAAAGCAGGCGCTGTTTATCGATAATTCCAAACTTACGGTTACGCCAACATTAGGAAGCAATGCCGAATTAGGAAAATATATGGATGTTAACGGTGTTAAACTCTATTACGAAATATATGGAAAAGGCGAACCGCTTTTGTTGCTTCACGGTAATAATTCTTTTATGGGCAGTTTTAACAAACAATCGGAAGCGCTGAGTCAAAAGTATATGGTCATTGGTCTGGATAGTCGCGGGCAAGGAAAATCGACTTCCGACGGTACCAAAATCACCTACGAACTAATGGCGGAAGATGTGAATACCTTCCTTGAAAAACTACAACTAAAAAATGTGAACATCTTAGGCTGGAGTGATGGTGGAAATATCGCGGTGGTATTGGGAATGCAACATCCGGATAAAATCAATAAAATGGCCATTATGGGAACCGTTTTATATAACAATGCTAGTTCTGTTACTTCTGAAACCAATAAACTAATCCGTAAACAGGTAAAAGAAATGGAAAGCAAAGGAATTCCAGAAACCAATATGGATTATCGTTTAAAAATGCTGTTATTAACCGAACCGAATATCAATCCGGATGCTTTACAAAAAATCCAGGCGCCTACTTTGGTTATGGCCGGACAATATGATGTTGTAAAAGAAAAACACACCAAGTTGATTGCCGAAAAAATTCCGCATAGCAAACTGATCATCTTTAAAGGCGGTGATCACGAAGCACCGGCAAAAATGCCGGAATTATTTAATGAAACGGTTTTAACTTTTTTTGATCAAGTAACGCAATAAGCGGTATCGTATTGTTTAAAATAAAAAAACGTCAACAGAGATGTCGGTATTTTCTTTTGTGAGAGCTGAGAGAGATTACCATCTAATATCTGATGCAGATTTTATTGTATTTAATAGAATTGGGGGTTAGTTTTAAACAAATATATACCCTAAGAGCACAATCATTAATAAGCTATTTATAAAACTACCGTTATAAGCAGTTTTGATATTTATTCTGAAAAATTTGGGCAAGATCTATTTCAATTTTCAAGCTTGTTTGAGCTTTTCTAAGTTCAGTTATAAACCCCCTTCCAAAATGCTTCGTTGTGTTTTCCAAATCTTCGTCAATTCTTCTATTTTGAGGGTTAAAACAATTGAATTTCTTACAGTATTTAAAATCCGGATGGTGCATTTGACTATAATCAATTAATCTAATTTCTTCTGTTAAACTATTAACTAATATATTGTCTAAATGTGCATCACCTAAAGCGAATTGATTTTTATGCCATAATTTTACTTCAAGCGCAAATTTTTCTATAATGGTGAGAATTTTGATTTTGTCATCTTTAAATAGAAATAGAAATTCATTCATTGTATTTCCTTCAAAATAATCAATAATGATACACCATTTTTTATCCCATTTAAATTTTTCGTAAAATTGAATTATGAATGAGTGTTTTTCTGATACGCTTTTTATCTCTTTGAAAACTTCATCTGCACCTTCTCGTCTCCGTCCAAAATGATTTTTTTTCCCATATTGAACATAAGGTTTAACAGATTTAGTAAAATGTTTAGCTACAAATTTTTTACCTTCTTTTTCGACTAAATACACATTAGCATTTTCTCCATTTTCTTGAATTGTCTTAATTACTGTATAATCTTTTATTTTTTCCATTATGTTGAGTAAATTGCATAAACATTGTTTTTCACGAAACTCTTCACCGAATTTATTTCCTAAAGCTATAAACCCGAAAGAAACTAATTTATACACAACAAAACAATACGTGTTTTCACCTATTTATAGACTAATAAATTTTAACGTATTGAATTATAGTCAACAATAAATTAAAGAATAAAAACGGATTTCGCGGATTTGTATTATTTTTTTATATGGAATATTAGGGCTATAAATGATATCTTATAAAATATAAGAGAGGAAGGGATCGAACCTAAACGTTTAAAACCCAAAAAATACAGACTTTATAAAATTTAAATCGGATTGCACCACGAATGCACCACAATCCAACTCTAACTAACTCTCAATTAAATCTTATTACTATTTCTACAAGTGATTGATTTATAATTAAAACTATTAGTTCAAATAATAATTTTCAAAATTATGAAATCTTTTTTTTTGTAAACTTTATATTTTACCTAAAAATTATCCCTTTGACAAATTTATGGATAGTTATCCTTTCAGCGACTTCTTTAAAAATTCCAACTATTTTCCTAGCCTTTAATTTAATAAAGATGAATTTAATGTATTGATAAAAAATGATCTTCGTTGTAATTCATTACATCTAAAACGTTTTAAAACAGGTATATATACCTATATTTTAAATCTTAAAAATAAGTAATTTGCAAGAAATTTAATAACTTCAGTTTCCTCAAAAAACTAATAGAATCATATATAAGGAAAACTGATTTACTATTTGATTACTTTGAGAATTGTAAACCAAGATCTTCGAATGTGAATTCAACAACAAATCGAAAGCTGAAATTTCTTCAGAACTATTGTGAAGAACATTATCTGGAATTTAAAAATAAATATCCAAATATAATTGGTCTGCATGTTGACAACAAGCTGAAAAAAAGTAAAAAAATCCGATTATACAGCATCGTATTTCATGTTATAAAAAAAGATCCCCAAAAAGACTATAATTTTATACCCCCACACTTAAATATCAGATTTCCAGACAATATAGTATATCGAATCCCAACTGATATAGTAGAAAGAAGTCATTTTAAACTTCAAAATTTTTATCCTGGCTGTAAAATTTTAAATACTGCTGTGCAAGAAATTGGTTCCTGTAGTATTTATCTCAAAAAAGATGACGATATAGTAGCAGTATCTAATATGCATGTAATGGGATATCAGTTCATCACTGATTCGACAAGTTATATCCCAGAATTAGATAACAATCAACCTTCCGTTTTAATCGGTCAAAATCAGACGATAAGAGGAACCGTTTTTAGAGGAGCGTTTAATAATTGGCTGGATGTAGCATTTTGTAAAATCAATCCTGCGGATCATCAAAAAATTTCAAATATTGTTCCCGGCCTTGGCAAGATTCAAGGATTTTATAATGCTACTAACAACTATAATAAAAATAAAAAAGTACTGGTTTACGGCAATGTAAGTAAACTTAAATCTTCGACTATTGAAAATGTTTCTACTACGCTTGAATTTGATTACTCGATTAATAATTATTACTTCAACCATATTTTTTACGGCGTCTGTCGCCTAAGCGAAAGTGTAACAGTTGAGGGGGATTCTGGTGGCCCAGTAATTATGAATTCGCAAATTATAGGCATCGTTCTGGGCTCAGACGGAATAAATACTTACTTCCTTCCTTATATCAGGATTAAAGAATATCTTAATGCAGTTATTTTATAAATCTTAAAACAACAGATCATGAAAACAAAATTACTCACAGTACTTTTATTGGTTCCTTTCTTTTGTCTTGGTCAAAACTTTAAAGTAAATTATTCATTCGACAAGAGTATAGTTGAAGGAAATCTGGCCCCCACACTGCAGATTCAGGATCCACTAAAGAAAGATAATTTTAAAAGTGTATTTATTCAGATGGATGGAAATCTAGATGGTAAAAAGACTTACGAAATTTATAAAGGAGACCAAAAGTTATTGGTATTAAAAAATGATAAAAACTGGTACGAACTAAAGGATGGTACTAGTCCTCTATTTGACAAACAGTTTGAAATAAGAGACGTTAAAACGCCAAAAGAAAAACTGGAATTTACTTTTCAGTACAATGGCAGCAGTAACGAAAACCGAGGTGCGACTTATGGAAATGTAGATGTTTTTGTCAAAAATCATATAAAAGATAAGTATAAGCAGTCGAAATTTGGATTAGTAGATGACAAAGGTGCCATCCATATATTTATAGATCAATTCGGAAATTCTTTACAATCGACATTGCCACAAGGTGTCCCATATTTTAAATATTATGTTCATGTTGTCTATTTAGATTCAAAAACCAATCCAAATTACATATATTCCGTCGATCAGACGAAAGGTTCTATCGACACTGGAATATTTATAGAAAATCCAGATGCAGGAAAATTTAAACTACAAGGGGCGAATGTAGGAGGCGAGACACTAATTTGGTATGTAAATGAAACGGCTTTACAGTCATCTAATAAGGATAATATTGAATTTGATATTTACAGAACTCAAATTAAAGAAGGATTAAGAACAAAAATTGGTTCATTTATTATTAAGATGGCGCCGACTTTTCATGCATCTATTAACGTAGGACTGTATGTTACCCAACTCGAAAATCCAGATTATACGCTTGTGGATTTGGGAAATTCTACTTCAACCGTAAAAAAGTCATTAGAAGGCGGCAACGGGGTTATTACGGCGACAGCAACCTTGTATACTTCTCCGATAATTTTACTAGAATCACTAATAGAGAAAGATCAGGATAAAAAAAAAGCATTGTACACCAGAGCATCAACACGCTGCTACATAAATGATCATGAGTGGTACGAAAAAATTTATCCTACTGTTGGTGTGAAGTTAGGAGATAAGGCATTCGAAAATTTATTTGCTGGGTTCAGTTTCGAAGTTGCCAGGGGTGCTACTATATTCTTCGGTGGCAATTATAGCAAAGTGAATTATTTTGAGGGAGATTTCGATTTTGGAACAGAAACTATTACACCACAGGAATTTGATTTAAGAAAGAAAGAAAAATGGGATTGGGGTTTTGCATATGGAGTCAATCTAGATTTACGGATTATAGGTAATCTTTTTGGTCAATAAAGGAGATTTTTTAGTAAAAAAACAAAATAAAAGCATTAAAAGATTTCAACTAATAGAAGTCTCTTAATGCTTTTTTTATTTAAAATTCTCAATATTTTTACTACTAAAATTTTATTGCAGTTTAATGTGCATATGACAAATTTTAAACTGTTTTTTTAAACTGGTGGTCGTAATTTCTTTTTAACACATCATAACCGTCTTTTTCAAGATCGTAAAGTGTTATAAAAGGCAATGGTAGTGCCTGCCTGCGCAGATAGGGATGAGCATTTCCTCATTTGTTACGAAGAAAGATTTTATTCTAAAATCATTAAGATCAGTTTTATAAACTCTTCCTACAGCATCTAGATTATTTTCCAGCCATCTATGTCTTATCATGTGTTTTTCAATCCATCCTTTTTCTGAAGAATTTTCACCAAACAACTTCGACACTTCCTCTATCATTTCTTTCACATTTCGGCTCGGGGACATACTTTTACATTCGAGACTATAGAGTATCTTATCTGTTTGATCAATAATTAAAACATCAACATCTCCTATATCTTCTGTATGATTTAGAGGAGCATTCGGCTTGATGTAAGTATCTGTATCAATTATTAAACCATCTGGGTTTATCGCTTTTTTTACTGAAGCTACCAATTCATCACCGCGTTTATTAGCAAACTTACCCATAACTTTACTTACTTGGCTTCCATCCGGAAATCTAAAGCGGCCCGAAAGCAGTTGCTACATCCACGTAATTCTGCATTGAAGCAGATGCCTCACATCCCTATAGCGCGGATTTGTAATCCGTGCTTACTAAGAAAATCGGAAAACTCTAAAAACAACTAAGCTAAATCTATATAGTCAAAAAATAAAAAACTCCAACAAAAAAGTTGGAGTTTTAAAAGTTGTGGGCGATGAGGGGTTCGAACCCCCGACCCCCTCGGTGTAAACGAGGTGCTCTGAACCAGCTGAGCTAATCGCCCTTATGTATTTTGTAATCCGTAATTGACTTCCTGATTACGGGAGCAAATATAGGCAAGATATCCGGTTTTACAAGGCTTTTACTAAAAAATTTGTTCTTTTTTTATTCCGTTTGCTTTTGATTAAGCTGGATTAATCCTGGCTTTTAACCTAATATTCTTAGTACCAGTATTTTTCTCTTTAGGATTCGAAAACATTTCCTTTAAAAAAACAGAAAACGCAGCTGACAACCTACAATATTATATTTGCAGTAGTTACCGATTTAAAATAAACTATTCAAAAGTATCGGTATAATCGACCAAACCATCTAAAAATTCAGTAAAGGATGATGCTAATTTTGTTAACTCCGCTTCCGAGTAACAAACAAAAATACTTCCATATTCATTCTCATCTAGCGACATTACTAAATAGCCTGATTCTGTATACCCCATACTAAGATAGTTCTCAGGTAAATAATCTTGCTTTTCGACGAGTGGGTCACCATATTTTATAGACTTAAAACGGAAAAGAAGGATACCATCGTCTGGTTCTCCAAAATAAAGATAATAACTAAAAGGAGAGCCTCCATTATATTTTAGCATATGAGCCCGATAATCTTCCGGTAAAGTTAGCCCTATTTCTTGTTCAAACTCATTTAATTCTTCTGCTGTGATACGTTCATTGTCTATTCTAAAATCTATCATATTCTTATGTTATAATTATTTAATACCTAAAACAGCTTTTATTTGAGCCTGACTTCCCATATGAAGCTTGGTTTTCTCATGAATCCCTTTTCTCACTAATTGCATAGTACTTTTTAAATTTTCGTCTAAATCATCCAAATGGTGCCAAGTCAGATCTAATTCTCTTAAAATTTTTGAACCTAAAGAAGGTTCAATTCCCACAGCATTCCATGCATTAGCAAAGTCTGAAGAATATTCAATTCCCGTTATAGGAACTTTCACTTCACCATCAAATTTAATAATTTTATTTAATGCATCATTAAGTACCTCTTCAGAAACGTTAGGGATGCTCATTCCGTTGCCTAATCTCCCTTGTTCATTTACATACATGTTTAGCCCCTTAAAATCAGGCGAAGTACCATTTTTACTTGCCGGTACTTCGTACCCTTTTTTTAGGGTTGATTCCGGTTTATATACTGATTTATTGCTTTTTAACTTACCATTTGCAGCCTCTACAATTGCTTTTCGTTCTGAATCACTTTTACTCATAAACGAAATGTATTTTTCAATATGCTCCTCGGTTCCTCTAAACATAATAGTACCATCGTGAATAATATCTAAATTTTTAGGGTTCTTTGTAGGTTTTATTAGCTTGAAGTTTCTTTTTTCTAAAAAGTCTTTGTGTTTTGAAGAAAGATAATTTGCGAGATCTTCCAAACTAAATTTGCCGCTTTTTGCATTCTCAAAAGCTTCTTTTAGTATTTTTAACTCTTTTTCGGTAAGATTATCAGCACTTTTAATTATTTTTCGTAACTGTAATTCCATCAGGAAACTTCTAAAAGAAACAATTCCTCTTTTAATACCAATTCGTGCCAACTGCAGCAAATCTGACAAAGCCGCCGAATCAATTCCCATCGCGACTACTTGTACCTGACCTGGTTGAACAATTTTTAATCCAACTCTATCAAACTCCGCCGTTAGCTCTGCCTGTTTTACAATATTGGCTCGTACTTTAGGTGCAAGCTGTTTTATTTTTTCCAGAGCTGTTTTTAATTTTAAAACATCCTCAGCTGTTTTAGAGCTTTTATTAAATATATCTGCTGCTTCCGTTATGGGTTTGGCGGCTCTGAATACAGCGGCAAACGAAGCGGCATCTAATGCTGCTCCTGCAATGGCTACCACTACCCATGCATAGCTAGGCTCGTCTTTTAACAATCCGATCGCATAAGCATCATAGTCTTTAGAATATTCGTCCAGAGCTTCATATACATTGTAGGCACTCATTCCTAATGATACTGCAGTACCGGCAATTACATAAGGAGTAGCCGCACCCCAGGTCGCTACGATTACCACAATGGAAGCAACAGCCAGGCCGATATTTATCAGAATATTTGTCCACTTTATATCACTGATTCGTTGCTGAATGGCTAAATCGTTAATACTATCCTTTACAACCCCTTGTTGCTGGTACGACAGTGCTAACAACTCCTCGCGCTTGAATACTGCATCCGGGTTCTTTTTTAAGTCCTGACGTACATTCTTTGCACTTTCCTGTTTCGACTTTATAAAATCAAACAAAAACGTTTCAAATTCTTTTTGAGAGCCTACCTCAGCTAATTTTTTATGATCAAATGTTTTGTCTTTAAAAAGAAAAGAATCCAGCGATTTTATCTGTTCAATACCACTTGTCATTTCGACCTCTCCTTCTTTGCGCATTTCCTCAATCAATGATTCATTCATTTTCATTTTCTTCTCTTGAGGATCATTTGCATCTGATACTATTCTGGAATTTAAGATCTTATCATTGCCATCTTTTATCTTTTTAGCCGCGCCACTTTTGGCAAATGCAGTATACAATTTGGTGAGTACTCCTTCCTGTTTTAGTCGTTCCTCTTCTTTGTACAACATATGCTCATACTTACTAATATAATCATCCGCCATACGAACCGTTTCATCACGGAAAGCGTCGACATAAGCATTAATAGTATTTTCAAAGTCCTGAAGGTCTTTAAAACCATATTGTTTTGCTTTCTTTTCGAGTTCCGATCCCCACTCATGTAACTTAATCGCACCAGATACCATTAATGCGTTTTTGTAGGCACTATAGTCCCTGTAAAATGCTTCCAGTCCAAATAATTTGGTATCTAAAATATCGCGTTCGTTTAGCGCTTCTTCTCTATCTTTTACTTTTGCTAAATAGTTTTCAACAGATTTTCTTAAATCGGCCGCTACCAGTGTACTCCCGGTCGATTTGTTCATCATATCTTCCCACTGTGCATCTGTGATTTTCAGGTATTCTTTCAATATAGACACCTGAACGGTGCAAGAAATGTCTTTTCCGATATAATCTTTATAGGTTTTTTTACCAATATCCCATTTTATATCCGTGATTTCCCCAAAAATCTTCTTATCCAAAAAGTCGAAAAACGCCCGATCGCTTTTAATATCCATCGGAATAATCCCAACACCTAGTCTTATTTTTTTATCTTCCGGAGCAGCATCGGGAAGCGGTTCTGTTTCTCCTCCTGTTTGCTCACTCTTTTCTTCAGAATTGGTTTGCTCATTTTTATAACTGTTTTCTTCATGACTTTTTTCCTGTGCTGTAAGTACCTCGTCCAGTTTTAATAAAGTTGTAGCATCTAAAATGATCGAAGTGGCAATATTATGTTCATACTGAAAAGCGATTAGCGCATATTGGGTTTCGCTCAGAAAAATAGCTTCATTATCTACAGTATATCCCAGTTTTTTTAAGGCTTTGTTTAGTATTAATACAGCCTGACCATTTTCTGAAAATTTAAGAAACGCCTGACCATTTTCTATTTTTTTAAATGCCTGGTTCAGAAACGGCTCATAGGTTAGCTTAGTCATTTCATTTTTATTCAGACGTATGGTCGCATCCTGATCGGTAATTTTAACCTGTTCCGCATTCCCCGTTTGAGAATAATTACTTTTTTCCTTTTCTTGTTTTACCGCTCTTGGCGCAAATGCTTTTTTATATCTGCTCATATCGTATTCGTTGACCGTATCGTTAATGGCTTTTAACCGGTTCTGATTTTCTTGTAAATGGTTTTATACGGGCTTTATTTTTTAAAGAAGCTAGCCGTTTTAGAAGTCTCAAAATTATCAGAAGCATACGTATACAACTAGTTATTAAGAACTTGTATTCTGTCTTTGCAGCGAAAAGCATTTTTAAAGCAATAAAAAAGGACAATCAAAAGATTGTCCTTATATCGTTTTACCGGGATTATCCGGGGAGTTTTATTCTGAAGTCAGTTCCAGTTGCCTAAAAATCGGCACAAGAGCAAGTCCTTTTTCGGTCAGATTATATTCAATATGTAGTGGCTTTTGCTGGATCACTTTTTTTTCCAGTAAACCAATTTCTTCCAATTCGCGTAAGGCGACCGAAATGGTTTGCTTATTGGCGCCTTTTATCACCCGTAACAACGTATTAAAGCGTACAGGTCCTTCCAGCGCCTGACGGAGTACCTGCAATTTATATTTTCCGGATAATAGCTTTAACAATGCCTCTGCCGGGCAATCGTAAGCAGCATTTGGTTCTTTTTCCATAGTCATCTTTTTCAGACTAGTTGACTTGTATCAAAATTCTTTCAAACTTTGTATCAAAGCTACAAATTTATTAGCAATCGAATTCATGAAGTTACTATCGTTACTATTAATTCTGATTGGCAGTATTAGTTGTCAATCCCAAAACCATTCAAAAATGACTGAAAACAAAACCAATCCGCTACTGTGCGATCCGGAAACAGGATCCTGTGAAATACCCGCTGCAACAACTCAGGCGCAATCCGTAGTCCTACCAATCGATAGCAAACCGGTAAAAATAATTTATTATACCGATCCTATTTGTTCGTCCTGTTGGGGAATCGAACCACAATTACGCAAGTTAAAATTAGAATACGGTTCGTATTTTGACATTGATTACCGTATGGGCGGACTCCTACCCGACTGGAGTTATAACAGCGGTGGCATTAGCAAACCCAGCGATGTCGCGCACCATTGGCATGACGCCAGCTTATACTATCAAATGCCAATCGATGGCGATGTATGGCTTGAAGATCCGTTGGATTCCTCCTATCCTTCCTGTATTGCGGTAAAAGCCGCACAAATACAGGATAAAAACAAAGCGGTAGCATTTATGCGAATACTGCGCGAAAAACTGTATCTGGAGAAAATGAATATCGCCAAATGGGATAATATCGTTGTATGTGCGCAACTGGCCGGTTTGGATACTCAAAAATTAAAAAAGGATTACGATCAGGATGCGAAAAAGCATTTCCAGGACGATTTACAACTGGCACGTCAATTGGGCGTAAGAGGCTTTCCAACGCTGTTTTTTGCGGACGGTGATGGTAATAAACTAACCGTTTATGGTTCGAAACCATACGCTTCTTATGAAAATACGCTTGTGGCTTTATATCCGGAGGCGAAAAAGAAAAAAATTGTCAGTAATAGTCCGCTAGCATTATTTGATCATTATCCTACGCTTACCGTACGGGAATATGCAGAATTATTGAATATACCGCTAAGTGAGGCGACAGCTATTCTTGAAAAACAGACTACGGAAGGCCATTTAAGTAAAAAAGTGATTAAAACCGGGGCTTTGTATTTAAAGAAGTAATTTATATAAACAAAACACACCATTGTAGTAATGGTGTGTTTTGTTTTGTATGGTTTCCGATATGTCATTTTATGCCTTTGGGTAATACAATTATTTTTTAAAAATGCCAATAACCTACGCTGACTTTATATTGCGACACAACTTCCGGCGATAACTTTTAGTTGATCACCGACTATTTTCCAAACCCGCAGATAACGAAAATTTCCTTCAAAGTGCTGCTCCGACATTTTTCCTGTGATCTTTGAAGACAACGTAACTACGACGTTTTCATCAATTTGTGTTATCGAATCTATAGAAGAAATAATTTCTTCTAAAACTAAGTTTCCGGATTGGTGCGTTTCTAAATCCATCTGCTTGGTAATTACGTCTCCGCTTGGAAGTACAAAACGCAAATCATCATGAAGCAATTGATCCAGGATTTCGACATCGCTTTTCTTCATCGCTTCGAGAAGTTGGTTTTCAATGTCCAGAATTTTTTGTTTGCTGAGAAGTATTGAATCCATACGTTGATTTTTATACGATTTATAATATGTTGCCGTCTATTTTATAACTATTTATATCCGTAAATTTTTAGTCCGTCTTCTGTTAGGTCATACTCAAATTGTCCTAAAAGATTTAAGATTTTTTCAAGTTTATCTAAGGGTTGGGTAATAACTTCGGATGTCAGTTTTTCATTTCTGTTCCAACGTTCTATTTCATGTTTTTCAGGAATTAATAGCCACTCTATTTTTTTAAACTCAAATGGTCCTAATTCACTCACGTCACCAAAACCTGTTTCATCAAATCCGCCAAAATGGAATTTATAATTTCTGTCTGTTAATAGAAATTTAATGTATGCCGAATGGATTGTAATTTTTTCTTTCTCAATTGCTGAAAATAATTTAAACCATTTTGCATTGTTCATATAGGAAGTCCGTTTTAAAATTTCCTTTTCCAACTTATTTATAGTAATTGAATGATTATTTGACTCCATCTCTGATTTTTTAGTGTTCTGTATTTTTTGGTTGATTACCGCTAACAATTTACAGATTTAAATAGCTCGCTTTATTTTGTTCATAACGTATTTACTATGGCGCCAGATGTACAAACTTCATCAGTTCTTAATAAACGGAGTATTTTCCATGAAGGTAAACAAACCAGCTATTCGTTACAATAGTTATTATTATCGGGAAACTCTTTTTCATTCCATTTTTCAAATACTGTGTTTCCGGTGGAATCGTCACTTATATAGGTACTCCATTTAAAACTACACTTTAAACATTCATAAATTGTGTAATTATAATAGCCATCACAACTAAAGCCAACTTTAATCAAATGTACTATATCTGGGGTTTGATTGTATTTATATTTTATTTCACAATCGCAAACCGCCTCTTTACCATTGTTTTTTGCCAAATGAAACTCTATTTCTTCTACAATTTTTGTTAGTTGTCCGGTTAGCAAACGTGGATTGACTAAAATGTGGAATTTCCCTATAAACGGTAATTCCGAAATGTCATTTTTATATGATTTTAGCAACGCATACAATTCACTAAAATTGAAATTTTCGTTTTTTGCTTCAATATGAACTAACTTTTTAAAGTCATTTAAAATCTGATGGTATACTTCCGACTGCTTTAATCCATTGTCAATTTTATTAAAGCCAATCCAGTCTGTTTGAATTAAGTTATCCAAAAACGCTTTTATTTTATACATAAGGTTTTAAAATAGTTCTGTATTAAACCCGTGTCCATCGATGTACTCAAAATCCAATTTTAAAATCGCTGTTGCCTACTGTTTTTTTGATACAATTCAAGTTTATTAATCCTTGATTTTATTGCTCCATTATTACGCCCAAAGATTTCGCATAACTCTTTAATACTTTTCCCTTCACAAAAGAGCTGTTCGAGTTTTTCGTCATCATCTTTGGTCCACTTCATATAGGCATTGGTATTTTCCAATCTTTTATTAGCAATTGAATATGACTTTAAAGATTCTGTTCGTTCATTTTCATCAAATACAATTGTCTCTTTTATTTCTATATAATCTAATGTAGGAAGAGATACAAGATATGAAACATCCAAATTATGATCAATAGTCTCTATAAAACTTATTAGTTCCAATGCTGATGCACTAGTCGTCTCTAAACCATTTATTATGGGAAACTTAACCTTCATCAGATATTCAATATACCTGGCAATATTTCTGTCGCGAAATGGCTTACAATATTTTAACTTTAATGAAGGTCGATTTTTTTCATACTGTCTTTGTCGACGTTCAATATTGTTAGTTATACCAAATTTACATCCCTCTATATCTTGAAAAATATAAACAAAAGTTTCCCAATCGTATCCTTTTCCTGTAAGTACTTTAAATTTATCCATATTTCTCGAACTTGAGTGGTTTATATATAGCAGCTATGCACTGTCAGCTTTAATCTCCTGGAGGTTTTTATTCCCAAACCGTTACATTACGACTAAAATCAAATATATGAAAAGAGCGTTCCATTAAACATGGTAAACCTACTTTTTTAAAATTACTGTTATACAAAGTATTATTTAAATTTATCAATGATTGATTTGAAAATGTCAAGAATTTTTTCTTGTGGAATTTTTTCAATTTCGATATCCTCAGTTTTAGTTTTTTCTTTCTTATAGGATAATAGTTTATCTATTAACTTCATTTCAACTTCGCTTAAATTATCATTTTGCATTAGTTGATATGTAATAAACGTCTGTGATTTATTTAAATACTCTTCATGGAAATATTTATAATCATTTATTAGTGATCGGTATTGCTTTAATAAATAAAACGCTATTGATTGTATAAAAAGAAGAATCAGTGTTGGCCTAATAGTAATTGACAAATAGTTTACACTGTTTGTTTCACCTTTAAATTCTGGTAGTGTAAAATAAAAAACTAAAATACCGAGGATAGCCATTAATAGTCCGAGAATTAACATTAAAGTTGAACGATTATACAATTCTAAAGATTTACGCTCAGCTTTTGTTAAATCTACATAGAGAATTGAATCTAATATATTGTCAAATTTATAGGTATTCAAATTTGCTTCTATTTGATTAACTAATTTTTTTAACTGTTCAATTTCTTTCTTATCAATCTTATCATCCTTTAATATTTCTTGAGCTAATTTAATTGCATCTTTGTCAGAACTTAAATTATCAATAGCATCTTCTACTTTGTGTCTATCCTTATTACCAATTCGATTTCGGAAATAGAAAAAAATCCAAAAAGAGATAATGATGAATAAAGCTATAATGATATAATCATATCTAAAACGTCGATTAAAATCATATTTGGTTTTTAAATAATTTCCATATTTAATACTGTCTTCATTTAATTCTGATTTAGAAGACTGTATTATACTACTTAATTTATCGAAATCAAGATAGAAAGTTGTTGTTATACTTTCAAGTTCTATGACTGGTGATGTAATTTTTTCCACAGGAATTGAAAAAGAATATTTAACCTTATCATTTTTTAGTTTGCTAAGAATGATATATTTTTTAATTTCATTACTCTCTCGTGAATTTTCTGCAATAGAATCAATTTGAGCGAAACCTTTATCTAGATAAAGCGAATCTAATTTATGAAATAATTGATCTCGAAATTTTGTTTCATTTTTTCGAATTTCATATTGAACATTTTCTTCGTTTAATGCTGATTTGGAAGACACTGTTAAGTCATCATTCGAATTCCAGTCTATAATAGAAATTATAAAAAGTGTTATTGGCAGTATCCCAATAAAATAAGGCAACAATGAAGATATTGTTCGTGATAAGATTTCTTTTATTAGACTTTCTGCTGGTTCTTCGAATTCCATGTTTATAGATTATGTTTTTTTTTATAATTTTACCGAATGTTCTCTACATTTCCGACGAAGCGGAGATGAAGGCGGGTATCCTTTCTTAGTCAGACAAGCACTTCAATCAACTAAAAGTCATAGCTAACATTATTTTTAGGGAAACTCTTCACATATTTTTTAGTAAAAAACTATACTTTCGCTAATTAACTTAATAAGATTATCATATACAGCAACAAAATAGCAACACAGTTAAACCCGAAAGAAAGTAATTTATAAATAATAAAGCAATACGTGTTTTTACCTAATTTAATCATTCATAGAATGTTTTAGATAAACTAAGAAAGTTTTCCAATGTATTTTTATGTAAGCAGTAGGAAATATAAACCCCTAAAACGCAAAAAACTCCAACAGAAATGTTGGAGTTTTAAAAAGTTGTGGGCGATGAGGGGTTCGAACCCCCGACCCCCTCGGTGTAAACGAGGTGCTCTGAACCAGCTGAGCTAATCGCCCTTATGTTTCAACCAACATACTTGTTGCTGATTGCGGGTGCAAATATAGACAAGATATCCGACTTTACAAGCCTTTTTTAAAAAAATATTCTTTTTTATTTTTTTGATGCTGTCTTTATTTCTTCGGCTAACTTATAAAAAGGAGCCATTCACTACTTATCTTCCTCTTTTCCAAGACTTGAGATGATTTCAAACAATTCCTTTCTTGAAATATCCGACTTTATTTCAATATCCGGAAACATTCCCAAACTGAAAAACGACTGACACTTTTGTACAAAATCCAGGTATTTTTCATCGTCAAGAGCTTCGAAATCCGCAACGGAATCCGGATACGATTCACCCATCAATGCATCGTTAATTTTTTCTGATGGATAATTTGGGTTATTCCACCAATCATCGCCCTGCTCTTCCCAAATATTGATCATTCCAAGAAGTTGTAACGGATCTTCCGCATTAAAGTCCCGGTTGTCTTTTTTCGCAAAATAGGTTCCGACAGTCCGATCATCGGTATTGTTTGGATATAAGAATAATTCATATCCCTTTCTTTTGATAATCGTTAAAGCCCTATTGTATAAATTGATATGAGCGGTCATTCTTGAAATAACGTGCTTATCCTGCATTAGCTAACATTTGAATAATTAGTATTGTCTATACTAGCTGTTTCGTTGTTTTCTTTTCTATAAAGAAGTAAAAGCAATCCTAAAGAAAAAAGCAGGCAGCTTAACAACATATATAGTCCATTTTTCATTATAAAAAATGAAACACCTACGGCTGGTGCGCCAAGTATAACCATTAAGGCTTTTAAAGTATGCGTCTTGATAAAGTTTGCTGCATGAACTGCCAATCCAATAAAAAGCAAGGATGGGCCGATAATAATAAACGGATACAAAATTGACGGAGTATTGCTGATGTGTTCACTTAATTGCATTCTGGCAGTATCGTCATCTCCAAAGCTCCACATTATAAAGTCAATCGTACAAAGACCGATATGGGCAATAACGCCTAATGCCGTTAGAAAAGACGCAAAAGTATTTAGTTTGTTTTTCGGAAATACCTTATTAAAGGAAAGTAGTAATACCGCTCCAATAAGGTTAAACCAATGTGCAAAATCTATGGGTTTCTGAAAAAAAGCCAATTTAGCCCCTTGAGAAAACAATATATAGCTAGCAACAAAGAACAATAATCCGATCAAACAAATACTTTTTGGTTTCATAATTTTTCTATAATGGCAATTATTTTAATCTTAATTAGGGATGACACTTATATTCTAAACATAATGCTTTGACCTATTTATTTCGTAAAAAAAGAAATAGAGTCGCATTTCGTAAAAACTCTTTCGCTAATGTAAGTATTTATTGTAAAAAAATACCATAAATAAAATATGGTACCCGAAACCTCTTAAACACAAAAAACTCCAACATTTCTGTTGGAGTTTATCTTTTATATACGATTCGACTTTACAAGTGTTTTAAAAAAATAATTACTCTTTTTTTACATCTTTTACGACCACCCTGTCGCTATAATTGATCACCTCTACTATAATATCCTCATTGTTAGCATTTCTACCTTCAACAATATACAACTTTCCTTTATCCATAGGAACGTTACTTTTTGAAAAATCGACATCTCCATGCTGTAAGGTCTTTTTAATATCTTCTAATGATACCCAATTTTCAGCAAATTTTGCTGTGGTTGCATCCGAATACGTAATCGGTTTACTTCTCAGATCCTTTAAAACCCGACAGTTTGGCAAATAGCAAAACTCCGTTTTTTTCTCTTTAAAGAAAAATGCCAGGAACATCGATCCTAATAATAAACCAAATAAATAATACGCCAGACGGAATTTGAATTTCATAATCTTTTAATTTGCTGCAAAAGTACTATTTGTTTAGCGCTATGCCAAACAACAGTTGCTAAAAAACAATCAGATTGATATCGCGGTACGGAATCGAAAACCAATCGGATATGGATCGGTTGGTCAGAATACCGTGATAAAAATAAATCCCATACTTTAGCGAGCGATTGCAACGGATCGCACTTTCCACACCGCCATCTTCGGCAATTTGCAATAGAAACGGCGTAATAATGTTACTAATCGACATCGAAGCTGTTTTGGAATAGCGCGATGGTATATTCGGTACACAATAATGCACCACATTATGCTTGATAAAAGTCGGCTTTTCGTGTGTGGTGATTTCTGATGTTTCAAAGCAACCACCGGTATCAATACTAACATCGATAATAATGGCACCGCGTTTCATATTTTCGACCATCGTTTCCGACACGATAATCGGAGCGCGGTTTTTCCCTTTCATACATCCGATGGCAACATCGCAACGCATTAAGGATTTTAAGAGTGATTTTTCCTGTATGGTAGACGTGAAGATACGTTGGTTTAAGGTATTTTGCAGTCGGCGTAGTTTGGTAATCGAATTGTCGAACACTTTTACACTGGCGCCTAATCCGATGGCTGTTCGCGCCGCATATTCGGCTACGGTTCCCGCACCAAGGATTACGACTTCAGTGGGACGTACGCCGGTTATATTTCCGAGTAAAAGTCCTTTTCCGAATGATTGGTTGATCATTAACTCTGCTGCGATCAGTACCGATGCAGTACCGGCAATTTCACTCAGCGATTTTACTGCCGGATACGAGCCGTCTTCATCGCGGATAAATTCAAATGCCAGTGCGGTGACTCTTTTTTCCGCCAAAGCCTCAAAATAGGCCTTACGCTGCGTTTTAAGCTGTATTGCCGAAATCACCAGTGTTTGCGGATTCATCATATGGATTTCGTCTATCGTAGGCGGTTCCACTTTTAAAATCATCGGACAACTAAAAACCTTTTTACGGTCTTTGGTGATTTCCGCACCCGCTTCGCTATATTCCCGATCCGTAAAACTGGAACTCTCTCCCGCTCCGGCTTCAATTAATACGCGATGCCCATGAAATACAAGCGAATTAACCGCATCCGGTGTCAGACATATTCTTCGTTCCTGATAAGAGATCTCTTTGGGTATCCCGATAAAAAGCTCACCTTTTTGTCTGGCGATTTCTAACTTTTCTTCTTGTGGAAGTAATTGTTGTCTGGTAAATGGGGTCAATGACATGATTTTACGCAATAATTTGCACTAATGTACAACTTTTTTTGTGATAAATGACTTATTAACAAACGGCTTACGGGCTAATTTCGCAGCTCCAGTAATCGCTTGCCTCCCGGTAGTAATTTTATATGGATGGCGGCATGATCGATCGGAATCAGATTGGGCGTTTTTTCCGGCCATTCGATAAAACACCAGTCGCCCGAATAGAAGTATTCGTCGATTCCCATGTCGTACGCTTCCTCTTCATTATTCAATCGGTACAGGTCGAAATGATAAATGCGTTCTCCGTCGTGGCCTTCGTATTCGTTAACCAATGAAAAAGTCGGACTACTCGCCATATCCCGCACTCCTAATGCACTGACCAATGCTTTGATCAATGTCGTTTTTCCCACGCCCATTTCGGCGTGAAACGTAACTACTTTTTTCAGGTTTTGCGACAAGATTTGTCGGGCTACATCCTGGATCTCTTCCAGCGCGAAAGTTCTTTGCATAGTGCTCTCCATATTGAACAAATATAATTATTTTATCCAAATGATATTACATAATTTCTTACATTAAATCGGATCAAAAAAGGGCTTTTTTAGCCCTTTCTGTTTTTTATTTCGGATTAAAAATCAATAGTGGAATGATCATCTCCTCTAGCGAGATTCCTCCGTGTTGGTAGGTGTTGCGGTAATAACTCACATAATGGTTATAGTTGTTTACATACGCCAGAAACAGGTCATTTTTGGCAAAAATATACGAACTACTCATATTGATCGCCGGCAAACCTATTTTCTTCGGATCTTTTACCGCATATACGTCTTTGTCTTCATAGGTAAGACTTCGACCGGTTTTATACCGCAGGTTTAAACTTGTATTTTTATCACCAATTACTTTCGACGGGTTTTTACAGTTAATCGTTCCGTGGTCGGTGGTTAAAATCAACTTAAATCCTAGTTGTTGTGCCTGCTGAATAATTTCCAGTAACGGCGAATTTCGGAACCAGCTCAGCGTTAACGAACGATAGGCTTTATCGTTCGAAGCCAGTTCTTTTACAACATCCATTTCGGTTTTTGCATGGGATAACATATCCACAAAATTATAGACAATCGTGGTCAGATCATTACTTTTTAAGGTCTTGAAGTTATCCACCAGTTTTTTACCGTCTTTAAAATTCGTAATTTTATAGTATTCCTGTTTGATGTCGATGCGCAGTCGTTTTAACTGTTCCGCTAAAAATTCGCCTTCGAACAGGTTTTTACCGCCTTCGTCCACATCGTTTTTCCAGTATTGCGGATACATTTTTTCCATATCCAATGGCAATAATCCGGAGAATATCGCATTACGGGCATATTGTGTTGCCGTTGGTAAAATCGAATAATAACTAATCTCTTTTTCCAGTTTATAATGATTGTTTACTACGCTTTCAAAGGCTTTCCATTGATCATAACGTAAGTTGTCGATCACCACAAATAATATCGGTGCTTCTTTTTTACGGATTTCCGGCACCACCATTTCTTTAAATAACTGGTGGGACATTATTGGCGCATCGGCTTTCGGATCAAACCAGTTCTGGTAGTTCTTTTCGATAAATTTACCGAATTGGGAATTGGCTTCCAGTTTCTGACTTTCCAGAATTTCGACCATACTCTGATCTTCGATATTTTCGAGTTCCATTTCCCAGAACACCAAACGTTTGTATAGGTCAATCCAGTCTTCAAAAGAATTTACCATCGCCATATCCATCGCAATTTTCCGGAATTCTTTCTGGTAATCCAACGTTGTTTTTTCGGAAACCAAACGCGAATGATCCAGATTCTTTTTCAGACTTAACAAAATCTGATTCGGATTTACCGGCTTGATCAAGTAATCCGCTATTTTAGATCCAATAGCTTCCTCCATGATGTATTCCTCTTCACTTTTCGTGATCATAATCACCGGTACCGCCGATTTTTTCTCTTTAATTTCGGACAACGTCTCCAGTCCGCTTAAACCAGGCATGTTTTCATCCAGAAAAACAATATCGAAATTTTCTTCGTCGAATATATCAATCGCATCCTGACCATTGTTACAGGTCGTTACGCTATATCCTTTTTTCTCCAGAAATAATATGTGCGGCTTTAACAAATCAATCTCGTCATCCACCCAAAGTATTTTAATCGTGCTCATATGTGCTTGGTTTAGTAATTCTACTGCAATTTATTGTTTTAAGAACTCAACGAGGTTAAATTTATTATAAAACTAATCCCGGTTTATCGTTATTTTTCACGCCTTTTCGCTATAACCATTCCGATGCGGTTTCGTATTGCTCCGGGAAATAGGTTAGATATTGTACCATTCGCGGATTTGTTCCGTGGTTGGCACTCGCACAATGCGGTAAAGCCTGATGCCAGATCACAAAATCGCCTGCTTTTCCGGTAATCGGAATGGCTTTTAAGGTTCGTAAAGCAACTTCCCGCGGGTTTTCCTCTTCTTTTAATCCGGACATCCATTTGCCTATTTCGTTATGAAAACCGGGTACGCAGTGAAAAGCACCATCTTCCGGCCCGCAATCCGTAAGGTACAACAAGCCCTGTAATCCGAACGGAATAGGTTGTTTTAAGCTGACATCCCAATGCAACGGACTTCCGAGAAAATGATAGGAATCCGTTTCCGGCGGGTTAAAACTTACTTTATCGATGGTTTTATAAATTTTATCCGTGCCATATAATTGTTCGTACGCCTTGCGAATACGTGCGGAACTGCGGTTTTTATTCAGTGTTGGATGATCGCTAAAGGTAAGCATCAAACCTCTTTGTTCTTCATGCTGTCGGTACCAGCCATCGCGATCATCTGGCTGTAGTGCCAGAAAATCCCATATCGCCTCAACCGTTGCTTTACAATCTTCATCCGAGATGGCATTTTGTAAAACGAGATAACCGTTTTCCTGCCAAAACTGTAGATCGGCTTCGGATAAAACAGCAGTTGTGATGGTTTCCGACTGAGACATCGTATCAGTATGACGGTTTGCGATCCAATCGTAAAACTGATACAATTCCGGTTTTTCAAAATACAGGTAACGCATGACTTCTTCTATTCCGACACCATATCGGTAAAGGGTCTCCAACTCCTGATTCCAACTTTCCGGATTGGCTTTTTCAGGATATAAAGCCCGCGTCCAGAGTTGTTCTAAAATCTGATGTTCCATAAGGTTTCTAAAAATCGTACTCAAAAATAAAGATTTTTATTACTAATTTAACTTTTAGACCGATACTTTTACACTCAAAATGCACTATTATTTTGATTCTCACAATCCACTTTACAAAGAATTCCGTTTTTATCCGTTAGGACACTTTTTCAAAAAGAAAGACTAGCCTCTTTTTTGTACTAAAAAATGATGTATCTTTACCGTCATGAAATGGCTAACAGTCCTTTTATCGTTCTACTTTGTCCTGCTTGCCAGCATACCTTGTGCGGATGCAGCGACAGGTCATACCCATTTCCGGGTACAAAACGAAACACCTGTTGACCATGAAGGACATTCGCACGAAAAACAAGGCGATTTGTGTTCTCCATTTTGTGTGTGCAACTGTTGCGGAGCGCAGATTATGAATTATGCGCCTGCAATTGCTTTTGCAGTACAACCGATCACTCCTGAAATTACAACACCGACACCAAGCTACCAGTCCGTATTCTATTCCGGTTACTACGGTAGTATCTGGCAACCCCCTCAATTGGTATAATAGCCCTGCAATAGCGGGGTAAGAAGTCATGTAGCATTGCTACCCGATACAGGCATTTCCTGCCTATTCTTATTTATATTATACGAAAACATGCTTGATAAAATAATTCATTTTAGTATCAACAATAAATTTATTGTTGGACTATTTACCCTTATACTAGTAGCGGTGGGTGGCTATTCGGCCTACACCCTCCCTATCGATGCCTTACCGGACATTACCAATAATCAGGTACAGATCATCACCAGTTCCCCTACACTGGCCACTCAGGAGGTTGAACAATTTATTACTTATCCGATCGAACAGGCGGTCAAACCGATCCCAAAAATCGTCGAATTGCGTTCTATCAGCCGCTTCGGACTGAGCGTTGTGACCGTTGTTTTTGAGGAAAGTGCCGATATTTACTGGGCGCGTGCTCAAATTTCGGAACGTCTTAAAGAAGCCGAAAACACCATCCCAAAAGGTGTCGGATCGCCCGAAATGGCTCCGGTTAGTACCGGTTTGGGTGAAATCTACCAATATGTGGTTTTCCCTGAAAAAGGCTATGAAGAAAAATACGATGCGACACAACTGCGTACCATTCAGGATTGGATCATCAAACCGCAATTAATCGGTACCAAAGGAGTTGCGGAAGTAAATACACTTGGCGGCTACCTGAAACAATATGAAATTGCCGTTCAGCCCGACAAGCTGAAAAGTATGAATACGACCATTTCGGAGATATTTGATGCCCTCGAAGTAAACAACGAAAATACCGGCGGTGCTTATATCGACAAAAAACCGTATGCCTATTTTATCCGTGGTATCGGAATGGTAAACGGTATCGACGACATCAATAAAATCGTAGTTAAAAACCAAAATGGTATTCCAATCCTTATCCGCGATGTTGCTCAGGTTCGCATTGGTAGCAGCATTCGTTACGGTGCTGTGACCAAAGACGGTAAAGGCGAAGAAGTGAGCGGTATGGTGATGATGCTAAAAGGCGAAAACAGCGGTCAGGTCGTAACCCGAGTAAAGGAAAAAATGGAGCAGATTAAAAAATCGCTTCCCGAGGGTGTTTCAATCGAACCGTTTATGGATCGTACCCAACTGGTTAACAAAGCGATCTCTACGGTAGAGAAAAACCTGATTGAAGGGGCCTTAATTGTAATTTTTATCCTGGTTTTACTACTCGGAAACTGGCGCGCCGGACTAGTTGT
The DNA here is from genome assembly GCF_039888695.1 of Flavobacterium sp. CAU 1735. NCBI lineage: Bacteria > Pseudomonadati > Bacteroidota > Flavobacteriia > Flavobacteriales > Flavobacteriaceae > Flavobacterium > Flavobacterium sp. CAU 1735. The sequence goes on along the minus strand of NZ_JBDQQQ010000002.1, from coordinate 65,474 downwards.
CGCTTCGGTTATTCCGCTTTCATTACTATTTGCCATTTCAATGATGCGCATGTTTGGCGTTAGCGGTAACCTGATGAGCCTTGGAGCGATCGATTTTGGGCTAATTGTAGACGGAGCGGTTATTATCGTCGAAGCGATTATTCACCGATTGCAGGTTGGTCGTAAGGGCGCACTGACCAAACAACAGATGAACGAAGAAGTCTTTCAGGCGGCTTCCAAAATCCGTAGTAGTGCCGCTTTCGGGGAAATCATTATCCTGATTGTATATCTACCAATCCTTGCATTAGTTGGTATCGAAGGAAAAATGTTTGGACCAATGGCACAAACGGTATCCTTTGCCATTTTGGGCGCCTTCATTTTGTCACTAACTTATGTTCCGATGATGAGCGCACTGGTGCTTAAAAAGGAAACCGGACATAAAAAGAATATCAGCGATACGATTATTGAAAAACTATATCGTTTTTACGCTCCGATTTTAGAGAAAGCCCTACGCGCCAAAGCCGTTATTATCGGTGTGGCGGTTGCTTTATTTGCCGCGGCATTACTCCTTTTCAATACACTGGGCGGCGAATTTATCCCAACGTTAGACGAAGGTGATATCGCAACGCACTTGATCATCGCTTCTGGAAGTTCCTTATCGCAGGAAGTCGAAGCAACAACCAAAGCCGAACAGATTTTAAAGGCCAAATTCCCGGAAATCAAGATGATCGTAACGAAAATCGGCAGTGCCGAAATTCCAACCGATCCAATGCCGATAGAAGCCGGCGACATGATCATTCTTTTAAAAGATAAAGAGGAATGGACTTCGGCTACAACTAAAGAGGAGTTGATGGAAAAAATGGAAAAAGCACTGGAAGATATTCCGGGTGCGACAACCGAATTTTCCCAACCGATTCAGATGCGTTTTAACGAGTTGATGACCGGTGTTCGAAGCGATGTCGCCATTAAAATTTTTGGTGAAGATATCGATATGCTCGTTAGCAAAGGCGATGAAGTGATGCAGTTGATTCAGGGAATTCCGGGCGTTTCGGATGCCAAACTGGAACGTGTGGCCGGTTTACCACAAATTACCGTTCGGTATAACAAGGACAAAATGGCGTTATACGGTTTAAAAATCGGTGATCTGAATAAAGTGATCCGAATGGGATTTGCCGGTGAAGCGGCCGGATTGGTCTATGAAGGCGAAAAACGTTTTGATCTTGTGGTACGTCTGGAAAGCGGCAGTCGACAGGATATTTCCAATTTAAAGGCACTTTATATCACCTTACCGTCCGGAAATCAGATTCCATTGGAACAGGTTGCCGATATCAATTATGAAGACGGACCGATGCAAATTAGCCGGGAAGATGGAAAACGACGTATCGTGGTTGGTTTTAACGTACGCGGTGCGGATGTCAAATCGGTCGTGGAAAAAATCCAGCAAAAACTCGATGCCCGACTTAAACTTCCGGATGGCTATTATGTGACCTATGGCGGTCAGTTTGAAAACCTGATTGAAGCCAATAAGCGACTTGCAGTAGCCGTTCCGGTAGCATTGGCTATGATCTTTATTCTCTTATACTTTACCTTTAAATCGGTACGTCAATCCCTATTGATTTTTACGGCAATTCCACTGGCCGCAATTGGCGGTGTTTTTGCACTTTGGTTGCGAAATATGCCGTTCAGTATTTCGGCCGGAGTGGGCTTTATCGCCCTATTTGGAGTCGCCGTACTTAACGGAATTGTACTGATCGGTTATTTTAACCAGTTAAAAAATGAAGGAATGACCAATATTTACGACCGGATTCGCGAAGGAACCAAAGTGCGATTACGACCGGTAATTATGACCGCTGCTGTAGCTTCTTTAGGTTTCCTTCCAATGGCCATCAGTTCCAGTGCCGGTGCCGAAGTTCAAAAACCATTGGCAACCGTGGTTATCGGCGGATTGGTAACAGCGACCTTATTGACCTTAATTGTGCTTCCGATTTTATACCTCTATTTTGAAAAAGGAGCCTCTAAAAGTAACTCCGATAATCCGGAAAATAACACATTATGAAAATGATATTCAATATAAAAACGAATAGTATACTACTTAAATATACAATTCAAATAATAACACTTTTAGCGTTAATTATCATCCCAATAAAAACAAACGCTCAAGTAAATCTATCGTTAAAAGAAGCGGTAGAAACAGGGATGAAAAACAACCTGGGCATTCAGGCTTCCGAACTGGAAAGCAAGATGCACAATCAGTTGACACGCTCGGCTTTTGAGGTTCCGAAAACCGAATTATCCGGTACGTTTGGACAGATTAATTCGAATGCTAAGGATAAGAATTTTGGTGTTTCCCAAAGCTTTAATCCGTTTCAATATGGTGCTAAAAAGAAATGGCTCAACGAAAATAATGCGGCCGGACAATTAAAAGTCAAAGCCACACAGCAGGATATCACGTTTAACATCCGCCAGGCATGGAATACCATGTTGTTTTATAGCAAACAAAACCAATTGCTAAATCAGCAAAATCAGCTGATGGAAAAATTTGTACGATCGGCTTCCCTAAAGTTTCAGACCGGTGAAACCAATTCGCTCGAAAAGACGATTGCTATTGCCAAACAACAGGAATTACAGCAGCTGATCAAACAAAACGAAGCCAAACTATGGGTGGAAAAGTCAAAAATCAAAACGTTGATCAACCGGGATTCCGACTTCACTCCTGCTGATACCGCTTTTGTTCCGATGGTGACTTTGGCTGTAGCCGACAGTTCGCGATTAAAACAGAACAGCAACCTGCAATTGGCCACGCAACAGATTCAGATTGCCGAAGCCGCAAAAAAGGTCGAAAAGTCCGCTTTTTTCCCGGATATTACTGCGGGTTATGCGATTCAATCCATTACCGGAACTCAGGAAATAAACGGACAAAGTGTAGACTATGACAATGCCTTGCGTTTTCAGACGTTTTCGGTAGGTATTGCCATTCCGATTTTTGCCGGTAGTACTGTTGCGAAAACCAAAGCCGCACAAAGTAATATCGAAATGCAGCAAAAAAATGCCGCTTATGTGGAAAGTCAGTTAAAAAGTCAGTTCCAACAACAGTTTGAGGAATTAAAAACCTATCAGTCGCTGGTCGATTATTATCAGGGAACGGCTTTACCAAATGCTAAAAAAATCAGTACCAATGCGACAAAAGCCTATCAAAACGGTGACATTTCGTATGTAGAATATGTTCAAAGCATTGAAACCGCCTTAAACATCCGACTGAATTACAGCAATGCCATCCATAATTACAACCAAACTGCGATTAATATCCAGTATTTAATCCACCAATAATACCATGAAAAAATCCAATTTAATATACCTTAACATTGCCGGCCTTCTGATTATCGGTGCCATTTTGTATTTTAGTTTACGTCATGATCATACTAGTGAAGACGGTCATGATCATACCGAAACGGAAGCTGCGGAAAAGCCCGGAGCGGATAAAGAAGTTGAACTGAATGAAGCTCAGTTTAAAGCAGCCGGCGTAACATTGGGAACCTATTCCCTAAAAAACCTTAGCGAAGTTATTAACGCTAACGGTTATACCAAACTGCCACCACAAAATCAGGCCGATGTTTCGGTTCATTTACAAGGTGTTGTTAAAACGATTTCGGTGATCGAAGGGCAATTTGTTCGAAAAGGTCAGGTTCTGGCAACGATAGAAAGCCCGGAATTCACTAAATTGCAGGAAGCGTATCTGACATCGAAAAGCAATCTTGAATTTTTAAGTCAGGAGTTCGAAAGACAGAAAACACTGAGTGAGGAAGAAGTCAATTCGAAAAAAGTATTTCAGAAAACAAAAGCGGAGTACCAGATCGAAAAGGCGCGTTTTAATTCCTTAAAACAACAATTAAGCGTTCTTAATATACAATCGGGCAATACGGCTGTGGCTACGGTTCCCATATTGGCTCCTATTTCGGGTTATACAACCGAAATCAACGTAAAAATAGGTAGTAATGTCGAAGTCGGTAAACCGATTCTTAGCATTGTGGACAATTCTAAATTACACGTTGACTTGTTGGTTTACGAAAAAGACCTGCATAAAGTAAAACAGGGTCAGAATGTACAGCTAGTACTTACCAATCAGGACAATACCGTAATTAAAGGAACAATTTTCAGTATCGGTAAGGCATTTGAAAATGAAACCAAATCGGTTGCAGTACACGCCGACATCAATAACGAGAAAAATGCATTGATTCCGGGAATGTATGTCAACGCGTTAATCGATATCGGGACAAATGCCGTTAATTCCCTTCCGGTGGAAGCCATAGTAAAGGCAGATGGTCGTGAATTTATGTTTGTTTTGGAAGAAGGTCACGAAGAGCCGGAACACGATACAGAAAAAGGACATTCCCATGACGATGGCCACAAACATGATGATACCGAAGAAAATCGTTTTCATTTCCGCCGAGTGGAAGTAAAAACCGGAACTTCGCAATTGGGCTATATTCAGGTTACGCCATTAACAAAAGTCGCTCCCGATGCTAAAATTGTTTTAAAAGGCGCTTATTATATCCAAAGTCACCTGTTAAAAACAGAAGGCGGCGGCGGTCATTCGCATTAAATCAAAAAAGATGGAAAACTTTTTAAAAATATATTTACCCGTTTACCTTTTGTTATATCTATTGGTAACATTTGTGATTCCTACCTATCGCACGTATAAACAAACCGGCATTAATCCGGTAACGTTCGGGAATCGGGATAATGCCCATGATTATATCGGTTTTGTCATGAAATTTTTAATTGTACTACTGTTTGTCGCAGTAGTACTTTTTTCCTTTGGTGGCAAACTGTATCATTATTCCGTTCCGGTACCCTATCTTGAAAACGAATATCTAAAAATTATCGGGCTATTCCTGATTCATATCGCCTTGTTATGGGTGATGATCGCACAATATCAGATGCAAAATTCATGGAGAATCGGTATAGATGAAACACATAAAACCGAATTGCGTACCAACGGTATTTTCGGAATAAGCCGAAATCCTATCTTTTTAGGAATGATCATTAGTGTTTTGGGGCTTTTTATGATAGTTCCCAATGCCTTGACATTTTTCACAACATTGGCGACTTATTTTATTATTCAAGTACAGGTACGACTGGAGGAAGCCTTTCTGACAAAGCAACATCCGGTAGATTATCCAAAATACACGCAAAAAGTAAAACGTTTTTTATAACCACTAACCTTAAGAAAATGAGAATTTTATTTTTAATTACCTTTATGATGCTTACTTCATTCACAGTCAATGCACAAGCGCAAAAAGCCGTTATCAAAACGACTATTACCTGTGATCACTGTAAAGAATGTGAAACCTGCGGACAATTGTTTGAAAAAAAACTAATCCGTCAGAAAGGGGTACAAATGGTAGCACTTAATGAAAAAGAAATGACCATTACCGTATTTTTTAACGCCAAAAAAACAGATCTTTCCGCTATACGAACTGCTATTAGTCAGCTGGGTTATGATGCCGACGATGTTAAAGCCGATCCAAAAGCTTATGAAGCCTTAGACGGTTGCTGCAAAGTATAAAAAACGGATGATCATTTATTCCTAATCCGAAAGTATTATGAAAAATGAAACACACAAACACGCTACCAACGGCGCAGATTGCTGTTCTGCTGATGCTAAAATAAACAATCAAAAAAAACAAACCCATGATCACGACCATGATCATGGGCACGATCACAATCACGACGAGGTTGCCGGATGGAAAATGTTCCTACCGGCAATCCTGTCGTTCGTATTGCTAATGATCGCAATTGGAATAGACAACTATTTCCCTATCGCAATATTCACCGGGTGGGTTCGCGTTGGCTGGTACCTACTGGCCTATTTACCCGTGGGTTGGCCGGTACTAAAAGAAGCAATCCAAAACATGCGTAACGGAGCCTTTTTTACCGAATTTTTCCTGATGTCGATCGCAACACTGGGGGCTTTCTATATCGGGGAATATCCCGAAGGTGTGGCCGTAATGCTGTTTTATGCAATCGGTGAACTGTTCCAGACACTAGCCGTAACCCGTGCTAAATCGAATATTAAAGCCTTATTGGATCAAAGACCGGACACCGCAACGGTTATGGTCGATGGTAATCCGGTAACAAAAAAAGCAGCAACCATAACCATTGGTGAAATTATCCAACTAAAACCGGGCGAAAAAGTAGCCTTGGACGGTATTTTACTATCAGATTCGGCTACTTTTAATACAGCCGCCTTAACCGGCGAAAGTAAACCCGATACCAAACGCAAAGGTGACACGGTACTAGCCGGAATGATCAACCTCAACACTTCCGGTTTGGTCGAAGTAACAACTGCATATACCGACAGTAAATTGTCCAAAATTTTGGAGATGGTTCAGGAAGCAACAGCCAAAAAAGCCCCAACAGAATTGTTTATCCGTAAATTTGCGAATATCTACACCCCTATTGTGGTGTTTCTGGCTATCGGAATTTGCCTGTTACCGATGCTCTTTGTTTCCGATTATAATTTTAACGACTGGCTATACCGCGCACTCGTATTTCTGGTAGTTTCCTGTCCGTGTGCCTTGGTTATCTCTATTCCATTGGGCTATTTCGGCGGAATTGGTGCCGCCAGTAAAAATGGAATATTGTTTAAAGGCTCTACGTTTTTAGACACTATGGCTTCTATTCAGGCCGTAGTGATGGACAAAACCGGAACATTAACCAAAGGTGTTTTTAAGGTACAAGAGGTAGTTGCTTCGGGCTATACGGAACAAGAACTGGTACACTATACCGCTGCTTTGGAAACACATTCTACGCATCCGGTAGGAACGGCAATTATTGCGTATGCAAATGGTGGAGAAAAAGGTATTCCGGTAACCGAAGTGGAAGAAATTGCAGGACACGGACTAAAAGGTCGTATAAATGGTAAAACCATTCTGGCCGGAAATGTCAAATTGCTTCAAAAATTTAAGATTCCCTACGATACGGCTATTGAAAATACACCTTATACTATTATTACCGTTGCCATAGACGGACAATATGTCGGCTATTTTCTGATTTCGGATGAAATTAAGGAAGATGCGCCTCAGGCGATTGCTAATCTTCACCAACTGGGAATTCAAACCGTGATGCTATCGGGTGATAAACAAGCTGTTGTATCAGCTGTAGCCAACGAATTGCGTATTGATACGGCCTATGGCGATTTGTTACCGGAAGATAAAGTACGTCAGGTACAACAATTAAAAGATCGGAACCTAAAACTGGCTTTTGTGGGCGATGGTGTTAACGATGCTCCGGTAATTGCGTTGGCCGATGCCGGTATTGCTATGGGCGGACTGGGTAGCGATGCGACTATTGAAACGGCCGATATCGTCATTCAGAATGATCAACCATCGAAAATTCATACAGCAATTGCGATTGGTAAAAAAACCAAACAAATCGTATGGCAAAATATCGGTATGGCCTTTATTGTAAAAGCAGTCGTATTGATTCTTGGTGCCGGCGGACTCGCAACCATGTGGGAAGCCGTATTTGCCGACGTTGGCGTCGCTTTATTAGCGATTCTGAATGCCGTTCGGATACAAAAAATGAAGTTTTAACTTCTTAGAGTACACCTGACAGGTTTTGAAAACCTGTCAGGTGTTACTTTTTAGCAACAATCGTAAAATAGTATAACTCTTTCTCGAAATACTACAACAGTTGTATACATTCCGATCGATACCTTCGCATTTTAAATGAATTTATATGACACCCTTATCTCCTATTGAAACCGGTAAACAATTGCGAAAACCGGATGGCGAAAACGGAATTGCGATCGGTCGCGATATGAACCGTTCCAACCGTCTGATGTATACCGACCTTTTTACGTTACTCCCCCTTAACGACCTCGACACCGTATTAGAAATCGGTTACGGAAACGGCATGCATTTTCCCGCTTATTTCGTGCCCGGAAAAGCCATTACCCTTTACGGAATGGACTATTCGGAAGTAATGCATCAGGAAGCTTTGCAAAATAACGCTTCGTTTGTTGCTGTAGGATCTATAATCCCGGAATACGGCGATATTATAAACTGTTCCTATCCCGATAATAAATTTGATCATGTTATAGCATTAAACACGGTTTATTTTTGGGAACCATTGGAAAATTATCTGAGCGTACTTTTCCGCATTCTAAAACCCGGTGGAAAATTATATATCGGTTATCGTCCGAAACACGTCCTATATCAGCTCGATTTTGTCCAAGATGGCTTTGCGTTATACGATGCCGGTTTTTTAAATGATCAACTTGAAAAAGCCGGTTTTGAAATTGTACAGGAACACCAGCATAATTATTCCAAAATGACGGTTAACGGTCAGCCGCTTGAAAGTACCGATCTGGTAACCGTTTGTATAAAAAAAGAGGCTTAGAAAATTGAGGTTGTATGCCTGACGTTATTCTTAAATAGTAAGCTATATTAAACTTGTTGATCATTTAACTTATAGTATAATGTCATAACTACTGCCTCTTTTTTGCTTAACTTATTCTATTCTTTTTAATGATTATTCGCTATAATGTTGGCGCATTATTTCAATTCTTTCCTGATTATTTAGAACATTGTATATCCATAGTCCCAAATTCGAATCTTCTTCATCTTCTGTATACCACAATGTAGAAATCGGTTCCTTTTCTTCCGTCGAATACCGAATTATTGTCGTTTTATCATCCCTACTATTATAAAAAGTAAGTAATGCTTCTTTATCCAAAACCTGATAGTCAACTTTAATATTCTCGTTATTGAAAAAATGGAATTCATTATTAAAATAAAGGTATATTTTGTTTTCAAATGAGACTAGCATGATTAATTCTCCATTTAGATAATCAAAATACCCTTTTTGAGGCAAATGATTTATATCTTCTGATGGATCGATGGTTGTAACTAATGCCAATCTATTTGTCTCAATTACTATTTTAGCATTGTCATTTGAAATTTGTTTTGCTATTATTCTCATTGTATAAACTTATTTCAGAACGAGACATTTATAAAAAAAGAGGCTTAGAAAAGCCTCTTTTAATTATCCTCGGATCAGTTTTTTGTATTTGATACGGGTTGGTGTTAAATCGCCACCAAGACGTTTCTTTTTGTTTTCTTCGTAATCGGAGAAACTTCCTTCGAAGAAATAGACCTGCGAATCACCTTCAAAAGCCAGGATATGCGTACAAATCCTGTCCAGGAACCAACGGTCGTGGGAAATTACTACCGCACATCCGGCGAAGTTTTCCAAACCTTCTTCCAACGCACGAAGCGTGTTGATATCCAAGTCGTTCGTAGGCTCATCCAGTAGCAATACGTTTCCTTCTTCTTTTAAAGTCATCGCCAAATGCAAACGGTTACGCTCTCCTCCGGAAAGTGTCGACACTTTTTTGTTTTGATCACTTCCACCAAAGTTAAATCGGGACAAATACGCTCTTGAGTTTACCTGACGACCACCCATCATTACCAATTCCTGACCATCGCAGAAGTTTTCCCAGATGGATTTATTCGGATCGATATTCGAGTGCGACTGATCGACATAAGCGATTTTAGCCGTGTCTCCGATAACAAATTCGCCATTATCCGGTGCTTCTTCTCCCATGATCATTCGGAAGATCGTTGATTTACCGGCACCATTCGGACCAATAATTCCTACGATTCCCGCTTGTGGCAAGGTAAAGTTTAGGTTTTCATATAATAGTTTGTCACCAAAAGCTTTCGAAACGTTTTTCGCTTCGATTACATTGGTTCCCAAACGCGGACCATTCGGGATGTAGATTTCCAGTTTCTCATCCAGTTCTTTTTGGTCTTCGTTTAATAATTTATCGTAGTTCTGTAAACGGGCTTTTTGTTTTGTCTGACGCCCTTTGGCTCCCTGACGCACCCAGTCAAGCTCGCGCTCTAATGTTTTTCTACGTTTGGAAGCTACTTTTTCTTCCTGTTCCATACGTTTTGATTTCTGATCCAACCAAGACGAATAGTTTCCTTTCCACGGAATACCTTCACCGCGGTCTAACTCCAAAATCCATCCGGCTACATTATCCAAGAAATAACGGTCGTGGGTTACAGCAATTACCGTTCCGGCATATTGTTGTAAGTGTTGCTCCAACCACAGTACGCTTTCCGCATCCAGGTGGTTGGTAGGCTCATCCAGTAACAATACATCCGGCTGTTGTAATAACAAACGACATAAAGCTACACGACGACGCTCTCCACCGGACAATACTTTGATTGGGGTATCCGGTTCCGGCGTACGTAAGGCATCCATTGCGATTTCCAGTTTGGTATCCAGTTCCCACGCGCCTACCGCATCGATTTTGTCCTGAAGTTCAGCCTGACGGTCCATTAACTTCTGCATCTTGTCGGCATCTTCGTATACTTCCGGTAAACCGAACATATCGTTGATTTTGTTAAACTCGTCCAGAATCGCAACCGTTTCGGCTACTCCTTCGCGTACGATTTCAATAACCGTTTTGGTTTCGTCCAGTTGCGGTTCCTGCTCCAAATATCCAACCGTATAACCCGGTGCAAATACAACATCACCCTGGTAGTTTTTATCTACTCCGGCAATAATTTTTAATAAGGATGATTTACCAGAACCGTTTAATCCCAGGATACCAATTTTGGCTCCGTAGAAAAAGCTCAGGTAAATGTCTTTTAAAACCTGTTTGTTCGTGCTCGAGTAGGTTTTACTTACCCGGGACATCGAAAATATTACTTTCTTATCGTCTGACATATCAAAATGTGTTTAGTGTCTGTTCAGACAGCAAATATAAGTGAAATACGATAGAATAAAAATTACTGGAAGATTTATGGTTTAGTATTTATTTTATCTGAATTTAATTTATTTTTTAGTGTCTTTATAGACATATCATTTCTATTTCTATGGAGCATTCTATGACAATTAGAACAAACTAATGCCAAATCTTCACTTTTCGTTTTTTGAGAGACGTGATAAGTTGAAAGTTGTTTTATATGATGGCATTCTATAAAGCCCTTTCCTACCTCTCCATATGTCTTATAAAAATCAAAACTACAAATTTCACATTCCAATTTCCCTGTCTTTTTGAGAACGTCTCTCTTTTTTGATTCAATTAATTTCGAGTTTCGTTCTCTTGATTTATGTAATTTATATATTATTTCTCCTTCAAATGCTTCATTAATAATATCACTATCTTCATCTTCAATTTTATTTAACTCTTTTAAAACTTCAACTTCTTGAAGTGAATATTCAATTATAGATGAAATTCTTTCAAGTTCATCTAACTTATCACAAAACTCAAAAAAAGTTTTTTCATCCAGTTTAGAATAACTTTGAAGCCCTTTAGCTGTTTTAGAAGGATCAATCGCAGTAAAATTACTTAACTTCATTGCGACACCATTTGAATTCCGAAAACTCTCTGCTTTTACCTCTTTAGGATGAATCGGTAACTTATTTAAAGTTTTTGACAACGCTATTATTTTAGGATTGTCACTCACAAAAGACCCTGAATTTTGATCAAAATAAAGATTAAGCGTCAAAATTAATTCATCTCTATGCCATTTGGGACTACGCGTTTTTTTCATGGGGGACAGAATTGAACCTATAAAGGTTTTCTATAGTACTTAAGTATTATTTTTATAACTATTGATTTGTTAAACATACAAAAAATAGCATTATTTAGATTATTACTTTATAAAACATTATATTACTAAATAAAATAGCATCTTAAATAATATACATTTATAAAATCCCTAAAAATACTATTCTTGTAGGATCATAAATACTATCATGATTCTATCGCGCGAGAATCGTTAAGATGATTCAACAACGAAAAACAAACAAAAAAAATAACCCAAACCCTTTAAAAGCTTCAGGAATAACAACAGCTTATATACGCCAACATAAAAAACGGTGACCTAATAGTCACCATTTTTTTAACGGATTACCGAAATACCGGCATCCACTTTTAGTTCTGTTCCATGAATATAGGAGGCTTCTTCTGAAGCGAGAAATAGTACCGCCTTGGCAATTTCCGAAGGTTCACCCTGTCGTTGAAACGGAATCGTCGGGATTAAGGATGTTACAGCACTTTCAATCTGCTCGGCTGTAAGTCCTGTATTGCTATAAATATTGGTCTTAATATGACCGGGACTGATCCCGTTTACGCGAATCCCTTTAGCTGTTAATTCGGCTGCAAAGGTTTTAATAAACGATTGTACCGCCGATTTTGCCGCGGAATACACCGAAAAATTAGCCATTCCTACTTCCGTCACAAAAGAAGTATTAAAAACAATACTGCTTCCCGGTTGCAATAACGGCAAGAGTTGTTGTACGGTAAAAAAAGGCCCTTTCACCAACATATCAAACAACTCGTCAAAATGAACCTCATCGGCCTGTTCGATAGTCGCAAACCGACCGTAACCGGCATTTAAAAAGACCAGATCAAGAGTATCGGTATAGCTATATACCTGTTGTTGCAATTGCATCAGGTCCTGCATATTGCCCGCATTGGATACAATACCGTGACAGTTTTGCCCTAATAATGCGACGGCTTTATTTACTGTCTCGGCACTACGCCCGGTAATGATCACCTGTCCGCCTTCGGCTATACACTGACACGCGGTGGCTAGTCCCATACCATTGGTTCCGCCGGTTATCAATGCAAATTTGTTTTGAAATCGCTGCATGGTTTTTATTTTTAATTACCCTGCAAAAATTGATAATCCGCCTCCTTTTTAAAACCCGAATCTTGCGGTTTATTAAAATACCTGTACCTCTACCGGAAAAGTCGACGAATAGCAGTTGACATAGGCATCATTAAAAAATACCCGTCCGTAAGCCACTAAAGCTACGTTTCCGGTATAAATAAGCGCTTTATTAATATAAATCCTGAAATTAAAACTCGTCGGTACGTTTAGATTATTGACGATCTCAAAATTGTTGGCACACGTATGTACTCCGTTAACGACATCATACGAAAAAATAAAATCATGTGGATTTCCTCCGGCTGAATTTAATACATCAACTGTAGCATAGTACTGGTTGTACGTTTGAGACTGCATTTTAAATGGAACCAATGTGAAGAAAAGTAAACACACGGTTTTTAGTAGTAATGGTTTCATAGTCTAATGGTTTTATGGTTACTATAATTTTATACGCAAAACGCCCCAATACTTAATTTTTCTACGAGTACAGTACTGTCTTCGGTTCTGAATCATATCTTTAGGGCAAAAATCAGTAAAACAAACCGTTACACTGAATTTAATCTCTAATATATCTCAAATAACGTAACCATGAAATCGCTAGTAGTAGTGATTTTCAAGTTCTCAAATTGAGAATTTTATTTATATTTACATACTATTTTCCTGATTATGGAGTTGCTCAAGTTCAATACGATGAAAAAGACCTGGCATCAGATTGCCCGGTATCACGACGGCAATACACCGCCTTCTTTTGAATTGGAAGTCTATAAAAAGTTATTAAACATCTTCCATATAGGCGATTTTTACTATTATATTGTAAACCTACCCCATGTAGAAATTGAATTCGTTAGCGATGCTGTAAAAAAGGTATTGGGAATTGCTTGTACAGCTGACTTTAACGTCGATTATATTCTAACAAATATTCATCCGGACGATCTGAATCGTTTTATGAGGTACGAACAACAAGTCACCGCATTTTTTAATGCTTTACCACCGGATAAGGTTTTAAAATACAAGGTGAGTTATGATTACCGTTTGCGATGCGCCGATGGTTCGTACAAATGGATACTGATGCAAACGATCACCATTCAAAGTGATGAAAAAGGATCGGTCATTCGCGTATTGGGAATACAAACGGATATTTCCCATATAAAAACCGATGCGATTCCTTCGGGACTTTCTTTTATCGGATTGGACGGAGAACCCTCCTATTTTAATGCTGTCGGTCAACAAACCAAACAACCGTTTTCCAACGCTCTTTTTACCAAACGGGAACGGCAGATTTTAGAATTGATCATTACTGGAAAAAACACTTGTGAAATTGCCGATTTACTCAACATTTCGATACATACGGTCAATACGCACCGCAAAAATATTATGGCTAAATCGGCTTGTAAAAGTCTGGTAGAGCTCGGTTCAAAAGCGATTCGTGAAGGCTGGATTTAACCCGGTATTTTTTCGACCAACATTTCCTTACCAGACCGATCGTAATACGTACAGGTTTTCTTTTGCATATCCATAGTCCATTTTGCTATACCCGAACGGGCACAATCCGCACAAAAAGTCAGGTAGTCGGTTTGCCCCTGTTGATGTGCTTTTAACTCTTTTTTAAAGACAAGAAGATTAGTCTCCGGAGCAATTATAAGCGTTTCATACACCGGAGCCGCGCTTATTTGGTAATCATTGGCGCCGTAATAAGTAGTGTGTCCATCGGAAACATACGTTTCATAAAAAACCACTCCCAACCCAATCAGATCTTGAATATAATTCGGGAAATCAGCACCCGATTTTACTTTTGCATGTGCCGTTTTAATCTGTTCCAGTGTAAACATCATACTATTTTTAGATACTCAAATATACTATTTTCCGATAGTTTTGGCATCCTGTTCCTGCTTTAATTGTAAGGCGCGCTGTAGAAAACTTTGGGTTGCAATTTTATTTTCGGCTTCGGTAATCGCCGCCAACAATGCATTTTGGTTGTCTGCGATTTCGTTTAAAGCGATACGAATAACCTCCCATACGGGTTTCATCTGTTCGATTAGTCCCAATCCTTTGGATGTTAACAGTATACGACGTTTGCGTTCGTCTTCTTTATCTTTTACGGAACGAATCAGTTTTTGTTTTTCGAGTTCTTTTAGTAGACTAATCGTAGACGGATGTGTATACCCAATCTCATTTGCGATTTCTACTACGCTTAGCATTTCTTTATGGTACAAAGTATAAATCACAGGAAACCATTTCGGTTCAAATGCGATTCCATAGGCCTTATAAACCTGCGCTCCATCTTTACGAAGTTGTTCACTAAGGCGTTGTAACCTTGTCGAAATGGCTAATATTCCGGATTCATCAATTATATTCATGGCTATTTGTCAAGATTTAAATGGCAAAATACATTATCGGCACTCATTAACGGAAAAGCATCCGGTAAGTCCTTTTTTTCAATCCGTACAAAGTTATTCTTTTCGTAGAAACGCAGTGCGGCTTCCAAAATCGTAATCGTTCCCAGATACAGGTGTTGTATTCCGTTTTTACGACAATAGGCTATTAAAATATCGAGTAATTGTTGGGCGATACCGTATTCTTTTCCACGAAATTCTTTTTTGACAAACATTTTCCGAATCGCTCCTTCCTGATCGGCATACTTGATCAAAGCAATAGTCCCTAAGAGTTCGCCGTTGTGAAAAGCACCCCAAAAAGCACCACCACCCTGATAATAAAAGGCTTCTATTTGTAGCAAATCGGGTTGATCTTCTATTGTAATCGGGACGTTAAACTCTTTTTGCTGAATACTTAAAATCAGGTCTATTGCCGCAGTCGAGTATTCATTTCCGATGGGTTGAATGCTAATTTTCATAGTTGTTTTATATTTACAAGACAAAACTACGTAGTTGAATACATAAATACAAAAACTTTAACATTTCAAAATATCACAAAACCTGACAGGTCTTTGAGACCTGTCAGGTTTCAACATATAAACCAATAAAATTTATCGTGTTTTTTTAATCATCATCCTATGATCAAAACCCCATTGCACCAAGGCTTCAATAACCAGAATAACCGATTTTCCATAGTCTGTCAACGCATAGGTCACGGTAATCGGACGCGTATCCTGAATCGTTCGGGTAACCAATTCGTTTATTTCGAGTTCCTTTAATTCTTTGCTCAACATTTTAGTTGATATCCCCTGAATTCCGCGTTCCATCATTTTAAAATGAACCAACTTATCCTGTCGGTTTTTCAGGTAAATCAAAATTAACAATTTCCATTTTCCGCCGAGGATTTCCAGACTATCCCGAATGGCAAAAAGCTCTTCGCTACAGCTGGTTTCGCGTAGTATGCCCTGATCTTTTATTTGTGTCATAGTTTCTTCCGGGTAACTAGTTACGTAAAGTTAACTAGTAACAAATTTATAGTATTTCCGTTTTATTTTTACCAAAAAACATTCTATGCAAACCATACCCCGACGCGTGGTTACCGGAATAAAAGACGGAAAATCCACGATTATTGAAGATCAGACAGTTCAGAATGCCGTTGAACATTTTAAAGGACTTATTATTTCGGATATCTGGAATACGCAGGAAATGCCTGCTCGTCTGGACAATGAAGTCCTTATTCCGAATACCGCATTTCCGCAAACACCTAAAAATGGAACCTATTTCCGTTATGTTACCATTCCGCCCGATAGTGCTCTGGGGCTTACCGTTCATCCGGGAGAACCGCATCCGCTGATGCATCAAACCGATACCTTGGATTATATTATTATTCTTTCCGGAGAGCTGTATCTGATTATGGAAGAAGGCGAAACGGTATTAAAACCCGGTGATATCGTAATTCAGAAAGGAACGAATCATGCGTGGAGCAACCGTTCGGATCAGCCTTGTATCCAATTGGCGATCCTGATTGATGCGAAAACTGATTCATAATCATACCTGACAGGTTTTAGAAACCTGTCAGGTATCAACTAACTATTTTCATTCCAATAATAACTGTCAGGATAAATCCGTTGTCCGAAGATGGCTGTGCCTACTCTAACGATGGTCGCGCCTTCTTCGATTGCAATTTCCAAATCACCACTCATTCCCATCGAAAGTTCTTTCATTTCGACATTGGGTAGTTTCAAAGCCTTAATTTGTTCCTGCACTTGTTTGAGTATACGGAAACACTGTCGGACTTTTTCGGTTTCGGCACTAAACAATCCGATCGTCATTAATCCTTTTATTTGTAAGGTTTCGAATTGTGCTACTTCTTGTACCAAGTCTATTGCTTTGTCCGGAGAAACACCAAATTTGCTCTCTTCCATGGAAGTATTGACCTGAATCAGTACTTCCATTGTTTTCTTTTCAAACAACAAACGCTGGTGTAATTTTACCGCTAAATCCAAACGATCCAACGATTGAATACAGGAAATATCGTATTTTAAAATGTCTTTAATTTTATTGGTTTGTAAGTGTCCAATAAAATGGTTTGTATGCGGAATGGCTTTTAAATCCGCGTATTTCTCTTTGATTTCCTGTACTTTATTTTCCCCTATTACCGTTTGTCCGGCTTCTAATGCCACTTTAATCCGATTGGCCGGTACTGTTTTCGTAGCCAATAACAAACGGATTTCGGCTGGATCCCGTTTGCATTTAACTGCCGCTTTTTTTATCCGATCGATTATTTCTTCCAGATTGGTCAGGATTTGTTTTTCCATATTCTGATTTACATTACGTAGTATCTATTGAGGCCGGAAATGGATTCGAACCATTGTATAAGGTTTTGCGCCCCTTCGCCTAACCACTCGGCTATCCGGCCTTTGTTTTATGAAAACGGCAAACCATTGTAATTTGCCGTTTTGAATTTTAGTGCCACCAATGGTAGTAATTATGCAGTCCATCGTATTCAAAACCACATCGCGGATAAAGTTTGTTTCCGATAGCATTGGTTTTTTCAGTTTCCAGCATCAATCCACAGGCACCGGTTTCGGCACACCATTGCTTACTGCGATCAATTAAAGCGACCGACAAACCTTTTCCTCTATAATCCGGATGCACAAACAAATCGCTTAATAACCATTGTTTTTGCAATTTTGTGTAATGGAATAACTTATAAAGCTGTACAAATCCGACGGCTTTTTCGTTAACCACTACCAGAAAAATATCCGATTCGCTGTTTAAAAAACGTTCCTTTAGAAATGCTTTTCCTTTTTCGACATCCGATTCCTGTCGGTAAAAAACACGATAAAGGTCAAATAAAGCTGCCGCTTCGTCCAGATCTTCCAGGCTCGCTTTTTTAATTTTGTAATTCATAGTCCTATAATTATTTTGATTTTACAGGACAAAAGTATTTCTAAATAGGACTACCTTTGTAATCCAGTTTAAACACACAAAGTAGTCCAGATGATTCCGTTCGAACATATTATCACCATTGATAAAACGAGTAAAATCCCAGTCTACCGGCAAATTGCCATGGGTATCAGTACCGCTATCCGAAATGGTGCTTTAAAAGCGGGAATACTGCTTCCGGGTAGTCGGGAACTGGCAAAAACCTTACAGGTACACCGCAAAACGGTTATCGCGGCTTACGACGAGTTACAGGCACAGGACTGGATTAATGTTGTTCCGCGAAAACAGGTTAGCGTTTCGGAACGAATTCCGTCACTCCGGCCACAATCCTGGGAAAACACCACTTCTCGGACCGGATATACCAATAATCTGGAGCTTCCGTTTCGTCACATCATTGAAAATACGGATCATTATTCGACCTCTAAAATCCCCGATATCACTATAGACGACGGACATCCCGATGTACGGTTATCGCCTATTGCCGCTTTACTAAAAACCTATCGTTCGAATACCGCCCGAAAATATGCCATTAAAACCGCCAATACCGGTACGGCGCAGGGAACTCCAAAACTCCGGGAAACATTGGTTTCGTATTTATCGGAAACCCGCGGCTTAAATTGTACTGCCAACAACATACTGATCACACACGGAGCACAGATGAGTATTTACCTGGCCGCTCAGTTGTTGTTAGATTCCAATACGCGTATTATTGTGGGGCAGCCCAATTATCCCGTAGCCGATCAGGTTTTTCAGCAAACTGGGGCACAACTGCTAAAAGTAAATGTTGATACCAACGGCATCGATACCGATGCCATCGCGTTGATTTGTCAGAAGGAAAAAATTAATGCCGTTTATGTGGTGCCACATCATCATTATCCGACAACGGTGACCCTTAGCGTAGAAAGACGCATAAAATTACTGGAACTATCCAGACAGTATTCTTTTGTGATTATTGAGGACGATTACGACTACGACTATCATTATACCTCATCGCCTTACCTTCCGTTGGCAAGCAGCGGACATAACGGGAATGTAATCTATATCGGTTCTTTTTCGAAAATATTGGATCCATCGCTCCGAATGGGATTTATGATCGCTCCGCAAAATTTTATTGTTCAGTGTACCGCACTCCGAAAGTTAATTGACGTTGGCGGTGACGGTTATATGCAGAATGCGCTGGCAACACTGATACAGGACGGAGAACTCAAACGACATCTTAAAAAAGCAAAAAAATGCTACCATCAACGCAGGGATTTTCTGGATGCTTTGTTACAGGAGCACCTTAGTCCGTATATTTCCTATACCTTACCATCCGGTGGTATGGCTATCTGGATCCGGTTACGCGAGGGTTATTCTTTATCCCGTTTACAAACAACCGATCATTTCCATATCGCAAGAATGGATGCTACACAAAATGCTTTCCGTTTTGGATTTGCCTCTTTAAACGAAACCGAATTAACCGAAGCGGTTTTATATTTAAAGTCAATATTGAATCACACCTGACAGGTGTGATAAACTGATGATCAAATTTTTAATCCCTTCGGTGAATCTGGACAACGGGAACACGCTTCCGTTCTGTTAATTTCACTTTTTTTGTTGTAAGATATTTTTTATTTGAGTTAATTTGAGAAGTTCCGTTTTTCTGAAATAACACGTATTATATGCCCGAAACAACCTATAAATTAGACAATCCGGTTTATTACTCCTTAACCGAAATACACCAGCCATTTGCCCTTGAATTGGACGGTATTCACTATTATCATCCCGATTTTTGTCCATTTGGTGGTTTTATACAGCCATTATCAACCGAAAAAGGTGTCGCACACTATGCCCAGTTAACCGACAACTTTTTTATTGTGGGCGAAAGACCATCTTATGACGATACGGTACAACTGGTAAATGAATTGGTTTGTGATCAGATGGTATTGTTGCAGCCAATTTCTATAGTTTCTGAGGATAAAATCATTACTTTGGATACAACTCATAAAGAAGCATTACTACAACTCGTAAATTTGGTACAACCCGGTTATTTTAAAACCAGAACACCAGAAATGGGAAACTATTACGGTATTTTTAAAGACGGTATTTTAGTAGCCGTTACCGGCGAACGCATGAAAATGGATCAGTATACCGAAATAAGTGCTGTGATAACGCATCCGGAACATACCGGAAAAGGGTATGCTTCCCAGTTGGTAGCGTATGCGGCACATCTTATTTTTCAGGAAAATAAAATACCGTATCTGCATGTCGCTTCATCCAATACCAGAGCGATTAACGTTTATAAAAAACTGGGATTTACCACACGTCGTAAAATCAGTTTTTGGAATCTTACTTCTCAATAAATCAAATATGAAATTTCAATTACTACTATGCTCCTTATTTACCATTGTCGCTCAGGCGCAATCGGAAAACGATTATTATAAATTTTCGACCGATTTGTATCACAATCTCGAAAAAGACACCACCGCCTGGAAATACCAAATGAATGCCACCTATTTTTCGATAAGCGGTTACTATAAAAAAGCGTTGGAAATATGGGACAAAAACGGTTTTCGGAAATCCGCGCCATTAACAGCTTCTGATAGTCTGCTGTTTGCAAAATCCAAACCGTTAAATGCCCGGGATTATATTCTTAACCGTTCTAAAAACGAATCGCTCATTGTGATCAATGAAGCGCATACCAATGCCCGGCACCGGACATTTACGCAGTCTTTGTTAAAAGGATTGTATGATAACGGTTACCGTTACCTTGGATTGGAAGCGTTGCACGATACGCTTATCAACAAACGGAAATTCCCGATACTGGACAGTGGTTTTTATACCCGGGAACCGGAATTCGGGAACCTGCTATCCGAAGCCTTAAAAATCGGTTTTACGGTATTTGGGTACGAGGCATCCGATGGCAAAAACGGAAAAGAGCGCGAAATCGAACAGGCACAAAACATCAAACGATTCATCGACAGTCATCCCAAAGGAAAAGTACTGATTCACTGCGGACACGATCATGTTTTTGAAAACGAATATAAACCCTGGGAAAAAGCCATGACTGGTCGGTTAAAAGAATATATGGGAATCGATCCGTTTACGATTAATCAGGCACTTTTCCCGGAAAAAGGAAATCCAGAGCTCAACCATCCTTTTGTAAAAGGCATCCCAAAAAAAGAAACAGTCGTATTACAACTGGAATCCGGAGCTATCTTTAATGGCTTATCCAATCCGAAACAAACCGATATTGTCGTACTACATCCCGAAACAAATTATCCGAACAACCGACCGGATTGGCTTCAAGACGGTAGCATTTTGTATACCGTTCCGAAGAAAAAGATCAAAAATACACCGGTATTGGTTACCGCCTATCGCGCTAAAGAATACGATCAGAAAGGTATTCCGGCCGATATTGTCGAAATTAACGGAAAAGAAATACCACCGCTATATCTGAAACCGGGGACTTATGACATCATCCTTAAAGACAAAAACTATACAAGCACCGAGCGCTATACGATTACTTTAAAATAAGTATTTTTAATATCCGGATAAACTGTATTTGTTATGAAACACCTTTTTTGGATAATCGGATTACTGCTAACAGGCTGTTTCGCTGTGTTTTCACAACCTGCGATAGCTTCCGAAATCGCTTATACCATCCAGGATAGCGTACAGATTCCGACCCGAAGTGGTGTTTCGATTTCTGCTATTATTGTCCGAAAAAAAACGAATACGGTACCATTACCGGCCATTCTTTTTTATACGACCTATTATCAGAATGCCAATGATGCAACTTTCGGAAAGAAATCGGCCGATCGTGATTATGTCGGTATTGTGGCCTATGCACGGGGAATTAAAACCAATCTGGAACAGTATGCGCCCTATGAACACGAAGGTACCGATGTTTACGATATCATCGACTGGATTAGTAAACAATCGTGGTGCGATGGAACTGTAGGAATGTACGGCGGCAGTTATACCGGGTATTCCCAATGGGCAACGGTAAAAAACTGTCATCCGGCTTTAAAAACCATCGTTCCGCAAGTGGCCGTTATGCCCGGTTATGATATGCCGATGGAAAACAATGTACAGCTTAATTCCGGTTTGTACTGGTCGCACGACAATATTTATAAAAAAGAACCGCTACCGCGAAGTTTGCCGTTTGAATGGTTTGAAAAAGGTATCGCTTTTAAGGAAATGGATAGTCTGGCAGGCTATAAAAATCCGATATTTCAAAAATGGCTTTCCCATCCGGATTATGATAATTACTGGCAATCGATGGTTCCTACACCCGAAGAATACGCCCGAATTGCCATTCCGATACTATCGACTACCGGTTATTACGACGGAGCGCAAATCGGAGCCCTTCAGTATTTTAAACTGCATTATAAATACAATAAAAATGCAAACCACTATTTTGTAATCGGTCCGTATGATCATTGGGGCGGACAACGCAAAGCCGCCAAAAAATTAATGGGCTACGACATCGATCCGGTTGCCGATGTCAGTATGATGGAACTCGCCTATCAATGGTTGGATTATATCCTGAAAGGAAAACCCAAACCGGAATTACTAAAAGACAAAATCAATTACCAGGTTATGGGTACCAATACGTGGCGACATGCACCATCGCTGGAAAAGATCAATACCGATACGCTTACCTTTTACCTGAATGGTAAAACACTGACTTCCGTTCGGCCGAAAATCCGAAAATCTGAAAAACAAATCCTCGATTTTAAGAACCGGGAACAACAAAACAATTATTATACTCCGGAGATCCTGTTTAAAAATCTGGATGTTAGTGGCGGATTGCTTTTTACAACACCGGCTTTTGAACAGAGCTTTACGATTAACGGCTCTTTTATCGGAAAATTATCGGCTACAATTACCAAAAAAGATATGGATATTTCGGCTGCATTATACGAACTACTACCGGATGGAAATTATTTTTTCCTGACCCGTTATGTTGGTCGTGCCAGTTATGCTAAAAACCCTTCGAAACGACAGCTTTTACAACCCGGAAAAAAAGAGCTTATCCCATTTGAAAATACCCGGTTTGTCAGTAAAAAAATAAATGCCGGCAGCCGATTGGTACTTTTCCTAAATAGCAACAAACACCCGTTTGAGATAATCAATTACGGTTCCGGAAAAGCAGTTGCCTCCGAAACCCTGCACGATGCCGGCAAGCCATTGCAAATCGAATGGCACAACGATAGTTATATTCGGATTCCTATTACTAAAGAATAAACAAACACACCTGACTGGTTTTAAAAACCAGTCAGGTGTCTAACCCCAAAATCATCTATGAAATCCAAACAAAATCCCGTCGTTTATTTCGAAATTCCCGTTACCGATCTGGATCGGGCGATACGGTTTTATACCGCTGTTTTCGGTTTTACTTTTGAAAAAACAATTATTGATCATAATGAAATGGCGCTTTTTCCCTTATCGGATGCGTTACCCGGTATTTCCGGAGCATTGGCAAAAGGAGAAATTTATAAACCAACGTTGGATGGTGTGGTGCTTTATTTTCATTCTGATGCGATCGAAAAGACACTTGAAAAAGCAATCGCCAATGGCGGAGCAGCATTATATCCAAAAACGTCTAATGGCGAATTGGGTTTTGTGGCCGAGTTTAAAGATTCGGAAGGAAATCGTATTGCCTTACACCAACCTGCAGATTAACCATTGTCTGGAATTGTCTAAAGTCTACTCTTTTTTCTTAGAATATTATTTTTAAATTTATAATATTGGTTATCAAATATATAACCTATTAACAAATACTACGTTTTTCTTTTTATTCCTCGGAATACTTTTCCTCTTACTGATAACAGGGCTTTACTTTCCCAAACAACACTCCCTCATAAAACGATTATTAATTTTTAAATCTTATTTTATGAGAACAAAACTATTGGCAATTCTTTTTGCCTTACTATTCGTATCCTGTGAGGTCGATCCCCTAGAAGAAACTTCCGACAAAACACTGGAAAGAGATTCGCTTTCCAAAATGATAGCTCTTGAAAAAAATAGCGACAAACTGCATTGGGTGGAAGCCGAAGACGGAACTATTTACTGGGATGAAAATGCAACCTCACAAGACACAACCAAACCCGGAGAAAAGTATTTAGGTGCCAATGTCCTGGTGGGAACACATAACAGAGATTCAAACCTAAACGAACCAATTAACAGTGCTAAATTTGAACTGTATCTAGAAAAAAATAAGAATGGTTCTTCGGCGGAAATTATGGGTAATACCGTTCCGGCCAATATCACAAAATACGGAACACTGGCAGAAGGGTTATATCCGGCGAGATTTCAAGGCAGAGGAAGTTATATAGCACGGGGAAAAGAAGATTTGGCAATTCTGATTAATGGAGGTCTGTCTGTCCCAACTGCTCCGGGTAGTCCGAAAGGTTCTATGACCGGGGTATTTTTTCACACTGGTAATCAATATCAGGAATCTCTATATGATTCTAAAGGTCATGTATATTCAGCAGGTTGTCAGACAAGTGGCTGCGGATCGAACTCACGTCCTTTACATAATGATTTTATGAATACTGCAGGATCTGAATTTAAAGGTTCCTATTACTTACGTCCCAATCCTAATTAGACATCTACTTAATACGATTCGCTATGAATTACCTATTACTATTACTTACGATGTTTTCCTATACCATACAGGAAAAACAAAATCCATTAGCAAACACCCGGTGGGAATATACAGTCGCCAAAGATTGTATTAGTTACCTAACGTTTAAAGCAGACGGTACTTATGAAGAATATAATTGTGAAAGGGACTATCCCTATTCTGGAAAATATAAAATACAAAAAGACACTATTCATTTAATAGAAATTGACTTATTATCGGATGTCCCTAGTGTTAACGAAGAAAATAACTATAAAACAGGAATTATACGAAGAAATAAATTGATTTATAAAGGACCTTTTTTACAATATATTAGTTCCGAAAATTATGACTTTGAAAACAAAAAATGGTCCAATGATATTATTTTTCCTCTAAATGAAATCTTTTATATAAAAGTTGCCAAATAAAACCAACGACACCTGACAGGTTTTGGAAACCTGTCAGGTGTGGCATAGTTTAAAAAAACAAAACCCGAAACATATGTTTCGGGTTTTGTTGTATCGTGAAAAGAATATTATACTCTTCCCTTTAAAGCATTAAATACCCATGCAATGGCAAAAAATCCGATTCCTACCGCTCCAAATCCCCATCCGGCTACATCGGCATATCGGTAAACTGCCAATCCGATTAATAATAATCCCATTAAAACCATTATCAGAGTGGCCCACCCTAAAATGGTATTTTTATTCATGCCCATATTCTTTAGTTTTTTTGAATGGCAAATATCGTAATAATATCATAGCTGTAAAAATATTAATCTAATTGAATATCTTAACCAGCATTTCTTTTAGCAAATCCTGCTGTGGTAAAGCATTGGCACCTACTCCTTTACTTTTTACGTCGATGTCCCGCAAAACGGCTACAATCTGACTTACCTTTTTCATCGGGTAGTTTCGCAAAGCCACATCGTAATCCTTTAGAAAATACGGATTCACTTTTAAGACCTTAGCGGCATTACCCGGACTTTTGTC
The DNA here is from genome assembly GCF_039888695.1 of Flavobacterium sp. CAU 1735. Lineage (NCBI taxonomy): Bacteria > Pseudomonadati > Bacteroidota > Flavobacteriia > Flavobacteriales > Flavobacteriaceae > Flavobacterium > Flavobacterium sp. CAU 1735. The sequence continues at coordinate 39,877 of NZ_JBDQQQ010000002.1, read as the reverse complement.
TTTTAATCCGTGGTATTGTAATAATTGGGAAAAGAAACCGAAAATAAGTCCGGTTGTCACGACCAATGGATTGTCTTTTGGGTTCTGAGCAAAGTAATCCGCAATCTGATAGGCTTTTAACTGGTTCTTTTCACCTATCGCTTTGCGCAACTCAAAGTTGTTATAATCTTTACTAAATCCGATGTTATCTTCAATGATCTTGGGACTAATCGTACTTCCTTTTGGTAGAATAATCGCGAGTTTATCGAGTTCGTTGGCAATCTTGCTTAAATCGGTTCCCAGAAATTCCACCAACATTGCAGCGGCTTTCGGCTCAATCTGATATCCTTTACCGGATAACACCCGTTTAAGCCAGTCACCGACCTGGTTTTCATACAGCTTTTTACTTTCGAAAACCACTCCGGCTTTTTCCAATACTTTGGTCACTTTTTTACGTTTGTCCAGCGTTTTGTATTTATAACACACCACCAAAACCGTTGTAGGCTGTGGATTTTCGGCATAACTTTCCAGCTTGTCAATCGTTCGCGACAATTCCTGCGCTTCTTTAACAATCACCACCTGACGGTCGGCCATCATCGGATAGCGTTTTGCATTCGAAACGATATCGTCTACCGTAACATCACGACCGTATAAAACCATCTGGTTAAAGCCTTTTTCCTCTTCCGATAAAATATTATCCTCGATATAGTCGGCCAGTTTATCAATATAATAGGGTTCTTCTCCCATTAAAAAATAAATCGGTTTAATGTCGCCGGCTTTAATATCTTTTATAATCTTTAGTACTTCCTCCAAAACAGTTTCTTTAGCAATTACCCGGAAATCAAAAACTTCAATTTATATTTGCACTATGCAAAATCTGAATTTTCCGCCTTATTCCTTTCGGTTCAAAAATAGTGAAAATAAAGTGGCTATTTTTGATGCCATCCGGAAAAAATTTATCCAGTTAACTCCCGAAGAATGGGTGCGTCAACATGTGATTCAGTTTTTATTACAGGACAAAAAATACTCCGGATCCTATATCAATGTTGAGAAAGTCATCAAAATCAACGGACTGACAAAGCGCTATGATGCGGTGGTTTTTAAACCCGACGGAAAAATTTTCCTGCTGGTCGAATGCAAAGCACCCGAAGTTGCGATCACCCAACAGGTTTTCGATCAGATCGCCCGATATAACATGGTTTTGGAAGCCGATTATTTAATGGTCACCAATGGCTTAAATCATTATTTTTGCCGTATGGATTATGAAAAAAAGGAATACCAGTTCCTTAGAACGTTACCGGATTTTCCATCCGTATAATACCCCTGAAATTTTGAAAAAAATAGCGATTGTCATACTCAACTGGAATGGTGTAAAATTGTTGGAACAGTTTTTACCTTCTGTTGTCGAAAATTCTCCGGAAGCTACGGTATACGTAGCCGATAATGCCTCGACCGACGCGTCGGTTGCCTTTGTAAAAGAACATTTTCCTACGGTTTCCATTATTATAAACCGCGCCAATTTCGGATTTGCCGGCGGCTATAACGAAGCCTTACAATCGGTCGCGGAACCGATCTATGTATTGGTTAATTCCGATATTGAGGTCACGCCAAACTGGCTGCAACCGATTATTGCTCTTTTTGATAACGAACCGGAAACGGCAATCGTACAACCAAAAATTCTGGATTACAAACGCAAAACCCATTTTGAATATGCCGGTGCTGCCGGTGGTTATATCGACAAATATGGTTTTCCGTTTTGCCGCGGACGTATTTTCGAAACCGTGGAAGAAGATAAAGGACAATATAACGACATAAAGGAAATTTTCTGGGCATCGGGCGCTTGTATGTTTATCCGAAAAAATGTTTTCCACGAACTGAATGGTTTTGATTCCGATTTTTTTGCCCATCAGGAAGAAATTGACCTTTGCTGGCGTGCTTTTAACCAGGGTTATACCATTAAATACTGTGGCTTGTCGACCGTATATCACGTTGGTGGTGCTACCTTAAACACCGGAAATCCGCATAAAACATTCCTTAATTTTAGGAATTCATTATGGATGATGGTAAAAAATTTGCCCAAAAAACAATTATTTCCTGTGATTTTCCAGCGGCTTTGTCTGGATGGAATTGCCGGTATCCACTTTTTTTTCCAGGGAAAACCCAAACATACCGGGGCTGTTATTCGTGCTCATTTTGCCCTTTATCGTTTCATTTCCAAGTTTTTAACAAAAAGAAGCCATCACCAAAAAGAAAATTATTTTCTTGTGAACTCCATTGTTTACAGGTATTTCATTAAAAATGGCAGGTTTTTTGATACTAAGATTTAACATTTGTTTATCGTTTTAAACTTTAACAAGCAGTAAAATCTTAGTAAATTCGTTATTCCTTATAAATTCAACATTGTATGAAAAAAGTCGTTATCGCCCTTTCGGTACTTGCAATTACACTAACATCCTGCGGATCGAAGAAAAAAATTGCAGCTCTAGAAGAAGAGAACAAAAAAATTCAGGACCTATTAAACACTTGTACGGTAAAACTGAATACGTGTTTAACTGAAAAAGACCATATGGCTAGTCAGATGGACTTTTTGAAGAAGAACAACTCCGATTTAATCAATAATATGGGTAATTTAACTACCCTTTCTTCAAAAGGTGCTGAAAATCTTGAAAAATCATTGGAAAGTCTTAAGGAAAAAGACCTTAAAATTACGCGTTTACAAGATGCTCTTACGAAAAAAGACAGTGTAACTCTTGCTTTGGTTACCAGTTTAAAAAGTTCGGTTGGTATCAACGATCCGGATATTCAGGTAAATGTAGAAAAAGGTGTGGTTTTTATTTCCATTGCTGACAAACTACTTTTCAAAAGTGGAAGTTATGTTGTGAGCGACCGTGCCAAAGAAGTATTGGCTAAAGTAGCTAAAGTAGTAAACAGCAAACCGGACTTCGAATGTATGGTAGAAGGTCACACGGATAATGTGCCGATTAAAAATGCCGTATTAGTTGACAACTGGGATCTTTCTGCAAAAAGAGCAACTTCAATCGTTCGTGTTTTACAGGATGATTTGGGTGTAAATCCAAAACAATTAATCGCAGCAGGAAGAAGTTTCTATGTTCCGTTGGCCGACAATGATACGCCGGAGAACAGAGCAAAAAACAGAAGAACCCGTATCGTGGTTTTACCTAAAATTGATCAGTTCTACGATATGATCGAAAAAGAAATGAAAAATATGACCGGTAAAAACTAAACCGTTATATATACTACAAATGAAAAAGCAGGTCCAAAAGACCTGCTTTTTATGTATTCCTAATTTTTTTTTAATAACCAATTAAATATTTAATTAAGAATGACACCTCTTCTATATTGTTATATTTTTAGTCATTTTGTTACGCTAAGTTATTGATATATTATCGTATAACCAAAGTTTTTACGATAAATCAATAAAGTACTACAGAATATCCGGGTCGCCTTTTCCTTCCCGAACCACTACCGGTTCGAACCCGGAAAGATCGATAACCGTCGAAGCGTGATTGTCGCCATAACCGCCATCGATAACCATATCGACCAGATTTTGCCATTTTTCAAAAATCAATTCCGGATCGGTTGTATATTCAATTACCTCATCATCGTCATGTATGGAAGTGGAAACAATCGGATTTCCCAACTGTCTTACAATTTCCAATGCGATAGTATTATCCGGTACACGAATCCCGACCGTATTTTTCTTTTTAAATTCTTTTGGAAGGTTATTGTTTCCCGGAAGAATAAACGTATACGGTCCCGGTAAAGCTCTTTTTAGAATTTTAAAAGTCGCCGTGTCGATTTGCCGTACATAATCCGATAAATTACTCAAATCACAGCATACAAACGAAAAATTTGCTTTTTCGAGTTTTACGCCTTTGATTTTTGCGATTTTTTCCAATGCTCTCGAATTGGTGATATCGCAACCCAAACCATAAACGGTATCCGTCGGATAAATAACCAGTCCGCCCTCTTTTAGGCATTTAACCACTTTTGCAATGGCTGCCGGATTGGGGTTTTCAGGGTAAATTTTAATGAATTCTGCCATGATTTTATATTTTAAAGGTTTCTATCTTCTTAGCCAATTACCTGTAGTTTCGCAAAACGCAACAGTAATTTTTTAATACCGCCTACTTCAAATTTGATTTCGGCTTTTTTATCGGCTCCGGCTCCTTCCAGATTCAGGATTTGTCCTTTTCCGAAACGCTCGTGCATCACAATATTCCCTACACTCAATCCATTGTCGTACGGACTTGGCCCAGCTGCTGCCGGAATACCACCCGAAACCGGTTTTAATTTACGGATATTACGATCCATTTTAGGCTCTTCGTTGTCGGTAATATACTTTGGCGGTGTTCCGGCAACCGGTTTGCTTAATCGCAATTTCGATTTGTCCACATCACCAAAAATATCGGCATTAATAGTCGGCTTATAACGGTAATTCGTTTCTACCGGTGTTAAATATTCCAGATATTGTCCATCGATTTCCTCGATAAAACGCGACGGCTCACTATCGACCAGTTTCCCCCAACGGTAGCGCGACTGCGCATACGTCAGATAAGCCTGATGCTCGGCTCGTGTTAGGGCCACATAGAACAAACGACGCTCTTCTTCCAGTTCGCTTCGCGTATTCATACTCATTGCACTTGGAAACAGGTCCTCTTCCATTCCAACGATAAATACGGTTGGAAACTCCAGTCCTTTTGCCAGGTGAATGGTCATTAAAGCCACACGATCGTCATCGCCGGTATCGTTATCCAAATCGGTCGCCAAAGCCACATCTTCCATAAATTCCGATAAAGCACCACGCGCTCCGTCCACTTCCTTTTGCCCTTCGATAAAATCTTTGATACCGCCCATCAACACCTCGATATTCTCGATACGAGCGATACCTTCCGGTGTGGCGTCTTTTTTCAATTCCTGAATCAATCCGGTTTTTTTGGATACGTGATCCGTCAGATACAACGCATCCTGTGTCTCATTAATCACCTGAAAACTTTTGATCATGGTCACAAAATCCTGTAACTTGTTTTTTGTGGTGGAATTTAATTTCAGATCAATCTTATCGATATGTTCCATGATTTCAAAAATGGAACGTCTGTAATGATTCGCAGCAATCGTAAGTTTTTCTACGGTCGTACCGCCAATTCCCCTTGCCGGATAATTGATCACACGTATCAATGCCTCTTCATCTTTCGGATTGATTACCAGTCGCAAGTAGGACAATACGTCTTTGATTTCTTTACGTTGGTAAAACGATAGTCCGCCATAAATACGATACGGAATGTCTTTTTTACGCAACGCATCCTCCATTGCACGCGACTGCGCATTGGTACGGTATAGAATCGCAAACTGATTGTTGTTCATCTGGTGTTGCATTTTCTGTTCGAAAATGGTACTGGCCACAAAACGTCCTTCTTCACCATCGGTAAGACTACGGTGAATTTTGATTTTAGGTCCGAATTCGTTGGCCGTCCAAACGACTTTATCCAGTTTGGTTTTATTTTTATCGATAATGGTATTCGCCGCTTCCACGATGTTTCGCGTTGAACGGTAATTTTGTTCCAAACGATAGGTATTTACGCCTTCGTAATCTTTCTGGAAATTCAGGATATTGTTGATATTCGCGCCTCGGAATGCGTAAATACTCTGCGCATCGTCACCTACCACGCAAATATTCTGAAAACGGTCGGATAGCGCCCGAACAATCAGATACTGAGAATGGTTCGTATCCTGATACTCATCCACCAGAATATAGCGAAAACGATCCTGGTATTTCATTAAAACATCCGGGAAACGGGTTAGCAATTCATTGGTTTTCAATAACAAATCATCGAAATCCATTGCACCCGATTTAAAACAGCGCTCTACGTAATTCTGATAAATTTCGCCCAAACGCGGCTTTTTACTCATCGCATCCGCCTCCTGTAATTCCGGGTTATTGAAATAGGCTTTTACCGTAATCAGGCTATTTTTATAGGAGGAAATACGCCCCAAAACCTGTTTGGGTTTGTACACATCCTTATCCAATTGCATTTCTTTGATAATCTGCCCGATTAATCGTACGCTATCCTGGGAATCATAAATCGTAAAATTCGACGGATAACCCAGTTTATCGGCTTCATTTCGCAATATTTTAGCAAAAACCGAGTGAAAGGTTCCCATCCACAGGTTTTTGGCTTCGCTGTTACCTACAATACTCGCAATACGGGTTTTCATCTCCCTGGCAGCTTTGTTGGTAAAGGTTAACGACAAGATATTAAACGCATCCACGCCCTGATGCATCAGATAAGCAATACGAATGGTCAGTACCCTTGTTTTTCCGGAACCGGCTCCGGCAATCACTATCATTGGCCCGTCTTTTTGTAATACAGGCGCCCGCTGGGCTTCATTTAACTGGTCAATATAATTTTGCATGGTCATGATATCAAACCTCAAAAATACTACTCATTATGCTTTATTACAATTAAAATCAGCAGAGTTTTTTATTTTGTTAGTTTATTTCTTTATTCGTTTATTTGTAGCACTTTGAACCGATTTTAAATTCATTAATCAATTATCCCGATTCGATCATGGATACTACCAAAATAGTAGAATTACTGGCCTATACCGTTCCGGCTATCATTACCGGCGGAGTGGCTTATTACTTTTTTAACCTACATACAAAAAATGAAGAAGGACGCCGTCGTTTCCTGTTGCATAAAGAAGCACAAAAAAGTGCGCTTCCGATACGTTTACAGGCTTTTGAGCGTATGACGTTGTTTCTGGAGCGTATTAGTCCTGCCAAATTACTGGTTCGTATCGCCCCGCATTCCTCGGATAAAAACGATTATGAAAATTTACTGATCCAGCATATCGAACAGGAATTCGAACATAACCTGACACAACAGATTTATATTTCGGAAGAAAGCTGGAATATTATCCTTACGGCTAAAAACACGACAATTCAGATAATCAGAAAGGCATCCATGGGTGCCGAAAATGCGAATAAACTACGTGAAATCATTTTAAGCGATATGATGGAAAAACAATCGCCTAGTTCGGTAGCACTTTCTTATCTGAAAAATGAAGTAAGCGACTTATTTTAAAGATTCTTTTAATCAAAACATAAAAAAGACTTTTCAAATCAATGAAAAGTCTTTTTAATTTAAATAACAAACAAAACAATTAATTATCGCGAATTACATGGATGACTCCTGTAATCGTATGTGTGACACTTGGATTATTATTATCCTGATAGGTTCCGCTAAAAGTCATGTCAATATACTGCCCTACTGCTCCAAAAGCATTCAGATTAAATACCATTGTATTGGGCAATTGCGACGAAATATAGCCAACAGCTCCTCCTTCAATTGTAAAGCTGGAAGTCGTATAGGTTCCCGGAACATTGGTGTTACCCCAGAAGTAAATCCCGGCTCCGGTAGCACTTTGTGCGCTAATGCTGAGTCCGTTTGGCGTATACCCGGCGTTAAAGCTTGTAAGATGGTAGGTTGTCGGGTTGCTGTCGATCTGATAGGTTATAAATTCCGTGATAGAATTACAAGCCACCAGATTACCAATATTCGTTGTCGGCGTGGCAAACGTATAGTTCACATCACCCGTTACCTGTAAATTATCATAATCGGCTCCTTCTAAAGTAAACGTCGCATTCGGACCACCACAAACCAGTGTATTAAAGCTAAAACTTCCATTGGTAACAGTTGTTACCTGTGTTGTATATCCGGTATGTAAAATTACATAACCATTGGTTACCGGAGCATTACTGCAGGTTACCAGATTTCCCTGTACCGTTGTTGGCGTAACCGAAGGATTGGTTACCGTAATCGTCGGTAAAGTTGTATTTGCTGTTAGCGGACCTATGGCATTGCTATAAATCGTATTGCCACAATTATCCAAAACAACCAATGTCAGATTTTCGTTGGAAGGTACCAATCCGCAAACCTGACCATCGGCATTGGTCGTTCCCATAACCGGATAGGTATTTCCGCTTCGGATGATTCCCACCTGAATGTTCGCTAAGGCATTACCATTGGCATCTTCCAGATTTACACACATCGATACAACCGGAAACTGCGCATCGCAATTCCACCATGAAAAATGAGATACATTACCTACATAAGTATCTCCCTGACGGGTTGCACTACCTTCCCGAATCCAATACCCTTTATCGTTGTCAAAATGCCATAACGGGATTTCACTTGGCGCACTTCCTAACTGACTGTTATCAATTTTCATCACCACCTGAGCCGTATGTCCGGAAGCAATCTGTAGTTTTTGTCCGCCTGATCCGCGTAATTCAACATTAAGCATTCCTAAAGTTTCCAGTGCTTTGGCATTTCCGTTTTCATCCTGAGCGAATAAAGCACCCGGCATTAGACTACTTAACTTACTGTCGGATGGCAATAAATGATACATTGCCACCGCAACACTACCGCTATAGGCCGCGCCGTTTTCGTCCTGAAAAGCGCCATCGAAAACAACTTTGGTTCCGGATAATAACGTGACTTCGCTACTTACACCCGAATTGATTACCTGAGTTGGCTGTAATGGCAACAACATAATCCGAACGTTATTATCGCCGGATGTCGGTACCATCGTACGGGAACCGTCGATATAACCGGCTTTTTTAGCTGTGATATAGGCAAATCGCTCGTAAACCGTCGCATTTTTAATAATAAAAACACCATTGGAATCGGTTTGTCCTGTTGTAGTTCCTATTTTGATAGTCGCATTCGAAACGGGATTTCCGTTCGTATCCACCACCTGTCCGATAAAATCTCTTGAAACCTGATTTCCGAAACTGGATGACATAGTACCGCCACCGGTATTGCTTCCTCCTCCTTCTACGGTACTTTCGGATTCACATCCAGCCAAAAACAGCAGAGACGTGATAAGCACTAAAAAAAGTTTGATTTTATTCATATGTTTTGGTTTTGTGTTGTTCGTATTCTTTAGATACAACACAAACCTTTTAGTTGCGTATTAAATGTTATTATTTTTACAATAATTTAATAAAATAGAAACATATTCATCAATACAAAGACAAACAAAAAGAATAATATAAAATACAAACACTAAAAAACTACTCTTTCAGCAATATCCCCAATTGTGTTTTTTCGTTTTCCGGTAAAGTCGGCAAAAGTTCCTGAAAATACTCCCGATGTTTTTCGTTTTTCAATAAGGCACGAATCGAATCCTTTGAGAACTTAACAAACTGCCATTTGTGGTGTAAGGTTCCGTTTACCAGATAACGCAGGGTATTCATATCACTTTTGTTCAGATACAACAGATTCACCAAAGCATTTAACCTTACATTACTTTCATACTGAGGCGAAGCATAATGTAGCAGTTCTTCATAGTATTTTAATTTTTCGGCATTCTGATAATCCGGTGTCGCCAAAGCCAATGTCAGCCAACTGATTCGCAGGTTTTTATCGTTAAATCCCTGCCAGTCTTTTGTTTGATCCAATAACGGAAAGCGCTGGTTTGGAAATTGGGCCCAAAGTGCTTTTAACGCGATTTCCTGCGTGATATACGACCGATCTTCCAATAAAGTTTCGTATTGCGGTTTAAACGACTCCGGAATACTGCGCAACGACTTACTTATCGCCTGTCTGACTTTTAAATCGGTCGATTGCATCGCTAATTCCAGTAAAGGTTTATTCTGTTCGAACGGTGTATTTTCCAATTGGTAGATAATTTCTTCCTTAACAGGATAGAAAACATCCGATTTTAAAAGTGTTTCGAACTGCTTTTGTTTGTCGACTAATAATTTGTCCTGTAATTCGACAACACCGAGATAGGTTTTAACAAACGGATTTTGTTTTACGATAGCCAAAGCTTCTTCGGTAGGAAATGCCGGATTTTCGAGCCATAAGGTTTTAAAAGCCGCTGTATCATAGTCGACAACATTTCGAACCTCAGCCAGAAATGCATCGGTGTCGACATTTTTAAACGCATATTTTCGCAGGTAGTTTTGTACCGCCAGACGAAATTTATCTTCCCCTATTTGTGTACGTAGGTAATGTAAAGCCCAGGCTCCTTTTTGATAGAAAGTCAGTGAGCTTGCTTTTTCATGGAGTATCGGTTTGGTATCGGTTTTGGAAGCCCGAATGAGGTTTTCGGCCGATTCGTACAGTTCCCAGTTAAAATGATCGTCTCCAAAAAGTTGCTTTTCGGCCAGCAAGGCATAATACGTTGCAAATCCTTCCTGTAACCAATGGTGTTTTCCGGATTGCGCCGTAACCAGATCGCCAAACCATTGGTGCGCCAGTTCGTGAGCATTTACGTTGGTATACGTCCGATCGTTATAGCCGATGGCATCGACCACAAAATCCTGTGAAAAGATGGTCGCCGTAGTATTTTCCATTCCGAGATATAAAAAGTCGAATACCGGAACTTGTCGGTAGACCTTCCAGGGATAGGCTACTCCGATTTCCCGTTCGAAAAAATCAAAAATCTCTTTCGAATAACGATACGTCGATTCAAATTTTGCCGCATCCGCTTTGCGAAGGTATAATTCCAAAGGTGTACCCGATGCGGTCGTTACGGTCTTTTTATCAAATTTTCCAATAGCCAGCATCGTCAAGTAGGAACTCATCGGTTTTTCCATAGCATACTGCCAGGTGGTCTGATTGTCTTTCGTGACTTTGTGTTTTAAAACACCGTTGGAAAGGACTTCAAATGCATTATCAAAGGTTATGGAAAACGAAAAAATCACCTTTTCATTCACATCGTCAAAACTGGGTAACCAATGACTGGTATATTTCCCCTGTCCTTGTGTCCATATCTGAAAATCTTCGTCTTTTCCAATAAAATAAAGCGTTTGCCGCGGTTGGGCTTCATAATGTAGTTTCAGAGTATTAGACCCTTTTTTATACCCTTGGAACAATTGTAATTTTTTACCGGTATTTTTAAACTTTACCGGTTTGTTGTTGATCGTCACACCGGAAATATCCATCCGTTGCGCATCGATATTAATCGTATCCGTAGCACTGTTCACCTGAAAGGTATACGTTACATCACCTGCGATTTTACGGGTCTCGGTGGTAAATGAAACCGCTGCATCAAGTGTGATAAAATCAACTTTTTCGCTTTGTTGCGCGTTTGAAAAGGTATATATAAAACAGCAGAGAAATGTGAGTCGCTTCATATTTAGGATATAATGGAAAGCTCAAAGTTACAAAGTTTAGCACAACATTAAAGCGGCTTTTTTGTAAGTTTACACCTTAAATTTTCTATTTTGAAGGCAAAAACGGTTTTTAACTGGAGTAGCGGAAAAGACTCTGCTCTGGCGTTATATGAATTAATACAGAAGGATCAATTTGAAATCGCGTGTTTATTAACAAGCGTTAGCCAACAATACGATCGTATTTCGATGCACGGCGTACGAAGCAGTCTACTCGAACAACAAGCCGAAAGCATCGGTTTACCATTGGTCAAGATGGAAATTCCCGAAATGCCTTCAATGGAAATCTATGAAAACCTAATGCAGGAAACCCTAACCGACTTACAGGCTAAAGGCATTACGCATGCTGCTTTTGGTGATATTTTCCTCGAAGACCTACGGGGATACCGGGAAAAGAAACTGGCCGAAATGGACCTAAAAGCCATTTTCCCGTTATGGAAGCGCGACACCAAAACTTTAATTCACGAGTTTATTGATTTGGGATTTAAAACCATCGTTACCTGCGTCGATGCCCGATTGCTGGACAAAAGTTTTGCCGGCCGTATTATCGACGCCGATTTTATCCGGGAGCTCCCTGAAAATGTAGATCCGTGTGGTGAAAATGGCGAATTTCATACGTTTACCTTTGACGGGCCGCTTTTTAAAAACCCGATTGCTTTTACAAAAGGTGACATTGTGCTTCGTAAATACGAAGCTCCGAAAAACGATGACGATTGTTATACCACACCACGCGAAACCGAGTATGGATTCTGGTATTGCGACCTTATTCCGACAGCTGTCAAATCAGGTAAAATCACCTAAAAGATTCGGACCGTATTTTGTATTTTTGGGATATGCAGAACACCTCTACGCTTCAAATAACAACAGCACTTACCAAAGTACTCGACTTTCTACGGGAAATCGGAATACCGGTTTTTGAAAAAACACTAACGGACACTTTTTTACCCGGTTTAGCTCTGGGACCTAACTGTATTTACGTAGATTTTGATCAACTATTATATCCCGGCGATTTGCTGCATGAAGCCGGTCATCTTGCTGTAACCACACCGGACGAACGCAAACTTGCCGGAACCGATGCTCAAAGTGCCGACTGGCCTTCAGGCGGTGAAGAAATCGGTGCAATTTTATGGTCGTATGCCGCGGCGGTTCACCTGAATTTACCGCTTGATTTTGTTTTTCACAATAACGGCTATAAAAACGGTTCGGAAATGCTGATTTCAAATTTCGAAAAAGGAAATTATATCGGATTACCTTTTTTGGAATGGGCGGGTTTATGTCTGAGTGAAACGCGTGCCGAGCAAGAAGGCAAAAAACCTTTCCCTTTTATGTTACACTGGTTAAGACCTTAAGTTATGGAACTCGTTCGCGCTATAAAATTCCCAATTGCATTTGATATCGACCGTTTACAAGCCGATGTTCAAAAAGTACTTTCTCTGGAATGGACCGATCATTACAACCGTAAGGATTATAACGGCAAATGGACTTCGATCGCCCTGATGTCGGAAGACGGCAAACACGATTCCATTTTCGCCTTAAACCAAAACGGATTAAAAGACACGGCTATTTTACAACAATGTTCCTATTTTAAAATCCTACTTGACGACTTTCCGTTTGAAAAAACAGCCGTTCGTTTGCTTAATCTCACCGCCGGAACCGAAATCAAACCGCATCGCGATTATTGTCTGGGCTATGAAGACGGTTGTTTCCGCTTGCATATTCCCATTATTACCAATCCGGATGTAGTGTTTTTATTGGACGATAAACGTTTGATCATGAATGAAGGCGAATGTTGGTATATCAATGCTAATTTTACCCATTCGGTTGTAAATAACGGCACTCAGGATCGTATCCATCTGGTTATCGACGGATTACAAAACGAGTGGACCAACGAACTTTTCTATAAAGAAGCAGATCCGGAGCAATTCCGAAAACCATTGCCCGAAATGAGTGAAGCCGAAAAACAACGTATCTCCGAAGAATTGAATCGTATGAATCCGGTGCTCACTGCTACCATTCTTCAAAACATGGAAAACAACAAGTCTTGATCCAATCCGAAATGTATAAAAACAAAGAAGGCAGGCTTAACCAAACCTACCCTCTCCTGTCTATAAACACAATTTATTTATGGAACTCTAAACTATGCCTACACTATGACATTTATAAAAAGTTATGATATTCCTATTCTGCTAAATTTTTTAGATACAATTACCGGTTTTTCCAATACCGGCAGGTGTTCCTGTTTTCCGTGAACAATAAAATCAAATCGGGCTTTTGCCAATGATTCTTCTGTAAAACCATGTAAACCGTAATCGGCTTTGATTTCTTTTAAAACGACATCCGATGACACCGAATGACCATAACTCCTATTGCTAACGGTTTCTGTTCCCAGGTAATATTTTTTTCCGTTAATCGTCGCAAATGCCGACACTATATATATTCCATCCATACTTTTTTGCTTTTGAGTTATTATTTTATTTAGGGTTCTTATTTTTAGTTACTCAACCGGAACCGTTACGGTATCGATCCTTTTGGAATCGACAAGACAGTTCGCCAATGATCCTAAAACCAACAATAGTATTCCTGCAATAACAGGCCATTGCGCTACAGGTAAAAACATCCTTCCTGTCAATATAAATAAGGTTCCAATCAGGCTGAGTAAAAAGGGAAAGTATATTTTTTTTTGTCGTACGTTTTTTAACAACGCCCACAAATGGAGCATTAAAAAAAGTAGGAGTGCCGGGAAAAACCACACCATTGGCGATAATTTTGCCATTCCGAAGCTTCCCAGCATACTCATATATACGGTCCAGCACATTCCGGTTTTAGGATAAAATAATGCCAGAAAACCAAGTAGTTCCACTACGCTACCTGTGTTTTTCTTTTTCCCCGGAACGCTGTCCCAATCCGTTACGAATTGATATATTCGCTTAGCCATCCTGAGTCACATTTTGATTATTACTGTCTTAAACTAATCTTAAGATTTTGCAACCAATAGGTATCAACAGGCGGTAAATGCTGAAAATCATCATCTGCATCCTGTACATCCGGAAAATGATCAAGAGAATTATCTGGTGTTGATCCGTTATTTCCGGAACGTTTGCTATGCAATACATTCAGCGCCAGTAAAGATGCTTCGGTAGAAGTATCTTTAATCAGGTTCTGAATCGCTGTCGGATTCGAATCTTTAACCAATTGTCGGCTTTGTTTTTCCTTTACTACAACTGTTGCTGTCGCAGGTGTTTCCCGACAGAAGCTAATTAAAAGGAATGCAATTAGTACTACGGCAATTTGGGGAATCTTCATTTCTACTATCTTTTTTGGTTACAGTTTAGTCGTCAAAAAATACTTAACCTATTAGCTGACAGTATGATCTTGCTACAGCATTTTATGGGATAAAACTATAAAGTCATACTATATTTTTTATACGTGTTTTTACCTGTTTTTCCGCAATTGCCATTTTTCAGACGACTTTCTCCCTGTTATACGCGATAAAAAATCGATTCTGATCCTGTATTTTCATCCGGGGTGTTTTTTAATTTCCCAATTAAAATCTATCTTCGTAAAGTGATTTTTTACTAATCGTGATTCCTGAATGAACAACCTTCTCGAAACTCCTATAGAATACCTCAAAGGCGTTGGTCCGCAACGTGGGGAGTTATTACGTAAAGAGTTAAACATTCACCGTTATGCCGATCTGCTTAACCTCTTCCCGAACCGTTATATCGACCGTACGCGCTATTATAAAATCAATGAATTGCAAAACAGTAATTCGGAAGTACAAATTATAGGTCGTGTGATCCATATTAAAACCGTAGAACAAAAACGCGGAAAACGGCTTGTGGCTACTTTTGTAGACGATACCGGCGAAATGGAACTGGTTTGGTTTCAGGGTCAGAAATGGATCCGTGAAAGTCTGAAGCTAAATAACGTTTATGTTATTTTTGGAAAAGTAACCTCTTTTAACGGTCTGTTTAATATGGCGCATCCGGAAATGGAATTACTCGCCGATCACGAAAAGAGTTTGCGCTCGGCCATGCAATCCGTTTATCCGTCAACCGAAAAACTAACGCAAAAAGGGATTACCAATAAAACGGTAAACCGGCTGATGCAGCAATTGTTTATCGAAACCCAGGCCTTATTTAAAGAACCGTTGCCGGCGAATCTGATCGACGAATTAAAACTGATTCCGAAAAATGTCGCTTTGTTCAATATTCATTTTCCGAAAAGTCAGGAGCTGTTGGCAAAAGCACAATTCCGATTGAAATTTGAAGAGTTGTTTTTTATTCAATTACAACTCATCACCAAAAACCTCATCCGTAAACACAAAATTAAAGGCCATCCTTTTGATAGTGTTGGCGCATATTTTACAACTTTTTACAACCATTACCTCCCGTTTGAACTAACGAACGCGCAGAAAAAGGTTTTAAAAGAAATCCGTAACGACTTGGGAAGCAATGCCCAAATGAACCGTCTTTTACAAGGTGATGTAGGATCCGGTAAAACGATCGTCGCACTAATGACGATGCTTTTGGCTTTGGATAACGGTTTTCAGGCCTGTTTAATGGCGCCTACGGAAATCTTAGCCAATCAGCATTTTTTAGGAATCCGCGAACTGGCTAAAGACCTCAATCTGAATATTAAAATTCTAACCGGTTCCACCAAAACAGCCGATCGGAAGATCATTCATGAAGAACTGGAAAACGGGAGTCTGCATATCATAATCGGAACCCATGCGTTGTTGGAAGACAAAGTAAAATTCCACAATCTCGGACTCGCTATTATTGACGAGCAACATCGTTTTGGTGTCGAGCAACGTTCTAAATTATGGAAAAAAAATGCCATTCCGCCGCATGTATTGGTGATGACCGCTACGCCTATCCCGCGAACGCTGGCTATGAGTCTTTATGGCGATCTGGACATTTCGGTTATCGACGAACTTCCTCCGGGACGGAAACCCATACAAACCGTACACCGTTACGATAGTAACCGACTAAAGGTTTGGAAATTTCTTAAAGATGAAATCGCCAAAGGCCGGCAGATTTATATCGTATATCCTTTGATTCAGGAAAGTGAAAAAATGGATTACAAAGACCTGATGGACGGTTATGAAGGGATTTCACGGGACTTTCCGCTACCGCAATACAGCGTGAGCATCGTACACGGCCAAATGAAACCAGCCGAAAAAGATGCCGAAATGGAACGCTTTGCTTCCGGAAAAACCAACATTATGGTCGCCACAACGGTTATCGAAGTGGGTGTAAACGTTCCGAATGCCAGTGTAATGATCATTGAAAGTGCCGAACGTTTTGGTCTGTCCCAATTACACCAGCTCCGCGGTCGTGTGGGACGAGGTGCCGAACAGAGTTATTGCATTCTGATGACCAGTCATAAACTGAGTAATGATTCAAAAATACGAATCGAAACCATGTGTCGTACCAACGACGGTTTTGAAATTTCAGAAGTCGACTTAAAGCTTCGCGGACCGGGCGATATTATGGGAACCCAACAAAGTGGCGTACTCAATTTACAGATTGCCGATCTGGTAAAAGACCGGGATATTTTACAATTGGCCCGTCATGAAGCCATCCGACTTTTAAAAGATGATCCGTCGATGAACAAACCGGAGCATCAGGTTTTAAAGCAGGTTTTTATTGAATTATCCAAAAAAAGAAACATTTGGAATCACATCAGTTAGGCTTATTTAAAACTTTATATAAAGCAAATTAAAATAGTGTATTACAAATAAATAAACATATGGTAGCCTACAATCCTAAAGACTGGATTACATTTATTTTCCGTTTTCATAAAGCGGACACCTTTCGCCAGTTAATCCCTATGATGATCACCATTGGACTTTACTCCGCGGGTGTCGGTTACCTCGAAATGGAATACTGGAAACTCACAGAGAGCAGTCATGTCAAGAACGTCACCATAATGCATAATATGTTGGGCTTTGTAATTTCCTTATTACTGGCCTATCGTACCAATACTGCCTACGATCGTTGGTGGGAAGGACGAAAATTATGGGGCGGATTGGTCAACAATAGTCGGAATTTATCTATAAAGTTGGCTGCGATGTTAAAAGACGAACGCGACCGCAACTACTTTCGTACAATGATACCGGGTTATGCCTCTATTTTAAACCGCCATTTAAAGAATGCCGATACCGGTAAACAACTGGCCGATGATTTCGACCTCAGCCTGGATCACAACAAACACAAACCGAATCAGGTAGCCCGTATGCTTTTTAATAAAATCAACGAGTTGTACGATTCCAAAAAGATCACCGGTGACCAGTTAATCATCCTAAACAGCGAAATCCAATCGTTTACCGAAATCTGCGGTGCCTGCGAACGGATCAAAAACACGCCTATTCCCTATTCGTACAGTGCTTTTATCAAAAAGTTTATCTTTTTCTACGTGATGACACTTCCGTTTGGCTATGTATTTAGCCTTGGTTATTATGTCGTTCCCGTGGTGGTTTTTATTTTTTACGTATTGGCCAGTCTGGAATTGATTGCCGAAGAAATTGAAGATCCGTTTGGGGATGATGCCAACGATTTACCTACGGCCAAAATCGCCAGCAATATTAAAATCCACGTGGAGGAAATTCTATAAAAGAACGTTAATTTCGACAACTATTTTTTCGTATCGGGATATTTTCAGTAAATTTATTAGCTTGTTTTTTCAGGCAAACGGAATGTTTATTTTGAAAAGAATCCCGATGAGTTTGTCCAGATCCTTATTACCAACACCGCGTTTGACTCAGGAAAAGTCACTTAAGACTTTAGTTGAGAACAGAACCATTTACTCCTTAAACAACTGCGAGTTAAATATTTTCGAAACCTATAAAACCACCGAGATGGTTCCGTTAAAGTTTAACGACTTGGTGGTTACCAGTATGCTGCGTGGTAAAAAAGTAATGCATCTGTTTGACGAACCCGGATTTGTATACTTACCGGGCGAAACCGTAGTGGTTCCTTCCAATGTGGAAATGAAAATTGATTTCCCCGAAGCGTCTCCAAACAACCCGACACAATGTCTGGCATTGGCTATTGATCAGGCAAAAATTAACGAGACGTTGCAGTTCCTAAACGAACGGTATCCCAAAGACGGTGATTTCTGGAAACTGGATCACGAAAATTATTTCTTTTATAATAATATCGAACTGGCCACGACTATTAGCAAACTGATTAAGGAATGTATGAGTACTTCGATAACCAAAGATGCCCTGGCCGATCTGACGTTACAGGAACTACTCATTCGTATTATTCAGACACAAACAGCAAAAGCGATCGACACCAACACTTTTCTAAACAACAACAGTCCTATTGTTCCTGTAGTGGAATACATCCGAAAAAACCTTCAGGGTAATATCAACTTAAAAGATTTAAGCGATAAAGCCTGTATGAGTACGACTTCTTTTTATCGCTTTTTTAAACGCGAACTAGGCATGAGTCCGATCGAGTTTATCCTGACCGAAAAGATTAAACAGGCCAAACAATTATTAAAAAACCCGTCGTTGCAAATCAACGAAGTTTGTTTCCAATCCGGATTTGAAGATTGCAATTATTTTATCCGACTGTTTAAAAAATACGAAGGGATCACTCCAAAACAATACCAACTTCTTTATATCAGCTAACTATTCATCCTCTTTATAACGCAACGGTTCCAGATTGGCGCGCTCTTCATCCGTAAATAAACGGGAATGAATAATAAACCGTTTGCCATACGGGATTTCCAGTGAAAAACTCGCACCGCGTCCTACAACCACATCCAACGTTAAATGTGTATGTTGCCAGTATTCAAACTGGTCTTTACTCATCCAAAACGGACATCCAGCTACTTCACCAAGACAAACATCGCTATAGCCCAGTTTAAATTCTCCTTCCGGAAAACACATCGGTTGTGATCCGTCGCAACAGCCACCACTCTGATGAAACATCAGATCACCGTTACGGGATTTTAATTCTTCTATTAAAGCTATTGCCGCTTCTGTTATATCAATTCGTGCTACCATTTTATTATTTTTAAAAACCCGACAAGATAACTCCTGCCGGGCATTGGGGAAACCTAATGGGGGTATTTGTTTTTGAAAAAAAATTAAAAGAATCCTAGTTTATTTTTGTCATATGAAATCAGCATATTTTTAGTTTGACGGTAATGCTCCAGCATCATTTTGTGGTTTTCTCTTCCGAATCCGGATTTTTTATAGCCTCCAAACGGTGCATGAGCCGGATACGCATGATAATTATTCACCCAAACTCTTCCGGCCTGAATCGCTCTCGGAACCTGATACAGCTCGTGCGCATCACGTGTCCAGACACCGGCACCTAATCCGTATAACGTATCGTTGGCAATAGCAATAGCCTCTTCTGTAGTTTTAAATGTCGTTACACAAACTACCGGACCAAAGATCTCTTCCTGGAAGATTCGCATTTTATTGGTTCCTTTAAAAACGGTTGGTTCGATATAATACCCTCCGGAAAGCTCTCCTTCCAACTGATTACTATTACCACCAACCAGTACTTCCGCACCTTCTTCTTTTCCGATTTTCAGGTACGACTGGATTTTTTCATATTGATCATTTGAGGCTTGTGCTCCCATCATCACAGTTTTATCCAATGGATGACCAATTTTAATCGCTTTTACTCTTTCAATTACTTTCGCCATAAAACGATCGTAGATATCTTCGTGTACCAGCATACGCGACGGACACGTACAAATTTCACCCTGATTTAACGCAAACATCACCGCGCCTTCAACCGCTTTATCGAAAAAGGCATCATCAGCATCGGCTACGGATTTAAAGAAAATATTCGGTGATTTCCCTCCTAACTCCATCGTCGACGGGATGATGTTTTCTGCCGCATATTGCATGATCAATCGACCTGTCGTCGTTTCTCCGGTAAAAGATACTTTCGCAATACGAGGCGAAGTAGCCAATGGCTTTCCGGCTTCAATTCCGAATCCGTTTACAATATTGATCACTCCCGGTGGTACGACATCTTTAATCAGATCCATTAATACCAAAATCGAAACCGGAGTTTGCTCCGCTGCTTTTACAACGGTACAGTTACCTGCCGCAATAGCCGGCGCGATTTTCCAGGTAGCCATTAACAATGGGAAATTCCACGGAATAATTTGTCCGACAACCCCTATTGGTTCGTGCAGGCAAATACTTACGGTATTTTCATCGTGTTCGGATATCGTTCCTTCTTCTGCGCGGATTACACCGGCAAAATAGCGAAAGTGATCAATACAAAGAGGCAAATCGGCCGCCAGGGTTTCGCGAACCGCTTTACCATTATCAATTGTTTCTACGGTAGCCAGATATTCCAGATTGGCTTCCATAACATCGGCGATTTTATTTAACACCAGACTTCTATAGGCTGGCGATGCTTTTCCCCAGGTTTTAAAAGCTTCGTGGGCTGCATCAAGTGCCAGATCGATATCTTCTTTGGTCGATCGGGCCGCTTTAGCAAATACTTTTCCGTCAATCGGGGATACATTGTCGAAGTATTCACCTTTTACCGGAGGAACAAATTTACCTCCGATGAAATTATCATATTTTTCTTTAAATTGTGGTCTTTGAATTACATTGCTCATAAAATTGTTTTTTGTATTTATTCAAATTTACGGGCTCTGCAAGCAGTAAAATAGCATTATTCTTTCAATCAATAGCATATTTTTTTCAGTTGTATTTTTTTTGTTTTAATTTTTTAAACATTCCCTTGTAAATCCTGCTATTTCACAAACAATCCTCAATCTAAAAAAGATGTAATCCGGTTTAAAAAAGCGCAACTTTTCTTTATTCTACGCCCGACAATACTTATATTTGCATCCTTAAATTTTACTGCAATGCGTATATCATACAATTGGTTAAAACAATTCATAAAATTAGATTGGAATTCTGAAGACACTGCTGCTTTACTAACAGACCTAGGTCTGGAAGTGGAAGGCGTGGATAAGTATGAAAGTTTAAAAGGAGGACTTGAAGGTGTTGTTGTAGGTCATGTACTGACTTGCATTCCGCATCCAAATGCCGACCGATTACGGGTAACTACCGTTGATCTGGGTGAAGGTACTCCGGTACAGATTGTATGTGGTGCGCCGAATGTTGCTGCCGGACAAAAAGTTGCCGTAGCCACCATCGGAACCAAATTATACGACAAAGAAGATGTCGCTTTCGAAATTAAAAAAGGAAAAATTCGCGGTGAGGAAAGTCACGGTATGATTTGTGCCGAGGATGAATTAGGTTTAGGCGAAGGCCACGACGGAATCATGATCCTTGCTGAGGAGTTAAAACCGGGTACACCGGCTTCTAAAGTTTTTAATATTGAAACAGATGAAGTTTTCGAAATCGGATTAACACCAAACCGTGCCGATGCCATGAGTCATTTGGGTGTTGCCCGTGACCTTAGAGCCGGGTTGATCCAGAAAAACATCACTCATACGGAATTGATCACACCTTCTGTAAGTAAATTTAAAGTTGAAAAACGTACCTTAAAAATCGACATTAAAGTCGAAGACAATAAACTGGCACCGCGTTATTGCGGGGTTACCATTTCCGGTATCACGGTAAAACCGTCGCCATCATGGTTACAAAACCGTTTAAAAGCAATCGGATTAACTCCGAAAAACAATATCGTTGACGTTACCAATTATGTATTACACGAATTGGGTCAGCCGTTACATGCTTTTGACGCTGCGAAGATCAAAGGCGGTAAAGTAACCGTAAAAACGGTTGCAGCCGGTACTAAATTCGTTACACTTGACGATGTGGAGCGTACGTTACATGAAGAAGATTTAATGATTTGTGATGATAACGGACCAATGTGTATTGCCGGTGTATTTGGCGGTAAGAATTCTGGTGTAAGTGAAAATACAACTGCTATTTTCCTGGAAAGCGCTTATTTTAACCCGATATCGGTACGTAAAACAGCGAAACGCCATACGTTAAGCACTGACGCATCGTTCCGTTTTGAAAGAGGTATCGATCCTACGATTACGGAATACGCCTTAAAACGTGCTGCTTTATTGATTCAGGAAGTTGCCGGTGGTGAAATCACTTCCGATGTCATTGACCTGTATCCGAAAAAGATCGAAGATTTTTCAGTGTTGTTAAACTTTAACAACGTAACCAAAATCATCGGACAGGAATTATCCAAGGAAACTATCAAAAAAATCCTGGTTTCACTTGACATTAAAGTAAACAGCGTATCGGATGCCGGTTTAGGATTGACGATTCCTGCCTACCGTGTGGATGTACAACGTGAGATTGATGTAATTGAGGAAATCCTACGGGTTTACGGTTACAACAACATCAATTTTACACCAAAATTAAACGCTTCAATTTCGAATTCGTCACGTACGGAAGATTATAAAGTTCAGAATATTATTGCCAACCAATTGGTTTCGCAAGGTTTTAATGAAATGATGGCCAATTCACTAACGTCTCCGGAATATGTGAAATTGTCTGAAAAATTAAAAGAAGAATTTAATGTATTAATGTTGAATCCTTTGAGTAATGACTTGTCGGCAATGCGTCAGTCGTTACTTTTCAGCGGATTGGAAGCCATTTCTTTTAACATCAACAGAAAACGAAGTGACCTTAAATTATTTGAATTCGGAAAAAGCTATCATAAGTTACCGTCCGGTTATGAAGAAAACAAACACTTAACCCTGTTTGTTACCGGAAACCGATTAATGGAAAGTTGGATCACTCCGCAACAACCTTCGGATTTCTTCTTATTTAAAGGCTATATAACCGGTATTCTTTCCCGTTTAGGAATTGAGAAAACCACAACACAACCTTTGGATAATGATATTTTTGCAGAAGGCACCGCACTATCGGTTGGAAAAGATATTATCGTAGAATTGGGTACCATTAAAAAATCGATTTTAAAGCATTTCGACATTAAACAGGAGGTTTTATTTGCCGATTTTAACTGGAGTGCTATTTTAAAATTACTTTCCACTAAAATCAAATTTGTGGAAATCCCGAAATATCCGGAAGTACGTCGTGATTTAGCATTATTATTAGATCAGTCCGTTGCTTTTGATCAAATCCTGACAATTGCCAAGCAGACTGAAAAATCGCTTTTAAAAGACGTTAATTTATTTGACGTATACGAAGGGAATAACTTACCGGAAGGTAAAAAATCCTACGCCGTGAGCTTTACGATTCAGGATAACTCCAAAACCTTAACCGATGTTCAGATCGATAAGATTATGCAAAAATTGCAAGCCAATTTCGAAAAGGAATTGGGTGCTACTTTGCGATAAGAACTACCAATAAAATGAAAGTCCCGATTTATTCGGGACTTTTTATTTATAGCTCGGTATTTATTTTAGAATTCTGTCCAAATCACTGTAACTGGCGCTATTTAAACCGATATAAGGGTTGGTGAGTAATAGTCTTTCTTTTAAATTCTGAGGCAATCCGTTTAACGATTTGTCATCGTCAATAATAAGAACTTCTTCCGGACTATATTTACATTTATCCATCCAATTCACAATCTCGGTTTTTCTTGAAAATCTTTCTTCCTGCGGAATATCTAAAATAGAAATCGTATCGGCATATATCTTTCTTCTTTTAAAGATTTCTATCCATTCTAAAATGGGGAAACGAAAGCGATGCGACGTCGATAAAATCAATTCTACTTTTTTTACTTTACCGATAATCTCATTTAATATCGCAACTGCTATTGTATTGAATTGATAAAAACCATCCTGTGCCATATCCACTTTTCTTTGCGGATTCGCATGTACCATTACCCCGTCGATGTCCAGAAAAATTTTCATTTTAGTATTCTATATTATTTTTTCAAAATCGGAAAGAAAATCATCATCACAATACTTTCTGTTATACGGACAATTGTAATCCCAATCTTCTTTTGTATCGATTTTTATATCTTTAAATGACCGCCTTATATCCGAAAAAGAACAACCGGATTTAATAGTATCTATTCCAATACCGGCTAATTTATAAGCAATATAACGGTGATTTCCATCGGTTATTAACGCTCCGTTGTTCACTTTAATCGATCCAAATCGATATCCTGCCAAAACCCGTCGGTAGATACGCTTAATTATAGCAAAACACACGACCTGATGTGTTGTAACATATTCATGACATGAATTCTGTATAAACGCTTTTACTGCAAAAATATCAAGTTCTTCATTTTTCTGACAATTCATACTCTTCTTTTGGCGAAAACTTATTTTATGGGCACAGATACACTAATTTACAAATAAATTATTGAAGTCAAGTCCATTACCTACCAAACAATCACCACCAAAACAAGACATTTCCATCCCAATTCAGCTATTTTTATTTCCAATCCAAAATAAGAAAGTCCCGATTTACTCGGGACTTTCAATTTCTGGAGGATGCTTTTATACATAAAAGCGAATCAGGGCAACATTAATTTGCAACAGAAATTATTATGATTTCGGTAATAAAACCGCATCTACAACATGGATAACTCCATTCGACTGATTTACATCGGCAATAGTTACTTTCGCACTTTTACCGTTTTCATCGGTTATATACAGATCTTTTCCTTTCATCCAGGCAGTTAAGGTTCCGCCGCTAACGGTTTTAAGTGTGGTTTTTCCTTTTCCGGCTTTAATCGCTTTATCAATATCAACTGCATTCATTTTTCCCGCCACAACGTGATAGGTCAGAATGGTTTGCAGCTGTTTTTTATTTTCAGGTTTTAAAAGTGTTTCCACGGTTCCTTTCGGTAATTTGGCAAAAGCCGCATTGGTTGGAGCAAATACCGTAAAAGGGCCTTTTGATTCTAATGTTTCCACTAATCCGGCCGCTTTTACAGCCGCTACCAAAGTGGTATGATCTTTTGAGTTTACTGCATTTTCGATAATATTTTTAGAAGGATACATCGGAGCCCCTCCTACTGTTACGGTTTTTTCTTTTTGTGCAAAAGATGCTGTTCCGAAGAATAATGCGCAAGCCACAAAAGCTACGGATAAAATTTTTGAAGTTTTCATAAATGATTTTTTTAATTGTTTATATTCTCATTTACGGAACTTTTATAACTATGGTTTTAAAAAAGGTAAAAAAAACTTAAACTACTTTTTTTTCAAATGCAGTAAAACAAAAAAAGTCCCGATTACTCGGGACTTTTAAAAGTATTATTTAGATAAGGGATTACTCTCCTTTTTCCATTTTAGCTTTTAATTCAGCTAATGCATCGATATCTCCTAATGTTGTTTTTTCAGCATTATTAGTTGATGTCATAGTCGCTTCAGCAGTTTTCACATTTTTCTCTTCTTCTTCACGGAAGATAGCAGTGTGAGAGGCTACTACTCTTTTGAATTCCTTGTTGAATTCAATTACTTTGAAATCAGCTACATCACCTTTTTTCAATTTCTTTCCGTCTTCTTTTTCTAAGTGACGTGTAGGAATGAAAGCAACGATATCATCACCGAATTCTACAGTAGCTCCTTTGTCAACGATTTCAGAGATTGTTCCGTTGTGGATTGTTCCAACAGCGAAAGCATCCTCATACTGATCCCAAGGATTAGCAGTTGTTTGTTTGTGACCTAAAGATAATTTACGTCCTTCAACATCCAATTCTAATACTACTACATCTAATTTATCACCTACGTTAACAAATTCAGATGGGTGTTTGATTTTCTTAGTCCAAGAAAGGTCAGAGATATATACTAATCCGTCGATTCCTTCTTCTAACTCTACGAAAATACCGAAGTTAGTGAAGTTTCTAACGATTCCTGTGTGTTTAGAACCTACAGGGTATTTAGAAGTAATATCAGTCCAAGGATCTTGCGATAATTGTTTGATACCTAAAGACATTTTTCTGTCTTCTCTGTCTAATGTAAGGATTACAGCTTCTACCTCATCTCCAACTTTTACGAAGTCCTGAGCCGAACGTAAGTGTGTAGACCAAGACATTTCAGAAACGTGGATTAAACCTTCAACACCTTCTGCAACTTCGATAAATGCACCGTAATCAGCGATTACAACTACTTTACCTTTAACTTTATCTCCAACTTGTAAGTTTGGATTTAAAGCATCCCATGGGTGCGCGTTTAATTGTTTTAAACCTAATTGAATTCTTGTTTTCTCATCATCGAAATCAAGGATTACAACGTTTAATTTCTGGTCTAATTCCAATACTTCACTTGGGTGGTTGATACGGCTCCAAGATAAGTCAGTGATGTGGATTAATCCGTCTACACCTCCTAAGTCAATGAATACACCGTAAGAAGTGATGTTTTTCACAACTCCTTCTAACACCTGTCCTTTTTCTAACTGACCGATAATTTCTTTTTTCTGTACTTCGATATCTGCTTCGATAAGCGCTTTGTGCGATACAACAACGTTTTTGAATTCGTGGTTAATTTTAACAACTTTGAATTCCATTGTTTTGTTCACATACTGATCGTAGTCACGGATTGGTTTCACGTCGATTTGAGAACCTGGTAAGAATGCCTCGATTCCGAATACGTCAACGATCATACCACCTTTAGTTCTACATTTAACGAAACCGTTAACAATTTCACCTGATTCGTTAGCAGCGATAACTCTGTCCCAAGCTTTGATTGTACGTGCTTTTTTGTGAGATAATACTAACTGACCTGATTTGTCTTCACGAACGTCAATCAATACTTCTACTTTGTCACCTACTTTTAAGTTCGGGTTGTAACGGAATTCATTTAATGAAATTACACCCTCAGATTTAGCGTTGATGTCAACGATAGCATCTCTTTCAGTAATTCTTACTACTACTCCTTCTACTACTTCCTCAGCGTCAGTAGAGATAAAAGTTTTTGCTACTAAATCTTCAAATTCTTGTAAGTTTTTTTCGTCAACAGCATCGATACCTTCTTCGAAGTTATGCCAGTTAAAATTCGCTAAAAACTCGTCTTGTGTTTTTGTTTGTTCAGACATGTCTGATAAAAAATTTGTATTCTGTGTTTTCCTGAGTTTCTTAATGCGATCGAAAACAACAGAAGTGTTTTACATAAATTGTTGATACCTAAAGGAAACTCGTCTTCGCCAAAAGGTGTGCAAAGGTAATACTATTTTTTTGATTTACAAAACTTTATTCCGTTCCAAAACAACAGCTTACCATCGTATTTAAAATCTTTTTCTCGGAAACGGATACAAAAAAACCGGCTTTTCACCGGTTCTTTATTAATGTACTATATTTTCCACGTCTTTCGGATCGTGTTTGTGTTTAAACATCAAGGCGAAAGCAATGGCGATGATCAGAGCGTAGGCTGCAAATGTCAGCCAGATATGATGCCAATCTTTCATAAAGATCGGATTACTGAAAAGTCCGTCAGCCGAAATTTCCACGCCGTGTCCTTTTACAAATTCATTCATTAATCCGTTGGTTGGTTCCGTTTGTAAATAGGTTGCCAGTTCTGTTGTGTTTGAAAACGATTTGGTAAAATATTTATCAATCGCCCATCCGGAAGTAAAACTACCCAATACCGCTCCAAATCCATTGGTCATCATCATAAACAATCCCTGAGCCGACGAACGGTTTTTAGCACTGGTGTTGGTTTCTACAAATAGCGATCCCGAAATATTAAAGAAGTCAAATGCCATACCGTAAACGATACACGACATTACAATCATCCACAAACCGGTTACCGGATCACCAAAAGCAAATAATCCAAAACGCAATACCCAGGCCAACATACTGATCAACATTACCTGTTTGATTCCGAATCGTTTTAGGAAAAACGGAATCGCCAAAATAAATAAGGTTTCCGATATCTGCGAAATCGACATGATTATAGTAGAATATTCCACTACAAACGAATTGGCATATTTTGGAAAATGTTTGAATTCATCTAAAAATACATCCCCATACGCATTGGTCAACTGTAAAGCGCCACCCAAAAACATGGAGAAAACAAAGAAAAGTGCCATTTTATAATTGGCAAACAATTTAAACGCTTCCAATCCTAAGGTTTCTGCCAAAGAAGCATTCTCACTAATCAAACGTTGCGGCTTACACTTTGGTAATGTAAAAGCGTATAATCCCAGGATTAATGCTGCAATTCCGGCGATATAAAA
This sequence comes from Flavobacterium sp. CAU 1735, assembly GCF_039888695.1. NCBI lineage: Bacteria > Pseudomonadati > Bacteroidota > Flavobacteriia > Flavobacteriales > Flavobacteriaceae > Flavobacterium > Flavobacterium sp. CAU 1735. The sequence goes on along the minus strand of NZ_JBDQQQ010000002.1, from coordinate 11,612 downwards.
CTGGTATTCGGTTGCTTTATTTCCGGTAAGATTGGTAATCCACATCGCTACGATAAATCCAATCGTTCCGAAAACACGGATGGGCGGGAAATCTTTTACCACATCATTGCTATTTTGCTTTAAGGCCGTATAGGAAATGGAATTGGATAACGAAATGGTTGGCATGTAAAAACACATCGCCAAAAGCATCACATAAATAAAAGTTGTCGGTGTGGCTACCTGTGGTAACGAAAACAATACTCCGGCGTATAATATGTGCAATATCCCGTATAATCTTTCGGCATTCACCCATCTGTCGGCGATGATACCGGTTAGTGTTGGCATAAATAAAGAAGCAATTCCCATGGTCCCGAAAACCAGACCAAATTGGGTTCCCTCCCAGTTTTTAGTTCCAAACCAATAATTTGCTATGGTGATAAGCCACGCCCCCCAAACAAAGAATTGGAAGAAGTTCATCAGGATAAGACGATTTTTTATAGTCATTATGTGGTGTAATTTTGTGTATTAGATTCGTTTTAATTTTTAAAAAAGCTGGTAAATCTATTAATAAAAACAGGAAATCCAAAATAAAATGCGTTATAAAACGAACCGCATCCTATTCTGGATTTTATTTTTAATTTGATCAGGATCCTTTTTCGGTCGCCAGTTTTAACACTAACGCAAATTGTTCTTCCCGACTTAAATTGGAATTATCTACTTCATACGCATCATTGGCTTTTACCAACGGGGAATCGTCTCTACTCGTATCGATTTTGTCACGTCCCACTACATTTTGCAATACATCCTCATACGTAACCTGTTGCCCTTTACCCGTTAATTCATCAAAACGACGTTGTGCGCGGGTTTCCGGACTGGCGGTCATAAAGATTTTTAATTCGGCTTCCGGAAATACAACCGTTCCGATATCGCGCCCATCCATTACAATACCTTTATCGGCACCCATTTTCTGTTGTTGCTCGACCAGTTTTGCACGTACTTCCGATACCTCGGCAATCCGGCTTACCTGTTGTGAAACTTCCAGTGTACGGATTTCGGTTTCCACATTCTGACCGTTTAGGTACATTTCGGCAAACCCCAATTGCGGATTAAACTGAAACTGCAGACTAATTTGCGGTAAAGCGGCAATGAGTTGTTCTTTATCGAAATGGCTATCGGAAATTAATCCCTGTTGCATGGCAAATAAGGTTACCGCGCGGTACATTGCTCCCGTATCCACATAAACATATCCCAGTTCTTTCGCCAGTTGTTTGGCCAGCGTGCTTTTCCCCGTGGATGAGAACCCATCTATTGCTATGGTAATTTTTTTCAAAACGTTTGTATTTTATTGTAAGTTAATTGTAAGTCCAAAAAGACTGGTATTCCCCGCCGAAGTATAGCGTGAATAGGAATAGTCAAATTTTACGGTATTGAAACGCAATCCGAAACCGGCAGAAATTCCGGCAAAGGTACGTTGATCGGTTATCGAAAGTTCTTCTCCTCTCCTGAAGTTATAGCCCAGGCGGAAATTAAGGCTTTTCCCCGGAAATAATTCCGCGCCCAAGATTACGTGGCGCATGGCATTATTTATAAAGGACACTTTTTCTTCCTGTACTTCTCCGTCGATGCTACTTTCAGCCCGGTTCGGATTGGAAAAAGCGATATTCCATTGTTGCAGGTTTTCAAGTGTCAGGTGCCAACGGATGGGCACATTTTCCATTTGCTGCGAAATTCCGGCGATGATTTCCAACGGTAGTTTTTCTTGTAAACCGGCATAGGTGGTAATCTGCGTTCCTACATTTCGCACCGCCAGACCGATGTTAATATCATTATCTTCGTCTACATAAATAGCACCCAGATCGACCGCGGCTCCAAAAGAGTTATAACTTTCCAGAGTGGATGAGATCAGTTTGGCATTGGCTCCGATATGAATATCGGTCCACGGAATATTATACGCATACCCGAAGGACAGAGCGATTTCGCTACCGGTAAAATCGGAAGTCCGGTTTCCGGTTTCATCATATCCTTCAAAAGTACCATAATTTACATAGTTAACGCCGGCATGAAAGGTTTGCACGTGACGATCCCAGGTATAGGCATAGGCCGCCGTACCATAGGTCACTTCTCCGTAGTAACTACCATAGTTAACCGAAAGATGGTTATCCATTTCCACATTAATCGTAGCGGGATTATAAATAGCCTGGTTTACATCGTTGTCATAAATCGTAACGGTTTTCCCTCCCAGCGCTGCCTGACGGGGTGATGTCACTAAATTCAGAAACTGATAGGTATATTTTCCACCAATCTGCCCATAGGATAGAGCTGTCAGGATTAGAAAAAATGAAGTCAGTATTTTTTTTGCCATTGTTTATGGTGGTCGTTTCTGAAATTATATAACGCAAATGCGAAGATATTATTTTTTTATTTACAGTAAAAAATAAAAGACAAAAGGCATAAGCCGATTCGCGCGACTTATGCCTTTTTTATAATTCGTTTGCGGTTTTTATTCGGCGATCAGCTTTTTGGCATGTTTTGCCTTTTGATCTGTTATCGCGATTTCCAACACTTCACTCATTTCTTTTACATAATGGAAGGTTAATCCTTCCAGATATTCCGGTTTGATTTCATCGACATCCCTTTTATTTTCATGACACAGGATGATCTCTTTGATATTGGCTCTTTTAGCCGCCAGAATTTTTTCTTTGATACCGCCAACCGGTAATACTTTTCCGCGTAAGGTAATTTCACCAGTCATCGCCAGACTCTTTTTGACCCTTCTTTGGGTAAAACTGGACACCAGTGAGGTTAACATCGCTACACCGGCACTTGGTCCGTCTTTTGGCGTTGCGCCTTCCGGTACGTGAATATGTACGTTATAATTCGCAATCACTTCCGGATTAATACCCAATTGTTCGGCATTCGATTTGATATATTCCAGCGCAATGGTTGCCGATTCTTTCATAACCGTTCCCAGATTACCGGTCATCGTCATATTTCCTTTTCCTTTGGAAATAATCGATTCGATAAACAGGATATCACCACCAACACTAGTCCACGCCAATCCGGTTACCACGCCAGCCGTTTCGTTATTTTCGTATTTGTCGCGTTCCATTTTCGGAGCACCCAATACTTTAATAACATCTTCATCGGTTACCTTAACATTGTACTCTTCTTCCATTGCAATCGATTTGGCTGCATTTCGCACCATCGCTGCAATCTGTTTTTCCAATCCTCGCACTCCGGATTCACGGGTATACCCCACCACAATCTTTTCGATTTGTTTTTTTCCAATCGAAAGATCTTTAGTCGTTAGTCCGTGTTCTTTTAATTGTTTTGGAACCAAATGTTGTTTGGCAATCTCTATTTTTTCTTCAATCGTATAGCCTGTCATATTGATCACTTCCATACGATCGCGTAAAGCCGGTTGTATCGACGACATATTATTGGATGTTGCAATAAACATCACTTTTGATAAGTCATATCCCATTTCAAGGAAATTATCGTAGAAATCGGAATTTTGTTCCGGATCCAATACTTCCAATAGGGCCGATGACGGATCGCCGTTATGACTGCTTGACAATTTATCGATTTCATCCAGTACAAATACCGGATTGGATGTTCCCGCTTTTTTAAGACTCTGAATGATACGTCCCGGCATCGCTCCGATATAGGTTTTACGGTGTCCGCGGATTTCGGCTTCATCGCGTAATCCACCCAGGGAAATACGAACGTATTCTCTTCCCAATGCTTCGGCTACCGATTTTCCGATCGATGTTTTTCCGACACCCGGAGGTCCGTACAAACACAAAATCGGCGATTTCATATCGTTACGCAGTTTTAATACGGCCAAATGTTCGATGATTCGTTTTTTAACATCATCCAGTCCGAAATGGTCGCGATCCAATATTTTCTGTGCTTGTTTTAAATCGAATTTATCTTTGGAAAAATTATTCCAAGGCAATTCTAAAAACAATTCCAGGTAGTTCCGTTGAATTGAAAATTCGGCCACTTGCGGATTCATCCGTTGCATTTTCGCCAGTTCCTTTTCAAAATGGGCTTTTATTTTATCGTCCCATTTTTTAGATTTGGCCTTCTGACGCATTTCTTCGATTTCCTCTTCATAGGAAACACCCCCCAATTCTTCCTGAATGGTTTTCATCTGCTGTTGCAGGAAGTATTCCCGTTGTTGCTGATCAAGATCAAAACGCACTTTGGACTGAATATCGTTTTTCAGCTCCAACTTCTGCAATTCCAGGTTCATATAACGCAAGGTTTCCAGCGCTCGATCTGTCAGGTCATTAATCGCCAGAAGTCCCTGTTTTTCAGGAACCATCAGGTTCATATTCGAGGAAACGAAATTAACCAGAAAGGATTTGCTTTCGATATTTTTAATCGCGAAAGTTGCTTCCGTAGGAATATTTGGACTTTCTTTAATGATCTGGATTGCCAGTTCCTTTATGGAATCGATAATAGCGTTGAATTCTTCGTCATTATCCGATGGTCTTTTTTCCGGCACTTCTTTAACCGTAGCCTTTAAATACGGCTCTTCGGTTGTGATCTGATCGATCTCAAAGCGCTTTTTCCCCTGAAGGATTACCGTAGTATTTCCATCCGGCATTTTCAACACCCGTAAAATACGGGCTACGGTACCAATTGTATTAATATCGGCCGCAGTTGGCTCTTCAACGTTTTCATCTTTTTGTGCCACTACCCCGATAATTTTACCGGCGGCATTCGCATCGTTGATCAGTTTAATCGATTTATCTCTTCCGGCTGTAATTGGGATTACAACACCCGGAAACAACACCGTATTGCGCAAAGGCAAAATGGCCAGATCGTCCGGAAGCACTTCGTTATTCATTTCTTCCTCGTCTTCCGGCGTCATTAAAGGGATTAATTCCGCATCGGTATCGATTTCATGAAGTGACAAATTGTCTAATGTGAGTATCTTTTGATTTGACATAGTTTTTTTTAAGTCATTTTGTCATTAAATAGTACTGCAAGATAAAAGTCTTTATTGCTATTACCTTGATAATTAACGGTTCTTTGGCATATCGCCTATACCGCTACTCTAATAAATCAATCTTTATGCCATAAAAAAACCCGGTAACAACCGGGCTTAGTATTGTTGTATTTTGTTTTAATTTAAGGTATAACTGGTTATAGCCGTCTCAAAAGTATTTCCTTCAGTGTTCGTTACAACGCGAATCGGTCCGATGTCTTTTGCAAACCAATATTCAGTATCGCTAATGGTATTCGCTCCCATTACAGATACGACCTGACGTAAATTCATTTTAATTACGTTGGTATACGCTACTCCATTAACCGTTACAGCAGCGTCTTTTTCCAGAATTTTTCCGGTATAATTTGTTGTCATCACAATGCTGGTTGGTAATACGCTATAGGTTGTTGTTTGCGTATAAGACCCCGTCCATGTTGCGTTTACAGCAATATTATCTTTAAACAGAATCATTTCATATCCGGTTTGTGTCCCTGTTAATCCTCCGGCATTAATATTCAGATCCCCCATTTTCATGATATAGTTCCCTCCATTTTTACGAATCCAGGTCGTCACATCAGTAGCACCATTCCCTTCGAAAAATCCGGATTGTGGTGAAAACTTATAGTAGGTCGCTCCGTTTATATTATCGGTTCCGATGATTTTCATGTTAACCGCAGTTCCGTTCTGATCATAATTCCAGATATTATTAATGGCTGTTGGCCAATAATCACCGGAAGATGTTCCGCCGTTACCGCCGGTATTACCACCACCTGTATTTCCGCCTCCCGTGTTTCCGCCATTATTATTGGTTCCGTTAGTACCCAAAGCCGGATCGATCGATTCTACTTCACAGGATACAAAAGTAAAAGCCGTAAATACCAACAAAATTGTGGTTAAAAAAGTAATTTTCTTCATAGTGGATGAGTTAGTTAAAAAACGTCCCAAATATAATTTTATTTTTAACATTTTAACATAGTATCCGAGTGAATATATTTAGAAAAAACAAATGATTTGTTATAAAAAAAGCCGCCCGAAGGCAGCTTTTTCAAATCTCTTGATGTCAATTATTGTTTGGTAAAAATAATATCAATGTTAGCCGTTAGGTAAGCGGGTTCACCTCCAGAACCTGCCCCTACTATCGATCCTTCCTCTATGGAAATTTTCAACGTATTTCCGATAACGGTATATTGGTCTGAATACGTTTCTCCTTCATCGGTATACGTCAAGGTTAACGTATTCCCGGACAACGTCCATGTTCCGCCATAACTTGGATCTTCGGTACAATCCAGTACCGTATTGGTTCCGTCTGTCGTAATTTCGAGTGAGCTTCCCGTAGCGGTAAACGTATGATTAGCACTTAATACTAACAAAGTGTTGTTAAAACAACTTGTTTCGTTCATCTGGTTGGTCGAAGGCGTTCCATCACCGTTAAGGTCAGTTGGAACCGAAGTATTAAAAGCGGTCATTTTATAGGTTCCTATAACATTGGTAGCTGTACCACCGCCGTTATTACCTCCGTTGTTACCGCCATTATTTCCACCGGTATTTCCGGTATTTGTTAGTAAACTCGCATCAACGGGTTCCGTTTCACAGCTTGTTAATAATAGTCCTCCCGTGAACAGGAGCATAAGACCAATAGTTTTGATTTGTTTCATGTGGGGTTAATCTTGTTGGGTTAATAATGTAACGTAATAATTTGATTTTTATTCTCTTGGTACCCGGGTTAATAACAATAATCCTGCCACAAAGAAAATTATCAAAAACAAAATGGCATTTTGCATCTTTCCGGTGATATCGGCGATATAGCCATATAAAAACATTCCAATCACAATACCGATTTTTTCGGCAACATCATAAAAACTAAAAAAGGACGTCGTATCCTGTGTTTTCGGAATAAACTTGGAATAGGTCGATCGCGATAACGCCTGTATTCCACCCATTACCAAACCAACACAACCGGCAGCGATATAAAATTCATTTGGCGTTACGACAAAATAGGCATAGATACAGATCAAAATCCATAGGAAGTTGATCACCATCAAAACTTTAATATTTCCAAATTTAGCCGAGGCTTTTGAAGTCATAACCGCACCAAATACTGCGATTAACTGAATCAATAAGATGCTCACGATCAATCCCATGGTTCGTTTTTCATCACTTCCCCACTCCACTTCCTGTTCGCCGAAATAAGCTGCGATGATCATCACTGTTTGTACCGCCATACTATACACGAAAAAGGCTCCCAAATAGCGGCGTAACGGTTTGATTTCCTTTAACTGACTCCAAACTTTTTGCAGTTCTTTAAAACCATTGAAAATAATCTGGCCTTTGATCTTTTTTCCATTTTTATAATCCGGAAGGTAACGATAGGTATACTGACTGAATCCGATCCACCATAAACCGACCATCACAAACGAAAACTGCATGGCTTTAAGTTGGTTTTCAAACCCGAAAATCTCGTATTTCATCACCATAACAAGGTTGATGATCAATAATATTACACTACCGATATAACCCAATCCGTAACCTTTGGCACTAATACTATCCTGTTGTTCCGGAAAAGCAATATCCGGGAGATAGGAATTGTAAAATACCAGACTTCCCCAAAAACCAATCAGTGCCAGCATATAGGTTAGCAAGCCGAAAATAATATTATCCAGGGAGAAGAAATATAGCCCCATACAGGACAAACCTCCCATATAACAGAAGAATTTTAAAAATGTTTTTTTATTCCCCATATAATCCGCGATACCGGAAAGTAGCGGCGACAATATCGCTACACATAAAAAGCCCAGTGCCGTTATATAGCTGATCAATGATTCACTCCGAATCGATAGTCCGAAAAGCGGGATTTCTTCGATGCCTTTTATACGGAATAAAGCTCCGTAATACAGCGGAAAAATAGATGATGAAATTACGAGCGCATAAACGGAATTCGCCCAATCATAAAATGCCCAGGCATTTAATAATTTTTTACTTCCTTTTTCAAGTTGTTTCATAAATAGGTATAAAAAAAGCTGTTCTAATTGAACAGCTTCGAAGATAATATATTTTTTTATTTAAAAGCAACACCAAATTTTTTTGCTTCGGCTTTTGCCTGAGGAATCAGATTTCGGATCTCTGCAATACGGGTTTCATTACTCGGGTGCGTACTCAAAAACTCCGGTTGCGACTGTCCTCCGGAATTGGCCGCCATCCGTTGCCAAAACGCTACAGCCGTGTCGGGATTATATCCGGCAATCGCCATTAATGTCAGACCAATTTTATCGGCTTCACTTTCATGACTACGGCTAAACGGTAACATTCCGCCATATTGTGTAGTCGCTCCATAGGCCGTCATCGCAATTTGTTGGGTTTGTGTACTTTTATTGCCTACCGCGGCACTCACTCCTGCAGCTCCCAATTGCTGTAATAATCCGGCACTCATTCGTTGTTGTCCGTGGTTTAACAACGCGTGCGCTACTTCGTGCCCCATTACCGTTGCCATTCCGGCATCGTCTTTACAAATCGGCAGGATACCGGTATAAAAAACAATTTTCCCACCGGGCATACACCAGGCGTTCACATCTTTACTGTCGACCAGATTGTATTCCCATTTGTAATCTTTCAGATAGCCCTGATAGCCATTGGCATTTAACCATTTTTCGGCAGCGGCTTTGATTTTCATCCCTACATCCGTAACACGTTGTGCATCCTTGGTTCCTTTGATCACTTTATTTTCAGTTAGAAACTGATTGTATTGCTGAAACGACGACGGGAAAATTTCACTGTCCGGCACTAATGCCAATGTACTTTTTCCTGTAAATGGGTTTTTAGCACAGGAAATTCCCAATACCAACAAACCGGCTACTAACAAACGATAATTCCTTTTCATACGATGTGATTTTATTGTAACAAAATTAGTAATTCCTGATAAATTAGTAATGAATATCCTAACAAAATAGTCTTATCACTTCCTTTTTTCGGACTGATTTTTTAAGATTAATTTATCAATAAAACGACAGTTATAACTTAACTTGCAACTGTTTTAGTATACTGAAATGAAAGAAAACAAACCAAAACACCAGCAATCTCTGGAAATACCCAAAGTAATTCTATTTACTGCGAGACTTTTTGAAAAAATTTCTCCAGAATTGGCAACGCAGTTTGCGATGAAATTATTTACCACTCCTATTCGTTATAAGATACCGAAAAGAGAGTTTGAAATGGATCGGAACAGCCAACAGGAATTGTTGGAAATACCCGCTATTCAGAAAAAAGTGATGCTATATCAGTATGGAACCGGCGACAAAAAAGTCTTATTGGTTCACGGATGGAGCGGACGCGGGACACAATTGGTTAAAATTGCCGACGAGTTCCTGAAAATGGGCTACCAAGTCTTTAGTTTTGATGCGCCGGCTCATGGAAAAGCCCCCGGAAAAACCAGTAATATGACCGAATTTATAGCCGCTATACTGGAAATTGAAAAGAAATACGGCCCATTCGAATATGCTGTAGGTCATTCATTGGGTGGTATGTCGGTTATGAATGCGATTAAACAAAAATTAAACGTACAAAAAGCGATTATTATCGGTAGCGGTGATATCGTGACGGATATTATCTCGGATTTTATTTTAAAACTGGGATTAAAACCGGAAATCGGTGTACGGATGAAAACCAAATTCGAAAAGAAATTCGGAGAAACCATGGACAGTTATTCTTCGTATATAGCAGCAAAGACTGTTACTATCCCAGTATTGGTGATCCACGACGAAATAGATGATGACGTTCCCGTTAAAGCGGCTTTTCATATCCGCGAACATTTAAAAAATGGTGATCTTATGATTACTAACGGTTTAGGTCATCGCAAAATATTGGGTGATAGTAAAGTAATCCGACGGATTGTTCAATTTATATCCTAATTCAACATGAAAAAGTTAGTATTGTTAATCGTTTTGTGCAGTTGTTTTGCCTCTTTTGGTCAAAATCAGAAGTTTAAAGTTCAGAAAACGGACAAAGAGTGGAAAGCGCAACTTTCAAAAGAAGAATATGAAGTATTGCGAAATAAAGGAACCGAACGTGCCTTTACCGGGAAATATTGGAATACGTATGATAAAGGAAAATATGTTTGTGCCGCTTGTGGTGCGACAATTTTCAATTCCGATTCGAAGTTTAAATCCGATTGCGGATGGCCATCTTTTGACAAAGCCATAAAAGGATCGGTGATTTATAAAACGGATACCAGCCTTGGAATGGTACGTACTGAGGTTATGTGCGCCAACTGTGGTAGCCATTTGGGACATGTTTTTGATGATGGCCCGGCTAATACTACTGGCAAACGTTTTTGTACCAATTCTGTATCTATCAAATTTATTCCTGCTAAAAAATGAAATATCCCATAAACAAAACCGAAGAAGAATGGAAAGCCGAACTTGGCCTGGAGCGTTATCGCATTCTACGTCAAAAAGGAACTGAATTCCCTAATTCCGGCAAATACAATCTTCATTTTCAAGACGGTACCTATTGTTGTGGTGCCTGTGGCGAACCGCTTTTTGAAAGCAATTCCAAGTTTGATTCCCATTGCGGATGGCCTTCTTTTGACGAGTCCATTCCCGGAAAAGTCGAATATATTCAGGATTTATCACACGGTATGATCCGGACCGAGATTCTTTGTGCCAATTGTGGCGGACATTTGGGTCATGTTTTTAACGATGGTCCGACTGCAACCGGTATTCGTTATTGTGTTAATTCGCTTTCTATCGATTTTAAAGAAGACTAATTATGGATTTGTTTAGTGATCCGGTGAGTTGGTCGGAAAAATTAAATCCTATTGTCGTTCAATATCGGGATCGCAAACACCCTTTGGCCTATCAGAATCCGTATCAATTAGTGATCATGGTGATCTTATCCGCTCAGGATTCCGATGCCAATATCAATAAAATTGCTCCGGCACTTTTTAATCGTTTTCCAAATTTTGAAAGCCTTGTTTCGGCCACTTTTGAGGATTTATTTCCATATATTAGCGGTGTTCGTCATTTTCAGATGAAAGCCGGATGGATACTGGAAACCGCACAAATGCTTAAATCGGATGCCAATATTCCGCTTACAATGGAAGCTTTAACCCAGTTAAAAGGCATCGGTCGTAAATCGGCCAATGTGATAATGAAGGAGTTACAGGTTCGACCAGCTGTTGGTATTGTAGTTGACCTTCATGTTTTACGGGTTGCGCCACGTATTGGTTTAATTACTGCTACTCAGGATGGTAATAAGGCTGAAAAATTATTAATGCAGCTTTTACCACGTGACATTTGGGAAGATATTGGAATGTGTATTTCGTTTTTAGGACGGGAAATCTGCCGCCCAACCAATCCAAAATGTACTATTTGTCCGATTCACCAACATTGCTTATATTACAATAATTAATTGATTTTCAATAAAATAAAAACCGGACAAGCTCCGGTTTTTTTATGTTTTGTTTGGAACAGGAACACCTGACAGGTTTTGTAAACCTGTCAGGTGTAGAAGAGATCTATAAAGTTATATAAAACAAAAAACCCTATCCGTTTGGATAGGGTTTTCAAAAGAAAGGCGGCGACATACTCTCCCACAGGATTGCAGTACCATCTGCGCAGGCGGGCTTAACTTCTCTGTTCGG
>NZ_JBDQQQ010000016.1:0-1103 GCF_039888695.1 Flavobacterium sp. CAU 1735 | reverse complement strand
TAACTCACATTATCAGAACTTGCCGTTTGAGATACCGGAAAACTGGAGGTGGTGTAGGCTAATAGATATTTGCTCTATCATTACTGATGGTACGCATCAAACACCTACATACTCTGAGGAGGGCTACATATTTCTTTCGTCAAAAAATGTAACTTCTGGGAAAATTGACTGGGAAAATGTTATGTATATTCCAGAGTTTCTACACAAACAATTATACACACGATTAGCTCCTCAGAAAGGCGATATTTTACTTGCTAAAAATGGAACAACAGGTTTTTCAGCAGTTGTTGATCGTGATTGTATTTTTGATATATATGTTAGCCTAGCCTTACTTCGCCCTTTTCAAAATAAAATAGACCCATATTATTTACGTCATATTATGTCATCATCTTTTGTTCAGGGACAATTCAAAAAAAACCTGAAGGGTATAGGTGTTCCAAATTTACATTTAGAGAATATTCGTAATACATATATTCCTATCTGTTCTTTCCAAGAACAGAATGAAATAGCATCTGCTATTGACCATTTTTTTAAGATACTTGATGATGTGATGATTGAATTATAAATCTTCTACAATACTATCAAGTATATTGAAAAGACTTTCAATAGATTGAACTATTTTTATTTGTTCTTTTTCTGGTGGCAGAAGGATAGGGAAATTAATAATTTTCTCTTTTGAAATATTGGGTTGTGCACCACCTTCTGCTTTCATTTGCAAAATTTTCTTTTTACCCATTAGTAAATAGAAAAGAAATTTGTTATATATCCCTGGATATGTAATACAAGCACAACAAGCCTGATTTGTAGTAGATGGAATATTCAATATGCCTATTTTCCCTATGGTTGCACCATACATAGCAATTAGAACACTTTCTTTAGGGTTTAATCTAACCGAGCATTCTTTTACAGCTAAATCGGTTATCTTTTCTGGTATATAATCAATATAACCATCATTTAGATCGCCTGTTTTTAACCAATTAATGGTTCCGTTTATATAATACATTTTATTTGAACGACTTGGTGTTGATCCGGATGACCAAGAACCGATACTTTCTAAGGTGCATTCTGCCCATCCTTGAGGCAAGTTCTGATAATGTGAGTTA
>NZ_JBDQQQ010000015.1:0-2097 GCF_039888695.1 Flavobacterium sp. CAU 1735 | reverse complement strand
CCATAACGATATGATTCTGAGGACTCATGACGGTTTGGTACTAGCATCCCAAACGGATAGAAATAAAATCAATTAAAATTCTGATAAAACTGATTGTAAATCAGCAGGCACAAAAAATAAAGAAAACATAAATTTTGCAGATATCTTTTTTTATTTTTCATTCCTAACTAATATTTTTGGAGAAATATTACAATGAAAAAAACGACCCCTATACCCCCACTGTTTAAGCAATTCATAAAAGATACCGAAACCGGAAAACGTCTGAAAAAGAATGGCGAACGTATCAAACCGGATTCTATACAAAATTATCATTATGTTTTACAAAATCTGATTCAGTTTTCAAACGATACCAGTTTTGAATTGCGTATTTGTGATGCTTCAAAACTGAATAAAAGAGAATTACAATCGGAAAAAAACTATTGGAAAAAGTTCTACCAAAAATTTACGGATTACTTGTACAAAAAAGGTTGTCATGATAATTATGTTGGCTCTAACATTAAAGTCATCCGGGTTTTTTTTAACTATCTGAAAAACGACAAAGATTTCTTTACCGGAGATTTTCAACGGTTGTTTTATGTTCGCAAGGAAGAAATCGAAATTCTGGTTTTATCACCGGAACAATTAAAATTTCTGATCCATGATAAAGAATTTGAAAATAGTTTATCCGTGAGCAATCGTCGGATTAAAGATATTTTTGTTTTTGGCTGTACAACAGGATTACGCTACTCTGATATTTTTCTACTGACGAATAAGAATTTTGAACAAGTAGGAAATGAGTGGTATTTAAAATTAAAATCCAAAAAGACAAAAACGTTTAGCCATATCAAACTTCCGGCTTATGCAGTGGTAATTTATCAAAAGTACAAGACTAAAAATGTCAAAAATCCGGTATTTGGAAGTACAAGCCTCTTTAATTTTAATAAAAGTCTCAAACAAATAGGCGAATTAGCCAATTTTACGGCCTCTGTTGAAGTTTCAAGGGAAAAACAAGGGAAACGTTTGCTAAAACAAAATAACAAGATTGCTAGTCGTTTTTGCGACAAAATGAGTTCCCATATGATGCGACGAACCGCGATTACAACATTACTTATTTTGGGTATGCCGGAACATTTGGTTCGAAAAATAAGCGGACACAGTCATGCAAGTGGCTCGTTTAATCGCTATGTACACTATGCTCAGGTGTATATTGATAAGGAAATTGAAAAAGTACATCTGAAGTTGGAAAATAGTGTGCAGTAGAGTCACACTATATGTTTCCAAAATACTTTAACAATAAAGGAATTCAAAGAGGGTAATCAAAAAATGACTATTGATTACCCTCGTATTTTTTATTAACATAGATGATCAACTCGTTTGTAATGTCTACAGTTTCTTTAGCAAATAGAACAGATCGTTTGTTTTCGGATCCTAAGATAAAGTCGTAATTTTTTTCTTTTGAAAAATCAGAAGTATAACCATTTATTCTAGACCATATTTTAGCGGATTCTTCCGTAGCGAATTGTTGATTAAATGCTTCGAACTCCTGTTTTTTGGTTATCAATTCTCTGGTGATGGCTTCTTTCTGTATTTCGGAAGCACCTTCCTGTTGTAAGGCAGCATACAAACTATCTAAAACTTTTTTTCGGGAATTAAATTCTTGTTCGCCTCTTTTTTTCAGTTCTTTAGTCATGTTAAAGCCATCAAAAAGCTTAACATTATCTACAAAAACAATTTTAGGGCTATTATTCGCTATAAAGAAAGTAGCAGCTCCAACAACGATTAACAAAAACAAAGCGATGTTTGTTATGATTAAAATACGGAATTTATTTTCGAACACGGTTTTACTTGTTATTTTTTTTCAAAAGTAAAACTATTTCCGCAATAAAAAATTGTATATTCAAATTAAATTTAACCAATAATAACGTTCAAATTCAACCTGTAATAACAGCCAAAATCATCGAGTTTTTTATGGCTTTTTCAACCACTTAAAGTCATTTTTCAAAAATGTTTTTAAGCTGGAACCCTTTATAATTACTACGTTTTCAAATCATTCTTACACTATCCGTTTGGGATGCTAGTACCAAACCGTCATGAGTCCTCAGAATCATATCGTTATGG
>NZ_JBDQQQ010000014.1:0-2376 GCF_039888695.1 Flavobacterium sp. CAU 1735 | reverse complement strand
AGGGAATAGCCTGAATTATACGTTCCGAATGCATGATTCGAGAACAGGAAGGTTCTTTGCAAGAGATCCTCTGGAGAGAGACTATACATGGAATTCTCCTTATGCTTTTAGCGAAAATAGAGTGATTGATGCATTAGAATTAGAAGGGCTAGAAAAAGTAATATATACATTTACTAAAAATAATGGGAAGTGGTCGAGAGCAAAATTGGATATAGCTAACGCGGGACCTTTAGGTGATGGGGTTTTGGTAAAATTCAAAAATGATAACACTGAGGCATACTATTACGGACCAATTATGAACAATTGGACTGGAAAAGATTTTACAAAGTCATATGAAGATAAATTTCTAAATAAAAAAGGCGATCACTATGCTTATAAAGTTAAAAAGGAAACGTTTACGACTATTGGCTATGGACATGCAAATAAATCGAAAGAAGATGCTGCCAAATATCCTCTTGGATCCACAATAACTGAAACTGAAGCTTCTGCATTGTTTGACAAAGATTATCTGGTTAGAGCAGTTTCCCTGCCAACCGTACATCAATCAGATGCATTAAGTGATTTTTCATTCAACACAACAAATCTTGCAGAAAAAACGGTAAATAGATATAATAGTTCGGAGAATAAACAGTTTTTTTATGTGGACAATATTAGAAACAAGTCGCCAGAACATACTATAGGTTTAGCAAAAAGAAGGTCTGCTCAACAAATTCTAGCGACGTATAAGCAATATACAAAGATTGATTATTCTAAATCTGCACAGCCTAAATGGAAAAAAACCTATGAAGAGTACACGAATAAGAAAAATGAGAAAAAGAAGGAGAAGCTCAAACTATAATAGCGTTTCTGTTTTTTTTATGATTATTAGTCTGATTTTTATGTTATTATCCTGCAATAGAAATAATTCTTTTGACGGAAAATACATCATTGAAGATGCTAGATTATTAATAACTGGGGATATAGAAGATAAGACAAGCTATTATGACGATTGCATAGGTAAAGAAATTGTGATCAAGAACAATACGTTTGTTTATTCAGATACTCTGTGTGAGGACTTTAGTAATGCTCATATCAAAGAGGAATATATGGACTTGAAAATGCTTGAGAGTGTATATCCCGAAGATTTTATTTCACTAATAAAAGGTAATTATAAAGTGAGAGGAGTATTGTCTATTCGAAATGAAAAGACAGAAGTTTACAAAAGGCTTGATGATAAATTGTTGATATATCAAGATCCATATTTGTTAATTTTAAAAAAAGAATAACGAAATGTTTGCATAAATAAAAAGCTCTTATCTGTGTGACATCAAAGCAAAAAAGTCCCAGCTATTTAGTTGGGACTTTCTCATTTATAAGACTACATTTTAATCTTTACTTTTCTTTTTCTGATCTTTAATCATCGGGATTAATTCAAAAGGTTTTTCTCCTGTTCCGTTTAACTGAATATTTTTACCAGTAGGTTCCGAATTTAGAAAATACCCTTTATCTTCTTCAGAATCAGGAATTAACCCCCCGCCAAACATTGCGGATTTTCCATCAGAAGTATAATACATATCACTTACATAATCTTGTGGCCCCAATATATTTATACGTTTATTTGTTAATTTTTGTATTCCTTCACTTAGTACTTTACCTGTTTCATTTGAAAAAATATGACATCCATTTAATATCAAAGTACCTCCATCTTCAATTTCATTTACCAAAGCAAGAAAAGAGTCAATTTGTTGTATTTTATCATAGCTCTTAAAAATGGCCATTTCCTCTTTTCTTTTTCCTTTCGATTTTATACTATTTATTCTTTGTAAATCTTCTATATAGAAATTAACTTGTGTGTCGTTCAATGGGTAATCGTCTGTATAGTACGTTTCGCCTATTTTTACAGCTTGGGTCTCAACAATCCCATCAGGTCCTTCAAAAATACGCATACTACCCGAGCTCGCATGGGCTTGTAATAATAGCACTTCAACTTTGTTTCCAAGTTTTTTGTGATTTTGAACATCCGCTAAGGCTTTTTGCATAGAAATCAATTGATATGCAACCCAATTTTGTTTTTCTATAGGTACATTCGTGTTAAATTGATTTGCTAAAACAACTTGTCGAGCACTTCCTAAGACCACGCCAGATTCAGCTCCTTCGAATTCAATTGCATCAACTGGTCTATTCCCTCCAAATTGATATGGTGAAAACCAAGCGAATTTTGACTTTAAAGGATCTGTCGCAAAGAACCTTCCTGTTCTCGGATCGTGCATACGGAAGGTATAGTTTATACTATTCCCTTCACCTTTAACTTCATCGTCCTTTTCCTGATTCTGGAATCCATAACGATATGATTCTGAGGACTCATGACGGTTTGGTACTAGCATCCCAAACGGATAG
>NZ_JBDQQQ010000013.1:0-2573 GCF_039888695.1 Flavobacterium sp. CAU 1735 | reverse complement strand
AGGGAATAGCCTGAATTATACGTTCCGAATGCATGATTCGAGAACAGGAAGGTTCTTTGCAAGAGATCCTCTGGAGAGAGACTATACATGGAATTCTCCTTATGCTTTTAGCGAAAATAGAGTCATGGATGCAGTTGAATTAGAAGGACTTGAAGCATTTTTTGTAACAGGAACAAGTTCAACAAATAAAAGATGGGCATATCCTAATGATCAATTGAAAAGAGATGAAACTTTAATCCATGGGATTTTAAAATACACAACCAACGTGACATACAATGACAAGTTTAACTGGAATGAAATAATTCCTCATAGAACCTGGTATGGTCGCAATACTACCAGAGAGAGGAATTACACGTTTAATAACGAGGCTGACAGAGCTATTGCAGCCAGAAATCTAGTTAGACATATTTTTGCAGCACGGATGAATGCTGGTATCGATAAAATGAATAAAGATGGTAGTATTACATATGGAGATACACCTATAACGTTAATCGGGCACAGCCATGGGGGTAATGTCTCTATTCAAGCAGCTAGACTAATTTATAAACAAACAGGGATTAAGGTTGATTTAATAACAATAGCAACACCAACCTATGAGGGCAGCTCAATAGAAAATCCAAACAATGAATCAATAGCACATCACTTACATATTTATAATCGAATTGATGGGGTGCAAGGAGGATTAGCTGGCGGCGAAAGATATACGAATGATAAAACAGTTAATTTACAATTACAAGATGTTACGAAGCATTATGATGAGATCGAATGGATGGACGCACATTCCTATGACAATAATTTTATGGGCGAATTTTTAAAAGATTTGAACAATACTCTCCATAACACATTTCAAACAAAGGATGGAGTAAAACGTTATAAAAGCGTTGAAGTCAATCCAAATTTCAAATTTTATGATGATCTTTATAAGAAAAAGTCAGGAAAATGACACTTGTTATATATGAACACATTTGCTAAAAGTTTCGTGCTTACAATTATATCTTTATTAGGTGTTCTTTATTTTATAAAGATGTTAGACAATTTTAATTTTTATGCCATTTTGTTGCCCATAGCGCTACTCATAATATCGCTCTATTTTTTCTTTTTCAAGAAGAATAGAGCGATAGGCCTAGGAATTTTTGCAGGATTTTTAATGGTGTATTTATTCATTTTCATAATCATATACATGTTAGAAGCTGTTATTTAACATAACTGATTAAATTACAAAAGCCCCCAATAGCTGGGGGCTTTTTAAATATAGTACTCTTGCTAAAATGTAATGAGAATAGAGCGTCAGTAGTCCGTGAGTATAATCACTCACTTTTTTCTCTCATCATATAAAATCCTACTTAGACTTAGATCTAGCCTCCATGTCTATTAAATATAAACTATTATCAAACGTTTTTCCTGAAAGATAATATATTATTTTATTAGCTGAAGGCTTGCTTTTGCCATCGCCATATGGAACAAATAAATGATGAAAAGTAGCGTCTGGTTTCCTAAAAGACGGCCAAGAAATTGCATTATGCATATTATCCGATGGCCAAAAAGTACTGCTTCCTGTTCTGCTACTTGATTGTATAACCCCAAAACTGGAATGCTGTAATGACATTTTTTCTATACCATTATTTAATATTAAGTCAAACACATTTTGATTGTCAAAATTTTGCCCCCTAAGTATTCTGTCATCATGGTACTGGGCTTTTTCATTAGACAGTCCATAATAGCAATCAAAAGAATAGCTAGCGGTTAAATCGCCACTTTTGACTTGAAGATTTACTCCTGCTGTCCAAAATTGATCGGTCCCTGAGCCAATAAACAATGGAGGTCTAATCGCATCATTATAAGATGCAATTTGTATATTTCCTAATTTTATTGCAGCAGCTCCCGTCCATTGATTTCTGTTACTTCCGTCACTATTTCTTCCCGTACTTAATATACCATTACCACCAATAGTGTAAGATGTGTCAAAAGAATTATTTACACCGGAGCCACTTTGAGAATTGAATAAATTTAAATTCATCGTGCTACCTTTACCTACACCTAAAGTTGTTGCATGACTTGCAGCTAATGTAAATAAGTTTGGACTTAGCGGAGAAGTTCCAGGTCCGCCGAAATAGGCTGTTCCTGCTATATTTAAAGAAACCATTACTCCAATGTCACCTTTTCTTCTTGTTGTAGAAGCCCCCGCATATAAACTACCAGTAAGGCCACCTCCTAAAGTATAACTTATTTTTACTCCTGCATTTAGTTCGTGACTACTCTCTTTTCCTTCCAATTCCGTTGCATGTATAGGCTGATTAGAGCTAAATTGATAAGGTGTTAAATAAGTATACTTTCCTTCCAGTGGATCTCTCGCAAAGAACCTTCCTATTCTCGGATCATGCATACGGAACGTATAATTTACACTATTCCCTTCGCCTTTAACTTCATCGTCCTTCTCCTGATTCTGGAACCCATAACGATATGATTCTGAGGACTCATGACGGTTTGGTACTAGCATCCCAAACGGATAGAAATAAAATCAATTAAAATTCTGATAAAACTGATTGTAAATCAGCAGGCACAAAAAATAAAGA
>NZ_JBDQQQ010000012.1:0-5013 GCF_039888695.1 Flavobacterium sp. CAU 1735 | reverse complement strand
GGCGGAAGGACACGTACATAAGCTTACGGGTTATTAGTACTACTCGACTATGACATTACTGCCTTTACATCTATAGCCTATCAACGTGGTCATCTTCCACGACCCTTTAAAGAAATCTCATCTTGTGGTGGGTTTCGCGCTTATATGCTTTCAGCGCTTATCCCTTCCAAACGTAGCTACTCTGCGGTGCTCCTGGCGGAACAACAGATACACCAGAGGTTTGTCCAACTCGGTCCTCTCGTACTAGAGTCAGATCCACTCAAATTTCTAACGCCCACAGTAGATAGAGACCGAACTGTCTCACGACGTTCTGAACCCAGCTCGCGTGCCACTTTAATGGGCGAACAGCCCAACCCTTGGGACCTTCTCCAGCCCCAGGATGTGACGAGCCGACATCGAGGTGCCAAACCCCCCCGTCGATATGAGCTCTTGGGGGAGATCAGCCTGTTATCCCCGGCGTACCTTTTATCCTTTGAGCGATGGCCCTTCCATGCGGAACCACCGGATCACTATGCTCTACTTTCGTACCTGATCGACCTGTATGTCTCTCAGTCAAGCTCCCTTATGCCATTGCACTCTACGCACGGTTACCAAGCGTGCTGAGGGAACCTTTAGAAGCCTCCGTTACTCTTTTGGAGGCGACCACCCCAGTCAAACTACCCACCAAGCAATGTCCTCTTCATCGAAGAGTTAGACCTCAGATAAGCAAAGGGTGGTATTTCAACAATGACTCCACAACGCCTGGCGACGCCGCTTCATAGTCTCCCACCTATCCTACACATCACTTATCCAAGACCAATACTAAGCTATAGTAAAGGTGCACAGGGTCTTTTCGTCCCACTGCGGGTAATCGGCATCTTCACCGATACTACAATTTCACCGAGCTCATGGCTGAGACAGTGTCCAGATCGTTACACCATTCGTGCAGGTCGGAACTTACCCGACAAGGAATTTCGCTACCTTAGGACCGTTATAGTTACGGCCGCCGTTTACTGGGGCTTCAATTCAATGCTTCTCCGAAGATAACATCTCCTCTTAACCTTCCAGCACCGGGCAGGTGTCAGGCCCTATACTTCATCTTACGATTTGGCAGAGCCCTGTGTTTTTGATAAACAGTCGCCTGGACCTTTTCACTGCGGCCAGCATTGCTGCTGGCGACCTTTCTCCCGAAGTTACAGGTCTATTTTGCCTAATTCCTTAGCCATGAATCTCTCGAGCACCTTAGGATTCTCTCCTCGACTACCTGTGTCGGTTTACGGTACGGGTACTTATAATCTAAGTTTAGAGGTTTTTCTTGGAAGCCCTTAGGTACACTATCACTTTGTCCGAAGACTCCGTGTACTATCGCATTTCACCAGTTCCCGCGGATTTGCCTACGGGACCTATAGCTAGGTGCTTTAACGAACTATTCCGTCAGTTCGCGGTACTTTCATCACTCCGTCACCCCATCACAATTATAAGTAGTACGGGAATATTAACCCGTTGGCCATCGACTGTCCCTTTCGGGTTCGCCTTAGGACCCGACTAACCCTCAGCTGATTAGCATAGCTGAGGAAACCTTAGTCTTTCGGTGTGCGGGTTTCTCGCCCGCATTATCGTTACTTATGCCTACATTTTCTTTTCTAAACAGTCCAGCAATACTCACATATCACCTTCAACCCAGTTTAGAATGCTCCCCTACCACTTGTACATACATACAAATCCATAGCTTCGGTAGTATACTTATGCCCGATTATTATCCATGCTCGTCCGCTCGACTAGTGAGCTGTTACGCACTCTTTAAATGAATGGCTGCTTCCAAGCCAACATCCTAGCTGTCTGGGCAGACAAACCTCGTTTTTTCAACTTAGCATACATTTGGGGACCTTAGCTGATGGTCTGGGTTCTTTCCCTCTCGGACATGGACCTTAGCACCCATGCCCTCACTGCTGAAAATCATTATATAGCATTCGGAGTTTGTCAGGAATTGGTAGGCGGTGAAGCCCCCGCATCCAATCAGTAGCTCTACCTCTATATAACTAAATCAGCGCTGCACCTAAATGCATTTCGGGGAGTACGAGCTATTTCCGAGTTTGATTGGCCTTTCACCCCTACCCACAGGTCATCCGAAGACTTTTCAACGTCAACCGGTTCGGACCTCCACTGTGTGTTACCACAGCTTCATCCTGCCCATGGGTAGATCACACGGTTTCGCGTCTACCACTACTGACTCAAGCGCCCTATTCAGACTCGCTTTCGCTACGGATCCACACCTGAAGTGCTTATCCTTGCCAGCAACGGTAACTCGTAGGCTCATTATGCAAAAGGCACGCCGTCACCCCACTTAAGGGCTCCGACCGCTTGTAGGCGTATGGTTTCAGGATCTTTTTCACTCCGTTATTCACGGTTCTTTTCACCTTTCCCTCACGGTACTGGTTCACTATCGGTCTCTCAGGAGTATTTAGCCTTAGCGGATGGTCCCGCCAGATTCAGACAGGGTTTCACGTGCCCCGCCCTACTCAGGATACCACTATTCTTATCTTCTCTTACTTGTACGGGACTATCACCCTATATCGTTAACCTTTCCAGGTTATTCCAATTCAATCCGCAAGAAATGTCGTGGTCCTACAACCCCAGCACTGCCGTAACAGCACTGGTTTGGGCTTTTCCGCGTTCGCTCGCCACTACTTACGGAATCACTTTTGTTTTCTTCTCCTCCGCCTACTTAGATGTTTCAGTTCAGCGGGTTCGCCCATCTATCGATGTACTATGTCTTCAACATAGTGGGTTGCCCCATTCGGATATTTACGGATCAATTCGTATGTGCCAATCCCCGTAACTTTTCGCAGCTTATCACGTCCTTCTTCGCCTCTGAGAGCCTAGGCATCCCCCATACGCCCTTATTTTGCTTATTGTACTTACTTTTTTAAAATATACCTTACGGTACACCCTAAATTCTGTGCTTTCTAATTTTTTTGTTTTCTTATCTCAATATGTCAATGAACCTTTTCTTTCAGAGGAAAGAATAAAGAGCAAAGAGTAAAGACAGCGTCTTTTTTCTTTTTTCTTGCTTCTATCTTCTTTAGATAGTGGAGAATATCGGAGTCGAACCGATGACCTCCTGCGTGCAAGGCAGGCGCTCTAGCCAGCTGAGCTAATCCCCCATTCTTTTTTATTTTGAATGTTGAATTTCGAATTTTGAATTAATCCCTAATCCAAATCCCAACTTCCAGAATTTCCTTCTAAGTAAAAATTGTAGTCCCGGGCAGACTCGAACTGCCGACCCCTACATTATCAGTGTAGTACTCTAACCAGCTGAGCTACGAGACTATTTTTAAATTATTCTAAATTTTGAATGTTAAATCTTAAATGATCCATCTAAAACCTAAGTATTCTCCTTTAAAAATAGTATAAACTCTTTTTTTACTTATTCTTCTTTTTTTTGAACTAACAGCGAGAGTAAAACCTCTTGTATCATAAACCCTTAATTATCTTTCTCTAGAAAGGAGGTGTTCCAGCCGCACCTTCCGGTACGGCTACCTTGTTACGACTTAGCCCCAGTTACCAGTTTTACCCTAGGCAGCTCCTTGCGGTCACCGACTTCAGGTACCCCCAGCTTCCATGGCTTGACGGGCGGTGTGTACAAGGCCCGGGAACGTATTCACCGGATCATGGCTGATATCCGATTACTAGCGATTCCAGCTTCACGGAGTCGAGTTGCAGACTCCGATCCGAACTGTGACCGGTTTTGTAGATTCGCTCCTGGTCACCCAGTGGCTGCTCTCTGTACCGGCCATTGTAGCACGTGTGTAGCCCAGGACGTAAGGGCCGTGATGATTTGACGTCATCCCCACCTTCCTCACGGTTTGCACCGGCAGTCTCGTTAGAGTTCCCGACATCACTCGCTGGCAACTAACGACAGGGGTTGCGCTCGTTATAGGACTTAACCTGACACCTCACGGCACGAGCTGACGACAACCATGCAGCACCTTGTAATGAGTCCGAAGAAGGGCCTGTTTCCAAGCCTATCCCACTACATTTAAGCCCTGGTAAGGTTCCTCGCGTATCATCGAATTAAACCACATGCTCCACCGCTTGTGCGGGCCCCCGTCAATTCCTTTGAGTTTCAAACTTGCGTTCGTACTCCCCAGGTGGGATACTTATCACTTTCGCTTAGCCACTGAACTTGCGTCCAACAGCTAGTATCCATCGTTTACGGCGTGGACTACCAGGGTATCTAATCCTGTTCGCTCCCCACGCTTTCGTCCATCAGCGTCAATATATTGATAGTAACCTGCCTTCGCAATTGGTATTCCATGTAATATCTAAGCATTTCACCGCTACACTACATATTCTAGTTACTTCCCAATAATTCAAGTCTTGCAGTATCAATGGCCGTTTGATCGTTAAGCGACCAGATTTCACCACTGACTTACAAAACCGCCTACGGACCCTTTAAACCCAATGATTCCGGATAACGCTTGGATCCTCCGTATTACCGCGGCTGCTGGCACGGAGTTAGCCGATCCTTATTCCTACAGTACCGTCAATCTACCACACGTGGTAGGGTTTCTTCCTGTATAAAAGCAGTTTACACACCATAGATGCGTCATCCTGCACGCGGCATGGCTGGATCAGGCTTGCGCCCATTGTCCAATATTCCTCACTGCTGCCTCCCGTAGGAGTCTGGTCCGTGTCTCAGTACCAGTGTGGGGGATCTCCCTCTCAGGACCCCTACCCATCATCGTCTTGGTAAGCCGTTACCTTACCAACTAACTAATGGGACGCATGCTCATCTTGTACCGTTGGAACTTTAATAATCAAATGATGCCATTCAATAATACTATGGGGTATTAATCCAAATTTCTCTGGGCTATCCCCCTGTACAAGGTAGATTGCATACGCGTTACGCACCCGTGCGCCGGTCTCAGGTTAGCAAGCTAACCCTACCCCTCGACTTGCATGTGTTAGGCCTGCCGCTAGCGTTCATCCTGAGCCAGGATCAAACTCTTCATCGTATATTTTTAATATTAT
>NZ_JBDQQQ010000011.1:0-43581 GCF_039888695.1 Flavobacterium sp. CAU 1735 | reverse complement strand
TCGCAAATCTTTTTTGACTTTTTTTCTAACCTTAGTCAATCCCAATCTGCTGTACTCTACTTCAATGAACTCCCTTATTGCGGCTGCAAAACTAGAACCTTTTTCCGGTTTCACAAACTTTATATAACCTTTTTTTAAATCTTTTTCTTAATGCTCTCATTACAAAGACTTAACAATAATACTTTTTTTAGCTTTATTTGGTGTCTTTGGCGTCATTATGCGGTTTTACCGGGTTTTTTGCCTTTTTTATTACGCAAAAGCAAGACCTGACAGGTTGCAAAAACCTGTCAGGTCATCACAAATTAGTAAAAGCATACCTATATATAGTATAATTCCGGTAATCTTTAGATCCTAAAAACTTGTTGATCCTGTATAAAAACAGAAAACCCCGGTAAAACCGGGGTGTCCTTTATATATACTGTGATTAATTTTGTACCTCTTCTTTTGCTTTGGCTTCCTTTTCACTTCGGATTTGTTTGGACTTTTCCGCTTTTAATCGCCAGGTTGCCGCCAATTCTGCTAAATCAATTGGAGTGGCAGGATCCTGTTTTTGGAGTTTTCCACTTTTAAAGGACTTGATCAAAATACTTTCAATATAGAAATCTTCTAAATCACCGAAAGGTTTGTATTCCTTTTTAAGGTTTATATCAAACAACCGGGCGGTATTATTCGACCAAAATGCCTTCCATCCGCTTTTCAAATCCTTAATCAACTCAAAAGTTGTTACACCGGTTTGACGATGGATCAGTTTTACCAGAATCTGACCGTCTTTTCGGGAAAATTTCTTTAGTCGGTCTTCAAATTCATTTTGTAAATAATTCTCAACGATTTTAAAGTATTTCTTTTTTTCGCGATCCGAAGAAAGCTTAGCCATATTAGCATTTAAAATGGTTAGATTTTCTGCAGCCACTTTTGCATACGGATATACCTTTAATACTCTTCGCTCGAGTATCCGTAATTTTTTCATTTCTTCAGCATAGGCCGCGTTCTTCCCAACAATCACTTCATCCATCTGAATTATATAACTCACCGAAGTATCTTTTACCGTATTGGGAATTTCCGATTTAAGGGAATCCTGAGGGTTAACCTGTGCGTAAAAAAAAGCGGGGAAAAATAGAAATCCTGATAGAATAAATAAGTGCTTCATATAATACTAATTAATGTGTAAAATTAGACAATATTCTGAGCAACTATAATACCAAATTTATAAATTAGCAAAAAAATATTTATGGCAACAAAATCTATATTAACAAAATCATCACTGACTTTTCTGGAAAAATACCTAAACAACGCCTCTCCTACGGGTTATGAGGAAAGTGGACAGAAAATATGGATGGAATATCTTACCCCTTACGTTGACACTTTTATTACCGATACCTACGGAACAGCTGTGGGTGTGATTAATCCCGACGCACCTTATAAAGTAGTGATCGAAGGACATGCCGATGAAATTTCCTGGTATGTAAACTATATAACCGATAACGGTTTGATTTATGTGATCCGTAACGGAGGAAGTGATCATATGATCGCACCTTCCAAACGGGTTCATATTCATACCAAAAAAGGAATTGTAAAAGGCGTTTTCGGTTGGCCGGCTATTCATACTCGTAACCGCGGTAAAGAGGAAGCAGCTCGTATCGACAATATTTTTATCGACTGCGGATGCGAAACCAAAGAAGAAGTTGAAAAACTGGGCGTACACGTAGGTTGTGTGATCACCTATCCGGACGATTTTATGATTCTAAATGAAAATAAATTCGTTTGCCGCGCCATCGATAACCGTATGGGTGGTTTTATGATTGCCGAAGTCGCTCGTTTGTTACACGAAAATAAAAAGAAACTGCCTTTTGGATTATACATCACCAATTCGGTACAGGAGGAAGTCGGTTTACGCGGTGCTGAAATGATCACCAAAACAATCAAACCGAATGTTGCCATCGTTACCGATGTTTGTCACGATTCGTCCACACCGATGATCGACGTAAAAATTGAAGGTGATACCAAAATCGGAAAAGGTCCGGTAATTACCTATGCGCCTGCCGTACAAAACAAATTACGAGAATTGATTATCGATGCAGCCGAAACCAACAAGATTCCTTTCCAACGACTGGCGTCTTCCAGAGTAACCGGTACCGATACGGATGCTTTTGCCTACAGTAATGGCGGTGTGGCTTCGGCACTGATTTCACTTCCGCTACGTTATATGCACACCACGGTAGAGATGGTTCACCGTGAAGATGTGGAAAACGTGATTCGTCTGATTTATGAAAGTATCCTAAAAATTGAAAACAATGAGACTTTCTCGTATTTCAAATAATTAAAATGTTCCGCTTCGGAATATTTAAAACGGCCTTATCAATAGTATTGCTTTTTATTTCGGTTTGCCAAGCGGCTGAAGAAAAAGACAGTATCAGGAACGCTTACGGTTCTAAAAACGCTATTGATAAGGTCTTTTTTTACGAAAAACTGGATCTGAACACCAAAAGATCTTATCAGGATTTCTTTTATACTTCCTTTCCCCGATTGTCTCAGGATCGGCTTATTCAAAATTCCAAAAAAAATGACATCCGCTATCGGTTTGCTCTTGCCGAAGTCTATAATATAAAGGGTGACGAGATTAATGCGATTAATGTACTTAAAAGTATCCGGAACGATAAAGAGTACAAATTGTCCGATACCGAATATATGAATCTGTTGGTGGCGTTGCAAAAATCCTACCTGAATTTAAATCTGTATTCGAATGTATTTCAGATCAATTCCGAAATTGGAACCCTCCGAAAAAAAGGTGTTTATTTTCCGCTTTGGAGCTATAACATCAAAAGTCAGTTGTATGCCAGGCTTTATTTATACGAAAAGGCAATCCGTCAGTTAAAATCTGAAATACGGGATTTAGAGCGTTACGCACAAAACGATCATTTGATCATTCCTTCGGCCTATAACGACCTGGGGTTTTATTATTCGCTCAATGACAATATTGACAGTTCTTTTTATTACTATAAACGCAGTCTTCAATTATCCGAACGACATTTAAAAAAGTCACAACCCGACGCCTATAATCGGCTTACCGGAACCGTTAAAGGAAATATGGCGGTTTTATATTGCAAAAGGAACGATTATAAAACGGCGATTCCATTATTACAGGAAGATATTTCGGTTAATTCCGGAAACAAAGACGATGATCTGGGCAGTGCAACCAGTCGGATATTACTTTCCGAATGCTATTCCCGATTACAACAATACGACCGGGCGAAAACGGTTTTACAGGATGTGGAACGATTTCTTCCTCATATTACCCAACCATCCACTTTGGTTTATTTTTACAAAACCAAAGCTGAATTACTCAAAGCCCTTCAACAAACCGACCAGGCCTATGCCTACTATAAAAAAGCGTTCCAATTAAACGATTCGATCAACAAACAAAACCAATCCCGATTATTGGGTGGGAATGAAATTTTATACCATCTGGAACAACAGGACGATTTAATCGCACAACAACAAACAGCCATTCAGCACAAACAAAAATACATTTTACAGATTATCCTTTCCGCCTTATTGATCATCACTTTATTTGCTTTTATTTATATGATCAACTCACGTAAAAAGCAGTTAAAAATTCAGAAGATGAATGAAGAGATTTCGGCTAAAAATAAAGTGATCAAAGAATCTCTTTCCGAAAAGGAAACCTTACTGCGTGAAATCCATCATCGGGTCAATAATAACCTTCAAATGATATCCGGTATTCTGGCACTTCAGCAAATGTATAATACCGACGATTCGATACGGCTTATACTACAAGAAGGTCAGGCGCGTATCCAGTCGATTGCACTTATCCACAAAGCGTTGTATCATTCGGATAATTTTGCCCGTGTTTCTTTCGAATCCTATCTGAACGAATTGATTTCCGCGATACAAAAAACCTATCAGGATGAAACCAAAACCATACACTGTGAAGTCGACGCCGGACAAATTGAACTCAATATCAATACTGCCATACCGCTTAGTCTTATAATTAACGAAATTATCACCAATAGTTTTAAGCACGCTTTTAAGAATCGTTCCGAAGGTCGTATCGATATCCGGCTTTCCAAATTAAATGATCACTACAAACTAAGCATTATCGATGATGGTATCGGACTTCCGGATCATTTTGATCCGACGAATTTACATTCCATTGGTTTTGATCTGATCATGGGTCTGACCAAACAACTCGACGGTGAAGTAACCTGGCATAACCAAAACGGAACCCAAATCAATATCACGTTTAATGAAATAACTCCCCAATCATGAGCGCACCATTACAAATCCTTATTGTTGAAGACGAATATATCACGCAAAAAACAATTACCGTTTTCCTAAAGGAAATGGGCTATCATGTGGTGGGTTGTGCCATGCAAGCCGATGAAGCACTGCGCTACTTAAACCAGCATAAAGTAGACTTTGTAATTTTGGATATCACCATTAAAGGAGAAAAAGACGGAATCTGGCTGGCCGAAAAACTACACCAACACTATGCGATTCCTTATATTTTCCTGACCGCCTACGTGGATGAAGTGACGGTGAAAAATGCTATCGCCACCAATCCGTACGGTTATCTGGTAAAGCCATTTCAAAAAGCGGCTTTATTTTCTGCAATTGAAATTGCGCTGATCAACTTTAACAAATGCCAACAAGTCAAAAAAGAGACTCCAGCTTCGATTGTTGTAAAGCATCAGGATATTTTTGAAAAAGTAACCCTCGATCATCTTTATTATATCGAGAGTCAGAAAAACTACCTGATTCTTACCACATCTCATAAACAATACCGAATCCGGGCCACTGTTACGGATTTTCTGGAAAAACTTCCCGATAACTTTATTAAAACCCATAAAGGGTTTATCGTTAATACCGACAAGATACAAAGCTTTTCGTCAAATGTGGTTACTATTAACGGTCAAAACATCCCCGTTTCAAAGACCTATAAAGACATTGTTTTCAATAGCTTACATCATTCGTCCTTAAAACAGTAGGCTTCGAAACTTTTATCCCGGAAGTATTGGATTATATCCCAGTTTTTTTAAACGGTGATTCGTTTTAATAATTTTTGTGTTAATAAATTATTAAATAATAATTACTTTATGAAAAATCTACTACTCCTGATCCTTCTGTGCCCAATAGTGCTTTTTGCGCAAGTCGGAATCAACACCACTACGCCACATGCCAGTTCAATCCTCGATGTAACGGCAACCGATAAAGGTTTACTTGTTCCTCGTATCGCCATTCCGAATCTAAACGCGGCCGCTCCGGTTTCCAGTCCGGCCAATAGTCTGCTCGTTTACAATACCAATGCAACAACCGGTGTTGGTTTTTATTACTGGAATGGCAGTAAATGGGTTCCAATATCCGGAGCGCATAACGATTGGGTTATTGTTGGAAATGACATGTATAATGCCAACTCCGGAAATGTGGGTGTTGGTGTAACCGCACCTACGGCTAAATTTCATGTTGAAAATAGTTCGGGCGCTAGTATCGCTCCTTTTTCGGGCGGATTCGAAAGTGGTACCATTTCTCCTTTTAGTACTTCCGGTAGCGGTGGATCGTGGACAGTTACCACAACAGCCGGTCAGTTTAATGTCGGTTTGTCTGGAATTAAATCCGGTTCGGGTGTTCATAGCAGTTCGTCTAATCTGGATCTGAGTGTTTCTGTTCCTGCCGGCGGTTCTTCTTTTTCCTTTAATTATCGTGTGGATAGCGAATCGGGTTATGATTATCTGCGTTTTTATATCGATGGTGTTCAGCAAAATCAATGGTCCGGAACGGTGGCCTGGGCAACGTATTCCGGAACATTAACCGCTGGGAGTCATACCTTATCCTGGCGTTATGAAAAAGACAGCTCTACCAATTCGGGTTTGGATGCCGCTTTTATCGATCAGGTTGTGATTGCCAATACGCAAACGCTTTCACCGGCGATTCGCATTGTTGATGGTAGTCAGGGAAATGGAAAAGTGCTCACTTCGGATGCGAATGGTTATGCGAGCTGGAAGAGTACTAACCTACCGGATATTGCGTCTTTTCAGGGAATGATCATTCCTGTTTGTGATTCCTATTCCAATGGAAGTTCGGGTTCGTTTACCATTCCGATCCGGGGCGTAACCACCACGGTTACCTGGACTATATTGGGCAAACAAATCCGAAGTGCCTCTGCAACGTTGTCGGGCAATACTGTTGCATTGGCTCCTATAACGGCCGAACGTTTGCAGGTTCGTTACGACTTTTCACCGCAATTGCCTTTTAATCCGCTGGGGATTATTTTTAACGCTTATAATTCGAGTGGTTTTCCGGATACTTTTGTGATCAATTATGCTAATAAATCGCAAAACTCGATAACGGTCAATATTGCACGAGCCGATCTTTTTGCCAGTCAGACGTCGAATTGCTGGACCGGGCAATTTTATTTCGATGTGATGGTCATGAATTAAAAAAGAAAAGGGAGTCTTCCGACTCCCTTTTCCTGTTTTTTACGTTTCAATTATTTTCTGGCACCAGCCGTTTTTAATGTTTCAATAACGTCACTGTTTTTGAACATTTCAGCAATTTTTAAAGCGGTATTTCCATTTTGATCAACTGCTGCTAAATCAGCTCCTTTTTCAACCAATAATTTTACAATTTCAAGGTTGTTGTAACGTACGGCATACATTAACGGTGTAAGATTGTTTGTTCTTTCGTTAACGTCTGCTCCATACTCGATGAATTTTTTGATTGTCGCAACGTCACCTTTGCTGATTGCTGTACAAAGTGGTGTGGCACCATAGGTGTTTACAGTATACACTTTTGTTTCTGTAACTGTAGCAGCTGTAGCAACATTTGTAAAAGCTACTAAAGCCATTCCTAAAATAAAGATCGTTTTTTTCATGATGATTGATTTTTTAAATTATTTTTGATTGTTACAGTTTAGACGCGACACTTTTCATTTCGTTACAGGAAAAATCTTATTATAACATTTTTTTAACATATCCGGCTGTTTTTCGCGATACGGCATAAAAAAACCGGGACATTTGTCCCGGTTTCCGAACCATTACGGTTGCTATTATTTTACTTCTTCGTAATCAACATCCTGCGTCTGGTCACCCTGATTCGCATCACCACCTTGCGGTTGTGCCTGAGAAGCCTGACCATCTGCCTGTGCTTTATACAATTCTTCCGATGCATTTTTCCATGCTTCGTTGATTTTGTCTAATGCCGGCTGGATTGTATCTACGTCTTTTGTTTCGTACGCTTTTTTCAATTCATCCAAAGCACCTTCGATAGCCGATTTGTTTCCGTCTGATAATTTATCACCAAACTCTTTTAATTGTTTTTCGGTCTGGAAGATCATTCCATCAGCCTCATTCAATTTATCTACTTTCTCTTTAGCTGCTTTGTCCGCTTCAGCATTTGCTTCTGCTTCTTTACGCATTCTGTCGATTTCTTCCGGAGTTAATCCTGAAGAAGCCTCGATACGGATATCGTGTGATTTACCGGTTCCTTTATCAGTAGCCGATACTTTAATAATACCGTTGGCATCGATATCGAATGTTACTTCAATTTGCGGTACACCTCTTGGTGCTGGCGGAATTCCGTCTAAGTGGAAACGACCGATTGTTTTATTATCGTTTGCCATTGGTCTTTCCCCTTGTAACACGTGGATTTCCACAGATGGCTGGTTATCCGCCGCTGTTGAGAAAACCTGTGATTTTTTAGTCGGAATAGTTGTATTGGCATCGATTAATTTTGTCATTACACTTCCCATAGTTTCAATACCTAAGGATAATGGTGTAACGTCTAATAATAATACGTCTTTTACGTCTCCGGTTAATACACCACCCTGAATTGCAGCTCCAACAGCTACTACTTCATCCGGATTTACTCCTTTTGATGGTTTTTTACCAAAGAATTTCTCTACTTCTTCCTGAATTCTAGGAATACGGGTAGAACCTCCAACTAAGATTACTTCGTCGATCTCCGATTTTGAGATTCCGGCGTCTTTTAAGGCTTTTTCACATGGGATCATGGAACGACGAACCAATTCGTCTGCCAATTGTTCAAATTTCGCTCGGGTTAATGTTTTTACCAAGTGTTTCGGTCCGGAAGCCGTAGCCGTAACATAAGGTAAGTTGATTTCTGTTTGTGCAGAAGCCGATAATTCGATTTTTGCTTTTTCAGCCGCTTCTTTCAAACGTTGTAAAGCCATTGGATCTTTACGTAAATCAACACCTTCTTCGCTGTTGAATTCGTTTGCCAACCAATCGATGATCACCTGATCGAAATCGTCACCTCCTAAGTGCGTGTCACCATTTGTTGATAATACTTCAAATACACCGTCTCCTAATTCCAGGATTGAGATATCGAAAGTACCACCACCTAAGTCATATACTGCAATTTTCTGGTCTTTTCCGGCTTTATCCAATCCGTAAGCCAAAGCTGCAGCCGTTGGTTCGTTAATGATACGACGTACTTTTAAACCTGCGATTTCTCCGGCTTCTTTAGTCGCCTGACGTTGCGCATCGTTAAAGTAGGCCGGTACCGTAATAACCGCCTCCGTTACTGTTGTTCCTAAATAATCTTCGGCTGTTTTCTTCATTTTCTGAAGTGTCATTGCCGACAATTCCTGCGGCGTATAAAGTCTTCCGTCGATATCAACACGTGGTGTGTCGTTATCGCCTTTTACCACTTTGTACGCAACATTTCCAGCTTCTTTCTGGCTTTCTGAGTATTTGTTACCCATAAAACGTTTGATCGAAGCGATCGTTTTCGTTGGATTTGTCACTGCTTGTCTTTTGGCAGGATCTCCTACTTTGATTTCACCACCTTCTACAAAAGCAATTACAGATGGTGTCGTTCTTTTTCCTTCTGCATTAGGAATTACTACCGGCTCATTACCTTCCATTACAGAAACGCAAGAGTTAGTCGTCCCTAAGTCAATTCCAATAATTTTACTCATAATTAAATCTCCTTATTATATATTTTTTTTCGTTTCGTTTTTTCAACTTGATTGGTATAAGTCAATGATTGTGCCATTCGCCAAAAGTGTTAAAAATTGTCATAAATACCGTATTTTCTGTCTTTTAAATACTGACAAGATGACATTTTTGCCGTCAGCTATTTCCCAACTGGTTTCGAAAATAATATCACAAGTCCCACTCCCTTTGTGAGTTTATCGTATTTATTTCGACTGACAGTGGCGGCATTTTTAAGAATACGAAGTAATTAACGGTAAAACCATACCCAGAAATCACCCGTAGCGCTAAAAGTGTGTTATATCCGTTTTATTTATTGAATTATCGGATTATCTTTGCTTTAGCAAATAAACATTTAGATTACTATATATGGAGTGTATTTCTGTATTTGATATGCTTAAAATCGGTGTCGGTCCTTCGAGCTCGCACACCTTAGGCCCTTGGCGTGCAGCCGAACAGTTTCTTGTTGAAATCAGAAATCGTAACTTTATTGATCATGTAAATCGTATTACGGTCGACCTATACGGTTCACTGTCACTAACCGGAAAAGGTCATGCCACCGATCTGGCTGTCATGCTTGGACTTAGTGGTGCCGATCCGGAATATATCCCGGTAGAAAGTATCGATGTGATCATTTCTGCCATTAATAATAAAAAAGAACTTTTTTTAGGAAACGAAATCATTATACCGTTCGATCCGGAAAAAGATATCGTCTTTAATCGGAACTTCCTACCATTTCATGCCAACGGACTTACCTTTACCGTTTATACCGATACACAGGAATATACTTCGACCTTCTACTCGATTGGTGGTGGTTTTGTGGTAAAAGAAACGCAGGAAGAAAATACGGCTAAGGAAACCACCAAACGCAATTTCCCGTTTCCGATCGAAAAAGCCGAAGAACTTTTGGCTTATTGTCAGTCCGAACAAAAGAAAATCTCGGAAATCGTTTATGAAAATGAAAAATCCATGCGTTCGGAAACCGAAATTCACAGCGAATTGCTACGGATTTGGAATACGATGCTGGAATGTATGTATATCGGATGTCATACCGAAGGTACTTTACCGGGCGGTTTAAACGTTCGTCGTCGCGCCTACGACATGCATAAAAATCTGATTGGCGTAGTGCCCTATGACAATCCGCAATCCTGGCTGGAAATTATCCGTATGACAGAAGTAAAATTCCGTCAGATCCTGAAATGGGTAAGCTGTTTTGCTCTGGCTGTAAACGAAGTAAATGCCTCTTTGGGACGTGTTGTGACCGCTC
Source organism: Flavobacterium sp. CAU 1735 (assembly GCF_039888695.1). Lineage (NCBI taxonomy): Bacteria > Pseudomonadati > Bacteroidota > Flavobacteriia > Flavobacteriales > Flavobacteriaceae > Flavobacterium > Flavobacterium sp. CAU 1735. The sequence goes on along the minus strand of NZ_JBDQQQ010000011.1, from coordinate 33,342 downwards.
CGACCAACGGAAGTGCCGGTGTGATCCCTGCCGTTTTAATGTATTATATGGTGATCGAAAATCACGAAGCCAACGAAGAACAGATCAAACAATTCCTGATGGTAGCCGGAGAAATTGGCAGTATCTTTAAAAAAGGAGCGACAATTTCAGCAGCAATGGGTGGTTGTCAGGCGGAAATTGGCGTTTCCTCTGCGATGGCTGCCGGAGCGTTGTGCGAACTGATGGGCGGAACTCCGGAACAGGTATTAATGGCTGCCGAAATCGCGATGGAACACCATCTGGGCTTAACCTGCGATCCTATTGGCGGACTGGTACAAATTCCATGTATCGAACGTAACACTATGGGCGCCATTAAAGCGATCAATGCGGCCGAACTGGCTTTGGAAACCGACCCTAAAAATGCAAAAGTGCCATTGGACAAAGTGGTCGATACGATGTGGCAAACGGCAAAAGATATGAATAATAAATATAAGGAGACATCCGAAGGTGGATTGGCCGTCGCTGTAAATATGGCCGACTGTTAATTGCCTCTAATAACGATACAAAAAAGCGGAATCAATATTGATTCCGCTTTTTTGTAATAGGTCATTATTTTCTTCTCGTATCAACAATATAAATAATTTTCCAGGTTCCGTTTTCGTTAAACAATTGGAACGAATTGACTCCGGAGTGGCTTAATTTTCCGTTGATATAAAACTCATAGGGTGTCCAGGCATGTGCCATCGTCCCGTCGATCTGAATTTTATAGCTCAGAATTTTTTCCTGAAAAGTCATTTTCGCCGGAAACGTAGCGATTGTTTTAAAAAAAGCGGCCGATGTTTCTTCTGTCAGTCGGTTCCCTTTTGGGCTTTCCTGTATCGACTGTAAAATCATTTTATCATGACAAACCGACTTTATTTTCAGGGTGTCTTTTGCGTGAAATCCATCGAAAAAAGTCCGGATGGTCGTTTCAACATCCTTTTCCTGTCCATACATTCCAAATGACAGACAGATCATGACTAGCAGTAATTTATATTTCATAATTATACGCTTTGGTTACATCATCAGTAGGATTAATCCCGGTTATGTTACAGTATTGATAGAAATTGTAGTACTTTTACGTTTCCAAAATTTGAAACTTATGTCAGTTGCTAAAAAAGACTACAAAAGAATTACAACAAAATCGTTGATTGAAATGAAAAGCAACGGAGAGAAAATCTCTATGTTAACGGCCTATGATTATACCATGGCAAAAATCGTTGACAGTGCCGGAATCGACGCTATCCTTGTTGGTGACTCCGCTTCCAATGTTATGGCGGGACACGAAACTACATTGCCCATCACTTTGGACCAAATGATCTATCACGCTTCTTCGGTTGTTCGCGCAGTTGACCGTGCACTGGTTATCGTTGACTTACCTTTCGGAACCTATCAATCGGATCCAAAAGAAGCTTTACGTTCGTCCATCCGAATTATGAAAGAAAGCGGCGCTCATGCTGTAAAACTGGAAGGTGGAAGTGAAATCAAAGACAGTATCAAACGAATCCTGAATGCCGGAATTCCGGTAATGGGACATTTGGGGTTAACACCTCAATCCATTTATAAATTCGGAACCTATACCGTTCGTGCCAAAGAAGAAGCCGAAGCGGAAAAACTGCTCGAAGATGCCAAAATGCTTGAAAAAATCGGATGTTTTGCCGTAGTTCTGGAGAAAATTCCATCGGCATTAGCTAAAAAAGTAGCCGAAAGTATCTCGATACCGGTAATCGGAATCGGTGCCGGAGGTGGTGTTGACGGACAAGTATTAGTGTTGCATGACATGATTGGAATGACACACGAATTCAGTCCGCGTTTCTTAAGACGCTATATGAACCTTTATGACGATATGAGCAAAGCAATCGGAAGTTATGTAAGTGATGTAAAATCACAGGACTTCCCGAATGCCAATGAACAATATTAATACGATCGTATTCTGTGACCGAAAAAACCGTTTCGAACAAAGATAATTTACAGGTTATTTACGAGGACAATCACCTTATTGTGATCAATAAGCGTGTAGGCGATATTGTACAGGGTGATAAAACCGGCGACAAACCGCTCAGCGATGTGGTTAAAGAATATCTAAAGGAAAAATACAACAAACCGGGCGAGGTTTTCCTGGGTGTTATTCACCGTCTGGATCGCCCTACAACCGGTATCGTTGTGTTTGCCCGAACCTCGAAAGCACTTACCCGTATGAACGAGTTGTTTAAAAACCGGGAAACTCAAAAAACCTATTGGGCGGTGGTAAAAAACCGCCCTGTACCGGATACTGCCACACTGGTTCACTTTTTAAAGCGAAATCCTAAAAACAATACTTCCAAGGCCTATCCAAAAGAAGTTCCGGATAGCAAAATGGCCAGTCTTACGTATTCGGTGATCAAAGTACTTCAAAATTATACCGCTCTGGAAATCGATTTGCATACCGGAAGACATCATCAGATCCGCTCGCAATTATCGGCTATTGGAAGTCCGATCAAAGGCGATCTGAAATATGGCTCCGATCGTAGCAATCCTGATGGCGGTATTCATCTTCACGCCCGAAAACTGGTACTCACCCATCCGGTCAGTAAAGAAGTATTGGTACTAACTGCGCCAACACCTGATGACAGTATTTGGAAAAGCATTTGATTTTTTTATTATTTTTAACACTTAATTGTTAATCTTTCTTTTTATGCGAAAAATACTTGTCGCTTCCTGTTGTCTGTTTATTTCGTCTTTATATGCTCAGGAGCATTTCAGCGGTATCAATACCACCCGTAGAACCGGAATACTGAATGCTTCGGTAAATCCGGCGGAATTAAGTAATCTGAGTAACCGGTTTGAAGTCAATATTTTTAATACCAGCGCAAACGTTTCCAATAATAAAATCAGCTTTAAGGATATTGTAAACGGAGGTAACCTGGAAGATAAAATTTTTGAAGGAGACAAAGCGGTCAATATGCGTCTGGATGCCGAAATTCTAGGTCCTTCTTTCGCTATGAAACATGATAAATGGGCTTTTGCGGTTACTTCTTCTGCAAAAATTAAGGCCAATTTAATCGATGTTGACGTCAATTTAGCCAATGCCGTACGCAACTCGTTTATCGGTTCGTCTATGATTGCACTCGACCACAACCAACGTGTCAATGCTTTAACATGGGGTGAAATCGGTTTTTCGGCTTCCCGTATCGTTTTTGAAGATCATCAGCATAAATTTAGCGGCGGAGCTACTTTAAAATTGCTTTTCCCGGGTTCTTATGCCAATATTGCCGCGGATAAATTTAGCGGTACCGTTACCAATGTAGTAGGCGATGTAGAATTGACCAATGCGCATGCCGCCTTGAATGTTTCCTATTCCGGTGCGTTGGCCGATGGTTTTACCGACAGTAGCAATTTTAATCAGTTTTTTGGTAACGGAATCCACGGTTATGCGGTTGATTTGGGCGTGAATTACCAGTGGAAAGAACAAGATGACAGTGGCTATAAAATTAATGCCGGACTGGCCGTTCGAAACATCGGAAGTATGACTTTTAAAGCCGATAATAATGTTTCCCGAAATTATAGCCTGTCGGTTGAAGGTTTACAAAGTTTTGACCTGAACCAGTTTGAAGGTGTTGACAATGTAAAAGAAATCGAACAAATCCTTATAAACAGTGGTTATGTTACCATTGACAATACCACCAAAGATTTTAAGGTAAAAATGCCAACACTTATTTCGGCTTATGCCGATGTACATGTACATAATAAGTGGTATGTAACCGCCTATATGCAACAAAAAGTAGTTGACGATACTAAAAATGACCTGGCTACGGCTCAGAATGTCGTTACAATTACACCTCGTTTTTCGGCTCAGGACTACGAGATTTATTCTCCTTGGTCCAGCAACGAAATTTCCGGAATAACCGGAGGTATCGGGTTCCGTTTAGGCGGATTTTATCTGGGCTCGGGATCTATAGTAACCGCCTTATTGAGTAATACCAAACAAGCCGATGCCTATTTAGGTTTCCGAATAGGTTTTTAAACTCCAAAATCATAATTAAAAGAACAAAAAATGCAGCAAAACATTAAAAAAAGACTCGAAGAAATTAATAGAAATGGATTGCATCTGGAAACCGGTGCGCTAATCGACCAGAGTTTTGAAAACTATAAAAAAATTGCGCTGATGGCCGGCTTGGCTTTTCTGATCATGGTTATTATCATTTTTGTTTTCCTGATTGGCGGTGTTTCCGTTTTTTACGGACTGGAGCGCTACGTACAGGATTTTTCTCATTTGGAACAAAATGGTATCTCTCGCAATTTTATTATTGTCTCGGCTTTAGTCAATACGGTGATAGCGGCTATTACGGCGCCGTTTTCGGCTGGAATCATCAAAATGTCATCCGATGCGGATAACAATCGTGAATTTAGTGTTGGTACGGCTTTCGAATATTATAAATCAACTAAGTTTATTCCCGTTTTTACAGCCAGCCTTATCATTGCACTGACATCCGCTTTGATCGGAGCATTATTACAATTGCTAAACATGAACTTCGTAGGGACATTTGTAAGTATGATCATTAGTTTTCTGACCTGCCTTACCCTACCGCTTATTATTCTAGGAAATCTATCCGTTAAAGATGCTATTATACACAGTATTGCATTGGTCAACAAAGCGCCTCTAACCGTTTTATTAGCGTTAATTGTCGCTTTTATAGGAGCTTTAACCGGTTTGATTGCCTTTTGTTTGGGTGTATTCTTTACCATTCCGTATATTTATTGTATGTATTACACCATTTACAAAAACATTTTTGGTTCCGATGAAAGTGAAATTGAAGACATCGGCCGATATGATTCTTTCTAACCCTTTAAAACCCTAGCCTATGAAATGGAAAGGCGAACGTAAAAGTGAAAACGTTGAAGACCGTCGCGGTATGTCTTCCGGTGGTAAAATAGCTGCCGGTGGAGGTCTTATCGGTATTATTATTTTACTGATCAATATGTTTGGAGGTGAAAATGTCCAGCAACTGACACCTGTTTTGGAACAGTTGCAACAAGGACAATCGACAGAACAGGTACAACAACGGGAATTAACCCCGGAAGAAAAAGAACTGGGTGATTTTGCCGCTACTATTCTTGGATTTACCGAAACAACCTGGGCTAAAGTATTTCAGGAAAACGGAATGACTTATGAAAATCCTGGAATGGTATTGTTTACCGACAATGTATCCACCGCTTGTGGTAATGCTACCGCTGCTTCCGGGCCTTTTTATTGTCCTGCCGATCGCAAAGTATATATGGATCTGGCCTTTTTTGAAGAATTACGAACCCGTTTTGGCGCCAAAGGTGGTGACTTTGCGATTGCTTATGTAATTGCACATGAAGTAGGTCATCATGTCCAAACCTTATTGGGAACGTCCGGAAAAGTTCGAAAATTACAACAAGGACTTAGTCAGACAGCGGCTAATAAACTTTCTGTTTCATTGGAATTACAGGCTGATTTTTATGCCGGCTTATGGGCGCATTACAATCAGAAATATCTAGAAGAAGGCGATATTGAAGAAGCCCTTAGCGCTGCGCAAGCAGTTGGTGATGACGCCATCCAGAAAAAAATGCAGGGACATGTTACCCCGGATTCTTTTACGCATGGTACATCAGCACAACGTATCGAATGGTTCAAACGCGGTTATCAAACCGGTGATATCCGAAAAGGTGATACTTTTGCCGAATTAAACTAATAATTCATTAGGGATTATATAAAAACAAACCCCGGAAGCCTATGGTTTTCGGGGTTTTACTTTATGCGTAACCGAAAATGGTTTATTTTAATTTAAAAGATGGATTAAAGTGTAGCGCCAACCAGGTCCAGGTTTGTAAATTTTTCGGATCACTGACATTTTTCAGCGTATTCATACTGTCGGATGCTAACATAAAAGAATGTCCGATAAAAAGTCCGAATTGCTTGTTCAATTTGTGCTGAAATACCAGATCCAGTTCGGTTCCCAGATATTTAGACAAATCCTTTCCGTTACTATCTATACCTTGTTTGCCATTTGTCATAAAAGCATGAATATTCCCGGCCAGACTGGATTTCGGGCTGAATTTCATCTTTGTCTGGATATAATAATCGTTAAGTCCGAATGTATTAAAATGGTTCCCCACATAAAAATAATCCATAAAACCATTGAATTTATGATTGGTTCCATACATCGGACTAAAAGATCGGTTTTCGGTGGCAGCCGTATCATAATTATTTCCGGATAACCACTCCGTTCCGACTACTACATTAAATTGTTTACTCACAATAAAATCGGCGTTAAGCGAAAACTGATACGCTTTTTTACTTTGTCCTGCTGTATTGTTACCGGTCTGGTAATATCCGGATCCAAAAATCCCGAAGCCCTCAAAATATTTTCCGACGTTCACTCCTGCTGTCAGCATATCATAATGTGTTCCATCTGCATTTTGCAATACATTGTTCATCGCAATAACGGAAAATCGTGATTTATTCGAACCTTTATACTGGTAGTGCAGCAATTGCAAGGATTTTGTTTTTTCACCGCTGTCTGCAATGCCATATACTTCGTTAGTTGGTGTATCGTTTGTATCATCACCATCGTTATTATACGACACCACTGCTTCTAATTTTGAGTTTTTTCCCAAAGAAAAAATCCCTTTTAAAGCATCGAAGCTTCTTCCCTGCATAGCCCAATCCAGTGCTCCTAAAAGTCTTTCGTCATCATACGAAAGTATCTGACGTCCAATTTTTAATCCGACTTTCGGGTTAAACTGGTATTTCGCCCAGGCTTCATTAACCGTAAAATTTTGATTTTTAATTTGAGTTGAAGCGGTTTCTCCCCATATTCTCACATCCTGAGCCGAAAAATACATTTCCAGATGCTGATAATAATAATCCAGTCCGATTCTGGCTCTTGAAAATATCGTCGCTTCTGCATTTTTTCCTTTTGGAATTAAGGTTTTCTGACCGTTATCCAATTCCATACGTGTCCTGAAATCAATATTCATTTTAAGACTGTCGACCTGTGCATTGGCAAAATAATAGCCACAGCAAAGGCAAAACACCATTACTTTTTTTAACATATCCTGATTTTTTAATTAATAATTAGTTTATCGGGTAGCTTTATGCCGAAAAAAATTGTTCTTAAATAAAAGGGGGAGTTTTTATTTTTTTAGCTTGGGCGTTCGCACCCTTTTCGGGTATAGAATTTCCAATTGACAAAAGTGGCCCATATACAGATTACAAACACCAATCCGAAAAACAAACGGGTATCTCCGGTAATGGCTCTGGACTGCGTAATTAACACATTAAATACAAAAGGTCCAAAAGCAGCAATTGCCGAGGTCCATCCGATTACACCGGCAGCTCTTCTCGGAGAATCCGAAAAGATAATCGGGAATTGTTTAAATGTTGCGGCATTACCAACTCCTGTGAAAAAGAAAATCAACAATATGATCGTCACAAATACCGGAAATTGTTCAATAGACGTCGGTGTTAGATAGCCTCCTAAAATCAATATAGCAAATAGAATTATCAAAGCAACACCTGTTATATGTGTCAGAATAGCACCACCGGTTTTATCGGCAACTTTACCAAAAATCACGCGAACCAAAGAACCGATTAGCGGACCGTAAAAAGCGTATCGCAAAGGATCCAAATCGGCTTCCAACGGTACATAAAGGCTTTTTATCATCATCGGAAAAGCGGCTGCCAAACCAGCAAATGTTCCAAACGTCATAAAATAAGTCAAAGTACAATACCAGGTATGTTTGTCTCCGAATATATCCAACTGTTCTTTAAACGAAGCCGTTACCGGGATATTTTTTAACGAAAACCAAGCCCAGATTCCAACCAGAAACAAAGGTACCACATAGATAAAAGCTACGTTTTCCAGAAACATCACCTGACCGGTTGCGGCAATGATTTCACCACCGCCTACAAAGGAAAAAATCCCCAGACTCAGTACTAAAGGCGATAGCAACTGAACCAGACAAACCCCAAAATTTCCGATTCCGGCTTGTATTCCCAATGCCGTACCCAATTCTTTTTTAGGAAAAAATAAAGAGGTGGATGGCATATATGACGAAAAATCGCCTCCTCCAATTCCCATTAAAAAGGCTATCAGCATAAAATAGCGATACGACGTTTCCGGGTTCATCACCGCAAAACCGAGCATTAACAACGGAATGATCTTAATTAATGTCGTTATCGTAATGACTTTTCTTGTTCCAAAAAGCGGAATCAGGAATGTATTCAATATTCGCAGTAAACCGCCAGCCAGACCCGGCATTGCTGCCAGCCAAAAAAGCTGGTCATCCGAAAAATCAAATCCGATTTTTGGTAATTTAATCACTACTACGCTAAACAAAAACCAGGTGATAAAAGAAATGGTTAGCGCAATTGTTGTAATAGTAAGTGTTTTCCAAGCTATTTTCTTGCCTGTTTTTTCCCAAAATTGTTCATCATTGGGATCATAATTCGTCAGCCATTGTGAATTCATATAAAATAGTTTAATGTTAACAATTCTATTCGTATAGCCGTGTCAGTAGGTTAATGTTCTAACTCCTATACCCGATTATTCGATACGGTGTTTAAGATGAGGTGCTTCTTTATGTGTCATTTTTTTAATGGTGTGGATCATCCAGTAAAGAGAAACGGCCGAAATGGCAAAGACAAAAATCCAGGAACTCGTCCATAAATCTGAAAAATCCAGTAGATATCCGAATAGAATGGGCCCGATAAATCCGCCTAATCCACCAATAAGACCAACCATTCCACCCACTATTCCCACTTCATTAGGAAAGTACTCCGGAATATGTTTATAGACCGCAGCCTTTCCTATTCCCCAGACAATCCCTATAGCAATTACCAACAGGGAAAAGACCCAGATATGGGCTTCAAATTTGATCAATGTAACTCCTTCAGCCAGAAGTTCTTTTTTATGGACTTGCTGATTTTGTTTGACCACTATTTCCTGCCACGAAAAAAACTCGGGTAGTATCTTTGTTTGTTCCGGGATTTCCGGCTTTTCTTTTACCGCGATTGTTTCATTATCCAATACGATTTTATTTCCGGTAACTTCCGTGACAACAGCCGATTTCTTAGTGACAATACCTTTCCCCGGTGTTAGGATATCCATTTTGGGAAGCATTAGTAATCCGCTTATAATCAGTGAGGAGTACAATACCCCGTACATTACTTTTCGGGCGCCGAATTTATCCGACAGGTAACCTCCCAAAGCTCGGATCACACCACTCGGTAAACTAAATGCTGAGGTCAGTAAACCGCCTAATACCAACGATGTTTTGTACACATTTACATAGTAAGGCAATAACCATTGTGAAAAAGCTACAAACAAACCGAAAACCAGAAAATAGTATAGTCCGAAACGCCATACCCGTGTTTTTTTTAGCGGAGCAAGTAATTCCGCTGTTGTTTTTACCTGACCCGTTACTTTTTTATTTTTTACAAAGAAGAGGAAAATGAGTCCCATCAGAATTAACATACAGCCATAGATTACCGGCAACCATCGCCATCCGTTTTGCGGATCAGAGGCCGACAAAGCATTTAAAGTAACAGGCGCTAAAAAGGTTGTTAACGCAGCACCCGCATTTCCCATTCCGAAAATACCCAATGCTCTTCCCTGCCATTCTTTGGGATACCAGATCGAAGTAAATGCAATTCCAACAGCAAAACTGGCTCCTACCATACCAAAACAGAAGCTTAATAAAAAGTAGATCCAATAGGAAGTAACAAAATAGGTTAAAAAAAGTGGAACCGAGCAGCATAACAACAGCCAGGCAAAAACCACTTTACCGCCATATTTATCGGTAAGTATACCCAAAGGTAATCGCGTGATAGAACCGGATAAAATAGGTATTCCCAAAAGCCATCCGGTTTCAACAACCGACCAGTTAAATATCCCATTATCTACCAAATACGTGACTAAAACACCATTCATTGTCCAACAGGCAAAACAAATAGTAAAAGCCAGTGTATTTAAAAAAAGAATTTTGTGTGCAGATCGTAGATTATTTTCCATAAACTCAATTTTTATTGATTACAAATAATAAAAAAACCCCAGCGAATAGCCATAAAAAGCTACTCCCTTGGGGTTTACTTTGTAAAGATAATCAAAAATATTTTTATAACATAATATGAATTATATTTATTTTTTATAACTTTATATCACAAAACAAATATTTTTATCTACAATATGTTAAAAATAATCAACCTTAAAGCCTTTATTGTAGCTGTTATTGCTACGATTTTGACCTTACTACTGGTGCTTATCGGATCCCGTAGCCTGCAAAATTTTGATGCTGCTTTGGTCGCTTACCTGTTTGGAACATTATTCGCAATTTTCGGAATAGTGTATCGCTATATGGTATGGATTCAAAGGCCACCTACCCAACTATATTTTAAAAGTAGCATCCGGATTCTTTTTTCTAAGGAATTTGTTTATTATCTGCTATATGTTATTAAGGATTTCTTTAAAAATATAGTCTTTCAGAATTTTATTTTTAAAAGAGGAAAAAAAAGAGGTCTTGCGCATATAGCAATGGCAATAGGCTGTACAATCGCATTTGCCATTACTTTTCCGCTTACATTCGGCTGGATTCACTTTTCCTTAGATCCGGCTTCCGGATTGGATCCTCTTCTGGAACCTATCTATACGGCTCATTTTTTCGGATTTGATGTAATGCATTTTCCGGTAAAATCCGTTGTTGGATTTCTAACATTCGGAGCCTTAAACTGGTGTTCGTTACTGGTGATCATCGGTGCTTCCTATTTTCTGCAAAAACGACTAAAAGATCCCGGACTAATCGCTACTCAGACCTTTGAAGGCGATATCCTACCTTTATTATTATTGATATTAGTATCGCTAACCGGACTGGGATTAACGCTCGATTATGAATTTATGAAAGGACAGACGTATGAATTTATGGCCGTTACCCATGCTTTTTTTGTAATCGTTTTTCTGGTTTGGATGCCGTTTGGTAAATTCTTCCATATTATCCAGCGACCGGCTCAAATTGGCGCACATATCTATAAAGAAGTCGGCAAAAAAAGAGGCATGCAGATCTGTAAACATACTGGAAAAGAATATGCTCCCCAACTTCATATTTCGGATTTAAAAAAACTCACCCGTCAATTAGGATTCCGACTCGAATCGGAAAATGGACAATCGCTACTGGATTACAGCCCCGAAGGAAAAAGAGATTTATTAGCGATGGCACATTTAAAAGCCCGACAAGAATCCGGAACCTTTTTCGGATAAACCCACTCCCAATCAAAAAACCTACTAAAAAATGTATAACCGCTTTACAATCGGAAATCGAAATAGCTGATGATTTCCGGTTCTAAACCATAAAACTATATTTAGTATGGCAAAACTTCCTATCGACATCGATCGCATTATCGAACAATTTGGGCCAACACTCAATTTCCCTAAACCAGAGGGAATTTCCGGGCGCGACGAACCGGACAAAATTGTCGAAACACACTGTTGTTTTTGCGGTATGCAGTGTGGTATCAAACTACTCGCAAAAGACAATAAAATCGTAGGCTTCGAACCCTGGATGGAGTTTCCTTTCAATCAGGGGCGCTTATGTCCTAAAGGTGTACAACGTTATATGCAGGACAATCATCCCGACCGACTAAAGTCACCTTTAATAAATGTACCGGGCTTCGGTTATAAGGCTGTTGACTGGGAGGAAGCGATGGCTAAAACCGTATCGGAAATAAAACGAATACAAACACAATATGGCAATGATGCTTTTTCGGTTCTCTCGGGTGTTTCACTGACCAACGAAAAATCGTATATGGTTGGAAAGTTTGCCCGTATCGCTTTAAAAACCAAAAACCTCGATTATAACGGTCGACTGTGTATGGTATCGGCCGGAGCCGGAAATAAAAAAGCTTTCGGATTGGATCGTACCTCTAATAATTATGAAGATCTGGAAAAAGCCGAAGTGATCATTGTAACCGGAGCAAACGTATCGGAAACTTTTCCGACACTTACCTACTGGTTATGGCGCGCACGGGATAATGGTGCCAAATTAATTGTTGTCGATCCGCGGGTGATTCCATTGGCGCGAACGGCAGATATTCATCTTGATATCCGCCCCGGAACGGATTCGGCTCTTTTTGGTGCAATACTAAATTATATGATTCAGCATGACATGCTTGATCATCATTTTATAGAAAACTATACTTCCGGTTTTGAAGCGGCCAAAGAAGCCGTAAAAGAATATACTTTAGAATGGGCAGAAAGCATTACCGGTGCGAAAAAAGAAAAAATTGAAGCGGCAGCTCAACTTTGGGGGAAAGCCGCTACGTCGTTTTTACTACACGCAAGGGGAATTGAACACCATACCAAAGGTGTTGAAAATGTGCTGAGTTGTATCAATATTGTGCTGGCTTCCGGTAGAATCGGAAAACCCTATTGCGGCTATGGTACCATAACCGGACAAGGAAACGGACAAGGTGGTCGCGAGCACGGACATAAATGTGATCAATTACCGGGAAACCGGGATATCGAAAACCCGGAACATCGTAAGTATATTTCTGAAGTCTGGGGTATCGATGAAAAAGAATTACCCGGTAAAGGCTTGTCAGCCTACGAAATCATTGAGGCCATTCACCGTGGTGAGATCAAGGGCTTGCTTTCCCTGTGTTTTAACCCGCTGGTGTCTTTACCCAACAGCAATTATGTCCGTGAAGCATTGGAAAAACTGGAGTTTTATGTTGGCATCGACTTTTTTATGAGTGAAACCATGCGGCATTGTGACATTATTTTACCGGGTTCGCTTCACGAAGAGGAAGAAGGTACCGTAACCACTGCCGAGGGACGTGTAGTCCGAATCCGTAAGGTTGTCGATCCACCAAAAAATGCCCGAACCGATTCTGAAATCCTAATCGAACTGGCAGAACGATTAGGTGCCGGGGATAAATTTAATTTTGTGAATAGCGAGGCCGTTTTTAATGAGCTTCGTGTGGCTTCCAAAGGCGGAACGGCCGATTATTATGGAATCACCTACGATAAAATTGAAAAAAACATGGGGGTTTTCTGGCCTTGTCCGGATCTGGATCATCCCGGTACGCCCCGATTATGGGAAGATAAAAAATTTAAAACGCCCGATGGTAAAGCCCATTTTAATCCGGTACAGTACCATCCCAGTATGGATCCGGTAGACGAAGAATATCCTATTATCCTGACAACCGGCCGTGTGGTTTCCCAGTATCTCAGCGGAACTCAAACCCGAAGAATCGGTAAACTGGTCGAGCAATTTGCACAACCGTTACTCGAAATTCATCCAACACTGGCCGAACAGTATAATATCCATCAACATGAAGAAGTCCGGGTAATCACCAAACGCGGTGAGGCTATATTTCCGGCTACTATTGTCGAAACCATCCGGGAAGATACCGTGTTTATTCCCTATCACTGGCCGGGAAAAAAATCGGCCAATCAATTAACCAGCGGTCATTTGGATCCTATTTCAAAAATCCCCGAATTTAAAGTTAGTGCCTGTCAGCTTATCCCGACCGGTAAAAAAGCCTACGTTGCTAAAGATGCGCTCGATTATAAGAGCAATTAATACAAAACGCAAAGAAGCTATCCTTCCCCCAGATCATTTTTAAGTCTTTGCTAAAACGGATTTCAGTTATCCATTTTGGTTGAATTTAATTACGATAAATATGAATCAATATTATAAACTACAAGAAGAGTTCTTTGTGGATATGCAGCGTTGTATCGGTTGTAAATCCTGTGAAACGGCCTGTGCAGAATGTGAAACCAATGGTGAAGAGTCTATGATTCACGTCAATTATGTAGATCGGGCCATAACGATCCAAACCACTGTACAGGTTTGTATGCATTGTGAAGATCCTGTTTGTGCGAATGTCTGTCCGGCCGATGCGATTACCAAAGATGAGTTTGGTATCGTACATACGGCCAATACATCCCGTTGTATCGGATGCTCCAATTGTGTAATGGCTTGTCCGTTTGGCGTACCGAAAAAAGTGGAACACTACGATCTGATGATGAAATGCAATATGTGTTACGACAGAACCAGTGTGGGTAAAAAGCCAATGTGTGCCACCGTTTGTCCGAGTGGTGCCTTGTTTTACGGAACACGGGAGAAAATGGAAAAAATGCGTCCAAACTCCGCTCCTGTTAATCAGTTTGTTTTTGGTCAGGAAGTAGTCAAAACCAAAGTAAACATCATGATGCCAAAAGGTAGTACCGAATTAAAAATATTTTAAAAAACACAATAATGAGTCATCAAGATAAACATTGGAAACAAGATTTCCCGATTAACAGATCGGAAGCCAATCAGGTTAGCCGTAGGGATTTTGCAAGGCTACTCGCTGTGGTTTCCGGCGGAATGGTTGTTGGTAACGCCGCTATTGCCGCAAAAGCGGCTTTCTTTAATGAGCCTGAAAATGAAAAAAAACAAAAAATATGCAGCAAAAAAGATATTCCGGTTGGCGGAACCAAATCGTTTGTTTTAGAAAATGAGACCGTTCCCTATATCCTGATCCATACGGAAGAAGGCGAATTTTATGCCTACGAACAAAAATGTACCCATTTGTCCTGTGCCGTATACTATAAACCCGGAACCTTAACGATCGAATGTCCTTGTCATAACGGTTGGTTTGATGTGAAAACCGGCAATGTTATACAAGGACCACCGCCACGACCTCTAAAAAAACTGGATGTTACTTTTGAAGGTGACACTATTTATGTACAACATCCTAAAAATGAAACCGTATGAGTACTTTCAGAACCGCACAGGAACAATCGCATCCGCAGAAAAAAAGCATGATCATGTCTGCGTTGATCACTGTCTTACTTGCAAATTTGTTTATTCAGATCTGGTTGTTGTATACCGCTCTTAACAATGCACTGGAAGGACATCCGGAAGTAGCTTACAGCACTTTTATCGCGTCTTCTGTCCTATTCCTCGCCAGTGTGATATGGTTGTATTTCTTACCGAGAAAAGCACATTAAAACCAGAAAAATTAAACAAATGCTACACGATACGTACAATAGAATCCATGATTATCTTCGGATATCGTTAACGGACAATTGCAATTTTCGTTGCACTTATTGTATGCCGGATGAGTCGATTTCGTTGATCCCGCAGAAAAAACTAATGCAGGCCGATGAGATTTTTAGTATTGCGGAAATATTCACAACACTCGGTGTCAAAAAAATTCGTTTAACCGGTGGAGAGCCTCTGGTTCGCAAAGATTTTGCAGCTATAATCCAACGCTTGTCCACACTTCCGGTTCAGTTGACAATTACAACCAATGGCGTATTATTGGATCGCTATAAAGAGGTGCTTCAAAAAGCCGGAATCCAGTCGGTTAATATTAGTCTCGATACACTCGATCCGGTTAAGTTTTTACAGATTACGCAAAGAGATCAGTTTCAAAAAGTATGGGATAATATCCTGATGTGTATGGATCATGGGATTTATGTCAAACTGAATATCGTTTTGATCAAAGGTTTTAACGACGATGAGGTACTCGATTTTATAAGGCTGACCAAAAGCCTTCCGGTACACCTGCGTTTTATCGAATTTATGCCTTTTGATAAAAATGAATGGAATAAAGATAAAGTGGTTCATAACCAACTGGTATTGGAATCCGTCGCACAACAATATGAATTGTTTAAACTCCGGGACGACAAAAATGACACCGCTAAAAAATTCGGGATTTTTGGTCACGCCGGTACGGTTTCCTTTATTTCCACTTTGAGCGATTCCTTTTGCGGTACCTGTAACCGGATGCGTATCACGGCCGACGGTAAGATGAAAAACTGCCTGTTTGGTGCGGAGGAATTTGACCTCCTCGGTGCTTTCCGAAAGGGTGAAAATATTATTCCTATCATCGAACGGTGTCTTCTGAAAAAACATAAAATGCTCGGCGGTCAATTTGATGATTATACACATGTCGACCCGGACAAATTGCAAAACCGAAGCATGATCAAAATTGGTGGTTAAACGTAAAACCGTAAAAATGATACCTGTAAAAGAAGCCTTACACCATATCCAACAGCAGTGTCATACCTTGCCTCCCATTCGTATTCCACTGGATAGCGCCTGTAATTTTATTGCGGCCGAAACAATCTACGCTCCTATGGATGTACCCTGTTTTGATAATTCGGCTATGGATGGCTATGCGATCCGCTACGAAGACCTCAAAAATACGATTCCACTACAGCTACAGTATGAGATCGAAGCCGGAAAAACCGAAATACCAACAGTCCATAAAGGAGAAGTCGCTCGTATTTTTACCGGAGCACCGATTCCCATTGGTGCCGATACCGTAATACCACAGGAAAATGGTACGGTTGAAAATGGAATTCTAAATTGTTTACAAGCTGTTTCCATAGGTGATCATATTCGAAAACAGGGAACACAAACCCGAAAAGGCGATCGGGTTCTATCCAAAGGGAAGCTGCTTACCGCTGAATATATCGGTTTTTTGGCCACTTTAGGAATCGATTCTGTTGTTGTTTTTCCCAAACCGAAAGTCGGAATTATTATAACCGGGAAGGAACTTGTCCCGGTCGGAAGCCCATTGCAAAACGGACAAATCTACGAAAGCAATTCGGTCGCTTTAAAAGCATTATTACAACAATTGGAGATTCCTGTTGTCTTTTCCCAATGGATTGACGATAATGAATCCGAATTGTTTCATTTTGTCTCTGAAAACCATACCAAAATAGATGTATTACTACTTACCGGTGGTATTTCGGTTGGCGATTATGATTTTGTAAAATCGGTACTGAATAAAATTGGTACTACCGAAATCTTTTATAAAGTCCGACAAAAACCTGGAAAGCCTTTGTTTTTCGGGAAAAAGGATCGTACACTTTTTTTCGGACTTCCCGGAAATCCAAGTGCGGTGGTTACTTGTTTTCATGCTTATATAAAACCCGCTTTGCTACAACTAACCGGAGATCAACCGCAAACAGAACACAATGCGATATTGCTAACACCTTATCGTAAAAAAAGCGGGCTGACGCATTTTGTAAAAGCACGAGTACAAGGTGGAAAAGCGACAATATTGGACAAACAGCTTTCGTACCAAATGGATACCTACGCTCAGGCCAATGCTTTTGTCGTATTAAATGAAGAACAGGAAGACTTTAAAATCGGCGAAAAAGTCAGGATCATTTTCTTTCGCAATTACAAGGATATAACACCATAAACAAATGATCACCATAAAAACCTATTTGCTTTCCGGAGGAAAAAGTTCCCGGATGGGAGAAGATAAAGGACTAAAATCCCTTTCCGGAAAACCAATGATCTCTTATTTGGTAGATACGTTACGACAGTTGGATATTATCCCGGTTATCATTGCGCATCATCCCGGTTATAAATCGTTTGGTCTGACCGTTATTCCGGATAAAATCAAAGACAAAGGACCATTAGGAGGTATTTATACCGCCCTTTCTCACGCCTGGGAAACCGTTCTTATTATTAGTGCCGATACGCCTTTTGTGGATTCGAAGGCTATTGAATACCTGATCAGACACCATATAGCGGATCGAATTAACGTATTGGATTACAAAGGTAAAATACAGCCTTTATGCGGTTTATATCCTTTTCAGTTGTTGCCGAAAATCGAAAGTAATTTGATCGCAAATAAACTCAAAATGATGGATTTTGTAACCGAAAATGACGCCAATATCGTATCGATACCTTTCGAAAGCAACGGTTTTCAAAACATCAATACGCCGGAAGAATTATCGAAAGCCGAATATGAAATCAGTAACAATTTTAAAACAGTATAATCTATGGCCATACGAATATTTGGAAACCTCAACGATATCGTGAACAAACCATTTGCGGTAGACTATCCGGTTTCTTTAGGAACCTTCAAAACCATTTTACACC
Organism: Flavobacterium sp. CAU 1735; assembly: GCF_039888695.1. Taxonomy (NCBI): domain Bacteria; kingdom Pseudomonadati; phylum Bacteroidota; class Flavobacteriia; order Flavobacteriales; family Flavobacteriaceae; genus Flavobacterium; species Flavobacterium sp. CAU 1735. The sequence goes on along the minus strand of NZ_JBDQQQ010000011.1, from coordinate 15,429 downwards.
AACATTTCCCGGAACTCCGATCCATTAGTTTTCAAATCGCTATTGATCAGCAAATGAATGAAGACGAAACGTTACTACTAACCGAAGAGAGTGAAATTGCCTTATTGCCTCCTTTTTCAGGTGGATAAAACGTATACTATGGAACGCTATAACAGACAGCTTATTTTACCGGGTTTTGGGATAACCGCACAACAAAAATTGACCGATGCCAAGGTACTTGTTGTTGGCGCCGGAGGTTTGGGTTGTCCCGTTTTACAATATCTCTGTGCCGCCGGTGTTGGCGAACTAGGCGTGGTCGATCCGGATACGGTTTCACTTAGTAATTTACAACGTCAGGTGCTATACGACGAACAGGATATTGGTGATCTGAAAGTTACAATCGTACAAAAAAAACTCGCAATACTAAATAGTGACACCACCATTCGTATCTATCCGTGTCGTCTGTGTATTGATACTGTTTTTGAACTGGTTGACTCCTATTCCATTATTGTAGATTGTACCGATAATTTTACAACGCGGTATCTGTTAAATGATGTTTGTCAACTACTGCAAAAACCATTGGTCTATGCTGCCCTTTTCCGATTTGAAGGGCAATTATCCGTTTTTCATTACGGTGAAAATCCGTCCAATTTAAGGGATCTTTTTCCGGAAATCCCAAATCCGTTATATGTTCCGTCTTGTAACGAAGCCGGTGTAATTGGTGTGTTGACCGGTATTATGGGGAACTTTCAGGCAAATGAAGTCCTTAAAATTATTACCGGTATCGGGGAAGTCATGTCCGGACAATTATTGACCTTTAATTCTCTGGATTACCAATCGGAATTACTCCGGTTTAAATCGAAAACCACGGTATTCAAACCAAAAAATAAAGCCGATATTCTAAACCAATCCTATGAATATAGTTGTAAAACGATAGCACATATCAATGATTTGGAAACCTTAAAAAACGTTTTTAATCGGAAAAAAACAGTGTTAATTGATGTCCGAAATACAGATGAATTACCCAAAATCGTCGGCTTTAATGTGATGGCGATTCCCTTGTCGGAACTCGAACAACACCTGGAGCAACTGGCCGATTCCGAAACATTGGTTTTTACCTGTCAGAGCGGTATCCGTAGCCTAAAAGCAATCGCATTGGTACAAAAACAGTATCCCGATAAAAATTACTACAACCTCAAAAACGGCATTGCCTTATTTACAAAATGAAAAACAGACAACTTAAAAACAGCTTTATTGAAGGTCCGATTTCACCGGAAAAAGTAGCGGAAAGTATCGCCGGACATCTGCATAAAACGCAAATTGGCGGGCATTCCATTTTCCTCGGACAAGTCCGAAAGGATCTGATTAATGGTAAAAAGGTTGAATCTATTGAATTTACAGCCTACACCGAAATGGCCGAGCAAAAAATAGCCGAAATACGGGAGGCTATATTTGCACGATACGATTTGGTCTGTATGCATATTTATCACAGTCTTGGTCGGATTACTACCGGTGAATTGTGCTTTTTTGTCTTTACCTCGTCCCAACATCGAAAAGCAGCAATACAAGCCTGTAATGAACTCGTTGAACGTATCAAAGCGGAAGTTCCCATCTGGGGAAAAGAAATTTTTGAAGACGAATCCTATCACTGGAAAGTCAATCGGCAGATTGATCAACCCTAATTAATGCAACCAAATACACTATGGTAGATATTACTCCTAAAAATAACACCTTGCGAACCGCCATTGCTCAGGCAGTGGTTAAAGTAGGTAAAACCGAAACAATTGATGCAATCCGGAATAAAACCGTTCCAAAAGGAGATGTTTTTGAGATGGCAAAAGCAGCCGGGCTTTTTGCCGCAAAAAAAACACCCGATATGATTCCCGATTGCCATCCGATCCCAATTGAATATACCGGAATTTCGTATGCTATCGAAGATTTGAACATAACGATACAGGTTACTGTCAAAACGATTTATAAAACGGGTGTTGAGGTTGAAGCCATGCATGCCGCATCGGTTGTTGCACTCACTTTTTATGATATGCTAAAACCTATCGATTCGGAAATCGAAATTCAAAGTATACGCTTATTAAAAAAAACAGGCGGTAAATCGGATCACAGGGAGTTTTTTGAAAATCCGATTGCCACAGCGGTGGTGGTTTGTTCGGATTCCATTAGTAAAGGCCAAAAAGAAGATGCTTCCGGTAAAGCTACTATCGAAAAACTAGCGGCGCATCCGGTAACGATCCTGGATTATACCATTATTCCCGATGGCGTCGATTCCATACAAAATAAGATCAAGCACTATCTTACCGAAAATATCGAGTTGATTCTACTAACCGGCGGTACGGGATTATCCAAAAGGGATTTCACTCCGGAAGCTATTCGGCCGATGTTGGATCGGGAAATACCGGGTATCGGAGAATACCTGCGGCAATACGGACAAAATCGAATGCCGTATTCCATCTTGTCACGAAGTCTGGCCGGTCTTATCGGTGATACGCTGATCATTTGCTTACCCGGCTCTACAAACGGTGCCAAAGAGTCGATGGATGCGCTGTTTCCACACGTATTGCATCTTTTTAAAATGATACATTCCGGGAAACACTAAAATTATCCGAGCCAACCTTCCCGATCGAGGCTACGGTATTGTATCGCTTCGGCAATATGAACCGGAAGTACCGATTCTGAAGCTTCCAGATCGGCTATGGTACGGGCTACTTTTAAGATACGATCGTAAGCACGCGCAGACAAATTGAGTCGCTCCATAGCATTTTTGAGTAATTGCAACGCCTGATCGTCCAGAATACAATACTCCCGAATCTGGCGGGTAGTCATTTGGGCGTTGTAATGAATGTTTTTCTGATGTTCAAAACGTCGGTTTTGTAATTGTCGGGCTGCCGTTACGCGTTCCCGTATGATCACACTGCTTTCACCGGGTTGGATATCCGATAATTTTTCAAACGGCACCGGATTCACTTCCACATGAATATCGATCCGATCCAATAACGGACCGGACAGCTTTCCCAAATACCGTTGCATTTCCATCGGTGAAGAAGCAATTGGCGCATCAGGACTGCTAAAATAACCACCCGGACTGGGATTCATACTCGCTACTAACATAAAGGAAGCCGGATAGGTTATGGTAAATTTTGCCCTTGAGATGGTCACTTCACGGTCTTCCAACGGTTGTCGCAACACTTCGAGTACTTCTCTTTTAAATTCGGGTAATTCGTCCAGAAATAAAACACCATTATGCGCCAGTGAAATTTCACCTGGTTGCGGATAACTGCCGCCGCCAACCAACGAAACGGAAGAAGCCGTATGGTGCGGTGACCGGAATGGTCGTTGCCGAATCAATCCGCTTTCTTTGATCTTACCGGCGACACTGTGAATTTTGGTCGTTTCCAACGCTTCCTGCATCGTCATGGGAGGTAAAATCCCCGGAAATCGTTTGGCCAGCATAGTCTTACCCGAACCCGGTGGACCGATCAATATAATATTATGGCCGCCCGCTGCAGCTATTTCCAGACATCTTTTGATGCTTTCCTGACCTTTGACATCGGCAAAATCAAATTCGGAATAATCCGATAACGGACCAAACTCTTTTTCAAAGTCGACTGTTTCCGGTTGAGGTGTGGCAATACCTTTAAAAAAATCGATGATTTCGGTTACGTTTGAAATACCGTAAACCGTTATTCCTTCAACTACAGCAGCTTCGCGTGCATTTTCTTTTGGAAGAATCAATCCTTCAAACCCTTCTTCTCGGGCTTTGATCGCGATGGGTAACGCACCTTTAATAGGCAAAAGGCTACCGTCGAGGGACAATTCGCCCATTATCATATACCGGTCGGTGTTTTCGGGATTAATCTGACCGGATGCAGCCAGAATTCCAATCGCAATGGGTAAATCGTAGGCCGATCCTTCTTTTCGCAAATCGGCCGGTGCCATATTGATCACAATCTTTTTTCCGGGTAGTTGGTAGCCGTTGTTTTTAAGTGCGGCCGCGATACGGTAACTGCTTTCTTTTATCGCATTATCCGGTAATCCAACCAAATGGTACCCAATTCCTTTATCGATGTTGACTTCAATCGTGATCGTAGTGGCTTCCACTCCAAAAACGGCGCTTCCAAAAACTTTTACTAACATGGCGTAGAGTATAGCTTTAAATATACGCCTTTTTTAGTACAATTAAAACCTCGTTTTCAGCAACTTAACTGATCATTTCATTTTTAACTGCTGCATTTTTTCAATTTCCGGCAGGTCTTTTTTATACTGTTCCGGATCCCATTTCATATTCCAATAGGCAATATATTCCGTTAAGGGTGGTAGTCCGACTTTAGCACGACGTTTGTCTACATTGTCCGGATCTTCCAACGGTAAAATATAATTGCGGTTATTTTTCATATCCCATGCGATCTGGGAACCGTAGATTTGTTTTTTTCCCTGACGTAAAGCCACACGGTCTTCCAATAAGGCCAGACTACTGCTTTTGGCTTTCTTATCGATTACAGCTTTTCGCATCATCGGCAGGTATTTTTCCTGAACCGGCAAATCGGCATGCTGGACAACCAAAAACAAGGTTCGGTTCTCCTCCTCTCCCACTTCGTCCGGACCTAACCAACCATACCGATCTAAGATGGCACTGACTTTTATAATATTGATCGAATCGTTCGTTCCTATTGATTTCCATAAGGCATTCATTTCGGGCGACTGACTACCGTATTTGCTCTGAATATATTCAATTTGTGCGCGGTCTTTCTGATCGTTCTCTCCTATGGTACGCAACTCCTGCGACAACGCTTTTATCGATTTTTCCTGCGCCATACCGGATGATAGTGTTCCAACTAATCCAAAAAATAAAATCCAGTTTTTCATTTTTGTTTTTTAAAACATCTCTTACAAACATAGTATAAATAACTGATTGTTTACCACTTACCTTTATTTTTTACACTTTTAAAATAAAAGTTTACTAAAAATGCTTTAAAAAGCAAGATAGTTGAAGACGGTTGTAAATAAGGGTTTTACAGCCGTTTTCTTATTTGTAGGCAATGAATTAGAAAGCAGTAAAAAGCAAAGAAAAACCAAAGTTAGGTTACTAAATCGTTACCTGTTTAGATTTAGTAACCTAATATTAAAATGTCATTTTTCAGTTTGTTGCATTATTCTTCATCTTGTTTCCCAACTCACGAAAATTTAATTTTAACATTAAGCGTAGCGAGTTATGGAAACGACAAAAAGATCAACGTTTAAGGTATTGTTTTACCTTAAAAAAAATGCACCAAAAAAGAACGGAACAGTTCCGATCATGTGCCGTATTACGGTCAACGGAAAGCAATCTGCATTCAGTGCCAAACTAGATGTTTCAGCATCCAACTGGGATATGAAATACGGCAGAGTTTTAGGGAAAAGTAAGGAAGCACAGACCCTTAATGCCGATCTTGACAAAATTCGTTTGGACTTAGAACAGTGCCACACCAAACTATTAAAGAATGAGGGGACGGTGAACAGTGCAAAACTCAAAAACACCTATCTTGGATTAAGTAATGGAGAACTAACATTTTTCAAGTTCTTTGATCAATATATTGCCGATTTTCAGAAAAAGGTTGATAGTGGGATCAGACAGTATAACACATTGAGTAAATACAAAACTCTATTAGGACACCTTCGTTCTTTTGCAACCAAAAAATATGGATGTTCCGACTTCTCATTTAATGACCTTACCTGCGATCTTGTACAGGAATTCGATTACTACCTTCGTGATAGTCTGGGCTTGGAACATAACAGTATTTGGATATACATGATCGGTTTTACAACAGTATGCCGTTTAGCGATAAGTAGAAAGCATATTGCTTTTAATCCATTTTCCGAGTACAAGAATACCAAAGAAGATAAAGACCGTGGTTACCTATTACGTACTGAACTCGAAGAAATAATCAGCTATAAATGCACAAGATCAAAAGATGAATTTATGAAAGATATGTTTGTTTTCAGTTGCTTTACAGGCCTTTCATATTCTGACATAAAAGGCTTAAAAAATAGTCATCTTCAACAGTTTTTTGATGGTAACCAATGGATCATAATCCGAAGAAAGAAAACAACCACGTCTTCAAACGTAATGCTATTGAATATGGCAAAGATGATCCTTGAAAAATATGCAGGATTAACAAAAAACGGAAAGCTATTTCCTATGCCATGTAACGTGACCTGTAATAATTTTTTAAAGCGATTATCACAGGAAATAGAATGCCTAAACGAAAAAAAGGTTACGTTTCATTTGGCTCGCCATACTTTTGGAACCCTGTTTTTAAGCGAAGGTGTTCCACTTGAAAGTCTAAGCAAGATGATGGGACACAAAAACATCGCTACAACACAGATTTATGCTAAGATTCTTAACGAAAAAGTCGGTAAGGATATGCAGAAAGTAGCCCACAAATTCAAAGGCTTAGAAAGTTCTTTTGTGACAAGCCTGTAAATAGTTATAACGACCATATTAAACCAATCAGCCCATTGCTTTTAGCAATGGGCTGATTTTTTACTCACCTGAAAGAACCAAACACTTTTACCGGGCTACCGCTTATAATTTTCTTCCAGTACCTTTACTATATCCGATTCCCGGAAAAGAATTTTTCTCTCCAACTTAATAAAAGGAATCAGTCCATCATCTCTATACTGTTGTAATGTTCGTTTGCTAATATGTAACATATCGCAAACCTGTTCCCCGTTAAGATAGATTTCTCCCTTTAATAATGGCTGAAAATGTTCCCTAATATGAAATAGTTCGTTTTTAATGCCTACCACTACTTCCAGTAAGGCAAGCATATCCTGATTTGAGTCTCCGATTGACTTCATATCCATTACTTTTTTAAAGGTAACTGGGTTTGCATTAACCTTTCCACGTCAACCGACTTAAAGAAATTCTTTCGGTTGATTTGTGTTGCACGGAGTATTCCTTTTGCCCTATAGGTTTGAAGGGTTCTTTTGCTGACACCAAGCAACTGACAAACTTCCTGCTGATCCAACCATTTACTTGTCTGCTGTAATGCCCTGTGCGGTGCCGTAATCTCTCTCACCAATCCGGAAACTTCTCTTATTTCCCTACATAATGCATCCACAATCTGAATGTCCAAAACTGTTAATTCCATATCTCCTTCATTTTAATCCTACATCATCAATGGTAAACCCCTATACTTTTTATCACTTTCACATCAATTCTTTACTGCATTTTGCAAAACAATAAAATTAAATAATTAAAGAACTCATACCCTAATCAAAATATGCCCAGGGTTAGCTCTTTTTTGTCACTTGGGTAGTTCGGTTAGCTATTCTAAATTAATATTAAACTCAATAATAAATAGCTGTCCTAAAACTTTTATAGTCCTTTGTCTCTGATAGGTACTGTTTGTCTGACTAAGGGAATCACTTTCATATCATTTTCAAAAGAAAAACGAAAAAAAGAAAGCCATTTCAAAAGCAGATGTAAGGGCAACGAAGCGCTATAAGTCCCAAAGGGTGGTGCAGTTTTGGCTGTACCATTATGCGCGCGTAGTAGTACGCATCTGCTAATTTTGCTTTGATTTTATTGTTTTGATTTCAATCCTATATACTCATCTCCGAATAGTTTTCCGGCTATTATTTTATTTGTTGTGGTTTACTGTATAATGCCCCCTAATTCACCGTATTTACCAACAACATCTTGTAAACTAATCAATTAGTTTTATCTATTCAACAGTAATTAATCAATTACAAAACATCGTAGAATATTTAAACCATAAGATTATGATATATAGAGAAACGGTAAGCGAGGAGTTATGGGTACAGCTACAAAAGCTAATGAAAGATGAATTGCTAAAAGAATTTGTTTTAGTTGGAGGAACAGCACTATCCTTAAAAATAGGACATCGAGAATCAATTGATATAGACTTATTTACAAATAAGGATTTTAATGTAGAAAATTTAGCAATCCATTTACAGAACAGCTATAATGCTATTTTGAAAAGATGCACTAAAAACTCAATAAATGCTTATGTTGAAAAAGTTAAAGTTGATATTATTACTCATAAATATCCGCTATTAAAACCCATTGAGGATATAATGGGAATTAGGATGGTTTCAAACGAAGATATTGGAGCAATGAAACTTCATGCAATTGTTCAAAGCGGTAGTAGAATAAAAGATTTTGTAGATATGTACTTTTTACTGGATCATCATCCCTTAAAAACGTATTTAGATGCCTATGAACAGAAATACGAGGGTAATGCAAAGCTTGCGGGGATCGCTATGCTGTATCACAAAAATATAGCATCTTCACAGATGGTTAAGATATTAAATGGTAATGAAAGAAACTGGAACAGTATGAAGGAACGTTTTAAAGAAGCCGTATTTGAGCCGACTAAAAATTTTGTAGAAAAGAAGCTAACCAATACGATAGAAATCCCTAAAAAAAAGAATACAAAAGGATTTCGTAGATAAGATAATAGTAAAAGTTTGCTTAACTTTATAAGGATGAAAATCAAAAACATAAATAAGGATGTCCCTAATCTTGATCCAAAATTCTTTTGGGAATATGATTTTGACCAGATGGATTGGGATGAAGCCTACAAAATGGTAATTGGCAGGATTATAGAACGTGGATCACAGCAAGAAGCTGATGAGTTAGTACGTTTTTACGGTTATGAAAGGGTAATAAAAGCATTACGCGATGAAATCTATTTTTTACCGAATTATGGGATTGATAGCGCTATTGAACTTTTTCCTGAGTTAAAAAAAGAAGAGATGTATTGTTACCTAAACAGACTAGGTAAACCCTACGACTGGTTATAAATACTCAAAATTAAACCATTAAAAAGACCGTAAATGTACATTGGAAAAGCGTATGACAATCCAAAAGACTACGCCATAATGGCTTGTTCGCACGCTCACAAACCACCCCAAGGGGACTTATTGCGTTTCCTTTTGTTTGTCCGCTTCTTCCAATGTGTCTAGATTACTTTCTTTTTTCTGTTTTTCTTTTGGAAAATATATAATGGAATGGCTGGTAGGCTATTTGTAGTTCTAATACTAATAGAAAGAGGATATGCGCCCTATTTCGTGTATCGCCACCTGTTTAGAGGCTTTTCAAATTTTCAAATAAAAATGGTAACGATTTGGTAACTAAATTACTGTCATCATTAGGCAGTTGTTGTCACATTTTTGACTTGAAACAACTCAGTCCAAATATAATAATATTTTAGATCCAAGCTACTCATTGCCATGTTCCTGATCTATTCAAGCAAAAACATACATTAAATTATGGAAGACCTAGTTTGTCAAGAGTAGGAAAATTTTCAGATGAGACAAATCAAAAGTCAAAAATGTGAAAATACAGCTTAACTTTTACTCTACTTTTTGTCTGCACTTTCAGGGTTTCAATATATGTAGTTATAGCTTTGGCAAAAGGCTAAGCTATACTTATACATGGCCTAAAGGTGCATCCGCATTTTAAGTTGCTTTTTAAAAGTTTCCACATCTTTTTCAAATAGCTCAAGATTTTTTCCAATCCACCTATATACTTCAATTGCCAGTCTGGTCGCTTCCATATTATCTCCTGAAACCGCATAACCATCCCCGAGCATCATATAAGTTTTATCATCAACATTTATCGAAAATATATACCCCTTGTTTCTTACTATACCTATTTCTTCATCGTTAAAATTAGGATACCAACTTCCGGAACCTACTTCATAAGGCTCTAGTATATGATTCCAATTATTTCGAATCAGCCGGATAATATCAGTATTACTCCACACATTTTTGTCCTTGTGGTGCTTCACGTCGAGTATGTAAGCCTCATCACCCTCAAATTTAGCAAATAGTAGGTTCCCGGTTCTTATATGAAAGTAATCATTTGGTTTTTGCTTGTTATGGTTAAGATGGAAATGTCTTATTCCCCAGTCGTTAAACAACATGTCATGATAGTCAGCATTAAAAGACTGTTTGCTTTGGTAAGGATTTATATCCATTCCTTTCTTCATTTTATCAAGCAAGAGGAGTATATCATTTTTATGATCTGACAGAAAAATATTTTTTATAGATTCCTTAGAGATAAGAACACGACGCGGTTTTGCCTCAATAAATTTTAATCTGAAATTATAATATCTCGATAAACCTACGGAATCATCGCCAGTAATTTTATGCTTAATGTTGAATTTTTTGTAGAACTCAAACAATATGTCATTAATTAAATCTTGTGGTCTCAAACTACGTAATATTAAAATATAAAAAAAAATGATTCAACGCTTTATAAAACATAAAGTGTTTAAAATATTTAGTAAATATCTTTGGTACATGGGAATAATACAGGAACATAGAGGAATAGAAAAATTGGAATTAATAAAAAAAATGTGTTTAGTGCCAGTTTTAACAACCCTCACATAACCTTTTTAGAGAAGCTCAGATGATCCCCAAATCACTGGATGGTCAAAATTTCAATAAATCTGTTTCTAATAGAATAGTTTCTGATGTACTAGTGCTATCTCACATCTAAATTTTACGAACTTTTTATTAATTCAATAAAATCTTTTATTGACATAGCTCCTTGATAATTTGAGGGTATTTCGATATACGTTTCAATTGTACCATGTATTGTAGGTTTTATAGTTGGGAATTGGGTCAATTCATGTGTGATTGGAATAACACGGATGAGAGTATCCTGAACATCTTTTCTTTCAATGATATGAATTACGTAAGTTCCTTTACTAATACCATTTTCAATTTTTGTTAACGCATTACTAATCTTGTCAGGTCTTATCCAGAAGGAATCCTGTGGTAAAACCTTGATATTTGGACCTGTAACTTCAAGAAAAATCTCAGAGTCTTTCAAATAGAGATCAGCATCACCTTTTGCTGAATTGTTTTGCTGAGCGGAGCCGGTGATATAGTCTGTAGTACCAGCACCTAGACCGTATAGTTCAACTTTCTTACCTGTATGAGCTTCAATTAGCTCTATTACCATTTTTTCTTTCTGTGCAGCTTTATCCCAGCTATCTTTATACCTGTCCTTCCAATAATTACTATCCATATATTTGCTTTATTTACCGGATTTTCTTCTGTTGTGATCTTTACATAACATCTGGCAATTTCCCTCAACAGTTTTACCTCCCTCATGCCAAGGTTTAATGTGATCCGCTTCCATTTCGGTTAGTTGATAATGAACTTTATCTCCACATCTCGGGCAAAAACCTTTCTGTGCTTCATAAACCTTACGTTTAATCTTATCATCAAAAACTCTTAAATTTAGATGTCTTTCTTCACCAGTTAATAAAAATGGATAAATTCCTTTCACATTTAAAACATCATCATCGTCAATCAACTTCAGGATTTGATCTTCTAATTCTTTTGTATCATACGCAATATCCTTATATTTATTATATAAAGGTCCCCACTGCACACCTTTCATTTCTTTTCGATAGATAGTAAAAGTAGTTTTTACCCAAGAGATCACATCTTGAAAATAGCGCCATAATATACCTGCATTAGGGTCATGCTGATGGCTAGACATATAGTTTTCAATCTTACCGTTAGATATCCAATCTATAGCTGTTTCTAGGTATTCTTGGCGAATTGGTGATCCATTCAAGTAATCACTCCCAATTCTATATGCTGGACATCCAACCTTACTAAAATATCTCTTAGCGTCCGAAATCCATGTACCAGAGTAAACCGCATTTCGCAGTTCTTGATCAGTTAGTCTTTCGCCAGCAATATTGATAGTTTTAAACCATTCGAGTTTTTCACTATCTGTTCCAGAACAAAAGTAAACCATTACCTCATAATCAAGAATACTCTCCTTTTTATCTTTTGTCAAGTTATGAAATGCTAAACCTTCCACTGAAAAGTCACCATTTATGTATTGACAAATGGAAATTGTTCGTTGTTGACCATCAATTACCTCATACTTTCCGTCTTCATTTATTGCCCAATACATTACATTCAAAGGGTATTTTTTTATAACAGTATCGATAACAGCATCTCTCTGCCTATCCTTGTAGATAAATTCGCGTTGATAAGGTGGTCGAATATCCAGATTTCCACCATAACCAACTATCCCTTCCTCAGCATTATCGCTAAAACCAAAAGATAGTTCTCTAATTGATATCTTTTTCAGATCAATATTCATCTATACTATTCTTTTATTACGAATAAATATTCTTTTAAATGTTTCTTTACCATTTACAAATGATCCTCTACCGTAAATGCCATTTTCATCTTGATCTATACCTCTGTTACTACCAACTATTTCAAATTGGTCAGGATTGTACTTATCTAGAAATGTTATTGGCACACCCATTACACCATCATAATCAACAGGAATGTCTGAAACTTTGGAAACTTCGATGGCATCGTAATTGTCGTATTTTAAGTAATCATTACTGTTATACGTTTTATACAAAATTAAATCTTCATGACGTTTTTTCGTGTCAAGATTTGTAAACCAAACGACGCTCCCCATGCTGAAAAATTTCCTGCCGTTTTCAATCTTTTTTCGCGATTCTGTTCCAATATCGTAGTGATCCTGGACTTCAAACCACTTAGTTCCACCATTATCTACACCAAGCCAAATTTTATTTTCTTTAACAAATTTAAAAATTTCTTTATAAATTATTGCATTTTGATGACCAATAATAAGAAACTTCTTATCATATTGCATTATTTGCATTACAAATTCCCTAAATAGTGAAAAAGGTGGGTTTGTCACAACTATATCTGCCTGTTTCAGTAGCTCAATACATTCATTACTTCGAAAATCACCATCACCTTTTAAAGGCTTAATACCAATTTCATCAATATTAGGAACGTTATCTCCATTCTTGTCACCATTATATTCTAGATATATGGCTTTTTTACTTTTATTTTTTGTAAATAGATTTGAGTCCTGATTTTTATAACATGTAGCTATTAATTTTTTTAATCCTAGTTGTTCAAAATTATATGAAAAGTAATGAAAAAAATTACTCACTCTTGGATCATCACAATTGCAGAAAACTACTTTATCTTTAAATTGCGATTTGTAATGCTTTAATTCTTTTTCTATATCTGTTAGTTGTGTATAAAATTCATCTTTTTTTGAAGCTTTAGCAATATTTAAATTTTTATTTAAAACCTTTGAATTCATTATTTAATTGGTAATTACAAATTATATTTAGTCGCTATTTTTTTTTGGCTGATTTCTTGAGAATAATCTGATTTAAAGTATCATTTTCATTATTAATATTTCGAATTGGTTTTTCGTATTTTTTATTTTTAAACAAAATACTGCCGCTATCAGGTCGCGAAGATTTTAAATTATCTTTTTCATTTTTACCATTATATGAAATAAAAAATGAAGAAGAAAAAAGAAGTAAAAAAATAAAAATCAAAGGTATATAAAAAAGCAAGAATCTCCGATTAGATTGCAATGACATTCTCATGATTTTTAAATTACTTGCTTCACCAATTTTACTACTAAGACGTATTTCTGGAATTAATTTTTTCCACTTATTTTCTATCATTAATGCATGAGAAACAGCACCTCGCAAAAATCGATGATACCAAAATTTGTCCATGAAAAAGAACATTGCTATAATTACTGCTCCTAAAATACTAAATACTGTTAATGCTTTAACTTCAATGCCGAATATGTAAAAAGCAATATTTTCTTTTACCACGTATCCTAATGCGGCAATAATAAAAGTGAAAGCAGTTAAAGTTAAATTTCTTATTCTTAATGCTATATCGTTAAAGTGTTGCTGCACGCTAACTGATTGTGTCCACATAGTTAAAACATGAGGTATTAGATCCTTATCTAGTTTGTGGTGGGGTGCAAAGTTGAAGAAATCAAAAATTTCTTCGAATGATTTCTCAATTGTATATTCCGCACTAATAATATCATTTTTATGTTTTTCTGCAAATTCTTTTTCTCTAGCAACATCTTCATCACTCCAATGTGTTACGGAAGTAAGTAATGCATATTTTTCTCCATCAACCGCACTACCATATTTCGCATATACACTAGTGATGCCAGCATCTTTTGCCATTCGAATATCCCTATCAATCTTATCTCCAATGTAGATTGCATTGTTGGGTTTAACTTTGAAATCACGTAAGATAATCTCTAATATTTCACTATTTGGCTTCTTGGTTGACTTTGGTAGGTATCTAATTTCAGTAAGTTCAGGCTCCCAATAATCTTTGTCATTATATTGCAATGTTGAACTTGGCACTCCGGTATCAAGTGGCGTATAAATACAATCAAAAAAACCATCTAATCCTAAGTGCTTAAGTCTGTATTTGGTAAAGAAAGCGTTTGATTCAGTGAATCCAACGATTAATACACCTCTTTCTTTTAATTCTTTGAGAGTTGATAAGACACCAGGGTGCAGGGCCAAATTATTTTTTTTATTACTATTATATTGGTGATGTATACTTTTGGTAAAAACATTTGGCTTCCTAGAGATTTCCGCCTTTTGATCATCACTTAAAGTAATAAGTTCGTTAAACGCGAATGATACTTCGGTAGTATTATATTTTTGATGAAGTTTTTTAAAATCTTTTTTTAATTCAGTATCTGGTATATTAAACTTTTCCTTTAATGCATTAAAATATGGATTGAAAGAGTTGTACCACATACCCAACCAATCCCAAACTGTGTCGTCAAGGTCTGTGACAACGCATGTTTTAATTAATTGATTCATTTTAGATTTTTTTTAAAGATACATTAAATTTATTGACAAAAAACATCAGTTATAGTCTTACACTGGATATGCTAACTTTGTGTGGAATTAGAGATATGAACAAAACTTTAGATATAACTGATGAAAGAATGGCGTAAAAAAATAGCTATGTATAAAAATGCCGCTAAACTTTTACTCTACTTTTTGTTTGCACATTCAATTTGTATGTCAAAATACTCTGGTATGTATTCGAATAGAAAAGTAGTTGTCGTTTTGTCTAAAATGGGAGTCTTTGTTTTAAAATCTCTATGTAGATTTTTTGCTTGAAGTTTGAAATAGTCAATAGAGTTCATAATATAATCCTTTATTTCAAAGATTATTATCCTAAGACTTTGCGTTTATATACTTTGTTCGGATAATAAGTTTGAGGTATATTATGCTACATTTTCGATCCATGGTAACTATTCTGTAACGATTTAAAAGAACAATTTTTTATCAAATTATCACTATTTGTCATTACCACGTTTACAAAATAATAAGCCTTGAGATTAAAAATCTTAGCGACAAATTTGTTCTTTCTTCATTATTCAGAAGATAGTCGCGGAGAAAGAGGATTCATACAATATTTCCATTAACCAATTAGATTAATGTTAGATCCTACACTTCAACGTACAGACATAGCTACGTATAGCCGTACAAACAGTGGCACACAAGTACAACCACTCAGCTACTTTAATATTTAACGGTAAGCTAATCACAC
>NZ_JBDQQQ010000010.1:0-120740 GCF_039888695.1 Flavobacterium sp. CAU 1735 | reverse complement strand
TTGCTCAGGCAGGTCTTTATATAGTGTTACTGCTTATTTCTCTCTGCTGATATAAACCCATCCGGTTTTAGTATCACCTCCTTTTAACTCGATAACATAGAAATACGTTCCGTCTGGTAGTTCGCTTCCACCTTTCGATTGTCCAAACCATTGCTTAGTATAACCTGCACCATGGCTGAACACTTCTGTACCATATCGGTTAAAGATGCTTAGTTTCTCTACGTCGAAATTAGACAGGTCGAAAGTATCGTTTAATCCGTCATTGTTTGGCGAAATACCTCTAGGTATCACACATGAAGCAGAAATCTCGAAACTACTTTCGTTTGTACAAATTGCCGAACCTGTTCCGGTTTGAGCAAAGATGTAAACTGTTTGAGTAGTCGATACTACCTGTCCAGCTTGTAACTGAGCTCCAGTTCCACCAGTACCGGTATAGTATGCATTTCCTGCTGGTAAAGCCGGTAATGTAAATCCTTCACATTCTACCGTTACATCTGGTAATGTTGCAACCGTAGGTGTATTATAGATCGTTACATTGAAGCTATTCTGAGCATTACATCCTGCAGAAGTACTTGTGTATACATACAATACTGTTGTTGCATTAACAGGATCACCTGCATTTAACATCGTACCTGTACCACCTGGGCCAGTGTAGTAGTTATTATTAGCAGACAATGCCGGTAAAGTATATGCTCCACAAGAAGCTACGTCAGCCGGAGCATCAGCAGTTGCAGTCTGGATCGTTACCACAAAACTACTTTGATCTGTACAGAAGTTTGGCGCTACACCAGACTGTGCATATACATAGATTGTTTGTGAAGTTGTAATTGTAGAACCAGCTGTTAACAATGTTCCTGTTCCACCAGTACCTGTATAGTAATTCGCAAACGAAGGTAATGGTTGTAATGTATAGCTATCACAAACTGTTGCGCTTGGAATTACCGGAGCTACAATGTTTGTTGTAATATTTACTGTAAAACTATCTTCTGCATAACAGCTAGGGTTAACCGTAGACTGTAAGTATACATAAATTGTTTGTGTCGATGTGATAACATCACCTGCATTTAATACTGTACCTGTAGCACCAGAACCTGTATAGTAAGTACCAGTCGTTAATGTTGGTAAAGTATACGATCCACAAACGGTTACATCATCCGGAGCGGTAACTGTAACACCGTCGTTTGTTACAACTGTGCTAACAGAGTTTGTACATCCGTCTACTGTTACTTCCAAAGTATAAGTACCTGGTTGTGACACCGTGATTTGCTCTGATGTTTCACCAGCGATTACAGTTGTACCGAAGTACCATGTATACGTTGGATTGTTAGCAGCAGTATAGTTTTGAGGTGTTCCAACAATCGTTACGTTTCCAGTACATACAGAATATGTAGCCGGCATAGTAACAATAGGCATTAGTTTAACAACTAAATTCACTGGAATGACACCAAAACAAGTAGCAGCATTTGCTCCTTCAACACGGATATAAATTGTTTTCGTGTTACTGTTATAAGGAACTGTTGCATCGATTGCACCTACTCCAGCTGTAGCATCAGCAGAAGAAGCATAATACGTTACATTATATGTAAACGCCGGGTTCTGACCTGCAACAACCTGAGCGGTTAATGTAGATAAATCAAAATCAGCAAATCCGTCGTTAGATACATCGTCACAAACTTTATAATCCGGCATAGTAACCTGATTAATTGTTGGTCCGAAAGTAATATTAACACTATCTGTAGGGTTGTTTGAACATGATGGTTTTGTAACCACTACGCTATATGTACCTGACTGAGTAACGGTTAATGTCTGACCTGTAGCTCCAGGGATAACGTTTGTTCCGTTATACCAAGTATAGGTAGTTGCATTAACAATTCCCGCATCTAATGTGTATGATGTTTGTCCACACAATATTTTATCCGGACCTAAGTCAACCGTACAAACGATATCACAGTTCGTAGAACCGGCACCTGGCTGACCTTGGTTGGTTTGTGCTAACGTAATGTTACCTGCACTACCGTTATAGTTCGTAATCTCAATTAAATAATACTGACCTGCAATAGCATTCGTAATATTAAAGTTTTCCACAGACGCCGTACTATAACTACATCCTACGTTTGCTCCAAGGTTACCACAACCAGCTGTTGGTGAAGTAAACGGTCCGTAAGCGATGAAATCCACGTCAATTCCTGCTCCAGTAGTACTTGTTTGTGAAATCTGGAACTGTAAGTTACCCGATTGTTGTACTTGTAAGAAATACCAAGTTGGGTTTGGCGTTGTTGATAAACACGCTACCGCTCCTAAGTTTGGTACCCCGATAGAACCTGGGAAGGTAATCGATGGTGATGTATTGTTCGCACAGAATGCTTGCGCATCGGCACAAGTAATAACCGTACCCACACAAAGGTTGAATGAATAGTTTTGTGCTGTTGTAGCATTACTATATACACGGATCAAATAGTTTTGTCCCGGTACTAAACCGTTTACAAGACTGTTGTTTGGATCACTACATACAATTGGTGTACCACCACATGCACTGTATACAGAGTGATACATATTGTCTGTACTTAAACCAGTCGAAGTCACATTTAACAACGCGATATAGTGTTGTGTATGTGTCGCTGTAAATTCAAACCAAACGTCATCATTCGGGTTACCACCACAAGTGTTTGGTAAAGCAGAAGCAGTTGATCCCGCTAATGTTCCCGGAGTTGTCTGACCACAAAGTGAATCTTCATTTACCGGTACGTGAATTGGCGCAGTACATTCGTCATTCGAAATTAACGTACGGAATGTTCCTTTAATCGACCAAGCACTGATGTCTGAAGCACTACAAATAGCTCTTACATAGAAATCGTAAGGTCTTCCCGGTAATAATGCCGGTGGACCACTATAGGTAAATGGTGGAGGTGTATTAACAATTACCCCTGTATCTCCAGGAGCTGGTGCCGCAGAACCTGCTGGTAATACAATCACTTCCCACTGAGTAGCGGTACCCATTTCCTGCCAGTTTAGATCAGCAGACGTTTGTGTAATATTGGTAGCCGTTAAGTTTTTCGGTTTCGGACATGTTGGTGGTGGTCCACATGTTACTGTAGCATCCCATCCGTCACGTGTTCCACTTCCGTCTGAAGTAAATACAAATGTTAAACATCCACCTACAGTTGACTCAAATGGGCCAGGTAGGTTTGTTGTTAAATCTCCTGCATATGTACCTAATAATGTACCTGTTGTTCCTGTACCTTCATATACACGTACAAAGTCAAAACCTGCTTCCGTATTGAAACTGTTAAATGTAACAGTAACCATATCCGTAGGGTTTGCCGGACAGATAGTAGTTGTTACGTTCGCGTTATTTCCGTATTGACCGCTAGGTCCTCCCGGATCATAGAAATGATCACCGGCACAGTAGTTTGGTAATGTTCTAAGTGTTCTAGGACCAGTCCATGTACTGGAATCCGTTGGGCTACAAACCGCTCTTACATAGAAATCATATTCTGTATTTGAGGTCAATCCGTTTAACACATACGGTGGTGGTGTATTTACCGTAGCCGTAATTGCTGTTCCAGGGATTGGGTTTGTATTTGGATCTGGAGTTCCTGTTGGAACTGCCATTACAACCCAGCTAGTTGCTGTTCCGGCTTCAAGCCAGTTTAACTGAACCGAGTTCATTGTAGGGTTAGACACTACAAAGTTTTTCGGTTTCGGACATGTTGGTGGTGGTGCACATGTTACAGTAGCATCCCATCCGTCACGTGTTCCACTTCCATCTGATGTAAATACAAATGTTAAACATCCACCCACGTTAGATTCAAATGGACCTGGTAAGTTTGCTCCGGTTAAAGCACCAGAATAAGTTCCTAATAATGGAGACGTAGCATTTGGTCCGTTATATACACGAACGAAATCAAATCCGGACTCCGTATTAAAGTTAAGGAAAGTAACGGTAATCATATCTGCAGGAGTTGGCGCACAGATTGTTGTTGTTACGTTCGCATTGTTTCCATACTGTGCATTAGGTCCTCCTGGATCAAAGAAATGATCACCAGCACAGAAGTCAGCTTGTGTTTTAAAGTTTCTAGGTCCTGCCCATGTACTGGAATCTGTCGGACTACAAACTGCTCTTACATAATAATCATAATCAGTACTTGAATTCAATCCGTTTAACACATACGGTGGTGGTGTAGTTACCGTAGCCGTAATTGCTGTTCCAGGGATTGGGTTACTGTTCGGGTTTGGTGTACCAGCAGGTACAGCGATTACAACCCAACTTGTAGCTGTTCCCGACTCCAACCAGTTTAACTGAGCTGAATGAGCCGTGATATTCGATACTGCTAAGTTTTTCGGTTTCGGACATGTTGGTGGTGGTGCACATGTTACTGTTGCATCCCATCCGTCACGGATTCCACTTCCGTCTGAAGTAAACACGAAAGTTAAACAAGCTCCAGGTCCTGATGATTCGAAAGGCCCTGGTAAGTTAGCTCCTGTTAAGTTTCCAGAGTATGTTCCTAATAATGGAGACGTAGCATTTGGTCCGTTATAAACACGAACGAAATCGTATCCTGACTCTGTGTCAAACGAGTTGAAAGTAACGGTAACGATATCACCTGGATTCGCAGGACAAATCGTTGTTGTTACGTTGGCACTGTTTGCATATTGTCCGTTAGGTCCTCCTGGATCGAAGAAATGGTCTCCAGCACAGTAGTTTGGTAATGTCGTGAATGTTCTTGGTCCAGCCCACTGACTAAACGATCCATCAGGACATTTTACTCTCACATAATATTGGTAGTCTGTTCCAGATGCTAAAGGCGCTCCGGTTACAGTTGTAGTAGCGGTATAAGCCGGTCCACCCGTTACCGTTGTTCCGGCAGTTTGTGGAATTGCTGTACCTAAAGGCTGAACGGCAACCTGCCATTCTGTTCCTGCTGAAGGGTTACCCCAGCTTAAGTTAGCCGAGTTCATTGTAATACCTGCAACAGCCAAAGCAGTTGGAGGCGCACATGTTACTTGCTGAATTACTAAAGTATATCCCGTAGTTTGCGGAGCCGCATTTGTAGAGATAACAAAGTAATAGGTCGTTCCTGCTGTTACCGGGAAGTTAGGAATGTTTCTGATATTGGAAGTAGAGTTTCCGATACCTGCCAAACAGCTAGTTCCGATATTAGCACAGTTATTATATACGAAAATCCCCGAATACGTTGCCGTAGGAGTCATCGAAATATCAATATTACCGGTAAAAGTCGCAGTATAAGAATACACTACATCATTACCCGTTAAATAGTTTGTTGTGGTACCACAACCAGTTGTTCCCTGGGTACCATTAATATTATTTCCGTAGTTACTTGTATTATCGGTAGTCGAATACGGTAATTGGCTTATCGCAATCGGTGCGGCACAAGTCTGTCCTAAAGATACCGTTGTAAAATAGAACGGTCCGGCCCAGTTACTTGGAACACCACCGGTACAGATAGAACGAACGCGATACTGATAAACAGTTCCTGGTGCTATAGGTGCACCCGTTGAAGTTGTAGTAGCCGTATATGGATTCGAGTTAATAACTTGTCCTACTCCGGTTAAAGGATCGGCAGAAGGGATTAATTCGATTTCCCACTGTGTAGAACCACTTGGATTCGTCCATGTTAATACAGCTGAATTCGTTGTAACATTGCTCGCTACCCCATTGCTAGGATCCAAACACTGCTGAACCAAATTGATATCATCAATTACAAAACGGTCACCATCGGCTGCAGTTCCAACTTGTGTATGCTCTCTTACAAAAGCAATATACACTTGCTGGTTAGCTGCTACAGCTGGCGACAGGTTCACTACCACCTCTCTGTATTCCCCTGCAACAGGAGATACCTGAGTTTCAGTCAAGTTGGCCACCTCGGTAGTAAAACTAGCCAAGTTGGTTTGTGACGACGTTGATATTTTAATTTTCAGTTTTGATCCCTGATCTCCGGCGCGGCCGTGAAGTCCATAGAAACGTAACTGCCCATTAGCCGGCACAGTAACCAAAGGAGAGATTAACCAATCCTGCTCGGTGTTTCCGTCTCCAATATTCACTCTTTCAACCATCGCGGCATAATTGCCTGTGTGGGGAGGGGATGCTGTGGAATTTAGCGGTGTACGCACCCACAGGTTCGCGTTAGCGGGTCCCATTCCTATGCCATTATGAGAGACAACCCAAGCTCCCCCAGGTCCTGACGGCGGAAAAGCACCTTCAAATCCTTCTGGGAAAACCTGTGAGTAACTCACAAAACTCAATAATGACATAAGAATTAATAATGTAATTTTTTTCATAATTAATCCTATGATTTTTGATAAGTTTAATCCCCAAATATAAAATAAAATTAGCAATAACTTAACGTTATATGTTAAAATTCACAAAAAAACCAGCTTAATAGCTCACTCTTTTTGTATTGTTAAATTATTTTATTATCAATTTCTTAACAATTCTCAATTCGAATGTTTGGTATTTCACATTTTCCCTCAAATACAACCGTCACAGCCTATCTCCTTGAAACCAGTCTCTTATAATTTTACTGCAATCATCTCAGTAAAAAGTTTTTCAAAAAGTCCAATAGCACTACTATTTTGGGTAATTCCGTAGCCAAAAAGAGGCTAACAACCCCATTTCCGTTAGTCATTAACAGGAAAATAATGACTATAAAATTTCAAAAACTTTATTTTTCGTTCACAAAGGAGTAAAAAACACTTTAATACGCTTCTGATATATTTTAATATTTATTACCATTAATCGCGAAATGTTTATTTTTGTGCTTTAATAGAAAAGAATGTTAGAGAAAGAAGTAATCAATTTTGAAAAAACCGTAATTGTCGGAATCATTACCAAAGAGCAAAGCGAAGAAAAACTTAGCGAGTATCTGGATGAACTGGAATTCCTGACTTTTACTGCCGGAGGTGAAGTGGTGAAGCGTTTTTCTCAAAAAATGGACAAGCCCAACCCCAAAACATTTGTGGGAACCGGTAAAATGGAAGAGATCCAATACTATATAAAAGATAACGACGTTAAAACTGTGATTTTTGACGACGAGCTTACACCGGCACAACAAAAAAACATTTCCAAAGTATTGGATTGTAAAGTGCTGGATCGTACCAACCTTATTCTGGATATTTTTGCCCAAAGAGCCGAAACATCCTATGCCCGTACACAGGTAGAATTGGCACAGTGTCAGTATTTGCTACCGCGCCTTTCGGGTATGTGGACGCACCTTGAACGACAGCGAGGTGGTATTGGTATGCGTGGCCCCGGTGAAACCGAGATTGAAACCGACCGTCGTATTGTTAGGGATCGTATTGCTTTATTAAAAGAAAAAATCAAAACCATCGACCGCCAGATGTCGGTACAACGAAGCAATCGCGGCGCTATGGTTCGCGTAGCCTTGGTGGGTTATACCAACGTAGGAAAATCAACTTTAATGAATGCCATTGGTAAAAGTGATGTGTTTGTTGAAAACAAATTATTCGCTACTTTGGATACAACCGTTCGTAAAGTCGTGATCAAAAATTTACCATTCCTGTTATCGGATACCGTTGGATTTATCCGCAAATTACCAACACAATTGGTGGAATCCTTTAAAAGTACGCTGGACGAAGTACGCGAAGCCGATTTATTACTACATGTGGTGGATATTTCGCATCCGGACTTTGAAGATCATATCGCCTCTGTAAATCAGATTTTACAAGATATTAAAAGTGCCGATAAACCGACGATCATGGTATTTAACAAGATCGACGCTTATAAACACCTGACGATTGACTCCGATGATCTGATTACCGAACGGACAACCAAACACTATACGCTGGACGAATGGAAAAACACATGGATGTCGAAGGTGGGTGAAAACAATGCCTTATTTATTTCGGCAACCAGTAAGCAAAATTTCGAGGAATTCCGTGAAAAAGTATACGAAGCCGTACGAACGATTCATATTACGCGCTTCCCTTATAATAATTTCCTGTATCCCGATTATAAGGATGCTATTGAAAAGGAAGAAGAATAAAAAAAGGCTGTCGATCGACAGCCTTTTTCTATTTATTTACACCTCTATATTACACCTGACAGGTTTTAAAAACCTGTCAGGTGTAAATTTTAAAATCCGTAATTGATTCCAAGTCCCAATACCTGACGGATCTGAAATCCTTTAAAAGCATTGTCGTCATAAATGGTTTGGAAAGCCAGATTGGTCGATAAATATTTGTTGATCTTCATCACTATATTTAACTGATAATCCAAATCGACGTTTTGCGGATCCTCCAGATAATTGGAGTACAGGTTTAGTATGTTTTCAACCGATACGTTTTCCATCAGGCTAAACTTATAATAAGCCGATGCATTAAAACCCAGTTCATACCGCATACTTTTTCCTTCATCCACGCCAAAATAGGCCTGATTGGGCAAGGTAAAATTCTTGTCAACAAACGTTAGTTTAGACGTCGCCGGTGACAGGTTTACTTTTAGATTATCGCTTTTTTTCCAAAGCATACCCGGACCAAAAGACAGGTATCCCGGAGACAAAATGTTAGTGTATTCACTTCGGGTTTCGGCACCGTCGGCATCTGTACCATACGTATACCCTTTTGTCATCTGCGTTTTAAAGTTTAAAAAAGCAGAATAATACCAATAGCCTGATGCTTTTTTACCCAATAGCGAGTTTAACTCCAATCGGTCGTCCGTTTTCTTTTCAAAAGCGGAGTTCTTCGTTTTTACAAGCCCGTAAGCGGCAATAATTTTATTGTCCCAGGACCAGTCACCCTTCTTATAATTAAAATCGTAATTCACGCCGAGATTACCGGCGATATTGTTTTCTCCCCCGGCAACCCAATTGTTAAAGGCCGATTGATTAAGAAGGAATGAGATATTCCCTTTGGTTGTCCAGTGTTTTGTAGTATCCTGAACAGGTTCCTGTGCTTGAACGGCCATAGTACCGATAAAACAAAGCAGTGTCAATGCAATTTTTCTCATAGGTAGAATTTTCTGTTTCACACAAAGTAACAAAAATTCACAAAAAAATCACAAAAAACAGTGTAAAAACCGACAAATACTATTTGCGTTTATAAACCGGAACGGCCGAACAGGCTTCGCCAAACATAATGCTTTTGGCAACTGGCATCAGCTTTTGTGTAGCCAGCACATAGACTTCCTGCGGAACCGGTTTGCGGGAACATCCTTTGATGATCACCGGTTTATCCTGATAACTGCTATAATCCAGCTTTTGCAGGATTTCCTGATACAATCCGATTTCCATTTGCGGAATCGTTCCCCAGAAAACATTTTTGGCAACCGGCTCCAAATAAGCTGTGATCAACATAAACGCCCATGCGGGAACAATCGCATCCGTACTACAGGATAACGCCACAAAACCGTCTTTATAGGTTTCCCAGTTATGGTTTTTAAGTTGCTCGCGAAAATCTTTTTCGCGCAGCACCAAGCCTTCGTATAGCCATTGCGAAACATCAAGGGAAAAACGAGGTCCTTCCGGATAATAGTCTTCCAGGTCAAAAACCTGCAAGACACTATTCGCGACTCTGTTTACAATCTCTTCCATTATAGCATTCCCAGTTCGAGTTTGGCTTCTTCGCTCATCAGGTCTTTACTCCATGGCGGATCGAAAGTGATTTCCACTTCACAGGATTTTACCGCATCGATGGATTTGATTTTTTCTTCTACCTCCATCGGTAAGGTTTCCGCTACCGGACAGTTTGGTGAAGTAAGTGTCATTAGGATTTTTACATCGTTGTCTTCGTTGATCATCACATCATAGATAAGACCCAATTCGTAAATATCCACCGGGATTTCGGGATCATAAATACCTTTCAGTACTTTTACCACATTTTCTCCCAGATTTATAGTATCGTTAAATTCTTCCATAACATTTAATTTTTGGACTGAAACGCCAAAGCATACATTTTAATTTGTTTGATCATCGACACCAGTCCGTTCGCACGAGTTGGTGATAAGTGTTCTTTCAGGCCGATCTCGTCGATAAAATCGGTGTTGGCTTCTAAAATAGCCTGCGCCGACTGGTTCGAAAAGGTACGGATCAGGATGGCAATAATCCCTTTGGTCAGGATCGCATCGCTATCGGCTGTAAAAACGATATTTCCGTCTTTTTCTTCCGCATACAACCATACTTTCGACTGACAGCCTTTAATAATATTTTCGTCTTTTTTATACTGTTCTTCAATGAGAGGCAGACTTTTACCCAGTTCAATGATGTATTCGTACCGTTGCATCCAGTCTTCAAACATCGAGAATTCGTCTACAATCTCCTCCTGAATTGCTTTTATCGTCATCTTCTTATTTTTTGTCGGCTAATTCATTTAGCTTATTTACAATTTTTTCAATCGCTGCCGGCGGAAATCCGTGGTCAAATGTAGGCGCGGTATACGTTCCGTCTTTGGTTTGTATCGTAAAATTGGCCATCGCAGCACCGTCATAAAACCTTTTTTCGGTAGGCGCTTTTAATTCCGGCACCGCTTTCAGATCTACTTTTTTAAAGTTGGCCAGAATAGCATTCCATTCCTGATCCGAAAGTTTTATCACCGTAGGTTCGCCCATATCGTCCCTTTTACTGGTCACACGTAACTCCTTATTGTCCAGTACGATTTTTCGATAGAATCCTCTTGATGAAGCATCATATTCAAAAACCGGGTTTTGTTGTTCCTGTTTCATCGTTAGTTCGGTTTCTTTTTCTGTCGATCCGGCTATATTTTTCTTCGTACAGTTACATCCTGTACAGGTAATAATAACCGATGCCAAAAGGGTTACTAGTCTCATAGGCTTGTTTTTAGGATAACATTTGTTTTGCTTTTTTTACCGCTTCCACAAAGATATCAATTTCTTCTTTCGTATTGTAAAACGCAAACGATGCACGAACCGTACCCGGAATATCAAAGAAATTCATTACCGGCTGCGCACAATGGTGACCGGTTCTAACGGCGATTCCCAGTTTGTCTACAATCGTACCGATATCATACGGGTGTATTCCTTCGATATTAAATGAAATCAGCGAAGCTTTATGCGCTCCGGTTCCGTATATTTTTACGCCTTCAATTTCCAATAATTTTTCGGTTCCGTAGGCTAGCAATTCCTGTTCGTAGGCTTCGATCGCTTCAAATCCGATTCCATTCATATAATCGATAGCGGTTCCTAAAACGATTCCACCTGCGATATTGGGCGTTCCGGCTTCAAATTTATGGGGTAAATCGGCATAGGTTGTTTTCGCAAAGGTAACTTCTTTGATCATTTCACCTCCACCCTGATAAGGCGGTAGTCGGTTTAACCAGCTTTCTTTTCCGTACAGGATTCCCACTCCGGTTGGTCCGCAAACCTTATGACCGGAAAACACATAGAAATCACAATCCAGTTCCTGTACATCGGGACGTAAATGGGGTGTCGCCTGCGCACCATCAATCAAAACCGCAGCACCAATTTGATGCGCTTTTTCAATGATTTCGGCAATTGGGTTAACCGTTCCCAAAGCGTTGGAAATATGATTTACCGCAATGATTTTCACCTTTTCATTTAGCAACCTGTCGAATTCCGAAAGGATCAATTCTCCTTTTTCGTTCATCGGAATCACCACCAGTTTTGCACCGGTCCGCTCGCATAAAAACTGCCACGGTACGATATTACTATGGTGTTCGATAGCCGAAACCATCACTTCATCGCCCGGTTGTAACAGTGCGGCAAAACCATTGGCCACCAAATTAATTCCGTGTGTCGTCCCCGAAGTAAAAATAATCTCGTGATTGTGTTTGGCATTCAGGTGTTTCTGAATCGTATTACGGGAAACTTCATAAGCATCGGTTGCCAACTGGCTCAATGTATGCACTCCTCTATGGATATTCGCATTGATTTCCTCGTAATATTTTGTAATCGCATCGATTACCACTTTAGGTTTTTGGGCGGTAGCACCATTATCGAAATAGACCAGCGGTTTTCCGTTTACCGTTTGTGAAAGTATTGGAAAATCGGCTCTTACGGCCTGAATATCTAGTTTTTTCATCTGATTACACTGTTTTTTGTCAGATGGAATTGCAGACAAGTGAATCACCTGTTCCTCCATTTTTTTAATCCTTGCAAATTTACGGGATGTTTCTTTAAAAGACGCATAAATTAAGACAGATTTAAGGGAGCCTTCCCGGAAAGCAAAAAAGGCTGTCCAAAAGCAGACAACCTTTTTATTTATACCGTACCGACCTCGCATTTCGGTACGGCTTTATCATTTAGATAACGTATTATATTTTCTTCGAATAAACCTGACAGGTCTTCGAGACCTGTCAGGTTTTAAGTATTATATTTTCTTTGTTGGATGGATCCAGTAATACAAGGCCGGAATGATTAGCGGTGCAAAAACAAGCGTACTTAACAATCCTCCGATAATTACCGTAGCCAACGGACGTTGTACATCGGAACCGATTCCGGTTGATGTTGCCGCCGGTATCAATCCCAATACGGCCAATACCAGAATGGACAAGATCGCCCGCAATTGCTCTTTGGAGACTTTTTCGACCGTCTCTCGCGAACTTTCTCCGGTAATCCCTACATTGGCCCTGTTGAGCGCCGAGACGAGCAATACTCCGGCCATTACCGATATACCAAATATCGATACAAATCCTACACCTGCCGAAACGTTAAAGTAGTAACCACGCAATAACAAGGCTGTGATTCCGCCACCAAGGGCAAATAAGATACAAGCCATCGTAATCAACGTGTCTTTAAAGTTTTTATAAAGTGAGAACAGTAATATAAACACCAATCCGATCGTTAACGGAATCGTCAATAATAATTGTTTTCCGGCACGTTCCAGGTTTTCATATTGTCCACCGTAAATGATCTGGTAGCCTTTTGGTACTTTCACCGTTTTGTTGATTTTTCCTTCCAGTTCTTTTACAAAACTCACCTGATCGCGTCCTACGATATTGGTACGTACGGTAATCATACGTTTGCCATTGTAGTGGTAGATATTGGTTTGTCCCTGAATAAAGCTTACATCCGCCAATTGATCAATCGGAATTAAAGCACCGTTGGTTGACGTCACCAACAACGATTTGATCTCGTCGATGTTCGCACGGTGTTGTGGCAAATACCGCACTACAATATCGTATCGTTTTACACCGTCGTACAAGGTAGTGATCGCTTTTCCACCGATGGCGGCTTCGATAATATCTTGAACATCGGAAACATTAATTCCGAAACGGGCCGTTTTTTCACGGTCGATATGGATCGACAACTGTTCCTGTGGCCCTTCCTGTTCGATATTAACCGCGGCACTTCCTTTCATTTTATTGACAATCGACACAATACTGTCGGCTTTAGAACGCATCAACTGCAAGTCGTCTCCTACAATACTCACGGCTAAATCGGCCGCACTACCCGTTACGATTTCCATCACCTGGTCAATAATGGGCTGACCGGACGAGAAGCGTACACTTGGCAACGCATGTTCAAGGTCGGTACGAACCATTTTTACCAGTTCTTTTTTGGTAATCGTATCACTCCACAATTTATAATCTTTTAATCCGATCAGAATTTCATTACGGTTGGCCGGGAACGGGTCGGTTCCATCGTCATTTCGTCCCGCCTGCGTAATGATATAGGAAATCTGCGGATATTTGGAAATCACTTTTCGGATTTTAGGCGAATAGGTCGAGTTTTCCTGAATCGAAATACCGGCCGGGAAATTTCCACGGATAAAGATAGATCCTTCGTCCAGTTCCGGTAAGAACTCCGATCCCAAACGCGATCCGAAAGCAATCAGTACGAATACCACCGCCATTCCGATGTATACGGTTTTCTTATAGTTATTCAACAGTCCGTTAAGGAGTTTGCTGTACTTTTTATCCAGATAATCCAGTACAATATTTTTATGTTCCTTGATTTCCGAATCGATATTCGAAACCACTTTGTTGTACACAAACGAGATCAGTACCGGTATCAGTGTTAACGCTGCCAACATCGAACCTACTACCGCAAACGACAGTGTTAACGCCATTGGAGAGAACAGTTTCCCTTCTACACGAGTCATCAATAAGATCGGCATATAGGCCAGAATGATAATCGCCACCGAGAAGAAAATCTCCCGTCCCACTTCCTGAGCCGAAAGCATGGTGATTTTCACAATTCCTTCTTTGCGTTCTTCGATTGTGGCCTTTTTATAACGCCTGATCAGGTGTTCGGCCATTACCACGGCACCATCTACGATAATCCCGAAGTCGATTGCTCCCAACGATAGTAAGTTGGCCGGAATACCGGTTAATCGCATAATGATAAAGGCAAACAATAACGAAAACGGAATGGTAAGCGCTACCACTAACGCACTTCGCCAGCTTCCAAGGAAAAAGATCAATACGATAATCACAATACTGATTCCTTCGAATAACGTATGCCCTACGGTTTCCAGCGAGTGGTTGATCAGGAAGCTACGATCGTACATCGTACGGATTTTCACCCCTTCCGGCAATTCGTGATCCTGTAGGTCGGCAATACGTTGTTTTAGGGCTTTTAAAACCTCACTCGGGTTTTCGTAACGGCGTAATAAAACGATCCCTTCCACCCCATTATTTACATCTACTTTTTCGTCCGGGAACGTATAACCCAAAACGCCACTTGGCGGTGGTGGCATGATTTCCACTTCCCCTACATCGCGGATAAAAACCGGAAGTCCGTTGGCTGTTTTGATTACGATGTTTTCAATATCTTTTTCACTTTTAATCGCTCCGAGTCCGCGAACCGCGAAAGCCTGTCCGCCACGTTCGATTGTATTCCCTCCGGAGTTGATATTATTGGCAACCACTTTTTCTTCGATATCGGAGATTTTAAGGTCGTATTTTCGCAGTTTTTCAGGCGATAGCTGGATATGAAACTGTTTTAACGGTCCGCCAAAGGTTGTAATATCGGCAATACCGTCGGTTTGCAGCAAATACGGTTTGATCACCCAGTCCTGTAAATCCCGGATCTGAATCGGCGTAAAACTTGGCGGTGCTTCCACCACATAACGGAAAATCTCTCCAACTGCAGTTGACAATGGCGCCAGTTCGACTTCCACACCATCCGGCAGATCGGCTGTTGCCAATCGCTCCATAACCTGTTGTCGGGCGAAATAATCGTCTGTTCCGTCTTTAAACGTCAACTGAACGATTCCCAGTCCGAAAATCGTACGGCTTCTTCTGTCCAGTACGTTCGGTGTATTTTGCAGCGCCCGTTCGATCGCCACCGTAACCTGTTGTTCCACCTCTTCGGCAGCACGCCCTTTGTATTGGGCCACAACAATTACATTGGTATCGGCAATATCCGGATACGCTTCAATTTTTAATTGCGTAAAGCAAAAATAGCCCACCAGCATCAAAGCGATACTGATCCCCACTACAATCCATCGGTTTCTAAGTGAGAATAAAAGTAAATTCTTAATCATTTTTTACCATTGTTCCACAGCATGTGTGATAATTAATCCTCCGCTGTACACGTTTCGCAATTCTTTTATAGCTTCTTCCACATTTTCTTTTGTATCGACAAAAGAGATCACCAGAGGTGTTTCGTCAAAAGAAAATTCGCGGTTAGGCCTCTTTAGCTTTTGGTGTTTGCCAAAGCCCATAAATCCGTTAAATGCTGTTGCGCCTGCAATGTTTTTTTCCAGCAGGAACAATAAGATGAATTCGTATAAAGGACGCGCGCCTCTCAATTCGTCTTTGTCAATAAAAATCTGAGCCTGTACCATTGTATAACTTTTTAGTAACCGAATGACAATCCTTTAAGCTGCATTACTCCGTCTTTTACGACTTTACTTCCATTGTCGACACCTCCGAAGATGATAATACGATCGCCAATCTGTTGTCCGATCTGTACTTCTTTTCGTTCAAACTGAGAGTCGCTTTTCTGTATAAACACATAGTTTTTCCCTTGTACCGTTACGATAGCGGTTTTCGGAACACTAATCGAATTATTACTTTTTAAACCGAAAGCCACATTGGCATACATCCCCACTTTTAGTCGGTCGTCGGAATTATTTAATCCGATTCGCAGTTTCACCATACGCGTGGTAAAATCCACACGGTCGGCAATGGCTTCAATTTTACCTGTAAAGGTTTCGTTCGGATAGGCGGTAAACTGAATGCTACAGGTATCTCCTTTTTTTAATTTGCTGATTTGATTTTCCGGGATATCACTCACCAGATACGCAGCTCCTTTTTGTGCTCTTCGCAACAAATCCGGATCGAAACCAGCCGATTTTAACATGGCTTCGTGTTCGATAATCGCTGCTTTTTCGTTCGACAAATTGGTCATCTCCATCGATAAAGCTGTCTGCGCATTTAACAACTCCTGACCGGTCATCGCGCCATGCTGATTCAGGTCTTTTGCCCGAGCCAACTCAATCTGACGTTGTTTGATATTGACATTACTAATTTGTTTAATGTTGATCTGGTGTTGGATCAACTGGGTATAATTGGAGGACAGTTCGGGGTTTTCGAACAACACAATATTGTTGGAACTACCGGAATCCGATCCCAGTACTGTTGCGCCCACCTGACCAACCGCCATCAAATCGCCGGTTAAGGAACCGTTACCGATTACTTCGGTTTTAAAGAGATTGAATATACTCTTATCCTTGAACGTGATAAGGCTTCCGTCGTTTTCTACTTTCGGAGGCTGTGGGTCTTCTACTTTCTTTTTCTCTTTGGAATTGCAGGAAAGCAAGAGCCCTAAAACTAAAATTGAAAAAACACGTTTCATTATTGTGCAATTTGATTTATTAAACCTGTAGTGTATAGTAATTGGATATAACTTTCTTTATGTTGGTATACCGCTTCGTAATAATTCTCCTGACTGTCATACCAGGTACGCTGTGCTTCCAGAAAGTCGATTAAAGTGGTTCCGCCGCGCATATAGGCATATTTCACATTACTTAAAATCTGATACGACTGTTCTTTCATCTTCTTCAGATTGCCGGCATTCTGTTCGAACTGTTTGTAACTGGCATAGGCATTTCCAATTTCTGTTTTAATACGCTCCTGAGAAGTCGCCAGTTCTTGTTCGGCTTTATCTTTCGTTACCTGTGATTTTTTGATTTCACCTTGATTTCTATCGAAAAACGGCAGATCGATCGTAGCATAAATCCCGACATACGGAACACTGTTTTGCGGATTATAAACGGCACCCAATTCCGGTTGCGGATAGGCCATGCTTTTCTGAAGGGAGATATTGCTTTTCATCATCTCCACATTGTTTTTCAGCACGTTGATATCGCTTCGGTTTTCAATGGCATTTTGCAACATCTGATCCTGATTTTGCAGTGCCGAAAGTTCGACCGCATCATCAGAAGCAATCGCAATATCGTTGCTTACACCCAAAGAAAATTTCAGTGTATTCAGTTTGTTCAGGTAATCCTGTTTTGAAGTTTGCGACAACAGGTTGTATTGATTGGCTACCAATTCGGTACGATTGTAATCGGTCGTCGTAATCACCTGATTTTTCAATCGGTTTTTATTGATCGTTACCAGCGTATCCCAGTTGTTTTTGGCCATCAAAGCCGTTTGCCATTTTTTTTGCGCCAACCATACATCAAGCCATTTCATCGCCACATCGGTAAGCAGGTTGCGTTCGAAATCCTTGTAGGTTGCTTCCGAAACCGCTACGCTTTTGTTGGCCACATCGATTTTATTTTTCCGTTGTGACGGAAGCTGGAATTGTTTGGTTAACTGCCACCAAACCTGACGGTTTTGGGAATTACTCCATTTGGTATCGGGCGCATAATGTGCCGACTCAGCCAGTTGTAGTGTCTGATTGTTTAAGGTAAGATTGGGCCGTAATTTCGCCGTAACCACGTCGGCTTGCGCCACCTGCACGGTGAGCTGTTCCGATTTGAGTTCCCGGTTATTGGCTTTTGCGGTTTGTAGTGCCGTTTTGATATCGTAAACCGTTTGCGATACCATAACGTCTTTTGCCATAACTACCAGGGCAAAAGTGAGCAATAGTTTCAATTTCATATAAAAACAGTATTGAAATTTGTCTTCAACAACGAATCCTAATTCTGCAACAAAATTCCACCTTCACCCAAATAAAAGCTAATTTATCTCATTAGATTTTTATTAGATTTTCATTAAGCCTCTGCATCTCGCAACTAAAATTAACAATAAAAATCGTAATATACTCGTATAAAATCATTTAAAATTCGCAAAATGCATCTTAAAACAAAAAAAGCCTGACAATTATGTCAGGCTTTCATTTATTTTTAGTGGTCTTATATTACAAATCGAATCCCATATTAACCCCTAATTTAGTGGCAATGATACGGGCAATTTTGTTTTTTAATTCCGGTATTTTAATACTTGCCGTAACCTCACTTGTAAAGGCATACATCAATAAGGCTTTTGCTTCTTTTCTCGGAATTCCGCGTTGTTGCATATAGAACATCGCGTTTTCGTCCAATTGTCCGATCGTACAACCGTGCGAACATTTTACGTCATCGGCAAAGATTTCCAATTGCGGTTTAGCATTTATCGTCGCTTTATCGCTCAACAAAATGTTGTTATTTTGCTGGAAAGCATCCGTTTTTTGTGCTTCTTTTTCCACATAAATCTTTCCGTTAAACACACCGGTTGAATTGTCCCCAAAAATACCTTTGTAATTCTGGTGGCTTTCACAATTAGGCTGTGAATGGTGTACCAACGTATAGTGATCCACGTGCTGCTTATCGCCAATAATTGTAATTCCTTTTAACGTACTGTCGATACGCTCTCCTTCGTGATAGAAGTTCAGGTTATTACGGGTAATATTTCCACCAAACGTAAAGGTATGTACCGAAACGATACTTTCCTGTTTTTGGGAAATATAGGTATTGTCGATCAATGTGGTGGTTTGCACATCATTCTGAATTTTATAGAAATCGACAATAGCACGCTTGTGCGCGAAGATTTCGGTAACAGAATTGATCAATACCGGATTCTCGTTTAAGCTTTGATGACGCTCTGTAATTTGCACATGTGCGTTTTCCCCCACGATAATCAGATTTCGGGGTTGTACCATTAAAGCGGCTTCGTTTCCGGTGGAAAAGTAGATAATTTCGATCGGTTTGTCGGCTACTTTACTTTTTGGGATATTGATATACGCTCCTTCATAGGCAAAAGCCGTATTCAGAGACGTCAGACTTTCTTCTTTACTCGCTACCTGATTAAAATAGGTATCGATAATCATTTTGTATTTGGGTTTTGTCAATGCCGATGACATGAGACAAACATCCAGTCCGTCGTGAGTAGTCGATGACAAAAACGAACTAAAAACCCCGTCCACAAAAACCACTTTATAGGTATCCACATCATTCAGGAAGTATTTTTTTACCTCCTTAAAATCAACGGCACTTTCTTCTTTCGGAAATACACTGAAATCCTTTTTTAAAACCGCGTTTAGCGATGTATATTTCCAGGCTTCCTCCTTTTTGGTTGGAAAACCTTTATTTTCAAAGTTCTTCAAGGCTTCGGTACGAACGTCGTGCAGGGTTGCCTGTACATCTACTCGTTCTTCAAAAGCCATAAAAGAGGCTAACAGTTTTTCTTTTAAATCCATGTTTATGCGTTTCAAAACCGGAACTACCGGTTATACCGAAATCTAGTTTTCGTTTTTAATCCAATCGTATCCTTTTTCTTCCAGCTCTAATGCCAGTTCTTTTCCTCCGGTTTTAACGATTTTACCATCGTGTAAAACGTGAACGAAATCCGGAACGATATAGTCCAAAAGTCTTTGGTAGTGTGTAATTACGATTACGGCGTTGTCTTTACTTTTCAGTTTATTTACCCCGTTGGCAACGATACGCAAAGCATCGATATCCAAACCGGAATCCGTTTCGTCCAGAATAGCCAGTTTCGGCTCCAACATCGCCATTTGGAAAATCTCGTTTCTCTTTTTCTCACCACCCGAAAAACCTTCGTTTAACGAACGGGATAAGAATTTACGGTCGATTTCCAGTAATTCGGATTTTTCGCGAATCATTTTCAGCATTTCATTGGCCGGCATTTCTTCCAGACCTTGTGCTTTACGGGTTTCGTTGATCGCCGTTTTCATAAAGTTGGTTACGGAAACTCCCGGAATTTCAATTGGATACTGGAAGGATAAGAATACACCTTTGTGCGCTCTTTCTTCCGGTGCCAGTTCGATCAGTTCTTCACCTTCCAAAAGGATTTCTCCTTCGGTCACTTCATAATCTTCACGACCTGCAATTACCGAAGAAAGCGTACTTTTTCCGGCTCCGTTTGGTCCCATGATTGCGTGAACTTCTCCGGCTTTTACTTCCAGATTGATCCCCTTTAATATCTCTTTATCTTCTACGCTAGCGTGTAAATTTTTGATAACTAACATTTTCGCTTCTAATGTTTAATTTTTATTTGTAACGTTTCCGTTGCTTTTATACTGTTTGAAAGATTCGGATTAACCTACCGATCCTTCTAATGAAATTTCAAGTAATTTTTGTGCTTCCACAGCAAACTCCATCGGAAGTTTGTTTAGGACATCTTTACTGAATCCGTTTACGATTAGTGCAATCGCTTTTTCGGTTGGAATACCACGCTGATTACAGTAGAATACCTGATCTTCTCCAATTTTACTGGTCGTTGCTTCGTGTTCGATCTTCGCCGTACTGTTTTTGGATTCAATATACGGGAACGTATGCGCTCCACAATTGTTACCCATTAGTAACGAGTCACATTGCGAGAAATTACGAGCATTTTCGGCTCTGGCACTAACCTGAACCAATCCACGGTAACTGTTTTGTGATTTTCCGGCAGAAATACCTTTGGAAATAATTGTACTCTTGGTATTATTTCCTAAGTGAATCATTTTGGTTCCGGTATCGGCTTGCTGGAAGTTATTGGTAACGGCAATGGAGTAGAATTCGCCTACCGAGTTATCCCCTTTTAATACACATGACGGGTATTTCCAGGTTACCGCTGATCCGGTTTCAACCTGCGTCCAGGAGATTTTGGCGTTTTTCTCGCACAATCCTCTTTTGGTTACGAAGTTAAAAACCCCACCTTTTCCTTCTTTATTCCCCGGGAACCAGTTCTGAACCGTCGAATATTTAATTTCGGCATTGTCAAGAGCGATTAGTTCTACAACGGCAGCGTGTAATTGGTTTTCGTCACGCGATGGCGCGGTACATCCTTCCAAGTAACTCACATAACTACCCTCGTCGGCAACGACAAGCGTTCTTTCAAACTGCCCTGTTCCGGCCTGATTGATACGGAAATAGGTTGATAATTCCATCGGGCAACGAACGCCTTTCGGAATATAACAAAACGATCCATCGGAGAATACCGCCGAGTTTAATGCGGCATAAAAGTTGTCTTTTTGCGGTACAACCGAACCGATATATTGACGAACCAATTCCGGGTGTTCCTGAATGGCTTCCGAAATGGAACAGAAAATAATTCCTTTTTCGGCCAAAGTCTTTTTAAACGTAGTGGCCACGGAAACCGAGTCCATTACGATATCGACCGCCACACCGGCCAGTTTCTTTTGTTCGTCTATAGAGATACCCAGTTTTTTAAAGGTTTCCAGTAATTCCGGATCCACCTCATCCAAACTTTCGTATTTATCTTTTTTCTTAGGAGCAGAATAATAGGAGATCGCCTGGAAATCCGGTTTTTCGTAGTGTACGTTAGCCCATTCCGGTTCGATCATTTCCGTCCAGGCACGGAAAGCCTCCAGTCGCCAGTCGGTCATCCATTCCGGTTCCCCTTTCTTTTTCGAAATGGCCCGAACGATGTCTTCATTTAACCCAACAGGAAACGTTTCCGATTCGATATCGGTATAGAAACCATATTCATACTCTTTGGTTTCCAGTTCTTTTTTTAATTCTTCTTCAGTATACTTACTCATTTCTATATGCTTGTTCTTATACTTTTACCATGCGTCCGAAACGCGGATACATGGTAAAAGTGTAATGACTTATCTTTTAAAGTGAAAAACTTTCACCACAACCGCAGGTTCTGTTCGCGTTAGGATTGTTAAAAACAAATCCTTTTCCGTTTAATCCTCCGGAATATTCCAAAGTAGTTCCCACTAAATACAAAAAGCTTTTTTTATCAACCGCTATTTTTATATTATTGTCTTCGAACACTTTATCATCATCGCCTAAGCTTTTATCAAACTTTAAGTCATACGATAAGCCTGAACAACCGCCACTTTTTACGCCTACGCGAACATAATCGGTAGCAGCGTCAAAACCATCGTCTTCCATTAAATTGACGATTCTTTTTTTTGCTGTTTCAGATACTTTTATCATAATGTTTAAACAGATTATTTCTAATTTCCTGCAAAGATATTACAAATATTGCGGTTTGCCACACTACCTAACATTTTTATAACGAATAGCTTGATAGAAAATAGTTATAACATGATATTTGTCATTTTTAAATCCTAAAAAGTCCCTTACTATTGTAAGTTTTTACCTTTTTTATTCAAACCGGTTGCGGTTTCGCTGTATTTATTTTTCCTGATTTAGCATTAAAAAGTATCTTTACATTCCAAATTAAAACGAATGCAATGAAATTATATCCTATAGAAAGCGGCAACTTTAAACTGGATGGTGGCGCTATGTTTGGCGTGGTTCCGAAAACCATCTGGAACAAAACCAATCCTGCCGACGAAAATAACCTTATTGATATAGCAGCCCGATGCCTGTTGATAGAAGACGGCAACCGACTGATTCTGATCGATACCGGAATGGGTAACAAACAATCGGACAAATTTTTCGGGTATTATTCCCTTTGGGGCGATCATACGATTGACAAATCATTGGCGCAACACGGTTTTCACCGCGACGATATTACCGATGTGTTTATGACGCACCTGCATTTTGATCATTGCGGCGGTAGCGTTGTCTGGAATAAAGACCGGACCGGATATGAAGTCGGTTTTAAAAATGCGACGTTCTGGACCAACGAAAACCATTGGGAATGGGCGACCAAACCAAATGCCCGCGAAAAAGCCTCTTTTTTAAGTGAAAACATTTTACCGATACAGGAAAGCGGTCAGCTAAAATTTATACAACGCCCGGAAGGTGATTTCCTAGAAAAATCGGAATTGGGCTTCGGCATCTTTTTTGTCGACGGTCATACCGAAAAGCAAATGATTCCGCATATCGAATACAACGGCAAAACACTTGTTTTTTGTGCCGATCTTTTGGCTACTGCCGGTCATATCCCGATTCCATATGTTATGGGATACGACACCCGTCCGTTGTTAACACTGGACGAAAAAACCAAATTCATGAACCATGCTGCCGATAAAAACTATCTTTTGTTTTTAGAACACGATGCGCACAACCCAATCATTACCGTCGAACATACCGAAAAAGGTGTACGTCTAAAAGAGGTATTTACTTGTGATGAAATACTAAAGTAGTGTTAATCTCAACCCTTTTTGTAACAAAAACAAATACTTTCGACCTATAAAATCAGAAAAAACAAAGAATATGAAACTAATAAAACCGCTTTACTTAACTGCCGCACTAGCTTTAGCCCTGGCAAGCTGCAGCACACAAAAAACAAGTGTTTACGCACCTATTTCCGCACCGGATAATATGCCGGTTAAAGTGGGTAAACTGGCTGAAAAAGATTTAAAACGCTGGAGTCATCTGGATCTTATTAAAGATACGGTTCCCGGAATGAGTGTAGACAGAGCCTATGAATTTTTAAAAGGTAAAAAAAGTAAAAAAATAATCGTTGGTGTAGTTGATTCCGGAGTGGATATCGACCATGAAGATTTAAAACCGGTTATCTGGAACAATCCAAAAGAAACCCCTGGAAATGGTATCGACGATGATAAAAACGGATTTATCGATGACATCCACGGATGGAATTTCTTAGGAAAAGCAGAACATGAAAACATGGAATTTACCCGTATCCTGAAAAAAGGAGACACAAATTCCGAAGCCTATAAAAAAGCAAAAGAGGCCTACGATAAAGAATACAATGAAGTAATTCAGGCCAAACAACAATTGGATTTTATCTTAAATGCCAGCAATACCCTTAAAAAGCATTTAAAGAAAGACACCTATACTTTAGAGGATATTCAGAAAATCCAGACAACCGATCCGGCTGTAAATCAGGCGAGAATGGTTATGTCGCAGGTATTACCACAAACAGGGAACGACCTGAAGAAAATCGACGAGTTTAAAGACCAGGTATACAGTCAGGTGAACTACCACTTAAACCTTGAATTTAACGGAAGAAAGCTGGTTGGTGACAATCCGGACGATATTAAAGACGTAAAATACGGAGACAATAACGTAATCGGACCTGAAAAAGAAGGTGCAAAACACGGAACCCACGTAGCCGGTATTATCGCACAAACCCGCGGAAACGGATTGGGTGGCGACGGTGTTGCAAGTAATAACGTAGAAATCATGGCCGTAAGAGCGGTGCCGGATGGAGACGAATATGATAAAGATATCGCATTGGCAATTCGTTATGCAGTAGACAACGGTGCTAAAGTGATCAACGGAAGTTTCGGAAAATACTTCGCACAACATCCGGAATGGGTATATGATGCGATCAAATATGCCGCTTCAAAAGACGTACTACTTGTAGTAGCAGCCGGTAACGAAGGTTTAGACCTGAATGCTGATGGCGGTGTAGATCGTTT
This sequence comes from Flavobacterium sp. CAU 1735, assembly GCF_039888695.1. NCBI lineage: Bacteria > Pseudomonadati > Bacteroidota > Flavobacteriia > Flavobacteriales > Flavobacteriaceae > Flavobacterium > Flavobacterium sp. CAU 1735. Next base: position 96,079 of record NZ_JBDQQQ010000010.1, on the reverse strand, counting down.
TCCGAACGACAACATCAAAATGGGACCAGAAATTGCAAACAACTTCCTTACGGTAGGTGCCTTAAACTATGTGTACGGACCGGAATTGGTTGCCGATTTCTCCAACTACGGTAAATCGGATGTGGACGTATTTGCACCGGGTGAAAAAATCTATGCGACTACGCCAAATCAAAGCTACGAATACCTACAGGGAACGTCAATGGCATCGCCAAATGTTGCCGGAGTAGCAGCCTTGATTCGTTCGTACTATCCAAGCCTGACAGCGGCTCAGGTAAAACAGATCATTATGGATTCCGGTATTGCGGTAAAACAGGATGTCATTTTAGGAGGTGATCCAAACAATGTACGCCCGTTTAGCGAAGTATCCAAATCCGGAAAAATGGTAAATGCTTATAACGCATTGATCATGGCCGACAAGATGGCTTCTAAAAAATAATTCCAAAACACGCTGAAATGGAAGGGACTCCCCTTCCATTTTGGCTATTATACCGATCGGCAACGATCCAAAAATCAATTACTACAAAATGAAAAAGTTATTCTTACTTTCTTTACTGAGCATTGGCAGTTTGTGGGCACAAAAGAATCCGGATCCGGGTTACTGGCAACAACATGTTGACTACAAAATGGAGGTAAACATGGATGTGAAAAACTTCCAGTACAAAGGAAAACAAACACTCGTTTACACCAACAATTCGCCCGATACCTTACGCAAGGTATTTTACCATTTGTATTTTAACGCGTTCCAACCGGGAAGCGAAATGGATGCCCGTTTAAAAACCATTTCCGATCCGGACAAACGGATGGTCAAAAGCTTTAAAACCGGAGACAAAACGGTAAAAGAAAGTAGAATCAGTACCTTAAAACCAAACGAAATCGGTTATCTTAAAGTGGCTAATTTCAAACAGGATGGTGTTGCCACCACTAGTCGCGTAGTGGGAACCGTACTGGAAGTTGAATTGGCCAAGCCTATTTTACCTGGAAAGTCCACTACATTTGCTTTGGATTTTGACGGACAGGTTCCGCTTCAAATCCGTCGTTCCGGAAGAAATTCCGACGAAGGTGTCGCGCTTTCGATGACACAATGGTATCCTAAAATTGCTGAATTCGATTTCGAAGGATGGCATGCCGATCCCTATATCGGGCGTGAATTCCACGGTGTTTGGGGTGATTTCGACGTAAAAATTACGATCGACAAAGACTATGTAATCGGATCGACCGGTTATTTACAAAACAAAAACGAGATTGGTCACGGATACGAAGACAAAGGCACTACGGTGACCTATCCTAAAAAGACCAAAACGCTTACCTGGCATTTTGTGGCACCAATGGTACACGATTTCGCATGGGGCGCCGACAAAGATTTTATCCACGATATCTATCCGGGACCAAACAATGTAGAACTACACTTTTTCTACAAAAACAACCCGAAATACATGGACAAATGGAAAGAGCTACAGCCAAAAACAGCCGCTCTAATGGACTTTTTCAATAAATCCGTAGGCGAATACCCTTACAAACAATATTCTGTGATTCAGGGTGGCGACGGCGGTATGGAGTATGCTATGTGTACCTTGATTACCGGCGACAGAAGTCTTCCGAGTTTAATCGGTGTAACGGCGCACGAAATGGCGCACTCCTGGTTTCAGCACGTTTTAGCGACCAACGAAAGCAAGCACTTCTGGATGGACGAAGGATTTACTTCTTTTATTTCGGATCTTGCAATGATCAAGGTAATGGATAAAAAACTTCAGGAAGACGAAAACCCCTTCCAATCGGCCTATAACAACTATTTCTATATGGTCAATACCGGTCATGAGCAACCACAATCCACACATGCGGATCGCTTTGACGAAAACATGATTTATAGTATTTCGGCTTATAGCAAAGGGGAAGTATTTTTAACCCAGTTGGGCTATGTAATCGGAATGGACAAAATGATGGAAACACTAAAACGTTATTTCCACGATTATAAATTTACGCACCCAACGCCAAACGACTTTAAACGTACAGCCGAACGTGTTTCGGGAGCGTCATTGGATTGGTATCTGAACGACTGGACCAAAACAACGAACACGATCGATTACGGAATCAAATCGGTTACGGAAGACGGGAAAAACACTAAAGTAACGTTAGAAAGAATCGGAAGAATGCCAATGCCATTGGATATTCTTGTAGTATATCAGGACGGAACCAAAGAAAGTTTCTATATCCCGAATACCTTAATGCGCTGGAACAAAGAGAATCCGTTCCCGGAAATCCAACGAACCGTTTTAGGAGGATGGGATTGGGCTTTTACCACGTATGATTTCACCATCGGAAAAGAGAAAAAAGCCATCAAAGCCATTGTGATTGATCCAAGTGATCTAATGGCCGATGTTAAAAAAGAAAATAACGTTTATGAGTCAAAACCATAAACGGACACAAACCAAAAAAAGCGGCTTTAGAGCCGCTTTTTTTATGGCTATATAGTATTGAATCCCAAACGGTCAGTCCAATTCATTTATTTACAATATTTTACCTGTCGGATACCAACCATCGTTTTTAATTTAATAGTACATTTACAGGGCTAAACAAAACCAAAACAACATGGACAAAGCTACACAGGATCGAATCAACAGGTTACATCCGTCGGTACGGGAAGAAGTAACCCGAATCATACAGGATTGTGACAAACAACTCACCGGAAGAGCCAAAATCCGGATTGCACAGGGATTGCGAACCAACAAGGAACAGGACGAACTGTATGCCATCGGGCGGACAAAACCCGGAAAGAAAGTCACCAATGCCAAAGGCGGACAATCCATTCATAACTACGGATTTGCTATCGATATCGTTTTGATTATTGACGGAAAAACCGCTTCGTGGGACACTAAAAAAGACTGGGACAACGACAGGATCGCCGACTGGTACGAATGTGTGAGTATTTTTGCCAAATATGGCTGGGAATGGGGCGGCAACTGGAAAACCTTTAAAGATTTGCCACACTTTGACAAACGCGGTTATAACGACTGGAAAAAATTATCAAAATTGAAGACCGATAAAAACGGTTATGTAATCCTTTTGTAATACATTAGCCACAACAAAATCCCCTGTAAACCGGGAAGGTAACCTCTTTGTTCCATGTCAAAAAAAATACGCATATTAAGCCTTGATGGTGGTGGTATCCGCGGAATCATTACCTGCGTGATCCTGAAATATATCGAAGAAGAATTGCAAAAACTGGATAATCCCAATGCAAAACTAGGCGACTATTTCGATTTGGTTGCCGGAAGCAGTACCGGCGGACTATTAACGTCCATTCTGTTATTTCCGGACAAAAACAAAAAAGCGAAATTTTCGGTAGAAGCCGCTTTGGATTTATACGCCAAAAAAGGGGAAAGTATTTTTAATGTTTCGCTTTGGGAACACATGATCAACCCGTTTGGATTGTTTAACGAAAAGATTTCGCAACGCAATCTGGAAAAACAATTACTAGAAGTTTTTGGCGATTTGCAGTTACAGCAATTTATCAAGCCCTGTCTGATCACATCCTACGATATTGGTCAGCGGAAAGCCAAATTTTTTACCAGTCACGAAGCCGAATCGACACTGGAAAACTTTTACGTCAGAGATGTTTGTCGGGCAACAAGTGCCGCACCGACTTACTTTGAACCGGCCAAAATAAAATCATTATACGGGCAGGAATTTACGTTGATCGACGGTGGCGTTTATGCCAATAATCCGGCGTTGTGTGCCTATGCCGAAGCGCGGAAAATTGCCTTTTCGAAAATTTTAGGCGATAAGGAAAAAATCGATTATCCGGCTATTAATGACATGATCATTGTTTCAGTCGGAACCGGAGAAGTACACAAACCGTATACCTTCGAAAAGTTTGAAAACGCCGGTAAAATCAAATGGATCGGGCCGTTAATCGACATATTGTTGTCGGCCAACGTGGAAACCGTCGATTACCATTTAACCAAAATGTACGAAACCTTAGGGCCACGTAACCAGAAAAATTATTACCGACTGATGCCACAATTAAAAAATGCTTCACCGGAAATGGATGACACCTCACAAAAAAACATCTACGAACTCATTCAGGCCGGTTTGTTTTATGTGGATCAGAATCGGGAAATGCTACGGGAAATCGCCAAGAAACTGATCAAAAACAAATAGTTCCGGTGTCGACCTCATACAAACCTGTCCCAGTTTTATACTACCTGACCCGTTTTATACTACCTTTTTGTACCTTTGCCGAATGAAGCATACCTATCCGAAAACCGAAAAACTCAAAAGCCGAAGCACAATCGACTTATTGTTCTCTCAGGGGAAGTCGGTTTCCAAATACCCGTTGCGTTTGGTATATGTCCCTTTGGAATCGGATGAATCGGATGAAAAAATCAAAATGGGTGTTTCCGTTTCGAAAAAATATTTTAAAAAAGCCGTAGACCGCAATTATTTTAAACGGGTGTTACGCGAAACCTATCGGTTAAACAAAAACATGCTATTGGATACGACCGACAAACCCTATGCCTTTATGTTTTTGTATCAAACCAAAGAGCGCTTGTCGTATCAGGAAATCGAAGAAAAAACCGTGCAGCTTTTTGAAAAGTTTGCCGATTCCATCCAAAACAAAGAATTGTAAGATTTTTCATTGTAGCGAATTCCAATTCCATCTAAAATTGTACTTTTAGTTGTGATTTTACGTTGTATATCAAACTAATGGTGTTTTCTATGAAAAAAATTCTCCTTGTTGTAGCGGTCCTTATCTTTTCTATTAGCTGTAAAAACCAGCATTCCGAAGATGTGGCTGTGGCGGAATCCCTGGATGTCAAAATGATGAATCTGGAAGCCGCACCTGTGGCTGCTTCTGAAACATCAGGTTCCGGTGGATCGGAAACCCTTATCGAAGCCAAAATCATTAAAAATGCCAACCTCCGGTTTGAAACATCCGACCTCAACCAGTCGTATGCCTATATTCAGAAAGCCCTTGTAAAATATAAGGCTACCATCCAAAACGATGTGACCGGAAAAAATAACAATTCGGTGTACCGCGACCTGACGATTCGGATTCCGAATACGGCTTTTGACGCATTTATCAACGATATCGGCAAAGGCGTTTCTCATTTTGATCGGAAAGAAATTTCATCCGAGGATGTAACCGAAGAGTATATCGATATCGAATCGCGTATCAACACCAAAAAAACGTTGGAAAAACGCTACCTGGATTTATTAAACAAAGCGACTAAAGTTTCCGAAATACTGGAAATCGAAAAAGGACTGGCTACGGTTCGCGAGGAAATCGAATCGATCGAAGGGCGATTAAAATATTTACAAAGCCGGATTGCGATGAGTACCATCACGATCGATATGTATACTCAAAATGCCTCCGAAAGTGGCGCAACCGTTTCCTACGGCAGTAAAATGTGGAATTCGTTTAAAGAAGGCTTTTTCGGAATTTCAACTTTCTTTCTTGACCTACTGCAAGTTTGGCCATTTATCCTTATTTTCGTGTTACTTTTGATTTATATACGCAAAAGATTTACCAAAAAATCCGTTTAAAAAATGCTACGTCAGTTTAAAAAAAGATATATCATTCCTGTAGTTGCAGGAGGTTTTTTGTTTGTAGGTGCCAGTTTCAGGGATGACTTTTTTGAGATTGCCAAGCAGATTGAAATCTTCACAACCCTATTTAAAACCGTTAATCAGAATTATGTAGACGAGACCAATCCGGCCGATTTGATGGACAAAGCCATTAAAAACATGTTGCTGGATCTCGATCCGTATACGGTTTACTTTAACGAACAGGATGTTGCGAAATTCAAGATCAATTCGACCGGGGAATATACCGGAATCGGCGCGTATATTTCACGCCGTGAAGGTCGGTTGATCATTCGTGAACCGTACAAAAACTTTCCGGCGGACAAAGCCGGTTTAAAAGCCGGTGACGAAATTGTCCAGATTGGCGATGTAAACCTGGTTGATTTTAAAGACGATGCCGCCCAACTTTTAAAAGGTTCTAAAAATTCCAAGATCGACATACAATACAAACGTCAGGGAAAACTAATGAATACGCAGATTGTACTGGATGAAGTCGAAATTAAGGCCGTGCCTTTTTATGCTTTGCTAGCTGACAAAACAACCGGTTATATTGTATTGTCGCAGTTTAATGCCAAAGCATCGGCTGAAACCAAAGACGCACTGGAAAAATTAAAAAGTCAGGGCGCGACCCGCATTATTTTGGATTTACGCGGAAACCCGGGTGGTCTACTGCATGAAGCCGTGAACATCTGTAATCTTTTTGTACCGCAAAACGAGGTAATCGTAACCACAAAATCAAAAATTGAAAAACACAATAACAGTTATAAAACACAAAAACAACCGGTTGACCTTACGATTCCACTGGCTGTTTTGGTTGATGGAAAAAGTGCTTCCGCGTCCGAAATTGTAGCCGGAGCGTTACAGGATCTGGACAGAGCCGTAATTGTGGGTGCCAGAAGTTTCGGAAAAGGACTGGTACAACGTCCGTTGGATTTAACCTACGGAACACAGGTAAAAGTAACTATTTCCCGCTACTATACGCCATCCGGAAGATGTATTCAGGCATTGGATTATTCCAAAAAAGATAAAAACGGAAAAGCGATTCGTACCGATGCGAGTCAGTATAACGCTTTTAAAACCCGTAAAGGAAGAACCGTTTATGATGGTGGTGGTATTCAACCCGACATCGAACTTTCGGAAGCGAAAACCAGTACCATCTCGGATGCTTTGCTAAAAAACGACGGGATTTTCAACTACGTAACGCAGTATTATTATAAAAATCCGAATTTAGGAACAACCATTCCGACTTTTTCGGACACCGATTTTACGGAATTCAAAGCCTTTTTGAAAAAGGAAAAATTCGAATTCGATACCGAAACCGAACTGGCTTTAAAAAATACCTTAGCCACGGCCAAAAAGGAAAAAATCGAAGAAAGTATTACTGCCGAATATCAGCAACTACTGGCCGCAGTACAACGAAGTGAAGAAAAAGAACTGGATAAAAACAAGTCTGAAATCAAAAAACTTATCGTTGACGAAATCATAAAACGCTATCAGTATAAAGAAGGATTGTATCAATATTACACAAAAAGTAACATAGAAATAACAAAAGCGCAAGCATTACTCAATAATCAGGCAGAATACAATAAAATTCTTAAAAATTAATTTTCGCAAGAATTGTGTAGGACTTTCGTTTTTTATGATAATTTTGTGATTTTAAATATTTCACATCGTGAGTTCTACACACAGCAGTAACCACCTTAATAAAGTGACCTTAGGTGGTTTAATTGTCACATTAGGAATTATTTATGGAGATATCGGTACCTCTCCATTATACGTAATGAAAGCCATTGTTGGAAAACAGGCTATCGATCCGGATGTGGTACTTGGTGCGATTTCCTGTATTTTCTGGACGCTAACCATTCAGACAACTTTTAAGTATGTAATTCTCACACTACGTGCCGACAATAAAGGGGAAGGAGGAATATTTTCGCTATACACCCTTGTCAAAAAACTCAAAAAGCGCTGGCTGATCGTTCCCGCCATTCTCGGAGGAAGCGCCCTGCTTGCCGACGGTATTATTACACCGCCCATTTCCGTTTCTTCGGCTATCGAAGGATTGCGAACCTATAATCCGGAATTAAACACCATCCCGATTGTTATTGGAATTTTATTTGTTTTATTCTTTATTCAGCGATTCGGAACCAAACTGGTTGGAAAATTCTTCGGACCCTTAATGTTATTATGGTTTGGAATGCTCGGAACATTGGGTGTGATCCATTTATTGGGTAATGTGTCTGTTTTAAAGGCATTAAATCCGTATTATGCTTTTCATTTATTAAAAATACACCACGAAGGATTCTATGTTTTAGGCTATGTATTCCTGTGTACCACAGGAGCCGAAGCTTTATATAGCGACCTTGGACATTGTGGTATCAAAAACATCCGAATCAGCTGGATATTTGTAAAAAGTATGCTGGTACTGAACTACTTCGGTCAGGGTGCTTATCTGATTTCCAATACCGGAAGTACTTTAGTGGAACTAAGCGGAAACGCAAACAATCCCGGAAATCCATTCTACCTTGTGATGCCGGATTGGTTTTTACCATTCGGAATTGCGATCGCAACGATGGCTGCGGTAATTGCCTCTCAGGCTTTAATTAGCGGATCGTTTACACTGATCAGTGAAGCGATGCGTCTAAACCTATGGCCAAAAGTACGCATCAAATACCCAACCGAATTAAAAGGGCAATTATATATCCCATCGATCAACTGGTTGTTATTTATCGGATGTGTATTTATCGTGGTACACTTCGAAGAATCCGGAAATATGGAAGCCGCCTACGGATTGGCGATTGTGATGTGTATGATTATGACCACCATTTTACTAGGCTTCTTTATGGTTTTAAAACGATATAACCCAATCTTTATCGTCTTGGTTATCGCGTTATACTTAACCATTGAGATCTCGTTCTTCCTGGCCAATATCGAAAAATTCCCACATGGTGGTTACGTTTCGGTATTCATTGCCGGTTTACTGGCCTTTATTATGATTGCCTGGTTTACGGCTAAAAAGATCCGAAAAGACTATACCGAATTCGTTAAAATCGACAAGTTTAAAAATGTTATTTCCGAGTTGAGTAACGACCTTTCGATACCAAAATATGCCACGCATTTGGTTTATATGACCAATGCCAGTCACGGAGACGAAGTGGAATCAAAAATTATTTATTCCATTCTTCAAAAACGTCCGAAACGAGCCGATATTTACTGGCTGATTCACGTAAACGTAGTCGACGAACCGTATGAAATGGAATACCGTGTTCGTGAGATTGTAAAAGACGATATTATCCGGGTGGATTTCTATTTGGGATTCCGTGTCGCACCGCGCATTAACCTGTTGTTTAAAAAAGTAGTTCAGGATATGGTTAAAAACGGCGAAGTAGACATTACCAGTCGTTATGAATCCCTAAACCGAAATAACGTACTGGGTGATTTCAAATTTGTACTGATCGAAAAATTTATGTCCTACGACAACGATTTCCCTTGGTACCAACGTATTATCCTGGATATTTATTTCTTCCTGAAAAAAATCAGTTTATCCGAAGAACAGGCATTCGGATTGGATAGCAGCTCGGTAAAAATCGAACAATATCCAATTGTGATCCATCCGCCGGAAGACATCAGTCTGACCCGAATTAAAGACCGAAAATAACCTTTGAAATATGAAACGTATTGCGCTTGTTTTTCTTTTTTTGCTGACGTGTCAGTTTCTGACAGCACAGGAAGAGGTTGTACATTCTGTTTATTTTGAATTTGACAAATTTAACCTGGAAGAAAAACAGGCCAATGACGTAGTAGCTTTCGTAAAGGCGATCGATACTTCCCGCATCGAGAGCATCCAGATTTACGGTTATTGCGACGATCGCGGTAAAGATGCCTATAACTATAAGCTTTCGAACAATCGGGCCAATACGATCAAGAATAAGCTTATTGAAAAGGGAATCAAAAACAAGATCATTGTAACGATCGAAGGAAAAGGTCGGGTTTTAATTGACGACGATATTGTGGATAACCTTCCGGAAGTACGCCAGAAAAACCGACGTGTCGATGTGGTAATGAACTTTAAACCGGTTCCACCAAAACCGATTCCCGGAATGCATTCGACCATTAAAGGCGATCTGATTGTTGGCGACCGAATCTATCTTGAAAAAATTCTTTTTGATAAGGGAAGCAGTCGTTTAACGCTAAAATCGAAAAACGAACTGGAGCGGGTGGCCAAGTTATTACACAAATACAAAAATCTGGAATTCGAAATTCAGGGACATATTTGCTGTACGCCAACATTCCAAAAAGAAGCGATCGACAAAGACACCAAAAAGAGAATGCTTTCGCACAACCGCGCACAGGCCGTTTATAAATTTCTGATTCAGAAAAAAATAGACAAAAAACGAATGACGTTTAAAGGCTACGGAAACACGCAACCTTTAGGCAACGGCCCGGATCAGGACCGTCGCGTGGAATTGGTTATTACGAAAGTGTAAATCGTTATTTTATCTGCATTTCGATATGCGGAATATTATCTTCCAGGTATTCGTCCGAAACCTGAACAAACCCGTGGGATTCGTAAAAACGTTTCAGGTACAGTTGTGCCGAAATGGTAATCGTGTCGGTACCGTAATGCGACTGGATTCCGTTTTTTGCTTCGCGGATCAGATCATGGCCCCATTTGCGGTCGCGGTACGATTGTTTCACCACTACCCTTCCGATGGATGCGGCATTTGGAAAATAATCGCCCGGCTGAAACAAACGGCAATACGCCACTAATTCGCCGTTAAAAGTCCCCATTAGGTGTAATGCTTTCTGATCTTTACCATCAATATCCTGATAAACGCAATCCTGCTCCACTACAAAGATTTCCGAACGCAGTTGTAAGGCAGAATATAGATCAGCAAGCGAAAGTTCGTTAAATCGCTTTATTTCGAATTTTAGAGTCATGTCTGTATGGTTGTTACTAAATTATTGCAGTATGTGAACGGATTTCATAATCGCCTCCAGTTCGAAAATCATATCTCTTTTGGCATTGGACGGATCATAAACAAAACCTTCCAAAATCAGATAGCGTTTATTTTTTTCATCGCGGATGGCATAATTCAGAAACGGTCCGCTCATAAAGTTATTCTGAAGTTCCCAGGTTCCTTTGGTTTCATAGGCGGTTTTGCCGTCGAGTCGCGTATTCATAAAATACGGCGAATAGCCTTCTTCGGTAATCATCGAGGAATGTTCCATCGTTCCGCGAATATACAAAGCACCAACAGAATCCCGAACTTTTATAATATTTCCGACGATGTCATTGTTTCTTTCGATTTGCGAAATAGGAACCTGATAAACCAAAAGACTGGAGCTACCGGAAGGAATGTCTTTCTTCATCCAATAAAAATATTCCTTTTCATCGGCATAACGATAGGTATCCGGAATCTCAATATTGATCATAAAAACACCACGGAGTTTATCGTCACTTAATCGGGCTTTCTCCATTTTCTGCTGGATATAATGTATTTCGGAATACTTGATAATCGAAATAAGGGTTTCCGAATGGGTTTCGATCAGGTCGAGAATCTCGTGAATGGAATAGCCGGTGATATAGAAAACATTTTGCGGTTTGGCATATTTGTTTTCCACGTGTTTGAATTCTTTGTTCAGTCCTTTAGACACGACCAAAATATTCCGACTTTGTGTTACGACACCTTCAAAAATTTTCGGAGAGTACTGGTTGATGGTAAAAATCGGTTCTTCCTGCGGCAATCCGTCAACCGGATAAGCCAGTTTTTTACGAAGACTATCGCCTACTTCCCCGTTCCACATTACATCGTCGATCACAATGGCAATCTCATTAATATTTCCTTTTGATTCAGGCAAAAATGCTTCCCCTTGTTTCTGTCTGTCTTTACAGGAAACAAGAGAAAGCATTGGTAAGAGTATTGCAAATAAGATTGCTTTTTTCACGGATTCTTTGGGGAAATCTACCCGTTGATTTTAAGTTTCATTCCGGGTTTGATATTTTCGTTATCGATGTTATTCCATTTTTTAATTTCGGCTACCGTAATACCCGGGTGCTTTTTAGCGATGCTAAACAGTGAATCTCCTTTCTGAACGATATACATTCTTTCTTTATTGTAGTTGCGTTCTTTGCTGTTATCACGGTTTATGATTTCTTTTTTAACTTCTTTTTCAGCTTTTTCAACCACTGCTACCGTTTCCTGAGCCGGCTCCTGAATGGTTAGTTTCTGACCGATTTTGATTTCGTTACTTTCGATGTTGTTCCACTCTTTCAGTTGATCGATGGTCACTTTGTTCTTTTCGGCAATGGCGGTAAGATTATCCCCTTTCTGAACAACATACAAATCGTTTTCGATAGCTTTTGGCTCTACAATTTTAGGCTCGGCCACTTTTGGTTCCGCCGTTTTCTTTTTGGCTGCCGATCGGTCGGCTACCATAACATTGGTTTCGAATTCAATTTTTAGTTTTTGTCCCGCATTAACGGTATTCTTTTTCAGCTTGTTCCATTTCTTCAATTCGGCAACGGTCACATTGTTTTTTGAAGAAATCTCCGAAAGGTTATCACCACGCTTAACGGTATAATATCTAATACGCGTCTTTTTAACCGACTTCATCGGGAAATCTTCGACATTGGCTATAGCAAGCGAATCGCGTTTTGTGGTACGTTGTGCAATGGCATCTTTACGAATGTTGGTCGTGGTAAACGGTTTTTCACGTTTCTCTTCTTCATATTGCACGTATGCATAAATCTTATCTTCATTCGAAACAAACATTCCTGCTTTTTGTTTTGGCAAACGAATGTAATGGGCTTTATCGGTTACATAAGGAACCACATCCAGTTTATAGATTGGGTTTAACAAACGTAATTGTTCTACCGGTACATCCAATAAATCGGAAAGTTGTTTGAACGACATTTTTTGTTTTACCATTAGCGTATCGGTTTCAAAATACGTCAATGGTGCGCGTTTCGGAACGATTCCGTGTTCTTTGCGGTATTCGTAGATATACATGGTTGCCAGGAAAGCCGGAAGATAGCCTTGTGTTTCCTTGTGCATGTATTTACGGATATTCCAATAATTTGTCAATCCTCCGGAACGACGGATTGCTTTGGCTACGTTTCCAGGTCCGGTGTTATAGGATGCCAGAACCAAATCCCAGTCTCCAAAAATACCGTACATGGTCGACAAATACTGACAAGCGGCTTCGGTTGCTTTCATCGGATCGCTACGTTCGTCTACATAGGAATTCACTTCCAGGTTGTATTGTTTTCCGGTAGCATACATAAACTGCCATAATCCGGTAGCGCCGACTCTTGATTTTGCTTTTGGATTTAAAGCCGATTCCACAACCGCTAAATATTTAACTTCCAATGGAATATTATATTTGGCAAGCTTTTCTTCAAACATCGGGAAATAATATTCCGAAATGGCCATCATTCTTTCGAAAGCCTTCGGTCTGTTTTTCAGGAATGATTTAATAATATTTTCAAGTCCCTGATTGTATTCGATGTTGAAAGGTGATTTTTCGTCCAGTCTTTTTAAGCGGTCTTTCAGTAAATCCGTTGGCAGGTCGTAGGCTACTTCCTGATCGATATTTACTTTGGCAAGATCGGATTCCATATCGGTAAACAAATCCTGATTGCTTAATTCCTTCATCCACATTTCGTCGATGCAGGCACTGGTTTCATATTTTACGAACGTCGATTTTAGAGAGTCCAGATAGGACAATTTGATTTCCGGTTTAGCCGGGACTTCATTTTCGGCTGTCTCCTGAGCCATAGCGCCCAGACTGATCAGACCTAAAAACAAAGACAATAATTTTTTATTATCCATACATTCTATCTTATAACATATTAAAGTTCAATTTCTTATGTAAGCCATGCAAACATAATAGCTAATAACTTATATTTTGTTTAAATATTGTTAAAAATGGCAATTTATTCCAAAATGGCCGCGATTCCGGGCAATGTTTTCCCTTCCAGCATTTCCAACATTGCTCCTCCACCGGTGGAAACATAGCTCATTTTCGGTTCCAATCCAAATTGTTTTACTGCAGCTACAGAATCACCACCGCCTACAAGTGAAAAAGCACCGTTTTTAGTGGCTTCGGCAATAAAGTTTCCAAGGGTAATGGTTCCTTCTGCAAATTTTTCCAATTCAAAAACACCCAATGGTCCGTTCCATAAAATTGTTTTTGAGTTTTTGATTACGTCTTTTAACGCTTCCAATGATTTTGGTCCCACGTCCAATCCCTGCCATCCATCCGGAATCTGATTTACATCAACAATTTGGGTATTGGCTTCGTTTGAAAAAGCATCAGCAGCCACTACATCTACCGGAAGGTGAATTTGTACATTCTTGGCTTTGGCTTGTTCTATAATGTCTAATGCTAATTCCAGCTTATCGTCTTCACAAATGGAATTTCCGATATGGCCGCCCAATGCTTTGATAAAGGTAAAGGTCATTCCGCCACCAATAATCATATGGTCAATTTTATCCAGGATATTCTCAATTACGGTAATTTTAGACGATACTTTGGATCCGCCCAAAACAGCCGTTACCGGTTTTTCGGCTTGGTGTAGTACTTTGTTTAAACTTTCGATTTCTTTTGCCAACAGGAATCCGAAGCATTTGCTTTCCGGGAAGAACTGGGCAATAATCGTTGTTGAAGCATGCGCTCTGTGTGCCGTTCCGAAAGCATCATTCACATAGATGTCTCCCAGTTTGGCTAGTTTTTTAGCAAATTCCACATCGCCTTTTTCTTCTTCGGCGTGGAAACGCAGGTTTTCCAATAGCAATACTTCACCCGGTTTTAAGTTGGCTGCCGCATTTTCGGCTACCGAACCAATACAATCGGATGCAAATGTTACCGGAACACCTAATACCTCAGCGGTTTTTGCTACAATATGTTTTAATGAATATTTTTCTTCTACGCCTTTCGGACGTCCTAAGTGGGACATCAGAATAACGCTTCCACCCTCATTTAAAATTTTATCGATCGTTGGTTTGGCTGCTTCGATACGGGTTGCATCGGTTACTTCGAAATTTTCGTTAAGCGGCACATTAAAGTCAACACGGATAATCGCTTTTTTATCTTTAAAATTAAAATCTGTAAGGGTTTTCATTATATTTTCTTTGTTGATTGTTTGTTTAATAATCTACAAATATAGTATTTTTATTTTTTATGCCCTTTTTTCTATTTTATTTAAATTTTTTAAGTGGGTAAATGCGTAATGTTTATTTATCCGAGCCGAAATGCGGCTTTTACTGCGGAAATGATTTTTGAAAAGAAATGCGTAATTCCCGGTTATTCGTTTTCTTTTTCGAGATAGCAAATCGCCAGATTGGGATGCATCGGGAACGAAAGGATTTCCCAGTGCGCCGTAGCATCGGTATCTGTGGAAAGCAAATAATGCCTGTCGACAATATCGACCAGTACCATGAGCGGCGTATAAAATGTAATTCCGATTTTATGACGCGACTGGTCGTTGCTATCGGTATTCACAATGTCGAGTTTATAATTTACAAACGGCAAATAGGAATTTCCCAGCGCATCCTGCAACTCGTAGATGTTTCCTTTAAGCTGACGGATATAGGGTTCGGCCGCCATTCCGGTTAAAAAATGCAGCTTTTCGGCTTTTTCATTTTCGTATAACAACTCCCGAAAAGTCGGTTTTGGATTTTCCGGATTATTGTACAACTGTTGTTGCATCCGGTATTCCCGATAGGTATCTTCAAAAACATACTTTTGCCAGGTCACAGTGGTGGAGCTATCGATCACCAATCGGAAAGCCATTCGGATTTTAGAAAACTTCATCTTACAACGTGTTAAAGCAAAAAAGAAGATACCGTTTCGAGTATCTTCTTCTGTTTGCCTGAGTTATTATTGGACTATCATTTTTTTACTTTCTGTGAAAACACCGTTTTCATTTTCTATTATAACTCTGTAAATATAATAACCGCTACTCAGACTTTTTCTGCTGATCAACAAATAATTGGTTCCTGCCGGATACTCCTCATTTATGGGTGTATCGATGAGTCTTCCGGTAAGATCGTATAATTCCATTTTTACTTTTGAATAGGAATTTAACTCCAGTGGAATTTTGGTGCTATCGGTAAATGGATTCGGAAAATTCTGACTTAACTGGAATTCAGAAATAGCAACATCCTCAATTCCAAGCGTCGGTCCGGCTACAAAAATCGTATGGGATAACGTAAAGCCTTCGGCGATGCTTCCGGTAACCGCACCAAGCTCGTTGGTAACGCCATCCGAAAAAACATTATCGGTTGCATTGTATGTATAACCCGACATTCCTTTGGTATAACCATAACTCGTAGCCGAATTCACCTGAACCACCGCACTGTTAGCTCCTTCCGGGAAAGCAATTTGGGTGATCAGAAGTGAGGTTCCGGACGCATTGTAAATATGCACGTGAATATGCGTCGCTCTTCCGGTATACCATCCCGGAAAAATGGAGGTATAACTAACAAGTCCGTTAGCATCAGTAGTTTGTCTTCCTCTTAAAAAGTGGTTGGTTGTATAATTGGTTGGTTGCATACCGGTTCCGCCATATTCGGAATAATTACCGTCTTTATCGCAATGCCAGATATCGACAATAGCACCGGAAAAAGCATTGCAATTTCCATTGACATTTTTTACGGTAATATTAATCGTAAAAGGAACACCGGTACGGTCGCCAATAATGTTGGTTCGTACCCATGAAGCCGGCGAAATAGTTGGAAAAGGTCCTGCCGTTTCACTGTTGGTCACACTACACGCCAATGCGGCTGTTTCTTCCGGCATTTCTTTTTCGGTACCCATAGCACGCAAAAGTGATGGTGCCGCAGCAACCATTCCAAGGAAACCCAGACTGTTTTTTAAAAATACTTTTCTTTCCATACTCTTTTAGCTTTTTCGTTACTCAAAATTAAATTTGTTAACAGGGAAAGCCAAAAAAATGAGGTAAACTGTTTTTATTTTGCGGTAAATGTCATTTTAAGCATAGCATTCGAACAGCAAAAGCATACTGTTTTCGGCAAGCGATTCGAATTCAATGGTTTCGGAGGCATCGATAGCCAGGCCATCGCGGTTTTCGATGAGTCGGTTCTGAAATTCGAAAGCGCCGTTTAGTACAAAGGCAAAAATACCGTTGTTTTTATTTTGCGGAATATAGACATCTTCTTTCCGTCCGTCGAATATTCCGATGCGCATGGCAAAATCCGGATGTTCGATAACGTGTAACATTTCGTTCCTTTGATTCAAATCAAACGAAAATAAAGCCAACTCCAATTCCGCTGTTGTTTTGAAACGAATTTGAAGGTAATTCACCTGTCTGTTTTCGTAGGGATTCTGTAACGCAAAACCTTGTCCATCGGAAGCAGAAAAAAAATAACATTCCTCGATGTGGATAAAATACGTTCCGGAAGCCGTTATACAATCGATCGCACCAGCTAACGGAACAATCAGAATACTTTGATTATCGGCAACGGAATACCGAACTGTTTCTTTGGCCGCCAGCATTTCTTCGTTCAACACCTCTAGCAAATGATACGGTTTCCGGCTTTCCTCCTGATAGGTTTCAAAGTTAAAAGTGGTCAGACAACGATGGATATCCGTTTCAAAATGACCTCTCAAATGCGCTTTATAGATTTGCGCCTGTTGTTGTATGAATTTTGTCATTTACCTGTTTTCTAAAATTTTAAAAAAATCAGCTTCGTAGGTGGCGCTAACCGGTATTTCCTCTTTATCGATAAAAATGATTTTACTTTTCACCCGATCGATTTTGGATAACGAAACGATAAACGAACGATGCACTCTAAAAAAGGCATCCGTCGGTAATTTCTCCAGAATGCTTTTCATCGTCATTCGAGCCACCACGGTTTTCTGATTCCGGATATGGATTTTCAGATAATCGTCGAGACCTTCAATAAACAGGATTTCGGTAACCGGAATTTTTATCAGACTATAATCCGCGCGAATAAAAAGAAACTGCGAATCGGTTGCCGTATTTTTCTGATCCTGTACCAACTGGCTTTTAGCTTTTTCAACCGCCTGTTCAAAGCGTGAAAACGAAAACGGTTTTAGCAGGTAATCCGTAGCGTTGAGCGTAAAACCTTCCACTGCAAATTCCGAATAAGCCGTTGTAAAAATCACACTGATTTTATGGGGTACTTTTTTAAAAAAATCAATACCCGAAATCGATGGCATATTGATATCGAGAAACAGTAAATCCGTTGGATATTTTTTCAGGTATTTTAATGCTTCGTCCGATCGGGTAAATGTTTTTTTCAATTCAATGCCTTCGATCTGGTCGCAAAAACTTTGCAACACTTCCAAAGCAGGCGGTTCATCGTCGAGTGCTATAGCGTAAATCATAATTCGAGCGTTAGTACGGTAGTATAACTTTCTTTTGTTTCGGTAATTTCCAGATCGTATTTATCGGGATAAAGACGTTCCAGTCGTTCCATCGTGTTTTGCAATCCCATTCCTTTTTCGGTTTGAACCGAACTGACTTTTTTATTAAAAACCAACAATTGCAAAGTCGTATCGTTAATTAGAATCTGAATCCGGATTTCCGAATTCTCATCCGGATTTACCCCATGTTTAAAGGCATTTTCGATAAACGAAATCAGAAGCAACGGTGTAATTTTCTTTTCGAAATGTCCTTCCGGAGCGTCATACCCAATCGCAACGGTATTCCCGAGACGCGATCGTTGCAATTCGATATAATTGTGGATATAATTTAATTCCTTATCCAATGCAATGGTATCGTCGTGTGCATCGCGGATGATATAGCGCATCAGTTCCGAAAGCTGCACAATGGCATCGGCGGTACGATTATCTTTCCGAATCGCCAATGCATAAATACTGTTGAGTGTATTAAACAAAAAGTGCGGATTGATTTGCGCTTTAAGCAATGAAATTTCAGCCTGCATTTTATCGCGCTCCACATGTTGCAATCTTGTATTAATTGATAAGAAAAGACTTGTTAAAACACCAATTAAATAAATCAATACCGTATTAAAGTGTTCATTAGGTTTTTGCATCGGACCGGGTCCAAATCCGGGTTTTGGTCCCGGCGGATGAATTGGTTTTGGGCGTGCCATTCTTTCGATATTAAAAAGATCGATATCCGGTTTGTCGAAAAAATGAGAGGTAAAAAGCAATACGATCAGAAAAACAAAAAGCAACACAAAATAGAGCGTCTTCTTATTTGAAAAATAAAGCTTTGGAATAAAATAGTAATAGTTCACATAGAAAAAAACGAGCAAGCCTACATAAACCGAAAAGTACGTCCGGTCGTGGCCATTATGAAGAATATCCGGAATCCGGATAATACTCGTTTGCGAAGATAACAGATACGGCAATACCAGAAATGACAGGCAAATGCAAAAGTGGTAGGCATAAAACGAAATCTTCTTTTTCATTTTTCTAACAGTTAACCTATCAAAAATACAGTTATTTGATTGAAGCGATAAATAATTGCGGTAAATAATGCAATTTTTGCGGTGAGCGAGAAAGCTGTTTTTACTGTTGGTGTTTTATTCTATATTTGCTCTATGCTATTTTCAGAAATTTTAGGACAAGCCCATATTAAAAGCCATCTGACCAAAAGCGCCGATTCCGGACGCATCCCACATGCACAGCTTTTTGTTGGTCCGGAAGGATCGGGTACACTGGCGATGGCCATTTCGTATGCCCAATATATTTTATGTTCCAATACCAACGGAGAAAACACTTCGGGAAATGAAGCCTGTAATCTGAAATTCGAACATTTTTCACATCCCGATTTGCATTTTGTATTTCCGGTTTCGACCAATGACGAAATAAAAAGTCACCCGGTAAGTGCCAATTTTCTAAAATACTGGCGTGAGTTTGTAACCCAAACACCCTACGGTAGTCTTTTTGATTGGTATAAAACTATTGGGATTCAGAACAAACAGGGACAAATTGGTGTAGACGAAGCACAGGAAATTGTAAAATCCTTATCGCTCAAAGCCTACGAAGGCGGTTATAAAGTGATGATTATCTGGATGGCCGATAAAATGAATATCGCCACGTCGAACAAACTTTTAAAATTACTGGAAGAACCACCACAAAAAACGGTATTCCTATTGATCACCGAAAATGAAAACGATATCCTGCAAACGATTTTATCCCGTTGTCAGGTATTGCATTTTGGCGGACTTCCGGAAAGTATTATCGCCGACGCTTTGGTTTCACGTGAAAAAACAGACGAAAAAGCGGCTTTTAAAATAGCGCACCAAGCACAGGGAAATTATAATAAAGCCTTACAATTGCTACACAAAACCGAGGACGATTATCCGTTTGAAGCCTGGTTTGTACAATGGGTACGGGCAGCGTTTCGCGCCAAAGGAAATGCAGCGGCGATTCAGGATCTGATTTCCTGGAGTGAGTCTATTGCCGGAATTGGTCGTGAAGCACAAAAACAATTTTTGCATTTTTGTATTGAAATGTTCCGTCAGGCCTTATTACTCAACTACCAATCCCCTTCCCTGGTTTATATAGAACCAACGGTTGAAAAATTTAAACTGGAGAATTTTGCACCTTTCGTAAACGGTAACAATATCAACGATATTTTTAAAGAATTGTCGGATGCGATTTACCATATTGAGCGTAACGGAAATGCTAAAATTATCCTGACCGATTTATCGATAAAACTAACACGTTTAATTCATAAAAAATAAACACCATGACGAATACGGAAATTTTCGGAATTTTAATTCTGGCTTTTTTGGCCATCACTTTTTTACAATCCGGCTATGATAAAATTATGGACTGGAAAGGAAACGTAGCATGGCTTAAAGGTCATTTTGCACAAACATTTATCAAAAATCAGGTACCGCAATCGCTTTTTTTAATTTTAGTACTGGAAGTAATTGCCGGCGCTTTATGTGTTATCGGAATTGCGCAACTGGTAATGAACGGTGTAACGACATTTGGTCATTATGGTGCGACTTTTTCCTGCGTTACGCTATTGTTTTTATTATTCGGACAACGTATTGCGAAAGATTATGACGGTGCGCGAACCATTGTAATTTATTTTATTCCAGCTATTTTAGCGGTTTACTGGTTATAAGAAATTACTTTCTTTTTTAAAATATTACACCTGTCAGGTTTTCGAAACCTGTCAGGTGTTTTAGTTTTTAAGTAAAACGGCTTTATACAAGCGAAGTTCTTCCCAGCTAAATTCGTCGCCGTATTTTTCTTTTATTTCTCCCAATCCTTCTCCGCTATATTCTTTAAAAGCCGATGCCAGTTTTTTGAGTTTATCCTGTGGCAAAACTTCCGAAATTTCAATTGCTTCCATCTGAATCAGTTTCGAAAAATGGGTATATACCGTACCTACGGTAAGTTTTCGGATTCCCGCAATTTCAGCAATCGAAAGGTTTTGTGACCACAGTTCCAGCGTCTCTTCGTAGGTTGATTTTTTCGGTTCTTTTGTTTTTTTCTTTTTGGATGTATACCGTTCGATATCGTCTTCATCCTCGATAAGCGTAACCGCTGTTTTGCGCAAGGCTTCCCGGATAATTTCTATTTTATCCTGTTTGTATTTTTGCAAGTACGGCGACACCAATACTTCTTTTGATATTTCTTTGTTTTCCAGAACGGCACGTACCAATAATTTGACTTTTAGCAATCGTAAAACCGCGTTGGTCTGCAGTTCTTCCAGTTCTGACAATTCTTCAAAAAAGGCTTTTACTTTTTTTAGCCGTTTTATTTCCTCTATTTTCCAGTACAGCTCAAACGTCAGCTCATCCAATTTCGGGAAAAAATAATCGAATGCTTTGTTGATTCGCTCTTCGATAAAAGTGAGATCGACCGGCTCCTGCTGAAATAATTTTGTTAACTGCGCAATAAATTTTTGCGACGGTTCCCGTAATTCATGTACGGCCAATGACTGTTGTTGCGCCCATACCTTCGACTGTCCTTTAGGCGATTTTCCGGTTTCAGACAAATAGGTTTGCTGGTGCTTACTCCATTGCGTGGCCAGTTCGTGCCAGTTAAAACTGTCTTTCAGATAATTAAGCAAAAAAACACGTGTTTCGGATACCAATTCTCCTTCCAGTTTTTCGACCGAAACCCTACTTTGTGCATAATCCATCACATCGGCGTCGTTGGAAATACCATTCATTTGTATCGCAGAAAGCAAAATAAGCCCTTTTAACGAACGCAAACGCGAAAGAGCAACATAGGCCTGTCCGGGTAGGAAAACCTGTGATACATCGAGCGCTGCTTTGTCGAACGTCAAACCCTGGCTTTTGTGTACGGTAATCGCCCAGGCCAATTTGATCGGATAATGCGTAAAAGTGCCTAAAATCTCTTCTTCGATTTCCTTTGTCATCTCGTCTACATAGTAGCGGATGTTTTTCCATTCATAGCGTTCGACTTCAATGGTTTTATTTTCTTCCGGAAAATGCACAAAAATTTCGCGGGGCGAAATCGATTTTACAACGCCCATTTTTCCGTTAAAATATTGCTTTTCAAACGAAAGATCATTTTTCACAAACATAACCTGTGCGCCAACTTTTAATTTGAGCTGTTCTTCCACCGGATAAATCTTATCCGGGAAGTCACCTACAATTTCCGGTTGAAAGGTATATGCTTCTCCATCGAGCTCCGCCAAGGCATTACTGTTTATTGCATCGGCTTTAGCATTGTGCGTGGTAAGCGTAATAAAACCGGGATTCTTTTTAAAATCGAAATTCGGCTGAACATATTGGTTTAAAATAGCCAGGTCATTTGTAGTGACGGTATTGTTTCGCAGGTTGTTTAAAACGGAAATAAATTCGGAATCCGTTTGCCGGAAAATTTTATCCAGTTCGATATACAATGGCGGGTTTTGCTGAATCACATGCGAATGAAAAAAGAATTTTCCACGATAGTAACGCTGTAAGACCGACCATTCTTCATTTTTGATAACGGGTGGTAATTGTAGTAAATCTCCTATAAATAATACTTGAACGCCACCAAAAGGCATTTCATTTCTACGGACTTTACGAAGCATAAAATCCATAGCATCCATGATATCCACACGAAGCATACTGACTTCGTCGATTACCAGCAATTCCATGTTCTGAATTACGGCGCGCTTGGCACCATTCATTTTAAAATGCCGGCTTAAGGTATTTCTATTTTCGAAACGTGAATTTTCGGAAATATACGGATCCGTATTGGCATCCGGAAGAAACGCGGCAAATGGTAACTGAAACATCGAATGTATTGTAACACCACCTGCATTCAAAGCAGCAATACCCGTAGGTGCTACAACAACAGTATTCTTGTGTGTTGTAGTAATGATTTCACGGAGTAGTGTTGTTTTACCGGTTCCGGCTTTACCCGTAAGGAAAACCGACTTTTGCGTTTGGTTGATAAAACGCAATACATAGGCTGCAGCATTCGAAATAGTTTCCATTTGGCGTATATTTAAAAACTAAAAATACAATTATTTATCTGATTTTCAATAAAAAAGCCTTCACAAGGAAGGCTTTTCATTATTTCTTTTCTTCAGTTTTCTCTTCTTTCTTATCGGAAGATTTGTACTTATCGTTTAATTCTTTACTGATTTTCTCCGTTATATCCAGACCATCCTTACCATATAAGATTGAAGCGGCATCACCTGTTCCGTAGATATATTCGTAATTGTTTTTCTTACCGTAGTCTTTGATATATTCTTTAATTCTTTTTACCAAAGAATCCATTTCTTTACCACTTTCCTGTTGCAATGTTTGTAGCATCGCTTGTTGTTTCATACTGATTTGTTGCTCTCTTTTTTGCAACTCAGCTCCTTTTTGTTGTGCCCAGGCCATACCTTTAACTTGTGCGTCTCTTTGAAAATTAGCAGCGTCAGATTGGAATTGTTTGGCTTCACCTTCTAATTCTCTTCCCATCTCTTGCGACTTGGTTTTGTATTTTGACTCAATATCTTTAGCCTCTTGGTTTTCTTCTATCAATTTAGAAGTATCCACATAAGCCGTTTTATTTCCAGAAGCAGTCGTTGCTCCTTCTTTGTTGCAAGAAAACATTGCCAACGCAAGTCCGATAATTAAAAAGGATTTTTTCATTTTATCAATTGTGATTTTTAAAATTTATGTAAAAATAAGAATTCGTATTAAAGTTCCAAAAGTTGTGCGACCTAAAGTTTAAAATAAGATTTTAAACCATTTTTTCAATCTATAAAGTTTTCTTATCTGTTATTTAAAAAATAATAAGAAAATCTTATAAAAAACGGCCTTAAATAAAGCGTTTTAAGCGACTTTTAAAAAATCCCCGATAGATGGCACATTTCAACCTTTGATCGTGGATTATTTAATTCTATTTTAATTTTTCTCTGTTTTTTAGAATGTAAATATGCGATGAATACTCAAAATTTTGCTTTGCAGCTATATTTGATCGCAAACCAATCCAAAAGCCCTTTAAAAAATTCATTTTCCCGTTTTTATATTTTTCAGATAAAAGGGAAACATAAAAACTGTCAAAAAGCATCGGTTTGATTTTTACCAGTTGGATATGTTCACGTCCAAAAAGTTTTTCAATCGAAGTTTTCGAAAAATGCCAAAGGTGACGTGGTACATCATAGGCCGCCCAAAAGGCACCGTAATAATTTGCATCGTATGATTTATAATTGGGAACGGCAATAATTATAGTACCGGTTGGTTTTAATAATCGTTTTAAAGTTGCAATCTGATTTTCTAAATCCGGAACATGTTCCAATACATGCCACATCGTAATCACATCGAACGATTGATTTTCCAATTGTTCTAGAGTATCCGAAAATTGAATTCCTTTTCCGATAGCAATTCCTTTTGCTTTTTCACTTGGTTCAATTCCGATTGCATTCCATCCCTGACTTTGTGCTTCCAAAAGAAAATCACCTGTTCCGGCACCGATATCCAAAAGCGCTCCTCTTTCCGGTTGAAAAGAAGAAATTAATTTTACTTTATCGCGAATGGCTTTTCGTTTGATTAAATGATACACTTTTTCGAATAGCGAACGTTTTCCATCGGTATGCGAAATGTAATCATCGCTTTCATAATAAGACGGTAATTTTTCCAGGCTAGGTTGCGGAGCTGTTTTTAATAATTGTAATTCTTCGTCCAAAAGCAATTCAAAATTTTCTTTGGAAACGGAATGGTCTTTTACTTTTATAAAAACGGTATTATTTGAAAAATTCATTAATGCTAAAAAATTTATTTTTTTAAAGATTCCTTTGTTTATAAGGCTTCGCGGGATAGTTTCACGTGGAACATAAAATAAAAACAGCCAAAGATACTTTATCTATCATGGCTGTTTTTATTTTGTTTAAATATTTATCGTCCCATATGGACCAACAAAACCGAAACATCACTTGGCGAAACACCACTGATTCGGGAAGCCTGCGAAACGGAAACCGGTTTAATTTTCTTTAATTTTTCCCGAGCTTCAAACGAAAGCGATTTTATTTTATCGTAATCGAAGTTTTCCGGAATACGTACATCTTCGAGTCGGTTTAACTTATCGGCGTTATTTTTTTCTTTTTCAATATAACCGGAATATTTTACCTGGATTTCGGCTTGTTCGATTACTTCCAAATCCAATTCGTGTTCGGCTACATATTCTTTTACTTTTTCGAATTTTAAAATATCTTCCAAATCCAATTGCGGACGGGAAAATACTTTAAACATTTTATCCGGTTGCGAAATCGGTGCTGAACCTTTAGATTCTAAAATTGGATTTGCTTCTGCTACTTTTACACTCGTTTCTTTAAAAAACGAAACAAAAGCATCTGACTGACTTTGCTTCTGCTCCATTCGTTTTAATCGTTCATCGGTAGCCAAACCAACTGCATGTGCCATTGGCGTTAAACGGAAATCCGCATTATCCTGTCGTAATAACGTACGGTATTCGGCACGTGACGTAAACATACGATACGGTTCTTCCGTTCCTTTGGTAATTAAATCATCAATCAATACTCCGATATACGCTTCGTTACGTTTTAAAACAAACGGATCCTGATCGTATGCTTTTAAGTGTGCATTCATTCCGGCGATCAAACCTTGTGAAGCTGCTTCCTCATATCCGGTTGTACCATTAATCTGTCCGGCAAAAAACAAGCCCTCAATTAATTTGGTTTCCAACGTATGCTTTAATTGCGTTGGTGGAAAATAATCGTATTCGATGGCATATCCCGGACGGAAGAATTTTACATTTTCAAAACCAACTACCGAACGCAACGCTTTAAACTGTACATCTTCCGGTAATGAAGTTGAAAATCCGTTTACATATACTTCAACTGTATTCCATCCTTCCGGTTCTACAAAAAGCTGGTGGCGTTCTTTATCGGCAAATCGATTGATTTTATCTTCAATCGACGGACAATAACGTGGTCCTAAACTTTTGATTCGCCCATTAAACATAGGCGAACGATCGAAACCTTCACGAAGCAAATCGTGAACCAGTTCCGAAGTGTAGGTCATATGACACGGTTTCTGAACCGTTAATGGTTTTGTGATATCCAGATACGAAAATTTCGAAGGATTCTCATCCCCCGGTTGAATCTCCATTTTCGAATAATCCAGCGAACGACCATCTACACGTGGTGGTGTTCCTGTTTTCATTCGACCCGAAGTAAATCCTAACTTTATCAAATCTTCAGTGATTCCATGAGCAGCACTTTCGCCTGCACGTCCACCACCAAATTGTTTTTCTCCGATATGAATCAAACCATTTAAAAAAGTACCATTCGTTAGCACTACCGTTTTCGCTTTGATTTCGATTCCAAGCGAAGTCCGCACACCGACGATCTTTCCATTTTCGGTTAGAATTCCGGACACCATTTCCTGATAAAAATCCAGATTTGGCGTTTGTTCCAACATCAATCGCCACTCTTCTGCAAAACGCATACGATCGGATTGCACACGCGGCGACCACATAGCGGGTCCTTTCGATTTGTTCAGCATCTTGAACTGGATGGCTGTTTTATCCGATACAATTCCGGAATAACCTCCCAACGCATCAATCTCCCGAACGATTTGTCCTTTTGCAATACCACCCATTGCCGGGTTACACGACATCTGTGCGATGTTTTGCAAACTCATTGTAATCAGCAGCGTTTTGGATCCCATATTCGCGGCCGAGGCTGCCGCCTCGGAACCAGCGTGACCGGCACCCACTACGATTACATCATATTTATCTTGAAATAAACTCATTGTTCCACGTGAAACATTTTACTGTTTCAATTAATTTTAAAAAATATTTTCTACAAAGCTACGTAGAAGTAGAAAACCAAATAAAAACTTTATAAAAGAATTAAGATGTTTAATGTTCCACGTGGAACATAGCAACTTTTTCATCTTCCTTAGCACGCATCAATAGCTCGTCTTTTTCTGATTTATCTTTATAGCCACAGTAATGTAATATACCGTGAATCATCACTCTTTTCATTTCTTCTTCAAAAGAAACATTAAAATCAGCCGCATTATCCCGTACACGTTCCACAGAAACAAATATATCCCCATGTAATTCGTTTCCTACAGTGTAATCGAAGCTAATAATATCAGTAAGCGTGTCATGATCGAGGTATTCTACATTGATTTTATGCAAATACTCGTCGTCACAAAATATATAATTGATCTCTCCTTCGTGCTTGTTTTCCGATTCGATTACAGCAGTAATCCATTCTTCATAAGCTGTCTCATTTTCTAAAGAGAAATCTGTTTCGTAATTAAAACTAATCATCTTTCTTAAAATAGTTTTGAACCTTCTGGTTAAAATTTGGGCGCAAAGGTAAGCTTTGTCGGTTTAAAATTTCAACACTATTCAAATATTCTTTTAAAGCAGCAGGTAATTGATTACCAGAACCATTAAATTCTTTTTTATTGGTTTGCGACTGTCTCTTGTTTTCTTCCCCCTGTTGCTGGATTGCATTATCCAATTTTAATAGTTCATGCTTCAGGTTTAACATCCGTTGTAAGGTTTCGTTTTTAAAACCTTTGTTTAATAGTTGCTTCTCAATATCCTTCATCTGGTTCAGTGCATTCTGACCATTTCCTCCCATTCCTTCTTTTTCCAAAGCCTTTTGTAATGCTTCACGAAGTCGCTGTTGCTCTTTATAAATTTCTAAAATTTCACCCGCAACGCCTTCTCCATCATTCCCGTCTTTTCCATCCGATCCTTCTTTTCCCTCTTTACCGCCTTTGTTCGGTTTTCCATCACCAGGCTTTTCACCTTTTCCTTTTTTCATTCCCTCTTTCATCTTTTCACTCAGCCCTTCCTGCTTTTTGATGATGTCCGGTAATTGCATACCACTTCCTTTACTACCCGGTTTCGGTTTTCCTTTTCCCTGACCGGACGATTGCATTTGCATTTCCATCTGCATTTGGTTCATCACATCACTTAGAAAATCAGCTAATTTATTCGAAGACGTAATCGTATACTGTTGATGCGACACACCACGACCGATGTTATTATCTGTAAAATTGGTTAGCGATTTATCGATGTTGTAATGTACGTTCCCTACTTCACTCGTGATCATTTCGGTGATTTTAGGATTACGCAGTGACATGGCAAAAAGACTATCATCGACATGTTTGAACTGTAATTTTAAATCCTGTTGCTTTTTCAACATCTTATTAAAACCAAGACTTCGATCACCAGACGATTTAAAACTCTTCATCAAACTTTCCTGAGAAAACGAAAAGGCTAATAGATTATCCAGAATCTGACGTAACATTTTAGTGTCTTCTTCCAGCTGGTCCATTTCACCAGATTCCATAGACGACTGCATTTGCTGCGCCATCTTTTTCATTTTCTGAGAAGCCGATTTTTGCTTCGGTTTTGCTTTTGACTGATTTTGCTTTTGCAATTCGTCCGAAGCATTTTTCATATCTTCTTTGATTCCTTTCTCCTCTTCTTTGTTTGAAGGAATATCCATTGGTGCTTTTAAATCCTGATTTTGTTTTTCAAGGTCGCGAAGATCTTCCTGAAGTTTATTAAAATCTTCGTTAATCTTATCCTGATCCTTTTTATTGTTGTCGTTACTATCGGAAAGTTTGTCTTGTTTTTCACTTAACTTATCCAGTTTGTCCGCTAACTGTTCCGCCTTTTTTTCAACATAAAAACGTTTCGTAAGTTCAACCAGCTGCTCCAGATTTTTTGACTGATCCTTTGTATTTTGTTTTAACTTATCAATCTTTTCAAAAAGTTCTTCCTCTTTTAACTTGTTGGTTAATTCATCAAGTTCTTTTAAAAGCTTTTCATTTTTTTCAATTTCCTTTTCATTCTTTTCCAATCGGCGCATCAATTCGTCTTTGAACTCATCCTTTTTTTCCGGATTAAATTGCTCCAGATTGTCTTGCATTTTCTTAGAAAACTCTTTCATCATCTCGTCCTGTTGTTTCTGACGGTTAATGAAATCCTGCACTTTTTTCTGATCTTTAAAATCCAGGTTTGTTTTTTCTTTTCCTAATTTCTGTAATTTATCCAGTTCGGATAATTGCTTATCCTGATTTTTAATTGACTTTTCAAGACTGTTGATATTACTATTTTGTTCCTGTAAAATCTTATCCTCTTTTTCTTCGGCCGTTAATTCACGATGTGAAAAAACAGAAGACTTGGAACTTTTAAAATTATGAATGGCATCATTATCAAAAATTTCAAAATAATAATCGTATTCCACACCGGGTTGAATCGTTAAACCATTTGGAAACGTATATACAAACTGATCAAATGTTTCACGTTTTACCGGAATGGTTCCACGAGAAACCTGATTTGGTTTTTCTTTCGGATAATACACCACGTGTAATTTTGTCAATCCATAATCGTCAGAAACCTGACCAATCACCATATTCTTTTTCAACTTTAACGAATCCGGAGCCAATTGTACCGAAATAGTCGGAAACTGATCTTTAACTGTCGTAATCTGGTACTGTAATTTTTCGTGATCCGTTACCTTTTCATTTGAAGTAAGTATTTGATATTCTGTATTTTGAAGTATTCTTTTGGATAAACTAAATTGATTTTCATTGCGTTTAAACGCATCATTAACCGTAGCATCTTTCCAAACTACTTTACTCGTTGCCAACGCATTAACTTTCCAGGTAATTGATGTTCCTTCCGGTACGATGGCATTACCACTACCTTGAATCAATTCCGGTTTTTTCCCGAGATAGGAAGGAAAGTTCAATACCATTTCAAAATTAGCAATGGTTGGAACCGCCACGACATTTACCTGATAGGTATTCGAAACGACTTCGTTGGCCAACAGTTTAAAATCAGTATTCTTTGTAATCTTTTCAAACTGATATTGAAATACTCCCGGTCGTACCGTTTCTAAATAATAATTTTCATTACCAATGGCAATCATGGCATTTTCGGGAATCACATTTCCATTGGTCTTGACCTGTAGTAAAAAATCCTGACCTTGCTCTGCAGTTAAATTTTTATTGATAATCTGAAAACTAAATGGAGCCGGTGGCGTATATTCTTTTTTGTAATGCACTACCCGATCCAAACTTTCGGTAATCAGATTTGAATTTCCGGAAACCATAAAAAATAATAAAACCAACAACGGGATTATAGCATATGGAAGATACTTGGTATTCTTTTTAAAGTTAATCGCATTCCCAAACGGAACCGGTTTTAACGATATTGCTTTTTGTTCGATCGAAGCCAATAGTAATTCCGATTGATCACTTTGTCCATACAACTGTAAAAAATTAGTCAGTTTATCATTTACTTCCGAAAAGTGATTACCGATAATTAGTGACGCCTGTTTGTAATCGATACCCTTTTGTAATTTGAAAAGTTTAAACAACGGAAACAAAATAAACCGTAGCAAAAAGAAAAGTTCTACCAAAATGAATAGCCAGAACAAGACTGTTCTACCCTTTGGTGAAAGCCATAAAAAATGTTCCACGAGCAACGTGACCATAAAATACAGCAAACCAAAACCGGTAAAAAGAATAATTCCTTTTAGCAATTCGTTCGTATAAAACTTTTTTATAAAGTCTTCAAGCTTTTGAAATATCAGTTCTTTCGTTTCCAAATTATCAAAATTTGTTTATAACCGATAAAATTACAATTTTAATCGAAACAGGAATTAACTATTTTACAGAAGAAACAACGTTTGGAGAGGAAAGAATAAAGAAGGAAGAAACAAGAGAAATGAATTAATTCAAAGAAGTTGTCAACAAACATTAAAATAATAAAAAAAGATCTTTTAAAAATTTTAAAAAATTTGTTTGTTATTATAGCTTGTTAATAGTGGCAATAACTTTTAAATTTTTCTTCTTATTTTGGAGTTATACAATTTTATCCGGTTTTATTAACAGTGTTGTTTATCGATAAAGCTTTAGAAATGAAGTCTTTTCAAAACGTTATTAACAATGGTGGATAAACCGTTTATACTTATTTTTATTAATAAGTTTACTTGTTAATTTCTGTTAATAACTGTTGACTATCTATTAATAATTTCAAAACAAATTTTAAAAAATAGATTTGGTTATTTCATTTGGGTTTTGGATTAGTAAATTTTAGGATACAACCAAAAATCTTTTATAAATTTCTATCTAAAGTTATAAACAATCTATGTTAACTTATAATTAACTGAAAATCAATACTATGTAAATTTGTATTAACATAGCTCATTTTTAATGTTAAAATGATATAAAGTTTACTGATTTACAGGGTTTTATATTGAATAATCAGCAATGCCAATTTGTTAATTACCTTATATACTATAGTGTATTTTGAAGAACGTTACCAATTTGATAAAGCAAAGGTATTTTTATCGGGAATGATTGCGAAAAATACTTTTCACATAGGATAAACAGTAAATGAACCTATTTATAAACAGTATCGGATAAAATAATTCGAAGGAAAAAAGCATAATTGTATCTTTGCGTAAAATTTTTAAAAAATGTCAAAGCCAGTTCGTGTGCGATTTGCACCTAGTCCTACAGGACCTTTACATATAGGAGGCGTTAGAACCGCTTTATTTAATTATTTATTTGCTAAAAAACACGGTGGTACGTTTTACCTTCGGATAGAAGATACCGATCAGAACCGTTTTGTACCCGGAGCGGAAGCATATATTATGGAAGCTTTGGAATGGTTAGGTATTGCACCGGATGAAACAATTGGTAAAAACGAAAAATTCGGACCGTACCGTCAGAGTGAACGTAAAGAACTTTATAAGGGATATGCCGACCAACTTATTAACAGTGGTTGGGCGTATTATGCTTTTGATACAGCCGAAAGTCTGGATAACCTGCGTAAAACAGCCGAACAGGAAGGAAAAACCTTTATCTACAACCATACAGTTCGCGAGCAATTGGATAATTCACTTACCAATTCGGCCGAACAAGTTGCGGAGCGTATTAACAATGGCGAAGAATATGTGATCCGTTTTAAAACACCGGTTGGAGAAACTTTACACCTGAATGACATTATCCGTGGCGATATTAAATTTGATACCAATTTATTAGACGATAAAGTATTGTTTAAAAGTGACGGAATGCCAACCTATCACCTGGCGAATATTGTAGACGACCATTTAATGGAAACGTCACACGTGATTCGTGGTGAAGAATGGTTGCCTTCCCTACCCTTACACGAATTGTTATACAAAGCTTTCGGATGGGAAGCTCCAAAATTTGCACACTTACCCTTGATTTTAAAACCGGTTGGAAATGGAAAACTTTCCAAACGTGACGGAGATAAATTAGGGTTTCCGGTATTTCCATTGGATTGGAACGATCCGGTTTCGGGAGAAAAATCGTCGGGATACCGCGAAAAAGGATTTTTCCCGGGCGCCGTTGTCAACTTCCTGGCTTTATTAGGATGGAACGACGGAACCGATCAGGAGTTATTCACATTGGAAGAATTGGTTGCGAAGTTTGATTTAGGACGTGTACACAAAGCCGGTGCGAAATTCGATCCGGAAAAAAACAAATGGTTCAACCACCATTATCTGGTACAACAATCCGATGCTTCTCTTGCTCTGCCATTTGATGGTATTTTAAAAGAAAAAGGAATTAACAAAGACATCGCTTATGTTGAAAAAGTAGTAGGACTGGTAAAAGAGCGTGCTACTTTTGTAACCGACTTATACGATTTATCGGATTTCTTTTTTGTAGCGCCAGCTGCCTACGATGAAAAAGCCGCTAAAAACTGGAAAGAAGACACCGGTTCGATCATGCAGGAATTGATTTCAGTTGTTGAAAACATTGGTGATTTTACTTCGGTAAACGTTGAAACGATTGTAAAGGACTGGATGACCAAAAATGAGATTGGAATGGGCAAAGTGATGCAACCGTTCCGTTTGAGCCTTGTAGGTGCTTTAAAAGGCCCACATTTGTTCGATATCGTCGAAATGATCGGAAAAGAAGAAACCGTACAGCGAATACAGAAAGCGATTAGTACTTTATAACGACCAAACCTCCTTTATAGGAGGTTTTTTTATAGAATTTCGTATCTTAACCGAATAAACCATTAAAACTACATTTTATGTTTAGTTACGTTATTATTGTTATTCTCGTATTTCTCTTTTTAGCCTCGTTTTTCACGGTTAAACAGCAAACATCCGCGATTGTGGAACGTTTTGGAAGATTCAACAGCATCCGTCATTCCGGATTACAATTAAAAATTCCGGTTATCGACCGTATTGCCGGTAAAGTGAATTTAAGAATCCAACAGTTGGATGTGATCATTGAAACGAAAACAAAAGATAACGTATTCGTTAAAATGAAAGTTTCCGTTCAGTTTAAAGTGATTCAGGATAAAGTATATGATGCGTTTTATAAACTGGAATACCCACACGATCAGATTACGTCGTATGTATTTGACGTGGTACGTGCCGAGGTACCAAAATTAAAACTGGATGATGTTTTTGAAAGAAAAGATGACGTTGCAATTGCTGTAAAACGCGAGTTAAATGAAGCGATGACAACTTATGGATACGATATTATCAATACGTTGATTACGGATATTGATCCGGATATTCAGGTTAAAAATGCGATGAACCGTATTAATGCTGCCGATCGTGAAAAAACAGCTGCAGAATATGAAGCGGAAGCCAGTAGAATCCGTATTGTAGCCAAAGCGAAAGCCGAAGCCGAAAGTAAGCGTTTACAAGGTCAGGGTATTGCCGATCAGCGTCGTGAAATTGCCCGCGGATTGGTAGAAAGTGTGGATGTATTAAATAAAGTAGGAATCAACTCGCAGGAAGCTTCAGCATTAATCGTTGTAACCCAACATTATGATACCTTACAAGCGATCGGATCGGATACGAATTCGAACCTTATTTTATTACCGAATTCACCACAAGCCGGAAGTGATATGTTAAACAACATGGTAGCTTCTTTTACGGCTTCGAATCAGGTTGGTGAAGCGATGAAGAAAGCACAGGGAAAGAAGAAATCGGATGATTCCCACTCCCACAAATCGGATCATAACGATACCACAGCATTTCCGGAAACGGAATAAATAAAACAAAAAAAGCGGCATTAGCCGCTTTTTTATTTGAATAACCGGTTAAAAATAAAACCGATTAAAAGATTTTGAAGTGTTCCCGATTTCGTAAAAAATGAACCTATGGAACGAACCACTCCGGAAGTAAATACTCCTGGTGTAAGGTCATCCCGTGTTTTTTCGACTGCATAGACCAAACGTCTGTAATCCAGTTCTTTCTGTACTTTTAAGATTTCCAGTTCACGGTTGATTTCATCATATGACGAATATTTTTTTCTTTCCATAATTAATCATTAAAAAAGAATTCGGAGAATTTTTCCAGTATCGGGCCTTCCACGATTTTATCTTTGATATAGTAAACCACGATACAAAGGATCAGATAAATGACACCCACAATTAAAAAACCGAGTGCATAACTACCCAACATATTACCTAAAGCAAAGGCACCGGCTATAGACAAGAAAAGTACCATCAACATCAGGAAAATACTCAAAAGAAAAATTTTAAGTATCATCGTAGTCGATTTCATGGCTACTCTAAAAAACCAAAGTTTATAGTAGGCCACGTTGGAGTCGAATAATGCTTTGGCATTATCCTGGATTTGTTCGGTATTTTCTTTTAATTTTTCAAAAGCCATAGCCTACTTTATTTTGTTGCTTTAGCGTGTTGTTTTTTAAGATCGTCCAGTTTTTTTTCTAATGTTGCGATAATATCTTCGGTCTTATTATCAACGTTGGATACTAGATGATCAAATTCACTTTCCAAATCCATTTTGGCTCTGCTGAATTTATTTTTGAGGTTATGGGTTGCCTCGTTAAACTTGTCTCGTAAGTGATCTCTTTCATGATCGAAACCATCTTTAATTTTTTTTCGGGTTTTAGATCCTTTATCGGGAGCAAATAAAATTCCGACACCGGCACCGATAGCTGCTCCGGCTAAAAGTGCCAATAATGTGTTACCTGTGTTATTAGACATAATCTCACTTTTTAAAAATTAATAATTATAAACTTACGAATTTAATATTCATAAATACGTTAATAAGTCGTTAATAAAAACTTGTTTTTTAAAATAATGTGATTAAAAGCTATTTTAAAGTGTATTTTTTTAAAGATGTAAAATCTATTTACCTGAAAAAGATAATTGATTTAAAAGCGTTTTATGAAGTCAGTTTTAATAGATTTTAATAATAATTATTTTTATTTTAATTGATATAATATATAATAGAAAAAGGCTTCTTTTTAGAAGCCTTTTATCATTTTTGTCTATTTGCTTTTTCTTCAGCCCGAAGTTTAGCAGACGTTTTAAAATCTCCGGTATGTGACCATCCCGGTGGATAAAAAATATATTTTAGACGATCGGAAAATTTTAGCCCCGGTTGGGAAGCATCTCTCCAGATATCTTTCCATTCGTGGAATACAATATTAAGAGGTCCTTTATCTTCTATTTCGGAAGTAAGTCCGAAACGGACTTCCT
The DNA here is from genome assembly GCF_039888695.1 of Flavobacterium sp. CAU 1735. Classification (NCBI taxonomy): domain Bacteria; kingdom Pseudomonadati; phylum Bacteroidota; class Flavobacteriia; order Flavobacteriales; family Flavobacteriaceae; genus Flavobacterium; species Flavobacterium sp. CAU 1735. The sequence goes on along the minus strand of NZ_JBDQQQ010000010.1, from coordinate 60,553 downwards.
CATAATTCGGATCTTCTTTTTCAAAAGTTCCAAACATACGATCCCAGATAATTAATCCCATTCCCATATTACGATCCAGGTAACGAGCGTTCGAAGCATGGTGTACTCTGTGATGGGATGGTGTTACCAGAATCCATTCTAAAATACCCATACTTTTCACGGTTTTGGTATGTACCCAGGTTCCGTAGATCTGAATAATCGCATAAGCGGCCATGATATGCCACGGATTAAAACCTAAAAATGCTATCGGTGAAAAGAACAAATAGCGGTATAAAGGCTGTAAAACCGGTGATCTAAACCCTGTGGTAATATTAAAATAACCGGAATTATGGTGCGTTACGTGTACAGCCCAGAACATTCTGGAGTGATGATCCACATAATGATGTACATAATAGGCGAAATCCTGTAAAAGGAAAACACCAATCCAATACCAAACACTGCTGTATTCCAGATCGAAAATGCGGTGTTCGTAAAAGTAGAACATAACCCCAATAGCAAAGGCTTTCATGATAATGTCCAAACCATAGTTTAGACATGCCATATAAATATTGGTAAGCGTATCTTTGGTATTATAGAAATGCTTTTTATGCGAATAGCTGTAAAACATTTCAAATAAGATGATTAGGATATGCAACGGAGCCGAATATAAATATACATTGGCTACGGCCTGTTCTCCAAAAAAATGATCTAACATAACTTTATTCTTTACTTTCTACTTTTGCCCATGTATCGCGAAGGCCAACGGTTTTGTTAAAAACCAGCTTATCAGCAGTAGTGTCGCGATCTACACAGAAATATCCCAAACGTTGGAACTGGAATCGGTCACCATCGACAGCCGTTTTCAGGCTAGGCTCCAGGTATCCGGTAATGATTTCCAATGAATTAGGATTTAAAAACTCCTTGAAATTAATATCTTTATTACCATCCGGATTTTCATGTGAAAACAAACGGTCGTAGATTCGGATCTCAGCCGGAACAGCATGTGCAACCGATACCCAGTGAATGGTACCTTTTACTTTACGCTGACTTGCTTCCGAACCACTTCCACTTCTACTGTCTTCATCATATGTAGCATGGATTTCGGTAATATTTCCATCAGCATCTTTAACCACGCTTTCCCCTTTAATGATATAGGCATTTTTTAAACGCACTTCTTTTCCAAGGGTCAAACGGAAAAATTTACTGTTAGCTTCTTCTAAAAAGTCTTCTCTTTCAATATATAATTCTTTTGAAAAAGGTACTTTTCTATAGGTCATTATTTCTTCTTCCTGATTGTTTTCGGCATCCAACCACTCCTCTTTTCCTTCCGGATAATTGGTAAGGATCAGTTTAACCGGATCCAATACGGCCATTACACGTGGTGCCGTTTTGTTTAGATCTTCACGAACGCAGAATTCCAGTAAGGAAACGTCAATCAGGTTATCGCGTTTGGCAATACCAATCGTATCGGCAAAATTACGGATGGCAGTTGGTGTATAACCTCTTCTGCGCATTCCGGAAATGGTCGACATTCTCGGATCGTCCCATCCGGTAACATGCCCTTCCTGAACCAGTTGTAATAATTTACGCTTACTAACAACAGTATGCGAAAGATTTCTACGTGCAAATTCACGTTGTTTCGGACGTACTTTGCCGGTATCAATAATCTGATCTAAAAACCAGTCGTACAATTCACGGTGCGGTAAAAACTCCAGCGTACAGAACGAATGTGAAATCTGCTCCAGGTAATCGCTTTCGCCATGTGCCCAGTCGTACATTGGATAAATACACCATTTTTCACCGGTTCTGTGGTGGTGTTTGTGTAAAATACGGTACATGATCGGATCACGCATTAGCATGTTGGTAGAAGCCATATCGATTTTGGCTCTTAAAATATGCGTACCTTCTTCGAATTCACCGTTTTTCATTCGTTCGAATAAATCCAGGTTTTCTTCTACCGAACGGTTTCGGTACGGACTATCAACACCCGCTTGTGTAGGCGTTCCTTTTTGTTTGGCCATTTCTTCCGAAGTCTGACTGTCGACATAGGCTTTTCCTTTTTTGATCAGCGCTACGGTCCAGTCATACAATTGTTGAAAATAGTCGGAAGCATAACATTCTTCTGCCCATTGGTATCCTAACCATTGTACGTCTTTTTTGATTGCATCTACGTATTCCTGCTCCTCTTTTGCCGGGTTGGTATCATCAAAACGCAGGTTAACCGGCGCCTGATAATCCAATCCTAATCCAAAATTAAGACATATGGAACTCGCATGGCCAATGTGTAAATAGCCATTAGGTTCCGGTGGAAAACGGAATCGCAATTTATCTTGAGATAAACCATTTTTTAAATCTTCCTCAATGATTTGTTCGATAAAATTTAATGATTTTTCTTTTGTTGACATAAAATAAAATTAGAAAGGCAAATTTACCAAAAATGTTGTTTATGTCGGTATAACTTTAAGGGGTTATTATCAAAATGGCTTTAAAAATTCGTACTTTTATCCGTCGAAGGACTAATCTATTATTGAATACGTTTAAAAATGGGAATCATTAAGTTAAAAAACATCCGTACCTTTTCGTTTCACGGATGTTTGGAAGAAGAAAGTAAAATCGGATCGGATTACAGTGTGGATTTGGAAGTAAAAACAGATTTACGGAAGCCGTCGGAAACAGATGAATTGGTCGATACGGTCGATTATGTACATTTAAACCGGATTGTTCGGGAAGAAATGGCGATCCGTTCGAAATTATTGGAACATGTAGCGAAGCGTATTCTGGTTCGGATTTTTAAGGAAATTCCTTCAGTATCGAGAATTACGGTAGCGGTCTCCAAGCTAAACCCACCAATTGGCGGCGATGTGGAAGCGGTTACGGTTCAAATGGAAGAATACCGTAGTTAACAGCCTGTTGAAAACGAGCGCATTATAAAATAAGTACAATAAAATGTCGAATTTGAATTTGAATTTCAAAATATTTTAGTAAGTTTGCGCCCTACAATACTGGCATCGTGGCCGAGAGGCTAGGCAGCGGTCTGCAAAACCGTCCACAGCGGTTCGAATCCGCTCGATGCCTCAGGAAACAAAAAGAGCGGTTATATTAACCGCTCTTTTTTATAACTATAATTTACTATTATTTTTTCTCTTCGATTTTTTCCAGTGTATTTTTTACAAATTCCTTTTCTTTAGGAAACCATCCCTGGAACATCAATACCAATCCAAAAACAATTAACAAAATACTGCTTAATTTTTTAACTTTCAGAATGTTAGAAGGAGTCAGTTTTTTACGAAGTTGTTTGGCTAATAAGATTTTTCCGATATCCGTAATGAAATAGGAACCAATCACCGCACTAAAAAACGTTAGCATACGGGAAGGCACCATATCCAGTTTAGGTCCGAAAGTAATGATAATTGCCAACCAGAATCCTAAAACCCCGATATTGATAAAATTAAGTAGGAATCCCTTGATAAAAAGGCTGAAGTAATCTCTTTTGATCAACTCAACAACTTCCTCGTCTTCTTCGACCGATTTGCTTTGTCTTCGAAGTTTAAAAAAAGTGATCATTCCATAAGTAAACATCAGGATACCGCCAAAAATAAATAAAGCGGGATCGTCCTTAATACTTTGAATCAGTCGGACACTACTAAAGTAAGCAATAGCAATAAAAACGATATCACCTAAGACTACTCCAACGTCAAATGACATGGCCGCGCGAAATCCTTTGGTAATACTGGTTTCCAAGAGAACAAAAAAGACAGGGCCGATCATAAAACTTAAAAAGAATCCTAACGGAATTCCGGTAAGAATATCGTCTATCATGAAAAGGTATTTAAGGTGAATAAGCGTAAAAACACTGTTACTACAATGTTAAATTACAAATATAGTTTAAAAAATCCGATAGGTTTAAAACGATTGTCTCAAATCGACCGGAAAACGGGTTTATTGTATAAAAGAAACCCCGACTACTCACTAGTCGGGATTTTATATATTTTGTTTCAGTTGTAACGGAATTATTTTTTGATTACGTCAATATTTCCGCCTGCAAAAGTTTTCTGATTTACTTTTTTAGGGTTTCCATAAATGGTAATGTCTCCGCCCGCTCTTGTTTTGGCATCTACCAGATCGGTTGCAAAAACATCGGCTTCACCACCGGCATTAACAGCTACAGTCGTTTGAGAGGTTTCGAAAGTTTTGGCATTTACAATACCACCGGAATTGATCACAATATCTTGGTTTTCGGCTTTACCATTTAATTTTACCACACCACCGGTAGTCGCGCGGACACTTGCTTTTTTAACATTCAAACCAACTTTTATCTGTCCGCCTTTGTTGGCATTTACAGTAAAGTCGACTCCTTTTACCATGACGTCGCTGGACACATAAGCACCTTCACTGGCTTCAATACTTTCGATATTTTTATAGAAAATGATGGCTGTAATATCTTCGCCTTTCAGAAATTTATCCAACGGCATACGGATTTTTAAATCGCCGTTTTTGTTTACAATTTCTACTTTTTCGGCGCCTTCACCTTTTAGTTCAATTTTGTTTTCGGAACCCGGAATCAATTGGGCCGATATTTTATCGAATACTTTTACCGCTGTAAAATCACCTACGTTTTTAGTCACCTGAGCAAAACCAAACTGGGTTGCCAATAGGAATGTGACCATTGCGAAACTGTTCTTAAAAGTTGTTTTTAGCATCGTTTTCTGTTTTTAAAATGTTACGAATCTTTCTTTTTGATAAAATGAAAATCCAGTTGTTTTTTAACCAGATCGGCATTTTTAACTTTTACGATGACTTCGTCGCCCAATTGGATGATATTATGTGAAATTTCGCCAACCAAAGCATATTGTTTTTCGTCGAACGTATAGTAATCGTCGCGGATTTCGCGGATACGTACCATTCCTTCGCACTTATTTTCAACAATTTCCACATAAATACCCCATTCGGTCACACCGGAAATAACGCCCAAAAACTCTTCGTCTTTATGATCCTGCATATACTTCACCTGCATATACTTGATACTGTCGCGTTCGGCATTGGCTGCCAGACTTTCCATAGTAGAGGAATGCATACATTTTTCCTCATATACTTCCGCATCGGCCGAAGCGCCGCCATCGAGGTAATGTTGTAGCAAACGGTGTGCCATAACATCGGGATAACGACGAATTGGAGATGTAAAATGCGAATAATAATCGAAAGCTAGTCCGTAATGACCTATGTTTTCGGTAGAATAACTGGCTTTGCTCATACTGCGAATGGCCAGAGTATCAACCAGATTTTGTTCTTTTTTGCCCTGTACATCTTCCAACAACGTATTCAGCGATTTTGAAATGGCATCTTTGGATTTAAAATTGATCGAATAACCGAATTTAGCGATTACGGTTTGTAAGTTGATCAACTTGTCCTGATCCGGTTCATCGTGGATACGATACACAAACGTTTTCTTTTGTTTTCCGATAAATTCCGCCACCTTTCGATTGGCCAGCAACATAAATTCTTCGATCAGATGGTTGGCATCTTTGGCGACTTTAAAATACACTCCGGTTGGTTCGGCATTTTCGTTCAGGTGGAATTTTACTTCTACTTTATCGAATGAAATAGCACCGTTTTGCATTCGTTTTTTTCTAAGGATCTTAGCCAGTTCGTTTAGTTTTAGCGTCGCTTCCACTATAGGCGCATCGACAGTATACTCGTTTCCGGTAAGCGAAATTTCGGCCGGAATCTGATTTCCTTCGGTTTCGATAATGTGTTGCGCTTCTTCATAAGCAAAACGCTGGTCGGAATAGGTTACCGTTCGACCAAACCACTGGTTAACCAATTCGGCTTTTTCATTCAGTTCAAAAACGGCCGAAAAGGTATATTTCTCTTCGTGTGGACGTAGTGAACAGGCAAAATTGGAAAGCACTTCCGGAAGCATTGGCACTACACGATCGACCAGATAAACGGAAGTCGCTCGTTGGTACGCTTCATCGTCCAATACGGTTCCTTCCTGAACATAATGGGAAACATCGGCAATATGGATTCCGATTTCATAGTTTCCATTTGGAAGTTTTTCGAACGACAAGGCGTCGTCAAAATCCTTGGCATCTTTCGGGTCGATTGTAAATGTAAGCGTATTCCGCATATCGCGGCGTTTTAGAATTTCGCTTTCCTGAATGGAAGTATCCAGTTTTTTGGCATAGGCCTCCACCTCTATCGGGAAATCGTATGGTAGTCCGTATTCCGCAAGGATCGCATGGATTTCGGTATTGTGTTCGCCTGGTTTTCCCAATACTTTTGTAACCACTCCAAACGGACTATCGGCTTTAGCCGGCCAGTCTTCGATATGAACCAGAACGACATCCCCGTTTTGCGCCTCTCCCATTTTTTCTTTCGGGATAAAGATATCGGTATACATTTTCGGATTGGCTGACGTCACAAAAGCAAAGTTCTTTTGGATATCGATCACACCAACAAAATCGGTTTTTTTGCGTTCGATAATTTCAACGACTTCCCCTTCCGGTCTGCGTCCTTTTCTGCGATTGTAGATATAAATTTTTACCTTATCGCCATCCAGAGAATGATTCAGATTATTGGTTGGGATAAAGACATCGTCTTCCAGATCCGGACAAACAAAATAAGCCGTTTTCCGACTGGTCATATCGATTACCCCTTCAAAATAATCAGCTTTTGTGATGATACGGTATTTACCGCGGTCCACTTCTTCGATCTTTTCTTTGGAGGTAAGGTATTTTAATTCTTTGATGATTTCATTCCGACTTTGGGTATCATTCAGTTCCAAAACAGCAGCTATTTGTTTGTAGTTGAATGTTTTGTTAGGATCTTTGGAAAGGATTTTAAAAATTTTTGCAGAAAAATCTTTCCCTTTATTACCTAACTTTTTGTGTTTCTTACTCATAAATTCTTTTCTAATATACTGCTAAAATTACGAATTAGTATTCACAATCGGGGAAGAAAGAATAAGAATTATAGAAATAATAACTTTTGTATCTTTAGCAAAACCTTTAAACGATGAATGAATTTGTTACGGTAGCCGTTTTTGATTATCCGCACGAAATTGCCGTGCTAAAGCATTTATTGGAGCAACAGGAAATCCGTTATTTTTTTGAAAATGAGACGATGATGAACATTGCGCCTATGTATTCGCAGGCTTTGGGAGGAATTAAACTAAAAGTACATCCGGATGATATTGAAGCCGTACGGGCGATTCTTAAAAAATTAAACGACGACACCAATTTAAAAATTGTTTAACAGTATTCTTTGCTAACTTTGCAGTAAACAAATAAACAACAACACAATGAGAATTTCAATTGGGAACGACCATGCCGGTCCGGACTATAAACAAGCGATTTTAAAACATCTGGAAGCCCAGGGTCATACGGTAACGAATCATGGGACAGACACTTTTGATAGTGTGGATTATCCCGATTTCGGTCACCCGGTTGCATTGGATGTTACAGAAGGAAGAGCCGATTTTGGTATTGTAATCTGCGGAAGCGGAAACGGTATCGCGATTACGGTTAACAAACACCAGGGAATCCGTGCGGCTTTATGCTGGACAAAAGAAATTGCGGCATTGGCACGTCAGCATAACGATGCGAATATTATCAGTATTCCGGCGCGATTTACCTCGATTCAACAGACTATCGAAATGGTGGATACCTTTTTGGCAACGGCTTTTGAAGGCGGACGTCATGCCAATCGTGTGAATAAAATCCCGGTTTGTCAATAGACCAGAGAATAAAGAGAAAAGAGAAAAGACCCGATAGGGTTATAATAAAAAGGCTTCCATTTGGAAGCCTTTTCTATTTGTTAAGCACACCTGACAGGTTTTTAAAACCTGTCAGGTGTAGCGGCTTAGTGTATTTTAGAGAATATCTTTAATAAACTCCTGAAAAGTACCGAATGGTAACTTGCTTTTTTTCATATTCGAAATAAACTGATCCAATCGGTTTTCCATTTTTACACCGGTATTTTTACGGACATAACCCGGGAATCCAAAACGTTCGAAATCGTCCAGATCGGTAAACTCCCACGGATGGAAATAAATGTTGAGGTACTTATCTTTTTTATAGGTCCATTTGGCAATGCGGCTATACAAACCCAACGGAAGATTGTGAAACGACAGCCAGAAAAGCGGAAACCGTACCAATGGACTCACTGAAGCCGGTATTTGCAAAACGTTGTCTTTCTTATAATAGGTCCGGGAAATATGCAGGTTGTTATACCTTCCGGGAAGATAAGTCGGATTAATCGAACTGTTATAAAGATATCCGGCTTTGGCCACTTCTTTTTCGTCTACCGGCATCATGCGCGGCATACGGAAACCGGTCACGGTCATACCGGACAATTCTTCCAGTTTTTCTTTGGATTCCTTTAAATGCGGTACTTCAAAATTGGAATGGTAATACGTATGTGAAGCCAGCTCATGCCCTTCCCTTTTAATACGTTCGATAATTTCGGGTGCATTAATAGCAAAAGTGGCCGTACTAAAGAACGTCGCTTTTACCTGATGTTTTTGGAGAATATCCAATATTGCATGCGAACCGGTAATAGATAACTGAATCTGATCATCGAATGAGATGTCTTTTCCGTATTCGAACGGCATGTCGAATTCTTCAATATCAAAACTTAATAAAATCATGACTGATCTTTTAAATTGGTAGAACGGATAATATAATTCGGTCGGTTTTTAGTTTGCATAAACATCTTACCTACATAAATACCAATAATTCCCAGCATGATAAGCTGTAAACCACCAAAGAAAACAATGGTAATAATAATAGATGCCCAACCGGAAACTTCAATATGATTATAAAATGCATATACCACATATGGGATATACAATAGCGATAACAGAGACATGATCAACCCTACATAAACAGCAGTATATAAAGGTTTTATGCTAAAAGAAGTCACACCATGTAAGGCTAGGCGGACCATTTTTTTAAAGGAATATTTACTAGTACCGGCAAAACGTTCGGCCGGTTCATAGCGGATACCATATTGTTTAAAACCAAGCCATTTGGTAAGTCCTCTTAAAAACGGTTCGGTTTCATGAAAGTTTCGGAACACATTTACTACAGTACGATCCATCAGTCTGAAATCGGCAGTACCGGCTTCGAGTTCGATATCCGAAAGGGAATTAACCAGTTTATAAAAAAGATTCGAACTGCTTCTTTTGGCTTTCGAAAGTCGTTTGTCTTCCTCACGAATGGTGTACACAATATCAAAACCTTCCTCCCATTTTTGAAGCATTTCAGGAATGATTTCCGGTGGATGTTGCGCATCGCAGTCCAATGAAATCACACAATCACCATAGGCATTGTCCAAACCGGCTTTTACCGCCAGTTGATGTCCGAAATTCTTGGAAAATTCCAAAAAATAAGCATTATTATAATTGTTTGCCAGTTCTTTTACGGTAACCAGTGTTTCATCCCTACTCCCATCGTCCACAAAAATAACCTCCCAGTTATACGGCAACGTACTAAAAACAGAATGAATGTTTGTAAAGATATTCCGGATATTATCCGCTTCGTTGTAAGCAGGAATTACAATAGAGACTAATTTTCGCATACGGTAACGGATTTAGGGTTGAAATCTTTTGTAAGCATTTCATAAATTATTGTAAACCAAATGATAACGCAAGGTAAAGCTTTTAACGCATGATTGCGGATAAAAACACGGGCAGCTTTCGGAAACAGATCCGTTGGCGATAAGGATGTTAGTAAAATCGCAAAAATCAGTAAGGCGATCTCCCATTTGGAATGTTGCGATTTACGCATAAACCAGATGGCCACACCGGTAAACGCAATGATATAAGTAGGCGATTCGGAGCCACTGCTAAAAATTACGGTAAAAATCAAGGTCGATGCCAGTAATAACAAACGAAACTCCAGGAATTGAAATTGTTTTATTCGGAGATAAGTTGCACCGAAAAGCAATACACCGCCCAGTAAAAACGGAGTATTCGGAATGGTAGGATCGCCCAAAGTCCGTCGAACCATTCCCATAAAGGAAATATCCTGATACGAATCCAGACTGATATTCGACGAATTTTTATAAACCAGGGTATTGAACCATTCTACGTAGGTATCGATAATAAACTTAGGCGACGACAAAAGCATCGGTACCACAAAAAGTACAACAGCCCAAAAAATAAGCCCAAGGATAAACTGAATTTTTTTCTGCGTAAAAAAGAAAAACGCCAGGCCAACGATTCCATATAATTTGATCATTGTACAACTTATAATAGGAAAAGTAGCGATTCCGTTTTTGTTTTTTAGCGTATAGGAAAAGGCAATCAGAATAGCACCCGTCAGGAAAATATTAAACTGAAAACTTAGCAAAGCCGTAATCAGTTCATTGGCGCAGATTAGCGCGATAATAGCCTTTACTTTATTCGAAAGCGGTAAACTTTTAATTCCGAAAGCAAAAACAAGTACACTGCATACATTCCATAACAGCATTCCCAAATAATCCGGTAATAGCGCAAAAGGAGCGATAAATAAGGCAAAAACAGGGCCATAGTGATTTCGATCCCAGTATTCGTCGGGATAATGCGCATAAAGCGATTTGGATTCGATTAAATGCCAGAACGTATATTTAAAAATCGAATAATTATTATAACTGCCGTGGTTATACTGTTTAATAGCGATTAAAGCCGCCACTGCCACGAGTAGACCAAAAATATATTTGGGTTGTAGCAGAAAAGAAAACCGGGAAAACTTATTTTTTGTAAGATTCGGTATCAAAATGTCTTGAATTTAGTAAGGGATTGGACAAATATATAGATTTCAGCGGAATTTTTCCGGACGGTTTTTATTATGATCAAATGATAATATCAAAGATCAAAATAATGTTTGAGCAGCATCAGTATTCCGATTTGCAAAACCAGCAACACCGAAAATTTCCATAGAAAAGACGGTTTTGCTATTTTATGCCGAAAAAGCAGCATCGCACCTATAGCACCGATACTTCCACCAATAAAACTAATAGCCAGCAATTTTTTTTCGGATATCCGTTTTCGTTGGGTAACCGCCAGCCATTTATCGATGCCAAAAACAACAAAAGCGAAAACATTCATGCTGAGGACATAACAGAATAATGGCTGCATTGTTATAAAATTTCTGCCAAAGATAGTATTTTAGCCTGCACAATCCGTTTTTTAAAAACAGGGTTTGCGACATTTTAACAAGCAATTTATTTATAGGATGACGAATATTGAGTATATACTAAAGCATGTTTCGACGGCTCCAAAGAACATAGAAAGTACCTTACAGCTTTTGGCAGAAGATTGTACGATACCCTTTATTGCCCGTTACCGAAAAGACAAAACCGGAAATCTGGATGAGGTTGTTATTGAACAGATTGCCAAATTAAATGCGGCTTTCGAAGCCATTATTAAACGAAAAGAGGCCATTTTAAAATCCATTGCGGAACAGGATGCTTTAACACCGGAACTGAAACAGAAAATAACCAATAGTTTCGACCTGAACGAATTGGAAGATTTTTACCTTCCGTATAAGAAAAAAAGAAAAACCAAAGCCGACGTAGCCCGTGAAAACGGATTGGAACCGCTGGCTAAAATTATCATGGCACAAAATGCCGATGATCTCGATTATATCGCATCGAAATACCTGAATGACAAAGTGGGGAATGAAGACGAAGCACTTCAGGGTGCGCGTGATATTGTAGCCGAATGGATTAATGAAAACATGTATATCCGTAAAAATCTGCGAAGAATGTTCCAGCGTAAAGCCGTGATCGAAACCAAAGTGGTAAAAGCGAAAAAAGACGAAGAAGGTGCCAAAAAATTCGAACAATACTTCGAATGGTCGGAACCGATAACCAAAGCACCGTCACATCGTTTACTGGCCATGTTACGTGCGGAAAACGAAGGCTATATCAAATTAAAAGTCGATATCGAACAGGAGGAAGCGCTGGAGTTTATCGAAGAAAACATCATTAAAAACAAGAAAGAGACGGCCACGCATCTCAAAAAAGCGATTGGCGACAGTTATAAAAGATTACTGGAACCGGCGATTTCGAACGAAACCTTACAGGAAGCGAAAGCGAAAGCTGATGCAAGTTCGATTCAGGTATTCGCCGGAAATTTAAATCAATTGCTACTGGCACCGCCATTGGGTGAAAAACGGATTCTGGCAATCGACCCGGGATTCCGAACCGGATGTAAGGTGGTTTGTCTGGACGAAAAAGGGGATTTGTTATATAACGAAACCATTTTCCCGCATGCGCCACAAAATGACACCGCGATGGCAATGAAAAAAATCCGCTCGATGGTCAATTCCTATAAGGTCGATGCGATTTCGATTGGAAATGGAACAGCTTCCAGGGAAACGGAATTTTTTATTAAAAAAATAGCTTTCGACAAGCCGATACAGGTATTTGTGGTAAGCGAAGCCGGAGCGTCGGTATATTCGGCGTCCAAAATTGCCCGTGACGAATTTCCGAATTACGATGTTACCGTACGTGGTGCCGTATCGATCGGAAGACGATTATCGGATCCGTTGGCCGAACTGGTAAAAATCGACCCGAAATCGATAGGAGTAGGGCAGTACCAACATGATGTCGATCAGACGCAGCTTAAAAGCGAATTAGATACCGTGGTTACCCGTTGTGTAAACTCCGTTGGAATTAACCTCAATACGGCGAGTAAATCGTTGTTGAGTTATGTGTCCGGAATAGGCGAGAAGATGGCCGAAAACATTGTGACGTACCGATCGGAAAACGGCGCTTTCGAAAGTCGGAACCAACTAAAAAAAGTACCGCGACTGGGTGAAAAAGCCTTTCAACAGGCGGCGGCTTTTATCCGAATCACGAATGCAAAAAACCCATTGGACAATTCTGCGGTACATCCGGAAGCCTACGGAATTGTTGAAAAAATGGCAAAAGACCTTAAAATATCGGTTAACGATTTGATTGCCAACAAAGAAAAAATAAGTGCGATACCATTGGAAAACTACGTCACCGATGCGGTTGGACTTTTAAGTTTAAAAGACATTATAAAAGAGTTGGAAAAACCGGGACTGGATCCGAGGAAAGCGGCCAAAGTATTTGAGTTTGATGCCAATGTTAAAACGATCCGGGATTTGCGCACCGGAATGGTATTACCGGGAATTGTAAATAATATTACCAATTTCGGATGTTTTGTGGATATCGGAATCAAGGAAAGCGGATTGGTTCATATTTCCCAGCTCAAAGAAGGATTTGTGAGCGATGTAAACGAAGTGGTAAAACTACACCAGCACGTACAGGTAAAAGTGACCGAAGTCGACGAAGACCGCAAACGAATACAGTTAAGCATGATACTGTAAAGACAAATAAAAAGAGGCTGTAAAAAATAAACAGCCTCTTTTGTTTTTAAAAAGTCGTTTACTTTTACAGCCTCTAAAAAAAAGTATTACAAAAAATTACTCTTTGGTTTCGTCTTTCTTAGGAGCGGAAGGTTGATCGTCCTTAGCAGCATTTTTGAATTCTTTAATTCCGGAACCCAAACCTTTCATTAGTTCAGGAATTTTTTTACCACCGAATAAAAGTACAATTACCACTACGATCAGGATTATTTCTGTTGCACCAAGCTTTCCCATTGTTACTGTGTTTATTATTTCAAAAAATTAATTCGTAAATCGAGAGAACAAAGTTAGGTATAAATACAATTAGACGAATAAATAATTGAGGCTTTTTAAAGATAAGGGGCTAAATTTAGGATTTCTTTAACCTAAATCACAAAAATCAATATAGGTGCAGGGTTAAGAAAGCCGGTATTAAATTATTATATTTGTGAATTAAAAGAATATAATGTCTGCGAAGCGACTAAAACGACAGCTTTTAAAAAAGAAATTATTCAATAAAAACCGATTGGTTATATTGAATGAAGATACGTTTGAAGAGATATTTTCTCTGAAGTTAAATCTGATGAACGTTTTTGTGAGTCTCACCGTATCTACGATATTCCTGATTACCGCCACCACGTTTATTATTGCCTTTACACCTTTACGGGAATACATCCCGGGTTATTCTTCGACCAAACTTAAAAAGGAAGCCACACAACTGGCCATAAAATCCGATTCGTTGGAACAAGTGATCCGGCAGAACAACCTGTATGTGGAGTCGATTAAAAAAGTGCTTACCGGCGATCTGGACTATGCCAAGTTAAACAAAGATTCCATTAAGGTAGAAGACAAAAACACGGAGGTCGCGGATCTGAATCCGTCGCAAACCGATTTAAAACTACGGGAACAGGTTCGACTGGAAGACAAATACAATGTTTTCGAAAAAGCCAAACCAAGGGTAAATCTGGTTTTATTGCCACCGGTAAAAGGACATATTGTAGAAAAATACAATTCCAAAAACAAACATTATAATATTAGTGTTGCGCTGACAAAAAATACACCGATTAAATCGATTGCAAACGGGACGGTTGTTTTTTCCGATTGGACGCCAACCAACGGACAGGTGATCATCATCAGACATAACGACGGGATTATTTCGGTTTATAAACGAGCGGCATCCTTAACCAAATCGGAAGGGGATGTGGTTAAATCCGGAGAAGTGATTGCTTTGGCCGGAATTACCGGAACCTATCCGGATGTACAATTACACTTTGAACTCTGGAAAGACGGTTATCCGATCGATCCGACTCAGTTTATTGATTTTGAATAACCTAACTATGGAGTGGACAACAAATCTGTTACAGTTACCTTTATTATGTGGTGGAATTTTTATCCTTGCCGGGCTAATTCAGTATTGTTTTCCGCCTAAAAAAATAAACAGTTTATACGGATACCGTACATCGGGTTCTATGAAATCGCCGGAACGATGGCAATTTGCACAAAAATATTCCGCGATAGAATTGATCAAAAGTGGTGGTATATTGATAGTACTGGCAATGACACCTTTGATATGGCCCAGCCTAAAGAATGGTGAATTCGTTATAAGTATGGCTCTGGTATTGCTTTTTGTTTTTATTCTGATATACCGAACCGAAAAAGCATTGAAAAAAAAGTTTGCCGATAATCCTAAATAAAATCAAATGTCGATAAAATCGATTGTTGCTAAAGTACTAGCTGGAAAAATTTATAAGAATACGCGAAAATGGGCGGACAATCCGGTTGCAACCCAACAAAAAATATTTTGGGAACTGATTCGTTCGGCTCAAAACACCCAATTTGGAAAAGACCATCAGTTTGAGACGTTCACATCGGTAGACGATTTCCAGAAACAGGTACCGGTTCGCGATTATGAACAACTGCGACCTTATATCGACAAGATGTTAACAGGTGAGGCTGACGTATTATGGAAAGGAAAACCGTTATACCTGGCCAAGACGTCCGGAACGACTTCCGGAGCCAAATACATTCCGCTAACAAAAGAATCGATGCCGTATCATATTGAAGCGGCACGGAATGCCATTTTACATTATATCCATGAAACCGGAAACGCATCGTTTGTAGACGGCAAAATGATTTTTTTACAGGGAAGTCCGGTATTGGACGAGAAAAACGGAATCAAACTGGGCCGACTTTCAGGGATTGTGGCGCATTATGTTCCGAAATATTTACAAAAAAACCGGATGCCAAGCTGGGAAACCAACTGTATTGAAGATTGGGAAACCAAAGTCGACGCGATAGTAGAGGAAACCTTCCACGAAAACATGACGGTCATCTCCGGAATTCCGTCGTGGGTACAGATGTATTTTGAAAAACTAAAAGAAAAAGGCAATAAACCGGTAGGCGAAATCTTTAAAAACTTTAACCTGTTTATCTACGGTGGCGTGAATTACGAACCCTATCGGGCGAAATTCGAAAACCTGATTGGACGCAAAGTCGACAGTATTGAATTATTTCCGGCTTCCGAAGGCTTTTTTGCCTATCAGGACACCCAGAAAGAAAAAGGAATGCTACTGTTGTTGAATTCGGGTATCTTTTACGAGTTTATCAAAAGTGACGAATTTTTCCAGGAAAACCCAAAACGCTATACCATAGGTGAAGTAGCACTGGGAATCAATTATGTTTTGATCATTTCTACAAACGCCGGATTATGGTCTTATAATATAGGCGATACCATTCAATTTACGAGTTTGCAACCGTATCGGGTACTGGTTTCGGGACGCATCAAACATTATATTTCTGCATTTGGTGAACACGTGATCGGAAAAGAAGTAGAAGCCGCGTTAAAAGAAGCGATGGAAAATACCGATGTACGGGTTAATGAGTTTACCGTAGCGCCGCAAATTACACCGACCGAAGGTTTACCGTATCACGAATGGCTGATTGAATTTGAACAGGAACCGGAAGACATGGTCATATTCGAACAAAAACTAGACAAAGCCATGCGGGCACAAAACGTCTATTATGACGATTTGATTTCAGGAAATGTATTGCGAACGGTGGTTGTGACAAAAGTAGCCAGAAATGCATTTCAGGAATATATGAAGTCCGAAGGAAAACTGGGTGGCCAAAATAAATTACCGCGCCTTTCGAACGATCGGAAAATTGCCGATAAACTGAAGAAAGAATAATGTATAAGGCGTTATTTTTTCTATTGTTCCTTTCGATAAGTAGTTCGGCACAAATACGAGGAACTGTCGTTGACGAAAACCAACAACCGGTCGCCTATGTGAATATCTGGGTTGAGGATGAAAATAACGGAACAACAGCCGATGGGAACGGAGATTTTACTATTTTCGAGAAAAATCCGGAGAAGGTTTTAGTGTTCAGTGCGTTGGGCTATGAAACAGCGAAAGTAAAAGGTACCGAAGCGGCCAACGTTGTGTTAAAGCAGCGTCCGTTACAGCTTCAGGAAGTTATGATTGCCGGAAAAAAAGGCAATAAAACGATAACCGTTGGCGATTATAAAAAAGGAGGAATCAACCATTTCTTTTCCAGTGGAAAAAATCCGTGGATTGTAGCGCGCTATTTTCCGTTTGATGGGAACAGTGCCAAAACATCCTATCTTAAGGAGTTGATGATCATGACCGACTCGGAAGTGAATCCGGCAAAGTTTATCCTGCATTTTTATGAAGTAGCGGAAGATGGAAGTCCGGGAAAAGACCTAACCGATACAATTTTGCTGATCGAAGCGGCAAAAGGAAAACAAAACACCGTGGTAAAACTGGATGGCTATGATTTGGAAATCGGAAAAAAAGGCATCTTTGTAGCCGTCGAATGGCTTATTATCGACGAAAACAAATATGATTTTAAAATGGCATCAAATGATGCCGCTTCGGGGAGTTATACCGTTAGTAACTTTTCCGGAACCCGGTACGAACCCAGAATAGGGACAATACCGTCTGAAGAAAGTACTTCCTGGCGGTTTACGATGGGACGATGGTCGCGATTTGACAAACCAATCCAATCGGGTATCGGGAAGTATAACAACAAGTTTAATGAACTTGCGATAAAGTTAACTTTAACAAACTAAAAAATAAAAATCCTACATTTGTGGGTTACTAAATAGAAAGCATATGAAAGAGATTAAAAACATTTCGCGTTCACGCGCACAGGAATCATCGGCAGCAATTGAACGTTTGTACATTACCATGCGTCATTTGTTTAACAGAGGATTCTATAAACCCATGGGTATTTCGGGAGAAACTTTACGCGAAGCGTTATTGTCGTTACGTCCGGAAATATATGGGACGATTGCAGAAGAAAAAGTAGAGTTAAACGGATTACTATATGTAATTGAGCGTTTACCCATTGGTATTGAAGAATGCCGTTATATCAACCTGACCTCGGATGAAGGGTATTCGAAGTCGCATTTTCAGGCGATAGTACCGCCAAAAAGAAGACGAAACTGTTACCGTATCGATGACGAGCAGATGAATATCGAAATTACCCGTGGCCGTTCGGATATCTATGATATTTTAACGCACCTTACTTTTATTTTTATCGAATCGCATAAAATCAAAGACCGGGTATTAATCGATGAAGATGGTCGTTTAACACGTGACTGGGAAAAACTGGAGCAGGTTATCCTTCAGAATAAAAAACTGACGTTGGTAGAACGCGAAAAAGCGATTTCGCATGTATCAAATATTTTAGGAAGAACGTTTGCTGAGGTATTGGATATTTACGACAGTTTTGCAACCCAACAAGCACCGGAACGTTTTCTACACATCATTTACTGGTTAGGGAAACTGGCGATAGAAGAGGTGGTCGACAATAACAAGCGAACCATTACTTTTAGCCCGATTCTGAGAGAACGTTTGGGACACCATATCCATGGAGAGATCTGGGCGAACAACATCAAAAAAGTTTTACTGAAAAATAAATTAATCCACCGTCCGATTCATGTGATCAGTGCGAATATGCACAGTGTGATGAATTCCTTATTTGCGACACACGTATTAAAAGGAAAATTCAAAGACCAGTCGGATTTTGTGATTTACGAAGAACTGAGCAAATCATCCAATAATGATTTACGAGCGAAAGCGGAAGAATTCGCGATAAAACACGGTATGATTTCGCTTCCGGATACTTCGGGAACGAACATTGACGTTCAGATTTTCGATACGGCAAAAATTGACTGGAACAAATCGGCATTTCCAAATGCAAAAGTCGAAGGCGAACATCCGGTGATTATCGTGATGGATTATGCCTTTGGTGAGCAGGCCTACGAAACGATCGACGAACTATTAAAACCGTATAAAGACGGACAGGAAAAAGTATTCCTGAACGTAGAATCGGTTTCGATTATGGGTAAAGCCGGTATTTTAGAAGGAGGAAAAGGCGACATCATGATTCCATCGGCACATATCAACGAAGGAACAGGAGATAACTATCCGTTTGACAATGAACTTTCGGCCGAAATGTTTGAAGGAAATGAGATTCCGGTTTTTGCAGGACCAATGATAACGGTATTAGGAACATCGTTACAAAATAAAGACCTGTTAAAATTTTTCCACGAATCGACCTGGGGTGTGATTGGACTGGAAATGGAAGGAGCCTACTATCAGAAAGCCATTCAGTCGGCTTCCAAAATTAGAAAAAGTATCCCGTCAAATGTAAAAGTACGCTATGCGTATTATGCATCGGATAACCCATTGGAAACTGGAAGTACATTAGCTTCGGGAGGATTAGGAACAACCGGAGTTAAACCAACGTATTTAATTACGATTAAGATTTTAGAGCAAATTTTTAATATAAAATAAAACCTATCACTTACTATGAATAATAACTCTAACGCGACGCATTCAGAAGATCAGGAAATCGATTTGTCACAAGTTTCCAAGAAAATTGGAAATGCCTTTCAGTACTTTTTAGACTGGATTTTCGATGGTGTCTTATTTTTAAAACGCAATATAATAATCATATCCATTTTGTTTATTATAGGAGCAGGATTAGGATTTTATCTGGATAAATCAGAAAAAGTATATAGCAATCAAATAATAGTAATTCCTAATTTTGAAAGTGTTGATTATTTGTATGCCAAAGTAGAGTTATTAAATGCAAAAATTAAAGAACGTGATTATACGTTTTTAACTGGTTTAGGTATAAAAGAACCTAAGAAAATATCGAAGATTGAAATTGAACCCATCATCGATATTTATCGTTTTATCGATAATAGTGAAGAGAACTTCCAGATGATTAAATTGATGGCTGAAGACAACGATATGCAAAAAATATTGGAAGACAAAATCACAAGTAAGAATTATAAATTCCACACGATATCTTTTTTAACGCATGGATTAACACAAAGAAATACTACACTGGAACCGTTAATGAAGTTCTTTAACGATAGTGATTATTATAAAAATGTTCAGAAAGAAAAAATCAAAAATCTGGAGCTAAAAATTCAAACAAATCAGGAAACGGTTAACCAAATCAATGGGATTTTAAACCAGTTTTCGGAAAATACCAGTTCGCAACAAAAAAGTGATAAGTTGGTTTACTATAATGAAAACACGCAGTTAAATGACGTGATCAAAACGAAAGACCAATTGGTAAATGAGTTAGGCTATCTGAATGTGCAGATGAATGATTTTAAAGAAATTATAAAAGAAAGTAGTTCCACAATAAATGTACGCAATACCAAATCGGTTAATGGTAAAATGAAACTGATTTTGCCGGTACTTTTTGTCGGATTGTTTTTATTAGCCGGAATGCTGCGTTCTTTCTATAAAAAACAAATGATTAAAAGAAACTTAGTATAAGCATGAAAAACATACTGATAACCGGAGGTGCGGGATTTATAGGAGCCAATTTTGTAACCTATTTTATAGAAGGGAATCCGGATATAAACGTAGTTAATTTAGACAAGCTGACCTATGCAGGAGATTTGGCCAATCTGGAAGAAGTGGCCAATCACAGTCGTTATACTTTTGTACAAGGCGATATCTGCGACCGTGAGTTGATCGAGACGCTTTTTGAAAAATATGATTTTTCGGATGTGATCCATTTTGCAGCCGAGTCGCATGTGGACAATTCAATCTCTGGACCGGAAGCTTTTATCCGAACCAATGTCATCGGAACATTCAACCTGTTGGATACCGCTCGTAAACATTGGATGACGGGACCGAATCACTATAAAGAAGGATATGAACAATCGCGTTTCCATCATATTTCAACCGATGAGGTTTACGGAACGTTAGGTGCCACCGGATTGTTTACAGAAGAAACATCCTATGCGCCCAATAGTCCATATTCGGCTTCAAAAGCCTCTTCCGATATGATTGTAAGAAGTTATTTTCATACCTATGGAATGCAGGTGGTAACGACAAACTGTTCCAATAATTACGGTCCGAAACAGCACAATGAAAAACTGATTCCAACCATTATCCGCAAAGCGATTTCGGGAGAAAACATTCCGATTTATGGCGATGGACAAAATGTAAGAGACTGGTTGTATGTGTTGGATCACTGTAAAGGAATCGAATTGGTTTTTAAAAACGGAAAAGCAGGCGAAACCTATAATATCGGAGGACGAAACGAGCGCAACAACCTGTATATAGCCAATACAATTTGTGAGCTATTAAACGAAATGCAACCTAAAACCGAAGGCCGTTATCAAGAACAGATTGTTTTTGTAAAAGACCGCCCGGGACACGATTTGCGTTATGCGATCGATGCAACTAAGATCGAAACGGAATTGGGCTGGAAAGCCGATGAAAATTTCGAAACCGGAATTCGGAAAACCATTGCCTGGTATCTAAACAAATTTGACAAAAAATAATAAAGCATTTCATAAAATGAAAGGGATAATATTAGCAGGAGGCTCCGGCACCAGATTACACCCGCTTACGCTGGCCGTGAGCAAACAGTTAATGCCTATCTATGATAAGCCAATGATTTATTATCCGCTGTCGACATTAATGTGGGCAGGAATCCGTGAAATACTGATCATTTCTACACCACATGATTTACCACTCTTTCGTCAATTATTAGGCGACGGAAGTAAACTGGGCTGTCGTTTTGAATATGCCGTACAGGAAAACCCTAACGGACTTGCGGAGGCCTTTATTATTGGTAAAGATTTTATTAAAGACGATAAAGTAGCGCTGATTTTAGGTGATAATATTTTTTACGGAACCGGATTAGCCGAATTACTTCAGGCGAATAACAATCCGGATGGCGGGATCATTTATGCCTATCACGTACACGACCCGGAACGTTATGGCGTGGTTGATTTTGATAAGGATGGGAAAGTACTTTCGATAGAGGAAAAACCGATTTATCCGAAATCAAATTATGCGGTACCGGGAATCTATTTTTATGATAACGATGTCGTTTCGATAGCCGAAAATATCAAACCGAGTAACCGTGGCGAACTGGAAATAACCGATGTCAACAAAGAATACCTCGAAAGAAAAAAACTTCAGGTGAGTATCTTAGACCGTGGAACCGCCTGGCTTGATACCGGAACGTTCCAGTCGTTAATGCAGGCCGGACAGTTTGTACAGGTTATCGAAGAACGCCAGGGATTAAAAATCGGAGCCATTGAAGAAGCGGCCTACCGAATGGGATTTATTGATGCCGAACAATTGCAGCTTTTGGCGGAACCGTTATTAAAAAGCGGCTATGGAAAACACTTATTAAGCATATTAGAATAAAAAAATGACGATTACTCCTACAAAACTATCCGGCTGTTATATACTTGAACCCAAAGTGATTCAGGATGCGAGAGGTTATTTTATGGAAAGTTTTAATGAAAAAACATTCCGCGATGGAACCGGTGAGGACGTTCATTTTGTTCAGGACAACCAGTCGTTTTCGTCCAGAGGTGTACTACGGGGATTACATTATCAGACCGGAGAACACGCACAGGCGAAATTGGTTCGCGTTTTACAGGGAGAAGTGTTGGATGTAGCAGTCGACATCCGTCCGGAGTCGGAAACCTATGGTCAATATGTAGCAGAAGTATTATCAGCCGAAAACCAAAAGCAGTTATTTATCCCAAGAGGATTTGCACACGGTTTTTTGGTACTTAGTGAAACGGCTACTTTTTTCTATAAATGCGACAATTTTTACAATAAAGAATCCGAAGGCGGAATCATTTATAATGACCCGAACCTGTCGATTGACTGGAAACTGGAAGCTTCGGAATTATTGATTTCCGAAAAAGACCAGTTTTTGCCCACATTTGATAAAGCCCGAAAGATATGGTAGTACTGGTAACCGGTTCGTCGGGACAATTAGGACAATCATTACAATCTATTTCGGAAAACTACCCGGAAATTGATTTTGTTTTTGCTTCGTCTGCTGATTTGGATATAACGGATACAGAAAAGACTATTGCTTTTTTTCGGAAAACACAGCCGGCCTACTGTATTAATACGGCGGCTTATACTGCTGTTGACAAAGCCGAAAGTGAGCCGGAAAAAGCATTTCAGGTAAATGTAAAAGGACCGCAAAATCTGGCGGAAGCCTGCGCCAAAACGAATACCGTTTTACTTCATATTTCAACGGATTTTGTTTTTGATGGCGAAAAGAGTACGCCCTATACTGAAGATGATATACCCAATCCGAAAGGCGTTTATGGAAAAACAAAGTTGGAAGGGGAACAGGCTATAAAAATAACCTGGTCAAAATACTACATTGTGAGGACATCCTGGGTCTATTCCGAATTTGGTAACAACTTTATGAAAACGATGTTACGACTGGCTTCCGAACGGGATACCCTTAACGTAGTCGATGATCAGATTGGAACACCCACTTATGCGGTTGATCTGGCCGAAGCACTCATTACAATAATCCGTTATGATTTTCAAAATGATAGTAAACCGTATGGAATTTATAACTTTAGCAATGAAGGCTTATGTAGTTGGTATGATTTCGCTAAGAAGATATTCGAATTAAGTCATACCGCCATTACAGTAAATTCAATACCTACAACAGCATATCCAACACCGGCGCAACGTCCAAAATACAGTGTATTGGATAAGCAGAAAATCAAAAACATTTTTAAAACCGATAGTACCAATTGGGAAGTATCGTTATCCAAAGCACTACAGCAGCTTTAATTTTCAGGATTTTTTAATTCATCCGAAGTCGGATTTTTCCGGAAAGCATCGTTTCTAAGGAATGTCATCAGAATCAGATGGAAAAAGAAAATACCATAATGTCTGTAAAAGAAATCTTCGGTAAAACAAATGATCAGGATGTTTAGTGTCATTACATAGAGTAAGAACTGATCGACTTTTAATACAACGCGAAAAACTTTATAGCAATAAAACAGGAAGAATAGTAGTGCGAAAATACCTGCCGAAATAAGCATATATAAAAAGTAATTATGCGTCATGTACTTAATCGTTACAAAAAAATCAGAATCATAGTTGGTTTTATAACATTCGTCCAAACTTTCCTGAAGTTTACCAAAACCCACTCCAAACAAATAATGTTCTTTAGCTAATTCGATACTACATTTCGTTATCGAAAGACGCACATTTGTAGAATCATAAGAAAGCCCTTTAGGCGGATTATTATAACTGTTATACATTTCTACAAATCGGTTTTTAACTCCGGGTATCGAAAAAGCAAGAATGCTTCCGAGTAAGAGAAAAGAAACCGTGACCATTACTTTTCTTTTCAGACTAAAATGGCGCAGTGTTAATGGCATACAAATTAAAAGGGCAAACAGAAAGAGGATGTTTATTTTTGAAAGCAATAAAAAGGTAATCAGCAGGAATGCTGCAACATAAAACAATTCGAAATAGGCTTTCTTTTCCAGCACCTTTTTAAAACTAAAAGCGGTACACACAATTATCATAGATGAATAATACGTCGGATGTATTCGGAAAAAAGGAATTTCGGAATATACGAAATCACGGAATTTCGGAATGTTATACTGATATACAAAGAAATCTGAAAAGTCGTATTTATACAAAAATGCAACGATATAACTAACGGCAATAATCAGACAGGTATTTTTAAAGATGGTGAGATACAGATTCACTTTTTCACCGGAAAAGAACGTCTTCGGGATTAATGAAAAAACAACCGGAAACAGTAAAAAAAACAAAGCGTGATTGATCGCCACCAGATTTTCGACCAGTTCCATTCGCAAAAGACTAAACACCGTTATGATCCAAAACGGAATGGTTAGGTATAAAACTTTAAAATCAAAATTTCTATAGCTTTTCGTGGAATAACTGTAAAGCCCGGTATTTAAAGCAACCAATATAAAAAAGAAGGTTGAGATATTTTCTTTGAAGAAAGGGAAAATAAAAAGCAGGGGAATAAAAAATAAAAATAATTTTTCGGATATTTCTTTTATACGTAGTCGCATATTTTTATTGTATTAATATGATAATCAATATTTTGATTATAGACTGTCAGGACGCATCAAAGCGTCGATTCAATGGCAAATATATTATTTTAAATAAATAAAATTTTTTTAAGACATATAAAAAAATATGATAAATTTGTTCATTCAAAAACAGAAAAAATGAAAAAAATTGGCTTATTGTTTTTAGGTAGTATTCTTTTATTCTCCTGTGGTAGAGATAACAAAAAAGAAGAGGCGGAAACTTCTTCTGAGCAAAAAGAAGTGGTAGTAGCAGATAATTATGCGATCACACTTGATGCAATTTATGAAAAAGATGATGAACTACTATTAGTGTTTAAAAAAGCAGGGTACTGGGATTATGACCACCCTACAAAATTTAAAATAGTAGGCCAGCCAAATATGCAGAACATTAAAATAGATGTACCACAAGGTTTAAGTATGGAAAATGTTCAGGTGGATTTAAGTTCGAATAAAGAACAGAAATACGTAACGATTAAAGGAATCAATGTATTAAACAATGGTAAAGTCGTTATTGATGGATCAAACAACATGCATGCGAAATACTTTGATATGGGTAATAGCGTTGGATGGGATCCGAAAGGCTTACGATATATTATGAATTTCGGCGGGGAGTATCCACCAAGAATGGTTGGAAACGAACAATTGGAAGCCGTATTGGTAAAATAAAAAAAGGGGACTATTTAGTCCCCTTTTTTATAACATATCATAAAGATCATTCCATAGATGGCCCTTCTTTTCCCAGCTATAATTTTGATAAACATAAGCTGAAAGATTTACGCCTCTTTCTTCCCGTTCGTTTGTACTCCAACTGGTTACTTGATTTATAGCGTCTGTCAACTCGGTCAAAACAGGATTAATCATTATTCCTCCGTTTCCATTCCATTCCGGATTAATACCGGTATTATAGGTAGTGATAACCGGTGTTTTACAGGCAGCAGCTTCCAGATTGACCATACCCACTGCTTCTGAATAAGAAGGCGCTACAAAAGCTTTTGCATTCGCATAAAGACGGTATTTTTCGTCGCCAAAAACACCACCCACAAATTCCACTCTGTTTTCCAGCCCTAATTCCTGACAGCGTTTTCGCAACTCCGGTGAATAATCGTTTTCGGAGCCGACAATCTTTAATTTGATTTTTTTATCTTGAATCTTACACATCGATTCAATCAAAATATCCAGTCCTTTTTTAGGGTGAATCCTACCTAAAAACAACAGATACTCTTCATCCGGATTGTAATTCAGATTTGCCGGTAGATTGGAAAAATGAAGTAGATTCGGAATTTCAACAATATTTTTGTGGTTTGTTAGTTTAAAAAGATTGTCTTTTTCGATAGGAGTTATGGCATGTATTATTTTAGAATTTTTCAGCAATGTATTCAGAAACAGCGCCAAATAAATTTGCTTCTTCAGTTTTTTTTCACCCAAATGCCAAGGTTCCAGCATTCCGTGTGGTGTTATGACATAAGGGATGTTTTTGCTTTTTGCCAGCTTACCGGTTATATACTGCGTATACATAAAAACACCATGAATATGTAAAAGCGTTTCACGGTTGATATTGGAATGGATATAATTCTTAAATTCTTTGGAATAATCCCAAGGTTTGTCTGTAGGAAAAACAGTATAATTATCCTGAGGTTCTTTTCTATTGGTAAGAATAACAGATTTATAGTGATTGTCTGAATTGAGGTAATTGTTTAAATTAACCAAAACAGTTCGAACGCCGCCACTGTCAAACGAAACATTTTCGGCAACCTGATATATAGTTTTCATGAGGTCTAATTAAGGTAAAGGCTTATTATTATTTAGAGCTGTTTTTTCTTTTAACGAATAGTATAATAACCATATAAAAAAGAAGAATTCTGGAGGGAAGTAATGTCCGTCTCTGAATAATTTTAAAAGAATATAAATAAAAAGACCCTGAGCCAAGGCCATATCTTTGTATTGAAACACATTGAAAGCAAGGTACAGCAATACAAAAATCAGTAAAAATCCGAATATTCCCATTTCCGAAACAATTCGTGTAAATAAGGAATTGGCATCGGGTGCATTAATGGTGTGTTTGTTTTGGGTCCGAATATACTGAGGAGGCCGCATTTGTTTCAGATAAACTTCCTTATGCATATGAATATGACTTCCGATACCAGTACCTAAGGGATGATCTTGAATATTATTTTTTGCAACGTAGAGATTACTAATCAACGCATAAGAACTAAGGTTGGTTTTATTATCAAATTTTCCGGTATTGATTACGTTTAATGATTCATATGTT
This sequence comes from Flavobacterium sp. CAU 1735, assembly GCF_039888695.1. Classification (NCBI taxonomy): domain Bacteria; kingdom Pseudomonadati; phylum Bacteroidota; class Flavobacteriia; order Flavobacteriales; family Flavobacteriaceae; genus Flavobacterium; species Flavobacterium sp. CAU 1735. Next base: position 33,531 of record NZ_JBDQQQ010000010.1, on the reverse strand, counting down.
TCTTCAACTCTTAATTTAAAAAACGGATACTCCTGATAGATATAGATGAAAATACCGATAATAACAGGAAGTAAACAAACGAGGTAAGAAATCCTTTTCAGGGAAATATTAGGAACAATAAACATTAAGCCACAGCCTATATAACCCAAAGAAGAGTTTGATAGAATTAATGTCCCGAATATTGCAGCAAAAGACCAATATTTTTTTTCTTTAAAAAAATAATAACAGGCAGGAATCACAACGATTGCATAGTGAGCCGGTTCTGTGAAAATACTTTGTAGCCGACCATCATTAACATTGATATTTAAAAAATAGAGCGGATATCCCAAAATTGCCACATAGAGACACATTTTTGAATAGACCGATTTAATTTGTGAAAGCGGGTAAAGCGGAATAAAATTATAATAGTATATCCCTAAAATGGAAATCCCGATTAACTGTGCAATGGCATAGCGGTAGGGGATGTCAATAAGGGTATTCGCAGTTAAAGCATGTACGAGGAAACCTAATAATAAAAGCAAGAAATAAATATTAAATTTCAGCTTTTTGATTCTAAGCAATAAAAAATAATTAACAAGAATGATCAGATATAAAAGTTTCCAGTCTATAATAAGGTGGAAAAAGAAAGCCTCCGTGAAAATTGCAAAAACTGAAGAATATAAAAGATATTTGCGTATAGATATTTTCATTTTATGATCTAGCTATTATGGCGTATGTAATACGTTGTTAAAATACTGTTTTCTACTGTTGACCGGAGGGAAATAATTCAGACGTTAAATATAAATTAATAATCAGAATATTCAGGTATTGTGATACAGTACTATAATTGCAAATATAATTTTATAAAAAAGAAATAGCATAAAGTATTAAATGAATTATTTTCAGAGATTATTTTTTGATGTATCGGTTTTATTATAACTTGCATTACTAAAATTAAGAGATAATGAAATACTCTACTATAATAAAACAATTATTTGTAGTAACTAAATCGAAATGGATTTTACAATTTATAAAAGGGAACATATATTCTATAGCATCTTTTGAAGTCGTTTCTAATTTACAGAAGTCGATTCCTCATTTGGACAGAATAATCGACGTGGGAGCCAACTCCGGCCAGTTTTCTAAAGTTGCCAACCACTTTTATCCCAATGCTTCTATAGACTCATTCGAACCACTACCCAATCTATATCCAAAAATTGAGGAGATGTTCAAAAAAAATGAAAAGATCAGAACCCACAATATGGCGCTTGGAAATGAAAACGGCTCTATAAAATTCAACCGACACAAATACGGGCATATCAGTTCTATTTTAGACCTTAGTGCTGAAAATGTTCATTATCCGAAAGGAGAAAATGCTTTAGATCAGATTGATGTTGAAATAAAAACACTTGACGGAATTTTCGCAGCGGAGTTGAATAATAAAAATCAGACCACCTTGCTAAAACTCGATGTTCAGGGTTATGAGCTGGAAGTTTTAAGAGGCGGAACAGAGTCCATTAAGAATATCGATTATATCGTAATCGAAGCGAATCTGGAACAGCTTTATAAAAACCAGCCGACGTTTACGGAGGTGAATACGTTTCTGAATGAGAGATCCTTTGAACTGGCAGGAATGCTTGACTTTAATCTTGGGAAAAACAATAAATACATTGAAATAGATTTATTATATCAGAACACGTTAAAAAGAAAATAAAAACCGAAACGATACATTGGATAGCGTTGGATTTTATTTTGAGTAAAGGCAATAATAGATCATAAAAAAACGGTTTCTGTAAATCAGAAACCGTTTTTTTATGCGGTTGAAACATTTAATATTTAAAGCCTGATTGCAAATCCTCGCCTCTTAATTTAATATTCGAATTAAAAAACCAGGTACATGGAAACTTATCATAACACTGATAGTGATTTGGATTGGGTTCGAAAACCTCAATTTTTTTCTGTTCGGGTGTTAAAAGAATATGACTGTCAAATTTAATGTTTCGTTTTTTCTTTACATAATAAATGTCAGCCGGTAAATAAAACAGCGTCATATCTTTTCCTCTGCGGAAATCTTCCCAAAAAAGCGCATAAGCACTTTGATAGATCATATAAAAAGAAAAAAGCAACGATACGATTAAAAGAGGATTAAAAACAACTTTAAACTTTTCGATCAATGGCTGTAGTATCAGAACAGGGAAAAAAGCCAGAACCAGAATAAAAGAAAAAGAGAATCGGAAATCAGGAGCTGTAAACAACCAAAGCAGGAATCCGGAAAAAGCAATTCCGGTGACAAGAAGCCCAATTTTTTTCACTTCTTTTCCTCGGGTGAAAAAATAGATAACGGCTGAAACAGGCGCAAGAGCTGCTAGAATAAAAAGGAAACGATTATGAGGTACGACGGCTTTCCACCATATTGGAAACCACTCCTGGAAAGACATAGCCAGCACTTCGTTAAAATCTCTATGAGGAATTCGGGCCCACGAATAAATTCCTTTTGTTGTTTCCGAAATAATTTCTTTTGGCACGGTCCAGTCAAAATTGAAAAGATGCAATTGATCCATTGGGAATACAAGATATCCGGTTAAAATGACATTTCGGATCAACCAGGGAATCAATAAAAAAGAACCGAGTAGGATCAGACTTTTCAAACGAGGAACAACATTTTTAAAATCATTAAATAACACTGCAAGTCCTAAAAAGGCAATTGGGAAAATCGATAACTTAAGCGTAAGACTAAAAAGCGGGATTATGCTGTAAAGCAGGTATTTTTTTTGCAGGGAATTGTTTTCGAACAATAAAGAAAGTAAAACGAACCCAACCAGAATATTCGGAAGTAAATCGGTACTGGGTGACGAAATATCGGAACCGTACTGTTGCGTGAAAAAATATAAAAAAAGCAGTGCCATAATACCAATGGCGCCTTTTCGAAAATAAATGTGACGTAACAGCCAGAAAAAAAACACTAAAAAAGATACAGAACTAATGGCAAAAATATACTGATTGTAAACCGCGTTAAAAGTAAACGCGGCACTCAAAACCATCATGGAAGAATTAAATCCGAATCGATCGTGAAAATTAGCCAATCCAGGTACGACGCGATACATTTCATTCCACTGAATAGCATTTACATGATATAAGAATGTATCAAAATTTTTAGGAAGTATAATGGCAAACAAAAGGAGTATTGCCGTTGCAACAAGTAATAATAACGAAAAAAGCTTTTCTGATTTTATCCGATGGAACAAAGCTTTAACCTTAGGCATAAAATAACCGGAATTGCGATAAAATAAAAAGGCAGTTAAAAGAATCAGAAAGAGTAGCGCGAAAAAATCGGTCGGCAAAAATAGCGACCAGATATTTAATACAGTTCCGGTTAGACACAATCCGATAAAAAAGGAATCGGTGGCCGAATAATTATCTTTTGCATTAGTCTCAAAATACAATACAAAACTCTTACCGATTACGATAAAAATAAAGCTGATAACCAGAAAGCAAACTACAAGAACATACATATTACTTTATTTTAAACAATCCATATTTTAAAATACAATAGATAGCGCGAAAACCGTCTTTCCACCCAATTTTTTTTCCTTCTTCATAGGTTCTGCCATAATAGGAAATTCCAACTTCATAAATACGGATATTCGGAACCCGTGAAATTTTCGCAGTTACTTCCGGTTCAAATCCAAAACGTTTTTCCCGAAGTGGAATACTTTGAATGATCTGCGTATTAAAAAGTTTATAGCAGGTTTCCATATCGGTAAGGTTCAGGTTGGTGAACATATTCGAAAGAAATGTTAGAAACTTATTTCCAATGGTATGCCAGAAAAACAGGATGCGGTGCGGATTACCGCCCATAAAACGGGAACCGTAAACAACATCGGCAAAACCGGATAAAACCGGTTTTAAAAGCAGGTTATATTCTTCCGGATCATATTCCAGATCCGCATCTTGTATGATCATATAATTTCCGGTAGCTTTTTGAATTCCGGTATGCAAAGCGGCTCCTTTCCCTTGATTAACCTCGTGTTTAAAATACTGGATATTCATCTCCGGGTTATTTGAAATATAATTCAAAATAGCCTCTTCGGTATTGTCTTTTGAACAATCGTTTACAATAATGATTTCTTTTTGGATATCCTTTTCAAGAACTACTTTTTTTAGTTTATCAAGTATCAAATGAATCGTTTTCCCTTCATTATAAGCAGGAATAATTACGGACAATTTATGGAACATAGTTAAAAAAGTAGTTTTTATACATATAATTATTTAATTGTAATTCTGTTTAGTAGCACTCTAATGTAATGCAGCGACTATTTAAGAATTGCTTTGTTTCATCCAGGACGTTGTCATTTTTACCCCTTCTTGAACGGTATACGGCAAATCGCCACATAATTTTTCCAAATCGGTAGTGTCATACACCATATGCGTAATCAGGTTATTTAATCGGAACGATGTTAAAGGTGGATTTTTCCATCCCATTTTATAAAACAGATCTCCAAATGTGGCGATTATTTTTAGTGGCAACATTGGGATTTCCATTATTTTACCGTTATCAAATTCGGCTGAAACCATATTCGCCCATTCTTTTAATTGTAATGGCGGATAATCGGTTAGATAATAACATTGATTTAGATTTTCCTTAGGGGCAAAAAGCATTTTTTCCAATTGGAAAATGGAATTTAAAACAAAACCAAACGATTTTTTCGGGTTATGGTTTTTCGGGATAAAAAACATTTTTTTTCGAACGGTATCAAAAAACGTTTTATATGGAATTTCGAAATAAGGACCCCAGATTGAAGTTGGTCGAACAACAACAAAATCGTGATTGGCATTTTCTTTTACATATTTTTCGCCGATCATTTTGCTTTCCCCGTATAGATTTGGCGGGCAAAAATCGTTAAAATCTTTCGGGATATAATCGATGCGACACACCATCCGACTGGAGGCATATATTGTTCTTTTAACAGAAGTTGAGGCATTAATAATGGCAACAATATTGTGAACCCCTTCTATATTAGCAGCATATCCTTTTAAAGAATGATTTTCATTCAAATCGGTTCGCGCCGCAAGGTGTACTACATATTCCGGGTTAAATGTATCGAAACAAGCCTGAAGTTTTTCTTTATCCAGAATATCACCCTGAACCCAGTTTTTAAGAAATGCTTTGTTTTTAGGTTCCTTAATATCGTAGTTAACAATATCATGATTTTTTAAACTAAGATATTCTACTAGGTTCGTACCAATAAAACCAGAGCCACCAGTGATAAGAATTTTTGACATAAATTAAATTTTAAATAAAATATTCTGTTCCCAAAACTAAAAAAGTACGCCGTTATATTGGAAGTACTTTTGTTTAAACACCTTGGTTTCTTTTTGTTTGGGTTTTAAAAGAATAGGGCTGTCAAATTTAAGATTTCTTTTACATATAAAAATCATCTGGAAAAAGATATAAATAAAAGAAATTTTAGAACACAGTATTTAATCGTTGCTTTTTATAATCCAAATCCACACTATCGATAACCAACTATTTTGAAATACGACGAACAATGCTATAGCATTCTAAAGGAATAAAAATGAGCCAAAAAATCAAGATACATACCGTTGAAATAGCGACACTGTTTATACCGTATCCTAAAGATATCAAAAAATAGGTTAGAGGAATTTTTACAATTAAACTTACTACTATAATGACAGTATAACGATTTAACCTTCCAATTCCATTAAGGAAATTAGTGTAAAACGTAGTGAAAATCCGAATAGCGGTTATAATTGCTATCAAAAGTACAAGATTGTCCGGAATCAAGAGCGGTTCTTTAATCCATATCGAAATAATAAACGGACAGATAAGCGCCAGAATGGCAATAGCAAGGGTTATCCCAATTGAAAAAAGATTAAAACGTTTAAAACTCAACAATAAATTCTGACGTTTTTTTTCAACATAATCTTTTGCAAACATCGACCACATAGGCGATAATGCTGCGAATAGTACCATTACCGGAAGTTGGAAGATTTTATTAACCGAGTCATAAGGAACGACGTCTTTAGGACTAAAATTGTTCGAAATAATATAGTTATCTACCGTAAAAAACAAGATCATACACAATTGGATAACCATAAATTTCATTCCGATTTTTAGTGTTTCACGGATAAAATGCTTAGGTGGTTTTTGTTTTGTATTCAGATTTAATTGCTCCATTTTAAAGAAGCGAATCGTATATCCGATATTTACGAGCAAACAGAAACCGCCATTCAGAACCGAAACCAGTAACAGTTTGTATTCCGGACGGATATCCGGAAAAAGGAACATCGCAATACCAAACAGGAACAGAAAACCGAACTGATTCACGGCAAGCGATTCTTCGGCATATTTACCTTTTAGATAAGCGACATACAGCGATTTATGGATACCGGCAACCAGATTGGAGCAAAAGAAGAAAATATTAACCGTAAAAAGAAGCCAGACAAACGACCGGGTGTGAAAGGAGATATTCAGCGCCGTTTTGATGTCAAAAAGAGACACATAAGCAGTGGCAAGTATAAAAATACATAAGGCTATATAAGCACCATATTTATAGGTGCTTTTAATATAGCCTTTTATTAAATCTATTTCGTTATTGTGAAGCAGAATCGGGATTTTTGTTTTGAGTGCACTCTGGATTCCAAAATCCATAAGTAAAACCCATTGAAAAACTGTAAACACTAAAACCCAGATGCCATAATCTTCATTCCCAAGATACTTGATCAACAATGGAATGGAAATAAACAGTGCTAATCCGGAACCGCCTTTGTAAAAACCACTCATCAACAGATGGTTGTTTTTTAGTTTTTGGAATAAAGCCAAAGGACTTTTAGAGTTCATAGCGCGATTGTACTACTTTCAAACAGCTGTTGAAAGGATTAATTTGCTTCAGCGGAAATTATATTTTATAACTGTTTTCGTGTACCATCTGGTTAATCCAGCTAAAGGTTTTCACCATTCCGTCACGTAACGGTTCTGAAACTTCCCAACCGATTTTTTCTTTGTACAAACGGTTATCGGAATTACGACCACGTACACCGGTAGGACATTTGAAACCATATTTGTCGAAAAACTCCTGACCTTCGATGTTTTTAATCGTAATATCTTTTCCGGAAATAGCGATTGCCATTTCAGCCAGCTGGTTGATCGTAACCATTTCTTCCGAACCGATATTCACCGGACCTAAGAAATCGGATTCCATCAAACGCAATACCGCTTCCACACATTCGTCAACATAAAGGAAAGAACGGGTTTGTTGTCCGTCGCCCCATACTTCGATTTGTGATCCCGGTTCCGATTCGGCCACTTTACGACACATGGCAGCCGGTGCTTTTTCTTTACCGTCTTTCCAGGTTCCCTGCGGTCCGAAAATATTGTGAAAACGCGCTACGCGAACATCTAATTTATAGTTTCGATTAAAAGCCAGAAATAATCTTTCGGAGAATAATTTTTCCCAACCATATTCCGAATCCGGATTTGCCGGATAGGCCGATGACTCTTCACAGTTCGGGTTGGATGGATCCAATTGGTTGTATTCCGGATACATACAGGCTGAAGACGAATAAAAAACTTTTTTCACCTTTTTCACCACCGATTCTTTGGCGACGTTAAGGTTGATCATAGCAGAATTATGCATCACATTCGCATCGTTTTCTCCGGTAAAGATATAACCGGCACCACCCATATCGGCAGCCAGCTGGTATACTTCATCGACACTTTCGTCGATTACGCGGGCAACCAAAACAGGATCGGTTAAATCCCCTTTTATAAATTCATCACAGATTTCCTCGTGTGCAAAATATTCATGATTTTTTATATCGCAAATGCGGACAAAATTTCCTTCATTTTTTAATCGTTTTGCCAAATGGCCTCCAATAAAACCACCTCCACCTAAAACTATTATTTTTTTCATAATTATAGTATTAATTATAATGTATTGATCTTTTCAATAAATGAATTTAAAATCATATTCTTGGAGAAATTCTCGACCATATAGGCACGCGCTTTTTCTCCGGTTTCTTTTTGTAAATTTTTATCGTTCTTTAAAGTCAGCACTGCATTGTAAATGGCATCACTGTCTTCATTGGTATAATAACCCCATCCTTGCGAGGAGTTAATATGTCGTGCCACTTCCGAACTCAGATCACCTGTGATAACCGATGGTCGCGCGCTACTCATCATTCCTAATATTTTTGAAGGCATAACCGAATCGATCACATCAGATTTCTGAAATAACACGTGTAAATCGGCGCTACATAATAAATTCGACAGATCCTCATAGGGTATCGGTTCGTAATAGCGAATGAATCCCATCAGGTTATTGTCTTTTAAAACCTGAAGCAACTCATTTTTATAAGCACCTTCGCCCACCAATACAAAATCGATGTCCGGGAACTGCTGCAACTTTTTGGCTAAGTTAATATAAACTTCCCAATTTTGTTTCTGACCGATATTGCCAGAGTATAAAACGGTAAATTTATCTTTTGAAATATAGTCGTGTTGCTTGTAATTATCTGGATTTATAAAATCCACATCGACCCAGTCCGGGAAAAAAACAGGATTGGTTTGAGGGGCTTTTAATTTAATCCGATCCACCATTTTAAAACTGATGGAACTAATAATATCCGATTTTACAAACAGATAGGCTTCAATTTTGTATAATAGTTTTTTAAACGCAGCGGAGATCGGATTTTGCTTTAGCAAACCGGATTCATAGGCGGCATCGAACTCAAAATCTTTAATGGAAGTCCATAATTTGGCTTTCAGGCGTCTTTTTAAAAACAATCCAAGCACCACATTGGTGGTAAAAGGGATATTACAAAAAACCAGATCGGCCTTTTTGATTTTCTTTAGGTTAAAGACATTTCCGAAATTAAAAGAGAGTATATGGAGTATACGGTGGAAAAAATTCCGGTTTTCCGGTACATAAAACTTATAACGGTAAATGGTTACACCATTAATTTCTTCCGAATAAAAGCGCGGTTTGTCCTGATAGTGTTCCGGAATTTTCCACATTGGATAATACGGAAACCCGGTTATTACCGAAACATTATATCCTTTTGTAACCAGGAACTCGGCTAATTGTGAGGTGTATAAACCAATAGCAGTATCTTCAGGGGCGTAATTTACGGTAATAAAAGTAATGTCTTTGATCATAATTATTTATGAATATTGACTGAATATCATTAGTGTTTTGCGTTTTCGAATGATAACTTTGAATGATATTCACAATATTGTAATGTTTTTTCTGAAAGGATAAAATGTGGAGGGAAATTCTGAAAACAAAATGTTGGTAAAAAAACATTTCGTGTTTTTTTGCAAGTATTTTTACAAAAAAGCAAATATACGTAAAATAACCCTAAAAATGCAACATAAAATCCGTGCCACATCGGCCTTATATTGCAAATATAGATTTTAGAATGAAATAAAAACAGTTTTATTCTTTTTAATTAAATGATTAAATTTTACGGGATCCGGAGGGAATCGTTAATTATTGATTTTTGTTAAATTTAACTAAAAGCGGACCAAGGTTTTTTTATATATTGCAACCATTAATTGGAATACATGAAAAGAATATTAATTACAGGAGCAGCAGGGTTTTTAGGATCACATTTATGCGACAGATTTATTGCGGAAGGCTACTTTGTGATTGGGATGGACAATCTGATCACGGGGGACTTAAAAAATATTGAGCATTTGTTTAAAAATCAAAACTTTGAGTTTTACCACCACGATATAACCAAGTTTGTCCATGTTCCGGGTCAATTAGACTATATACTGCATTTTGCCTCTCCGGCAAGTCCGATCGATTATCTTAAAATTCCAATACAAACCTTAAAAGTAGGATCGTTAGGAACGCACAATCTGTTAGGATTAGCTCGTGTAAAAAAAGCAAGAATTTTAATTGCATCGACTTCGGAGGTATACGGAGATCCGTTAATACATCCGCAAACCGAAGAATATTACGGAAATGTAAATACCATCGGGCCACGAGGTGTATACGATGAAGCCAAGCGTTTTCAGGAATCCATTACAATGGCCTACCATACTTTCCATGGTGTAGAAACCCGTATTGTTCGGATTTTTAATACCTATGGGCCGCGAATGCGATTAAACGACGGTCGTGTTATTCCGGCATTTATCGGTCAGGCATTACGAGGCGAAGATCTTACTATTTTTGGTGATGGTTCGCAAACCCGTTCGTTCTGTTATGTAGACGATCAGGTAGAGGGAATCTTCCGATTACTGCACTCGGATTATGTGTTGCCGGTTAATATTGGTAATCCGGATGAAATTACGATAAAAGATTTCGCAGAAGAAATCATTAAACTTACCGGTACCAATCAGAAAGTGGTATATCATCCGCTACCGGTAAATGATCCGCTGCAACGACAACCGGATATTACTAAGGCAAGAGAAATCCTAGGTTGGGAAGCCAAAGTATCCCGTTCGGAAGGAATGAAAATCACCTATGAGTATTTCAAATCATTATCGACAGAGGAATTATTAAAAGAAGAGCATAAGGATTTTTCTAAATATATATTTTAGTGCGTAGAACTACCGGCCGGTATTCCGGATATATTAGACCTTTTTCTTATTTGTTGGATTTGATTATTATCAATATCCTGACAGGGGTTTTATTACCCGAAACAATAGGATTTTATTATAATATATTCATCAGTATCACCTGGATTACCATTGCGCTGAATATTGGTTTTTATGAAGTCTATCGTTATACAAAAGCGATCGAGATATTTGGAAAAATACTAAAGCAATATGCCTTGTTCCTGGTATTTAGTTTTGCCTATATCGGGTATTTCTCCAAATATTCCCAACCTTCGGAAACCATAAAATACACAACCACTGCAATGGCACTGGTCGCAGCGTTTAAATTTGCAGTATTCTATTTTCTAAAACGGTTTCGGGTTGTTTTCGGTGGAAACTTCCGTAGGGTTATCATCGTCGGACAAAGTAAAAATATTTGTCAGCTTCAGGAGTTTTTTACCGAAAATCCGGATTATGGCTATAAACTGGAAAAAGTATTCCATTTTGACAAAAACGAGTCGAGCGAAAACATTACGTCCTGTTTTAAATTTGCATTGGATCGGAATATTGATGAAATCTATTGTTCCCTGCAGGATTTATCCAATTCTCAGGTGAGTAAGTTTGTCGACTTTACCGATAATAATCTGAAGTTGCTCAAATTTTTACCGGACAACAAGGAAATCCTTTCCCGTAATCTGGTTTACGACTACTACGGCTATATTCCTATTATATCGATGCGAAACATTCCGCTGGACAAGCCGTTTAATAAAATTGTAAAAAGGGTTTTCGATATTTTTTTCTCACTATTAATTATCATTGGATTGCTTTCCTGGTTAACACCATTGTTAGCCATTCTTATAAAAATGGAATCAAGAGGACCTATATTCTTTAAACAAAAGCGAAACGGACTAAACTACAAAGAGTTTAACTGCTATAAATTCCGTTCGATGCGTCCGAATGAAATTGCCGATTTGGAGCAGGTTTCTAAAAATGACCCCCGAATTACCAGAATTGGACGTTTTATCCGTAAGACGAGTATCGATGAATTACCGCAGTTCTTTAATGTAATCCTTGGCGATATGTCGGTTGTAGGACCGAGGCCACACATGGTGAGTCATACCGAAATGTATGCCCGAAGTGTGGATAAATTTATGGTACGTCATTTTATCAAACCCGGAATTACCGGACTGGCACAAACCAATGGTTATCGAGGGGAAGTGGAAACGAACTACGACATTATTAACCGGGTGAAATACGATATTTTCTATTTGGAAAACTGGTCGCTTTTACTCGATATAAAAATTATTTATCTCACCGTTCACAATGCCATTAAAGGAGACGAAAAAGCCTATTAATGTCACAGCGGGTATCCATAATAACACCAACATTTAATTCCGCTCCATTTATAAGCGCAACCATCCTGTCGGTTCAAAACCAGACCTATCCGGATTGGGAAATGCTTATTGTTGATGATTGTTCCACGGATGAAACCGTAGCGATAGTCAAAACATTTGCCGAACAAGACAACCGGATCCGATTTTATGAATTAGACCGTAACTCAGGAGCGGGTGTGGCCCGAAATCACGCTTTGGAAAAAGCATCCGGTCGGTATATTGCTTTTTTGGATGCCGATGATTTATGGAAACCGGAAAAACTGGAAAAGCAACTCGCTTTTTTAGCCCAAAACAAACTGCCTTTTACTTTTTCATTTTACGATTGTATCGACGAAAATGGAGACTCCTTACAGAAAAGAATCAAAGCACCACTACGACTCAGTTACCGCCAATTGTTCTTTTGTAATTTTATAGGAAACCTGACCGGAATATACGATACGGATTATTTCGGAAAAATTCCGATAGCATCCTTCAGAAAACGCCAGGACTGGATTGTCTGGCTAACTATTTTAAAACAGATAAAAACCGCACAACCCGTTCCGGAAAGTCTGGCATTATACCGAATCCGAAAAGACTCTATTTCGGCGTCAAAACGAAGTTTGTTACAACACAATTACCGTATCTACCGCGATTTTCATGGAAAAAGCAATATCGGTGCCTTCTTTTGTATGATTGGATTTTTGTTTACACAATTGCTGATAAAACCCCGTTTTATAGAGAAATTATAACAACGACTGGAATTGTTTCAACTTCCCTCTGTTGGTTCGGGATAAAGTTGTTTTCCGATTAAAAATAAAAGTAAGTCCGGTTTCCAGATACAGTGCAATAGCGGCTTCAATTTTTTGAATTTGATCCGCTGTTAATTCGAAATCACTCACATAATCGATTTCAAAAGTATCCCGCTGAATTTGTTTGATGATAAATTCCTTTACATTACCGTCGTCTTCGATAATACTTTTGGTGATATAATAAAACGTAAGTCCCGGCGCTTTTTTACCACTTGGCAAAACGGCCACATCATTCGTACGTCCCGTTAGTTTTTTTAAAATTGTTTTTTTAGCCGTACTCGATTCGTCCAATGCGCCGATATCACCAATATCATAGCGAATAAAAGGATGTGCTTTATTGTATAAAGACGTAATCACAATGCGGCCTTCCTGTCCGTAGGGAAGCGGCCGATTCTCTTCGTCGAGGATTTCTACAAATAGCGTTTCGGTATTGACCTGCCATTCCCCTTCAGGATTTTGAAAGGCGATCAGATCCAATTCGGAAGCACCATATTCGTTTACAATAGGGATCCCAAACTGCGTTTCCAGTAAAATTTTATCATCTTCAAAAAGCATCTCCGAAGTGACCATACAAACCTTTAAAGTCGGGCAAACGGTTTTAAGTACGATATTCCGGGCTTTTAAAAATTTGGCAAACAAAACAATAGAACTGGTATAACCGTTGATATAATCGAACTTTTGTTTTTTGAATTTATCTAAAACCTGTTCCAGAAAACCGTCGGATAAATCAAAAATCGGAAAGCGATAGCGGTTGCCTAAATAATCTTTTAAACGCTCTTTATAATAGCCTGCTTTGTCCAATGGAATGCCATAAAAACGAGCCTGATAGGACGTGTTAAAATCGATACCATACCAACCAAAACGATAAAAATAGGACGCCCAGGTTAGCGCATGTACATATTTATCTTTTGCAAAAATAAACGGATCGCCACTGGAACCGGAGGTTTTATTTACAAACGTATTGGAACCGGTATAACCTTTAGAAAGGCGGTTTTCCAAGGGTTGTTGCAAATCTTTTTTAGTCAGTACCGGTAAATCTGACCAGTTGTCGAACGTTTTTTTTCCGACCAATTTTTGGTAAAAAGAATTGTTTTCCAGATGGAATGTCGCGATTTCCTTTTGTTTAACAGCGATATAATCCGGGTAGTCTTTTTCCGGAACAGCGCGAATGGATTCAAATTCCGATTGTGCTTCCTTCATTGGGAAACCACTGATTTTTAAAGAGAAATCGAATAGTCGGAACACGGGTGTCAATTTTAGTCAAAGTTAGAAAAACAAACGAAGCAGCCTATAGTGGGATAAACTTTTTAGCATTAAAATTATAATATCCATTCAAAACGGAGTATTTTTGACGTTTCAAAAAACAACACAACAAATGACAATTTTATTATTAGGATCCGGCGGAAGAGAACATGCTTTAGCCTGGAAAATGCTACAAAGCGAACACTGTTCAAAACTACTGGTAGCGCCTGGAAATGCAGGTACTGCAGCGATAGCCGAAAACGTAAACATCAATCCAAACGATTTTGAAGCGGTTAAAAACCTGGTGTTGACCGAAAAAGTGGATATGGTTGTGGTAGGACCGGAAGACCCGTTGGTAAAAGGGATTTTCGACTATTTTCAACAGGATGTGGTATTAAAAGACATTCCGGTAATTGGCCCGTCAAAAATTGGAGCACAATTAGAAGGAAGTAAAGAATTCGCCAAAGAATTTTTGGTAAAACACAATATCCCAACGGCTGCTTACGACAGTTTTACAAAAGATACCGTAGAAGCCGGATGTCAATTCTTAACCACGTTACAACCACCGTACGTTTTAAAAGCAGATGGACTGGCTGCCGGAAAAGGAGTTTTGATCATTCAGGATTTGGCCGAAGCACAAGCCGAATTGCGAAACATGTTGGTAAACGAAAAATTTGGAAGTGCCAGCGCGAAAGTTGTCATCGAAGAATTTTTGGACGGAATCGAATTGAGCTGTTTCGTATTGACCGACGGGAAGAACTATAAAATATTACCAACAGCAAAAGACTACAAACGAATTGGAGAAGGCGACACCGGATTAAACACCGGAGGAATGGGAGCCGTTTCGCCGGTACCGTTTGCCGATGCTGTTTTGATGGAAAAAATAGAAAGTCGTATTGTAAAACCAACAATCGACGGATTGCAAAAAGACGGAATTCCGTATAAAGGATTTGTATTTATCGGTTTGATCAAAGTTGGAAACGAACCGTTTGTAATCGAATATAACGTTCGTATGGGCGATCCGGAAACAGAAGTGGTAATGCCGCGTTTGAAATCCGATTTGGTAAGCCTTTTCAAAGCAGTTGCAACACAAACACTGGATCAGGTGGAATTGGAAATCGATCCGAGAAGCGCGACGACCATTATGGTGGTTTCGGGTGGCTATCCGGAAGACTATGAAAAAGGAAAGGCCATTTCCGGATTGGAACAAGTAGACGGATCCATCGTTTTTCATGCCGGTACAACCTTACAAAATGATCAGGTGGTTACCAATGGTGGTCGTGTTTTGGCTGTAACGTCCTATGGGGATACGTTTCAGGAAGCCATAAAAAAATCTTATCAAAATATAGATAAACTAAATTTTGATAAGATGTATTTTAGAAAAGATATCGGTTTCGACCTCTAATATTATTTTAAAAACGAGTGGGCTGTAGTATCTTGACTATCCTCTCCGCTATCTTTGTGTTTCTTTAACTCTTTAATCCAGTAGTAAGTAGCACCACAACAGATGATGATGAAAATCCAGTTTAAAAGATTCGCAGCCCACCAGTTTGATAATTCCAATTTTCGCATCAAATCCATAGGGGCGAATAGTATGTCTACGAATAAGTACTGTATTCCTTCAAAAAATGCTTTCATTTTTGTTTAAGTATTATATTTACAGTCACAAAAATATAAAATATCTACATGATAGCAAGCCTTTTTAATAAATCTAGACCGTTAAATTATGCGATAATTAGTTTATTACTGGTTTTATTTTACTTTTTATACCTAACCCAATACCCGGAGTGGACCGAATATTATACCACGGTAGTACAAAAAATAGGCTTGTTAGTAGTATTAACGGGGTCATTGTTTTTGGTTCGTTTCGTTACCAAAAGAAACGGATTGAGCAAGGACAACAGTTATGCACCCTTCTTGTTTTTGTTGTTCCATATCCTGTTTCCATCGGTTTTGGTAAACACTAATATTATCCTGGCTAACTTTTTTATACTGCTGTCACTCAGACGATTAATATCCTTACAGTCACTAATAACACCCAAAGAAAAAATCTTCGATGCTTCGCTGTGGATTTTTGTAGCGACGCTATTTCACTTCTGGAGTATCCTTTTTATCGTATTGGTATTTGTATCGATTGTATTTCACGTATCGCGGGATTACCGAAACTGGATTATTCCGTTTATAGCGCTTTTTACGGTAGGTATTTTGTTTACATTGGCGGTTATCGCCGGAGAGCGGGATCTTTTATTTATTGTATTGGATAAAGCCTATATCAGTTTTGATTTTACCTACTTTGAAAATATCTATCAGAATATCGCGCTGGCCATTTTCTCATCGATAGCAGTATTGTTTTTTGTGACACAATTACTGGCATTATCCAACCGACCGTTAAACATGCAGTCGTCCTACAAAAAAGTATTGTTTTCTTTTGTATTAGGTGTTGGAATTTATGTCCTTTCAGCCAGTAAAAACAATAGTTTCCTGGCCTTTACCTTTTTTCCGTTAGCGGTAATGGGAACCAATTTTATCGAAAGTCTGGACAATAAATGGGTGCGGGAAAGTGTGATGTATTCCCTGATTGTGATCAGCTTTTTTATCTTTTTCGCGCAGGTACTATAATTTACTACCGTAAGCCAAATCGCCGGCATCACCCAATCCCGGAACGATATAATTTTTAGCATTCAAACCTTCGTCCAGAGCGGCTACCCAAAGGTGACAGTTGTTTGGCAGGTTTTTTTCGAGGTATTCGATTCCTTCCGGAGTAGCGATTACAACAGCAATATGGATTTCTTTTGGTGTTTCTTCCGACATCAGTTTTTGGAAAACTGCTACCAGTGATTGTCCTGTTGCCAGCATCGGATCGATCAGAATCAGGTTTTTGTTTTCAAACGACGGAGCCGCCTGATATTCCACTTTGATTTCGAAATAATCATCGTTATTCGGGTGAAAACGCATGGCCGAAACAAAACCGTTTTCGGCATCGTCAAAGAAATTCATAAAACCGGTGTGCAATGCCAATCCGGCTCTTAAAATAGAACACAACACCACATTATCTTCCAAAGCGGTTGTTTTTTTGATACCTAATGGCGTCTGTACATCAATCTCTTTATAGGTCAGAATCTTACTCAATTCATACGCCATCACTTCACCGATTCGTTCGATATTTTTACGAAAACGCATACTGTCTTTCTGGATCGTAACATCGCGGATTTGTGATAGGAAATGATTAAGAATACTGTTGTTTTCAGAGATATAATGGATATGCATTTTCGGGATAAAATTTGTATTAGTAGGATAAAAGTATAAAAACTATATTTGTAAATAAAATTTAAACTATGTTTTCACAATTTGCCTTCTCCATTTTCGAGGAAAGTATCAACGATTATCATCAATATGATAATGTAGATCAACCGATTAACAATCCGTATCCAAAAGATCAGATTGAGCACCTGTTGTATCTGAAAAACTGGATCGATACGGTACAATGGCATTTTGAAGACATTATACGGGATCCGCAGATCAATCCGGAAGCGGCTTTGGTTTTAAAAAGAAGAATCGACGCATCAAATCAGGAGCGTACGGATATGGTGGAATATATCGATAGTTATTTTCTTCAGAAATATGCTGATGTTACGGTAAAACCAACCGCAAAAATCAACTCGGAAAGCCCGGCTTGGGCGATCGACCGTTTGTCTATTCTGGCTTTGAAAATTTATCACATGAACGAAGAAGCGAATCGTATGGAAGCTACGGCAGAACACCGTGCAAAGTGCCAGGAGAAACTAAATGTATTGTTGGAACAGAAAAAAGATTTGACGACAGCGATCGACGATTTGCTTACCGATATCGCGAATGGTGATAAATACATGAAAGTGTACAAACAGATGAAGATGTATAATGACGAGGAATTAAACCCGGTATTATATCAAAATAAAAAGTAGCCATCGGACAACATGTCTAAGATCAAACATATTTTAGTAATACGACTGTCGGCAATGGGCGATGTGGCAATGGTTGCACCGGTATTGCGCGCTTTTGTTTCACAATATCCCGATGTAAAGATTACGGTTGTATCCCGTCCGTTTTTTAAACCATTTTTTAGCGGAATTCCCAATGTGGTTTTTTTTGATGTCGATTTACACGGCAGGCATAAAGGACCAAAGGGTTTACTACGCCTTTTCTGGGATCTGAGAAATTTAAAAGCCGATGCTGTGGCCGATTTACACAATGCCATCCGATCAAAAGTTATCCGGAAATTATTCGGACTGATCGGAAAAAAGGTCGTGTATATGGACAAAGGCCGAAAAGAAAAAGAAGCCTTAACCCGAGCCGAAAACAAAATATTCCAACCCTTATTGTCCACATTTGAACGTCATGCTCTGGCTTTTAAAAAATTAGGATTCCCGATCGACTTGAATCATCCGGTTTTTCCACCAAAAGCCATCTTAAGTGAAACGACTTTACAGGTTACCGGATCAAAACAGGAAAAATGGATCGGAATTGCGCCATTCGCACAATATGATACCAAAATGTATCCGTTGGATTTGATGCAACAGGTAGTGGACGAACTGGCTAAAAAATCAAATTATAAGCTATTTCTTTTTGGAGGCGGACAGGATGAAGTGGAGCAATTGCAGGCCATGCAAAATGGAAATCCCGCGATTGTGGTGATTGCCGGAAAATTAAAATTGCCACAGGAAATGGAAGTAATCAGCAACCTGGATCTTATGGTCAGTATGGATTCCGGAAACGGACATATTGCAGCCATGTTAGGTGTTAAGGTGGTTACGATATGGGGCGCGACGCATCCCTATGCCGGATTTACACCGTTTAACCAACCATTGGAAAATTCGGTGCTTCCCGATCGGGAAAAATACCCGTTATTACCAACCTCAGTCTATGGAAATAAATTGGTAGAAGGTTACGAAGATGCCATGCGTACGATACATCCGGAACAGATTATCGCGAAAATAGAATCAATAGTATAAACGTTGCTACACCTGACCCGTTTTAAAAACCGGTCAGGTGTCAAAAGCAAATATAACCTGTTTATACCTGTCAGGTTTCAAAAACCTGACAGGTATTTAAGCAGTTCTCAAATAAAAAAGCCTTTCATTCGAAAGGCTTTTGTTATATTATACATCGTCGTAATCGATATAAATTTCATCGGAAGTCGGATGCGCCTGACACGTCAGGATTAATCCTTCGGCGATTTCGCGATCGGTCAGAATGGAATTCTTTTTCATTTCAGCCGATCCACTCGTGATTCGGGCCAAACAACTGCTGCAAATTCCGCCCTGACAGGAATACGGAGCATCAACACCTTGTTTTAAAGCGGCTTCCAGAATCGTTTGTTTCTGCGCCATTTCAAACGTGGTTTCTTCATCGTCTACCAAAACGGTAATTTTGGTATGTCCGCCCAAGGTTTTTTCAATTTTGGTTTCGTTGGAGGATGTCGTAAAAAGCTCAAATTTGATATCTTTTTCCGCTACGTTGTTTTCTTTTAAAACAGTACTTACGGTAGCAATCATTTCCTCCGGTCCGCACAAATAATATTTGGCAAACGACAACGAAGCATGTTTGTTTTTGATTACAAAATTCACCGTCGATCGTTCGATACGGCCAAAAAGTGAATCTTCCGCACGCGCCTGACTAAACACATAGTGTACAAAAAAGCGGCCTACATATTGTAGTTGTAAATCGTGTAATTTTTTATAGAAAATGGTGTCTTCCGGCGATTTATTTCCATAAACCAAAACAAAAGTACTGTTTGGTTCGTTTTCCAAAACCGAAAGAATAATAGCCATTATTGGTGTAATACCACTACCGGCTGCAAAAGCGGCATAACTACGCTGATTGTCGGCTTTCGGTTCGAACGTGAATTTTCCTTCCGGAACGCCAACCTCGATCGTATCACCGGCTTTTAATTTTTCATTGGCATAGGTCGAAAAGAAACCATCAGAAACCGCTTTAACTGCAATTCGCAATTCACCGCTGTTCGGCGAAGAACAGATCGAATAGGCCCTGCGGATCTCTTTTCCGTCCGGGGAATATTTTAAGTTAAGATACTGACCTGCTATAAATTGGTATTCGGGCTGTAAAGATTCCGGAACCTCAAAAGAAACCGAAACGGCTTTTGCAGTCTCTCTTCGGACTTCTTTTACTGTTAATGCGTGAAATGTTGACATGGTATGTTTGTTTGCTACAAATGTACTAAACCTTAGTCCTTTTCGTAAATCTTATCACAAAAAATAATACATCAAATACAGATGCATAAATAACTTATGTATATATTTGTTTACATTTTAAAAGAAGATGAAAAATTCGCAATTGTATAAAGGAAGCCTTACAACGATCATTATGAGGTTGTTAGAAGAAAACGGACGGATGTACGGCTATGAGATTACCCAAAAAGTAAAGCAGCTAACCGATGGCGAGCTAAATGTGACCGAAGGAGCACTTTATCCGGCTTTACACAAACTGGAAGCCGAAGGTTTTTTGGATGTCGAAATGGAAAAAGCCGGCAACCGACTGCGGAAGTATTACAAACTCACCGAAAGCGGCGAAAAAGAAACGATAAACCGACTGGCCGAACTGGAAGCATTTATCCGGAATATGCAGGCATTGGTAAAACCGAATCTTGAATTATAATAAATAAAAAGATAAAAGATAAAAGATAAAAGATAAAAGATAAAAGATAAAAGATAAAAGATAAAAGATAAAAGATAAAAGATGCAGCAGAATAGCATACCAAACCGACTTATCGATACAGCTGAAATTGAAAAACTCTATGCTTTTACCGACAAACATTTTGTTCCGTATTACGATTTGCAAACCGAGTTGGTCGATCATCTAGCTAATGCGATAGAGGCACAATGGGGCGTTAACCCAAACCTTTCCTTTGAAGATGCCTTAGCGATTGAATTTAAAAAATTCGGCGTTTTCGGATTTACGACCATAGTAGAAGAACGTCAGGCAGCACTTTCAAAATATTACTGGGGAAAAATCTTTCGTGAATTTGCAACGTTTTTCCGGTTTCCGAAAATAATATTGATGCTTATTATGACGGGCGTCTTATACCGAACCTTACTATTGAGCAGTTATAATAATTACATCATTCTGGCTTTGTTTGGTATAATGGGAATCATTGAGATTATAGCCGGTTATCAATGGTATCGGAAAATCCGTCGCCAGCAAAAAGTCACCGAAAAAAAGTGGTTGCTACACGATATTATACGAAACATATACATTATGCTTCCGGTAATGCTGTTTGGAAACAGTCTGAATTTTCTATTTAAAATGGCCGTAAACGGAACCTACGGACACTGGCAGGTTGTGATTTTTACGATCATTGCGGTACCACTTGGGTTTTTAGAATATGTACGAATCGTAAAAATGCCGACGTTAATTGACCAGGAAATGGCTCGAATTGTTAAAAACCATCAGTTTGTAAAATAATTTGTAACAAATGCTGAGAAGCTGCATCTAACCTTTAACTAAAACCACCAAATTTTCATGTTAAAACACTTCATTACTCTGGAATGGAAATCTTTTGTCCGATCGGCTTCGTTTGGGTCGAATATGGTTCTTAAGATTTTTATGATTTTAGCGGGATTGTATTTTATTGCCTTGTTTTTATTGTTGGGTGCAGGTTCGTACTACATCCTCGAAGAAAACAACTTAAAACCGTTTCCGACCATCACGACGTTTTTGATCTATTATTTTTTCGCCGATATTTTAATCCGCTTCTTTTTACAGAAAGCACCGGTTATGAATATCAAACCGCTGTTGTTTATCAACATCCGAAAAAATAGCATTGTCAATTATGCGTTGGGAAAAACGTTACTGTCCTTTTTTAATGTAACGCATCTGTTTTTCTTTATTCCGTTTTCGGTAGTATTGATGGTGGAAGGATTTGCACCGCTAGGCGTAATGAGCTGGTTGATTAGTATGTTGCTAACCGTTTTTGCAATCAATTATCTAAACATATTGATCAACAAAAATGACTATCTGTTATATGGTATCGGTGCATTAGTCGGATTGATAGGTGTGTCGCAGTATTATTCCTTTTTTGATTTGACGCTTTACACCGGACGCTATTTTTCGGCACTTTATGAAACGCCATGGCTGATCATCGTTCCATTGGCACTTTTCGTAGGATTATATAGTGTAACCTTCCGTTTTTTTAAAAAGAACCTGTACCTCGATGCCGGATTGGCAACAAAACACGAAATCGCCAAAACGGAAGAGCTAACCTGGTTAAACCAGTTTGGGACTTTGGGAACCTTCCTTAAAAACGACATCCGACTTTTAAAACGAAACAAACGTTCCCGTACAACCATCGGAATGAGTATACTGTTTTTGTTTTACGGGTTGTTATTTTTTACGGACAGTATTGAAGCCTATCAGGCGCCACTTTGGAAAATATTTGCCGCAATATTTGTAACCGGAGGTTTCCTGTTAAACTTCGGACAATTTGTGCCGAGTTGGGACAGTGCTTACTATCCGCTAATGATGAGTCAGAACATAAAATACCGGGATTATTTGAATTCAAAATGGTGGTTAATGGTTATGGCAACCGTTATCTCGACATTGTTGGCAAGCTTCTACCTGTATTTTGGAGTGGATGTTTATCTGGCGATATTGGTAGGTGCGATTTATAATATGGGTGTGAATGCACATATCGTACTTTGGGCAGGTGCATATATCAAAACACCAATTGACCTGTCGTCGAGTAAAAATGCCTTTGGCGACCGACAAGCTTTTAATGTGAAAACACTATTACTGGCACTTCCTAAAATTGTATTACCACTTTTATTATACGGAATCGGATATTATACTTTAGGTGCAAACTTTGGATTTGTACTGGTGGCCGGAGCGGGCGTTATTGGATTTGCATTTCGTAATAAAGTATTTACGATAATCGAAAAAACCTACAAAAGCGAAAAATACAAAACGCTGGAGGCATACAAACAAAAAAACTAACGATACTTTTAAAAAGACATATATATGATACAAGTCACCAACCTGTCGAAAACCTATAACGGAACCACCGTATTAAATATAGAAAACCTTGAAATTAAAAAAGGAGAAAGCTTTGGATTAGTAGGGAATAACGGAGCGGGAAAAACCACTTTTTTCAGCCTGTTATTGGATCTTATTCAACCATCTACCGGACATATTATTAGTAATAACGTACAGATTAACCTAAGTGAAAACTGGAAACCGTTTACCGCGGCTTTCCTGGACGAAAGTTTCCTGATCGGTTACCTGACACCGGAAGAGTATTTTTATTTTATCGGAGAATTACGCGGACAAAATAAAGCCGATGTGGACGCTTTGTTACGCGAACACGAAGACTTTTTTAACGGAGAAATCCTGAATAATAAAAAATACCTGCGCGACCTTTCGAAAGGAAACCAGAAAAAAGTAGGTATTATCGCTACATTAATTGGTAATCCGGAAGTGATCATTCTTGATGAACCGTTTGCCAACCTCGATCCGACAACGCAGATCCGGTTAAAGAACATTATTAAAAAACTAGCCGATAATCCGGAGGTAACCGTATTGGTTTCCAGTCACGATTTGTTACATACCATTGAAGTTAGTAACCGTATTGTAGCTTTGGAAAAAGGCAGAATTGTAAAAGATATTCATACAAACGAAGAAACCTTACAAGAGCTCGAAACATTTTTTGCTGTATAAAATGCTATCCCTCCCACAAGAGGGATATTGTTTTTTTGGAAACAAATTTTTCCCATATCAAAAAGAAACGTATTTTTACCTCTCTTTATACTAAAAAAAGAAATTGGAAGTTAAAGAACTAAAAACGTTTTTATATTGAAAACCAATCTGTTTAAATACGCCTTAAGCGTAGGGCTCGTTCTTTTTTTGCTGGCATGTTCCACAAAGAAAAACTCATTTGTAAGACGAAACTACCACGCTGTTACAGCCGAATATAACATACTATACAACGGAGGCGTTGCTTTCGATAAAGGAGTGGAAGAACTAAAAGGGACTTATAAGGACAACTTTTGGGAAATTCTACCTGTAGAACGAATGCAGGATATCGATGCCGGAACTCTACCCGGTCAGACAAAAAATGCCAATTTCGAGAGAGCAGAAACCAAAGCGATCAAAGCGATTCAGAAACACTCCATGTATATTGAAGGCGGTGAAAAAAATCCGCAGATGGATGAAGCGCATTTATTGTTAGGAAAAGCGCGTTATTACGACAATCGCTTTATTCCGGCATTGGAAGCGTTTAATTATATTTTGTATAAATATTCCAACAGCGATAAAATTTACGAAGCCAAAGTATGGCGGGAAAAAACCAATATCCGTTTGGAGAATGAAGTTCTGGCGATTAAAAATCTGAAGAAACTTTTAGAAGATCAGAAAATTAAAGGACAGGTACAAGCCGATGCGAATGCTATTTTAGGACAGGCGTATGTGAACCTTGGTTCTATTGATAGTGCTTTGGTAAATTTAAAATTAGCGAAAGACCTGACCAAGCATAACGAAGAAAAAGCCCGTTATCATTTTATTATCGGTCAGTTATACGAAAGTATGAATTACCCGGATAGTGCGTATGCTTCGTTCCAGTCGGTTATCGATATGAACCGAAAATCGCCACGTCGTTATGTTATTCAGGCGCATGCCAAACAAGCACAACAATTCGATTATAAAAAAGGCGATACGCTGGCTTTCCTGAAAAAATTCAACAAACTGGCGGAAGATCGCGAGAACCGTCCGTTTTTGGATGTGATCAATCATCAGGTGGCTTTGTTCTATGATAAACAAGGTAACAAACGTCAGGCGAAGAAATACTACAACAAATCCCTGCGTTCGATGTCGCAGGATAATTATTTGGTAGCGTCCAATTACCGCAACCTGGCAGAGATCAATTTTGATGATGCCAAATATTTAACAGCGGGACAATATTACGACAGTACGATGTCTAAATTAAACCCGAAAACCCGTGAATTTATCGCGATCAAAAAGAAAAGGGAAAACCTGAACGATGTGATCAAATATGAAGGCATTGCCAGAGTAAACGATAGTATCTTATATGTATCCGGATTAGGACCAAACGAACAACGTAATTACTACGAAGAATACATCGCAAAACTAAAAATCGAAGAAGCGAAAAAAGCCCTTGAAGCAGAGAAGCTAAAAACAATGGCCGAAAACAGCGGTTTTTCCGATCCGGGAGCACCAGCTGTAGGATCGAATGCTACTACAAAAAGCGAAATGATGCAATCCCGTCAGGCACCACCTTCGGAAGAGACTACGCCTAAACAGTCGGGAGCACCTACAAATGCCGGAAGTTTTACAGGGGGAAGCACCTTCTATTTTTATAACCAGGCTACGGTAGCTTTTGGTAGAACGGAATTTAAAAAGAAATGGGGGAACCGACCGCTAAAAGACAACTGGCGTTGGTCGACACAAACCATTATTGATAAAGCAAATGAAAATCCGGATGCGGTAGCTGCGGTTGATGAAAACCCGAAAACCCAAGCCGAGGACGAACGTTTTACTCCGGATTACTATATTAAACAATTGCCAACCGATCAGAAAGTACTGGACAGTTTGGCGAAAGATCGCAATTTTGCCTATTTCCAACTGGGAACGATTTATAAAGAAAAATTTAAAGAATACAAACTGGCGGCATCCCGATTGGAAAAACTACTGGTAAACAAACCGGAAGAACGATTGGTATTACCGGCCAAATACAATCTTTTTAAAATTTACGAAATCATCGATCCGGCCAAAGCAGCGATCATGAAACAACAGATCATTGCTGAATATCCGGATAGCCGTTATGCGCAGATTTTGTTAAACAATATTTCGGAAGGAACCATAGCGGGAAGCCCGGAAGAAGTGTATAACAAACTGTTTAAACAATTTGAAAAAGACGAGCTACAGGATGTGCTGGCACAATTGGATCCGGTTATCGAAAATTTCAACGGAGAAGAAATGGTTCCGAAATTCGAATTGCTTAAAGCCAGTGTAATCGGACGATTAAAAGGATTGGAAGAATATAAAAAAGCGTTGAACTTTGTGGCCTTAAACTATCCGAATGCGGAAGAAGGCAAACAAGCAGAAGTTTTACTGAAAAGCGATATTCCGAAAATGGAAAAACTGGAATTAGGAAAAGAAAATCCATCCAGCTGGAAAATTGTATTCCAGGTTCCGTATCCAAATGCAAACGATGCGAAAACCAAAGCCTTAACCGAAAAATTAAAGAAATATATAACCGATCGCAACAGCAACCGTATCACCTTGTCTAACGATGTGTATACGATGGATAAAAGTTTTGTGATAGTTCACGGTTTTAGTAGTAAAGAAGCAGCGCTTTCCACGATTAGCGTACTAAAAGATTTTAAAGGTTATAAAGTTTCCGAAAATGCATTTGTGATTTCGAATGACGATTATAAAGTTGTTCAGATCAAGAAAAATCTGGACGCGTATCTGGCAACCCTAAAATAACTTTTAGAGAAAGTAACAGTAAGATCACAGGAATAAAACCCTGTGATTTTTAAAAGCAATAATACCATGTTTGAAAAACAACAGAAAAAGTCTTACACGGATTTATTAGGTAAAACCAATAGAATAGTAGAAGGAACAACCATTACAGGCGATATTGTTTCGCAAGCCGATTTTAGATTGGATGGAAATCTGATTGGAAATTTTAATTCGAAAGGAAGGCTTGTTATTGGCCCGGCTGGAAGTGTGACTGGCGATATTAAATGCAATACGGCCGATATCGAAGGGAAGTTTAATGGAAAGATCGAGGTAACCGAAATTCTGAATATCAAATCAAAGGCATCGATAAAAGGAGAAGTAATCGTTGGGAAACTGGCGGTAGAACCAGGAGCCGATTTTAGCGCGACCTGTGTGATGCTGGAAGCGACATCCGGAAAAACAACCAAAGCAACAACCGTAACAAATGAATCAGGATCAGGACAGAAAAACGCGTAATAAGTGGCTGGCACTAATTAATATCCCGTTTCAGATGGGGATCATTATTTTTGCCTTTGCGTTTTTAGGAAACTGGCTCGACGAAAAATATCCGAATCCTAACGATCTGTATGTAAAAATCCTTACGCTGCTGGGCGTTTTTATAGCGCTATATAATGTAATAAGGCAGGTAAATCAGTTAAATAAATAAAATAAATATGAGCAGGAAAAAATATGCTGTAATCTTTCGTTTGTTTCAAATTGTTCCTATTCTAGCACTACTGCATATTCTTATTTTTAAGTTTGGTGTTTCTACTCAAACCTATCAGGAATTCCACTATCCTATCTATGGGATTTATCTTTTCTTTCTACTACTTTCATTAGCGATATTACTTTTTTTAATTCGGATAAAAGAAACCAAACCGGAGCAGATTGGCTTTGTTTTTTTAGTATTGATCAGCATTCAATTTGCACTGAGTTATATCTTCCTGATGCCGGTACTGGAGCGGGAAGGAACGAGTGTATATATAGAGAAAATAAACTTTTTTGTGATTTTCATTATTTTTTTGGCATTAGAAGTGTTTTTAACGTCAAGATTATTAAATGATAAGCCAAAGAAGTAGTTGAAATTAATAATTAGAATAAAAAAGAGTAGCAATAACATTGGAATATTAATTAAAAATGTACCTTTGCACCAAATTTAAGGACCGTAAAAATTAAGATATTTAATAAGGTATGGTGATTTCAAAAAAACCTGTCAGAATTATTCTAGCGACTTTTGCAGGGCTATTGTCTTCAATAGCTTTCGCAAACCCGGTAGTAGACACTACACATGTAGCAACAGCAGTAACGCATGAAGCCCATGCAACAACAGAGGTTGCTCACAATGAAGCTTCTCATGGAGACGAGCACGCAACTCAGGATCCAAAAGACAAAGTAACAGCTTACATTGAACACCATTTGCAGGATTCGCATGATTTCGTTTTCTTCTCCGATGAGAAAGAAGGAAAGCATTACGGATTTTCATTACCGGTTATCTTATTGGATAACGGATTAAAAGTTTTCTCTTCTTCAAAATTACACCACGGAGAAGCAGTTGCCGAAGTAGACGGTAATTTCTATAAATTATACCACGGTAAAATTTACAAAACCGATGCTGCCGGAACAATCAACTACGACGAGCATCATCATCCAACTAACGTAAAACCGTTGGATTTTTCAATTACTAAAAATGTAATGTCCATGTTGTTTACATCAATTGTATTATTCTTGATGTTTACAGGTTTGGCACGTTCGTATAAAAAAGGAGCTATTCCAACAGGATTCGGAAGAGTATTGGAGCCACTGATTATTTTTATCCGTGACGAAATTGCTATCCCGAACATTGGAGAGAAAAAATACAGAAAATACATGGGTTACCTGTTAACGGTATTCTTCTTTATCTGGTTGTTAAACCTTTTAGGTATGACACCACTTGGAATTAACGTAACTGGAAACATTGCAGTAACGGTTTGTTTGGCATTGTTCACGTATTTTATCACACAATTCAGTGCGAACAAAGATTACTGGAGTCACATTTTCTGGATGCCGGGTGTACCGGTTCCGATGAAAATCATCTTGATGCCAATCGAGATCCTTGGAACCTTAACAAAACCATTTGCGTTGTTAATCCGTTTGTTTGCAAACATTACAGCAGGTCACGTAGTAATCATGAGTTTGATCGCGATGATCTTCGTAGGAAAAAATATTTATGCAGATATGCCAATCTCTTTAGGA
Organism: Flavobacterium sp. CAU 1735; assembly: GCF_039888695.1. NCBI lineage: Bacteria > Pseudomonadati > Bacteroidota > Flavobacteriia > Flavobacteriales > Flavobacteriaceae > Flavobacterium > Flavobacterium sp. CAU 1735. The sequence continues at coordinate 4,822 of NZ_JBDQQQ010000010.1, read as the reverse complement.
TTAACTTTGTTTATCTCAGTTATTGAAATTTTGGTAGCATTCTTACAAGCGTTTATCTTTACCATGTTGTCATCTTTATTTATTGGAATGGCGGTTCAGGACCACCACCATGATGAGCACGGTCACGAAGAGGAAAATGTAATTATTTAATTTAGAAGTTTAATTTTTTAATATATACTTATGGGAAGTCTTAATTTAATCGGAGCTGGTTTAGTAGTAATCGGTGCAGGTTTAGGTTTAGGTAAAATCGGTGGATCTGCTATGGACGCTATTGCTCGTCAGCCAGAAGCTGCTGGAAAAATTCAAACAGCGATGATTATTATCGCTGCTTTATTAGAAGGTTTAGCATTCGCTGCTTTAATCTTAGGAAAATAATAAAGAAGAGAAAAACAATACCTGTAACGGTTGGTTGCAGGTGTTGTTTTATTTAGTAAGAAAAAATTAAATCATAATATATTCAGTATAAAATGGAGAAATTAATTAACGATTTTTCATTCGGTTTATTCTTTTGGCAAGCGCTTATCTTATTAGTGTTAATTTTACTTTTGGTTAAATTTGCCTGGAAACCAATCATGGACTCAATCACGGCTCGTGAAGAAGGTATTAGAAATGCTATTGCTTCAGCAGAAAATGCGAAGAAAGAAATGCAAAACCTTAAAGCTGATAATGAAAAATTGTTAGCAGAGGCTAGAGCTGAAAGAGATACTATGATCAAAGAAGCTCGTGAAATCAAAGAAAAAATGATTGCCGATGCAAAAGAGGAAGCTCAGGTGCAAGGTAACAAAATGATCGAGCAGGCTAAAGCTACAATTGCTAGCGAAAAGAACGCTGCGATGGTTGAATTGAAAAACCATGTATCGTCATTATCATTAGAGATTGCTGAGAAATTATTGAAAGAAGAACTAGCTAACAAAGAAACTCAAACCAAATTGGTTGAGAAAATGTTAGATGAAGTAAAATTAAATTAATCGTTATGGCAAGAGCAGCGATTAGATATGCAAAAGCAATTTTAGATATTGCAAACTCAAATGGCCAGGCGGCTACCGTAAACAACGATATGAAATCGATTGTTACGGCTGTTGCGGAAAGCACAGAGTTAAAGAATTTTTTAGCAAGCCCCGTAATTAAGGCTGATGTTAAGATTTCGGCATTATCAGAAATATTTGCTTCTGTACAGTCAGAAACAAAAGGGTTATTCCGCTTACTTTTAGAAAACAAACGATTTGAGATTTTACCAGAGGTAGCGTCACAATATAATGCTTTGTTCGACGAAATGAACGGTGTGGAAACAGCAAAAGTAACGACTGCTTTTCCTATTACCCCGGAATTGGAAGCAAAAGTTTTAGCGAAAATCAAAGAGTTTTCCAATAAAACCATCACCTTGGTAAACACCGTAGATCCATCTATTTTAGGAGGATTTGTGTTGCGAATTGGTGACAAACAATACAATGCTTCAATAGCAAACCGATTAAGAGAATTAAAAAGAGAACTAAGTAATTAATATTTACCACACTGCAAAGTGTTTAAATTATAAATCAAGATGGCAGAAATTAAGCCTGCTGAAATTTCAGCAATATTAAAGAAACAATTATCTGGTTTTGAATCAGGAGCCACTCTGGAAGAAGTGGGAACAGTTCTTCAGGTGGGTGACGGTATCGCCCGAGTTTATGGTTTATCTAACGCACAATACGGTGAGTTAGTACAATTCGAAAACGGGTTAGAGGCAATTGTATTGAACCTTGAAGAAGATAATGTAGGTGTGGTATTATTAGGTCCGTCTACTGGAATTAAAGAAGGGTCAACTGTAAAAAGAACACAACGTATCGCTTCATTAAAAGTTGGTGAAGAAATGGTTGGTCGTGTTGTAAATACACTAGGTTTCCCAATTGATGGTAAAGGACCAATCGGTGGTGATCTTTATGAGATGCCATTAGAAAGAAAGGCTCCTGGAGTAATCTTCCGTCAGCCGGTAACAGAACCGTTACAAACAGGTATCAAATCAATTGACGCCATGATCCCTGTAGGACGTGGACAACGTGAGTTGGTTATTGGTGACCGTCAGACTGGTAAAACTACAGTTTGTATCGATACCATCTTAAATCAAAAAGAATTTTACGATGCTGGAAAACCAGTATTCTGTATATATGTAGCTGTTGGACAAAAAGCATCAACAGTTGCGGGAATTGCAAAAACATTAGAAGAAAAAGGAGCAATGGCGTATACGGTAATCGTAGCAGCAAATGCTTCTGATCCGGCTCCAATGCAGGTATATGCTCCATTTGCAGGTGCTGCAATCGGTGAGTACTTCCGTGATACAGGTCGTCCGGCGTTAATCGTTTATGATGATTTATCAAAACAAGCGGTTGCTTACCGTGAGGTATCCCTATTATTACGTCGTCCACCAGGACGTGAGGCGTATCCTGGAGACGTTTTCTACCTTCACTCAAGATTATTAGAGCGTGCTGCTAAAGTTATTGCTGACGATAGTATCGCTAAAAATATGAATGACTTACCAGAATCATTACGTCCAATCGTTAAAGGTGGTGGATCGTTAACAGCGTTACCAATCATCGAAACACAAGCGGGTGACGTTTCTGCGTATATTCCAACAAACGTAATTTCGATTACAGATGGTCAGATCTTCTTAGAGTCCGATTTATTCAACTCTGGGGTTCGTCCGGCGATCAACGTTGGTATCTCTGTATCTCGTGTAGGAGGTAACGCACAGATCAAATCGATGAAAAAAGTATCTGGTACATTAAAATTAGACCAGGCACAGTTCCGTGAATTAGAAGCATTCGCGAAATTCGGTTCGGATCTTGATGCGGTTACTTTAAACGTAATCGAAAAAGGTAGACGTAACGTTGAAATCTTGAAACAAGCGGTAAACGATCCGTACAAAGTAGAAGATCAGGTTGCAATTATCTATGCTGGAACGAAAAACTTATTGAGAAATGTTCCGGTAAGTAAAGTAAAAGAATTTGAAAAAGATTATTTAGAATTCTTAAAAGCGAAACATAAAGATACTCTTGATGCTTTAAAAGCTGGTAAATTCTCAGACGAAATTACCGACGTTTTAGAAAAAGTAGCTAAAGAAGTTTCTGCAAAATATTAATAATTAGATAATCTGTAAATCCGGAGTGAGTACTTCGGATTTCAGATTGTTTTATTTCAAATCGACAAATGGCAAATTTAAAGGAAATACGTAATAGGATTACTTCTGTTTCATCTACGATGCAAATTACATCTGCGATGAAAATGGTATCTGCTGCTAAGCTGAAAAAAGCACAGGATGCAATTACAGCAATGCGCCCTTATGCCGAAAAATTAACAGAGTTAATACAAAATTTAAGTGCGTCGTTAGAAGGTGATGCTGCTGGAAAATTTGCAGAACAACGCGAAGTAAATAAAGTATTGATCGTAGCCATTACATCAAACAGAGGACTTTGTGGTGCTTTTAACGCCAACGTAATCAAACAGGTAAAAGGTCTTACCGACGCATATGCCGGTAAACAAATCGACGTGATTACTGTAGGTAAAAAAGGAAACGATGTACTTCGAAAAGTAAATAATGTAGTGGACAACCAAAGTGCTATTTTCGATGAGCTGACTTTCGAAAATGTAGGAGCTTTGGCAGCGACATTAATGGATAAATTTGTAAACGGTGAGTATGATAAAATTGAGTTGGTATACAACCAGTTTAAAAATGCAGCTACTCAAATTGTAGTGACCGAGCAGTTTTTACCATTAGCGCCGATTGAAGGTGCAGAAACGGCTTCATCCGATTATATTTTTGAACCATCAAAAGAAGAAATTGTGTTAACCTTGATTCCAAAATCATTAAAAACACAATTATACAAAGCAATCAGAGATTCTTTCGCCGCAGAACACGGAGCGCGTATGACAGCAATGCATAAAGCAACCGATAATGCAACGGATTTAAGAAACCAGTTAAAGCTTACGTATAACAAAGCGCGTCAGGCTGCAATTACGAACGAGATCCTGGAGATCGTTGGTGGAGCGGAAGCTTTGAAAAACTAAGATTTTTTGTTCCGATTACATCGGAGTTCAATATAAACCGCAGGATTTCCTGCGGTTTTTTGTTTTTACACCTGACAGGTTTCAAAAACCTGTCGGGTATTTTTTATTATATAGATATTTTGATCAAATAATTTTGACTTGATAAATTGTGGTACTATATAATAGTATCCTTTTCTTTTGAAGAAATTCTTTCGGTTTTTTGATAATTAACTGAGGGAGCTAAATTTTTTTAATTCTGAAGCGGTTTTTTATTTGATCAATTCTTTTGGTTGAAAGAATTTTTGGTTGAGATTTAGCACTACCTATATATAGTAGTAGCTTTTTTATTTGCAGATAATCGATTTTTCACAACGGATCAGATATTATTTTTAGAAAATGCACCTATATATAAGTGGTGATTATACTAATTTGTGATGACCTGACGGGTTTTTGTAACCTGTCAGGTCTGGTATTTCAGAAATAAAACATGCGAAAACCCCAGTAAAACCGCGTAATCACACCAAAGACACCAAATAAAGCTAAAAAAAGTGTTATTGTTAAGTCTTTGTAATGAGAGCATTAAGAAAAAGATTTAAAAAAAGGTTTAATAAAGTTTGTGAAACCGGAAAAAGGTTCTAGTTTTGCAGCCGCAATAAGGGAGTTCATTGAAGTAGAGTACAGCAGATTGGGATTGACTAAGGTTAGAAAAAAAGTCAAAAAAGATTTGCGAGAAATAAAAAAGTGATTTACCTTTGCCACCCGCAAAACAGGGAAGTTCCTTGAGTTATTGAGTAAGAAAAAC